>NZ_JBNAGA010000008.1:0-53825 GCF_049800955.1 Primorskyibacter sp. S187A | reverse complement strand
CTTTTTCTATCTGGGGTGTTCTCGCCATGTGGGCCCTTTTCGGGGCGGGACTACTTGCGCTTCTGAGGCGACATATCCGTTGGAGACGCTGGCGGATCATGCATCTGAGCGCAACGGGAATTCTGTGCGGTGGCACTGTTTTGCATGTTCTGCAGATAGAGGGCACGATGACGTTCGCGGGCAAAGTATTTCTGTCCGCACTGGTGGGCCTCGCGATGGCCATTCCCCTCTGGCGCAGCCGGGCGAGATGAACTGCTCCACACAGGCGATACCTTTAACATCGTGAGCTTTTGCGCCAGTAATGACGATAAGCCCGATGTGAAGGAGAACACCCATGGCGCCGTCCCCTGTCAAAACTTCTGGCGCAGCGCATGTGCTCGCCATTGGGGAATGCATGGCCGAGCTTGCGCCAGCAGAAACTGAACACACATACGGGCTGGGCTTCGCAGGCGACACGTTCAACACCGCATGGTATCTCGCCCAACACGCGCCAAACACGCGTGTGAGCTATTTCACGGCGCTGGGATGCGACACCATCTCGGACAATATGGCGGCGTTCTTTCGCAAGAGCGGCATTGATGATGCCCATGTCCAACGCATCGAGACCAAGACCGTCGGCCTCTATCTCATTTCCCTGGACAAGGGAGAACGCAGTTTTTCCTATTGGCGCGGGCAATCCGCCGCCCGCGATATGGTCCGCGATCCGGCGCACCTTATGCGCGCCATTGCGCAGGCTGATATCCTTTATCTGTCTGGCATAACGCTCGCCATTCTGGATAGCGCGTCTCAGGATCTGCTTCTGTCGGCACTGCAAGACGCGCGCAGCGCAGGCAAAACCATCATGTTTGATCCCAACCTGAGGCCAAGGCTTTGGTCTTCGCCTGAAGAGATGTGCGAGGTGATCATGCGCGGCGCTGCGGTGTCAGATATTGCGCTGCCCTCGTTTGAGGACGAAGCGACATGGTTTGGCGATGCCGACCTTGAAGCCACCGCCGCGCGGTATCAAAACGTGGGTGTTTCGACGGTCATCGTGAAAAACGGGGAGGGGTCGATCCACTACGTCAGCGGTGACGAGACAGGCGACATCGCCGTAGAGCCTGCACCCGTCGTCGTCGATACCACCGCGGCAGGCGACAGTTTCAATGCCGGTTTTCTCGCGGGCTACTTGCAAGGCAAGCCCCTTGCGGACTGCATTTTGCAAGGAAGCGCTTTGGCCCGTCAGGTCATTCAGGCCAAAGGCGCACTTGTGTCCGTTAACGTGCCTGCGTGAGGGCAGGCACTGCCTTAGAATTTGGCGATCAGATTGATGAAAGCGCCTTCGTCGTCATAGGTCAGATCGGTCAGGTCATCTGAAAACGTGCCAAAGTTGTAGCCCACGCCCACTTTGAAATTATTGCCAACATGCCGATAGGCAGCGCCCAGGAAACTCGTTTCCGAGATCTCCGCCTGAACAGCCTCCAGATGACGCACTTCGCCAAGCAGGTCCCATTTATGGGTCACGTGATACCGTGCGTTCAAAACACCGAGCCACGCATCATTTTGCGCCAGATCCGTGTCTTCATCAGGTGCAGAATTGCTGGCCCGACCACCGATTTTGCCGCCCAAGGTCCATTGCTGGTTGAGATCATAATCGGCGTCCAAAGAGAGCACATGGCTCTCCTGCCGCGGGCCGCGCACGTCTGCACCATCCACTTCCTGGCCAACCATGTCGTAGAGGTAACGGTATTTGAACAACACGTTCAGCTTGTCATCCAGCACTGGACGCAACGCATACCCCACCGAGGCATCGACATAGGTGCCATTTGGCAGAGAACTGTTTGCGGCATCGGTGTCAGAGATTTCATAGCTGAACAGCAGACGCTGGCCATCATCGATCTGGTAGCGCGCATTGGTAGAGAAAAGCACACTCTCGACATCCCGATTGGACCCGCGCAGATCGCCCTGATCCAATCGGTATTCCAACCGGGCCCGGGCTTGCAGCGCTTCGCCATCGTCGTAGGAGACGCCCACCGATACCGCGTTGCGATCGAAATCATCATCCCCGTCGCGCACACGACCGACCTCAAATGAGGTCGAGAACGTCAACCGCTCGGTTGCGCGGTAATCAACACCGTAGGCGCTCGTCAAAGAGGTATGACGCCCGAAGAGATCATATGTGTTTTCACCAAACATATCGACATTGTCGGATATCCGCCGCTTACCGCCAGCCACGAAAGATCCCCGGTCGCGACCGTTGAGTGTGACCCCGGTGAAATCCCTGCCGGGCTCGAGACGGTAGCCAACATAGGCGCTGTCATATCCGTCGCTTTGATAGGTCAACAAGGCTTCGCCCGCAGTCCCCAGCGTTCCTTCGGAGAGCTCGCCCTCGAAAGTCCAGTTCTCGGCAAAACGGTAGCGCACACCGGCCCCGACCCGATCATTGCGCCGAATATCGCCCGTGCGCTGCAACGTGCCTTGGCCAAAGAGATACCATGATAGATTTTCGTTTTCCGTCACGGTGGCGCGCAGCGCGAGATCGGTCCGCGAACCATCGCGCTTGTCGCCTCCCGCATTCTTGCGCTCAACATGTTCGAGGCCCACGTCATAGGTCACGCGGTCCGTGGCGGCGTAGCTCAGCTCTACACCACCTTCGCGCACGACCTTGCCACTGTCACTCTCATAATCGTCGTAAGACAGCCGCATGCGCAGCCGCTCCGTCAGCTCCAGATCTGTCGAGATGCCCCAAAGCTCTTCATCATCCGTCGTGGCATGATCCAGCGTGGCAAAGTCTTCGCTGCGCTTTTCCCAATAGGCCGAAATCGTGCCCGGCGTGGCGACGCCCACATCTGCCAAATCGATCTGGGTGGCAAAGCGCCAGGCTTCGCCCGTCTCGCCATCGCGCCCCGCCGTGCCATTGGATGTAATGATCAAACCCCCGTTGGGTGAGCTGGAGGAGCCAAACCCCGGGCCCTCGGTCTCGGCGTATTCAAGCTCGACCCAGGTCCGCGAACTGCGTTCCCAGCGCACGTCCACACCTTTGGCCAACTGATCCGCGACATCGGTGTTTTCCTGCATCGCGGTTACGCCGAGGCGCAATTCATCCGTGACCCAGGCTTCGAGCCGGCCACCGGTGCTCATCCCGTCAACGTCGCCCGCAACCGGGCTGAACTCGTATTGTGCAATCAAGCGCACATCAATGTCGCCGCCCGGCTCAGTGACAACTCCGCCCCCGCCGATACTGCCCGTCAAAGGAGAACGCAGAGTGATGATGCCCTGAATGTAGTTGACGTCGTAATCACGGCCCTCAATCAGCGTGCGCGTCTCGATCACCCGTCCTGTGTCGCGATCACGCAGCTCAACCGTTATCGTCTCGGAGCCGACCGAGATGTCTTGCCGTTCGAGGAAATAGACCGAACCACCCGTGCCTCGGAAAATCTCCCGGCCGGGCAAACGTTCAGGGCTGGCCGCATAGACTTCCGCCCGGACCCGCGATTGCCCGCGGCTGGTTTGTTGCGGCGACTGGTAGACACCTTGGAAACCATAGAGCTGCCGTTCATTGCGCAAGTAATGGCTGCCAGTGACCGTTGCTTTGTAGTTTCCCCAAAGCAGATGCGATCCATCGCGCTCGGCCTTGAGGTAGAACTTCCCATCTGTCGGCGCGCCGTCCTCAATCGTGCTGTCATCACCATAGGTCGGATAGGCTTCTTCCCGGGCCATCCGCAAAAGCACATCTTGTGCATCGCGCTTGTCGAGATCCGAGAAGATGTCTTCGAGATCGGTTTCCTGCGTGTCGACACTGCCCGTCAGCGTCCAGCCATTGGCGGTCCGCCCCTTGGCATAACCCGCGATCCGACCGTAGGAATAGGTCTCGTCCAGACGCTCCCCTGACGGTGTGCGCCGATCGCCCAAACGTTTGCCGAAGGTCAGATCGACCGTACCTGTGCCAAACCAATCACTGCGCGGAATCGTGACGATACGCTCAATGAAGCCGCCATTTGGCCCCTCGACGCGCACCGCCTGTTCGCCCGGAGGCAAGATACGTTGCAGGACAAACGAGCCATCTGGCGCTGGCGTGACCGGCTCACCAAGAGTGCGCACGGTCCGCCCTCCCGGCACATTGGACCCGCGAACCGTCACAGCACCGCCATGCACCGGAATGGACCGGCGCGCAAAACGGGTTGTGCCTTCCTCGACAGCGCCACCATCACCATCCGCAACCGGCGCTGACCCGCGCGACTTCAGAGAAATCGGCACTGTCTCATCAAACCGCCCTTGCGCGTCATAGACCCTGTGCACGACAACAATCTCATTGCCTTCCGGCACAGTGATGGCAGCCACTTGCCCCGGGGCAACGTCTTGCACCGAGAGCAGTTTCGGACCGCCGGTCGCATCCATATCCAACACACGCATTTCGCCACGCGTGACAAAAGCGGGGTAGTTGAGCTGGCTTTGAACGCGGGCCACCTGCCCCGCCAAAGGCGCAGCATCGTTCAGCAACAGAGCATCCAGCCGGGGCTTTGCGCCAAGACCATCGAACGTGACCTGAATATCGGAAGACGCGAGCTTGCGATCAGCGATACGTGCCGCAACGCGCGGTTTGACGCGCGCCGGCGCCTGCCCCACAGCCTCACCCGGAATGGAAATGGTGAAGCCTGCACCAGAAGCGATCACATCACCGACTGGTTCCGTGTTCTCGCCTACCGGCAAGGAGACAACATCTTGCGCCATGGCAGGCAGGCTCAAGACAAGCGCAACAGCAGACACCGTGCTGATAAGCGCTGATTTGCGGGTCACTACAAACATATCCACACCCCTACCGCGACGCACGCGTGACCGTCTTCTCGACGATCAATTTATAATTGCCTTGTCCCCGCCACGCGCGTTGCAAGGCCTTTTCAACGGCGCGCAGCCGCGCGCGACCATCCGAGGCATCCTCTCCAGAGGCCAGACCATAGGTCAGCCGCAAGGTTGTCGGTTGATCCTTGATCTGACCCACAAGCCCTCTGATCGCCTGCGTCAATGAGGGCGTCAGCGCGGCCTCATTGGCGGCGAAAGCCGCGGCGGAGAGATCGATATTGACCACACGGCTCAAAGACGCACCGAAGTTCATCTTGGCCATTTTACCGGCCGTCAGACGAATATTGCGCGGGTTCTCTGTCGTGACACGGTACCCCGTTGGCAGGGTTCGCGTGTCGAGCTTGAGCTGGAAGTTGGAACCGATTTTCTTCGGCAATGCCGCACAAGGCACCGAGAACCGGCCAAACTGATCGGTGGTGATCAATGTGCCATCGGGCGTGACCAAACGCACGCCCGCGATGCCGGGCTCCGTCACGTTGATCTCGCGCGGCTGGCTTGGCAACAGCTTTCCTTTGCCGCCAGAGATATTGTCATCTGGCACGAGGGTCAGATTGTCGGGGCCATCCTGATAGCCATTGGAATTGCGATCATCAAAGACCTTGCCAATCACGTCCGAGCAATCGAACACATGTTCCGGCACGATCGATACCGTGGCGCTCGCCACGTTGGACAGGGTCCGACCGAATGCATCTGTCATCCAGGTTCGGTTTTCCTGCGGGCCGAAGTTGCCCGATTGCGCGACGCGGGCCGAATAGGTCACCGTGATGCTGGCTGAGGGTGGCAGGGTCACGGTCCAATCCAGCGTAGCGCCATTTTGATTGGGCTCCTGACGGGTCCCGTCAACGACGGCAGAATTCGGCGTATAAATCAGGCCGGATGGCAGGCGGTCAAAGATCTGCGCATTGACGTAATTGTTCAGCGTTTCGTTGCGGAAGGTGAGCGTATAGTTGATCGTCTCCCCAAAGACAGCTGTCGTCCGATCTGCTGTCTTGGACGCGACAACATCGCGCGCACCGCCACAGGCCCGCAGCGGAATGTTGTTGTTGATGATGAAGGGATCACCCGCTTCAAACTCGAAGACCGTATAGAACGGATTGGCTGCCGCAGCTCTATCTGCCAAAACACCCGTGCTGCCGCGCTCGGAAGACCCGATGGACGCAGGATTGTCGGGCAGTCGCGACGTGGCATCCAATGTGCCAAGCGTGGTCCGATCCGTAGAGGGCTGGCCTTGCGGCGGGTATGTCAAACCGAGCGTGTAGGTGCCTGGCGCAGTCACATGGAACTGGAAGAAGCCCGCAGCGCCCCCTTGCACAATCGTGATCGGGCCGGAGGTCCCTGCCCCGGTTTGCGTAAATCCGCCACCTGAGACGGAGATCAAACCACCCGTCAAAATGCGGCCGTCTTCTTCACAGTAGAAATAGCCTGTCGGGTCGTAATCCTCGCGGTCGGGAATGCCATCGCCGTCCCGGTCCTCGGTGGGGCTTTCCAGACGATCTGGAACGCCATCGCCATCCGCATCACTGACATCAACGGGCGCTTGCGCCTCCGTGGGGACAGCGAGTTGCGTCGAGATCACGGACGCGGTGTTGGGCGAGCCGGGCACGCCGGAACCGGTTGTGAAGGTCAGTGTGACCGTGATCGTACCAGTTTCACCGGGCGCGAGCGTTGGGTTACCACTGAGCAAATCGGTCACGGCTTCCCCATCATAGGCCACGTTCGCGACGCCATCCGTGAAGCCACTGGCGACGACTTGCACCGGATAGGTGTCATTCAGCAGTGTTGCCGGGGCGAGGAAAGCGACCAGATCATCGCTGACCTGAATGCCAGTCTGGGTCAGATTGCCAGTATTGGTGACGTCAATATCGAAGCTGACCTGATCAACTGTCGGGAAGATCGTGACAGGCTCACCCGCCGTTTTGGTGATGTCAAAACTGGGAACGGCTGCAACAGGTGCGCGTGTCGGGTCATCTGCCCCGACGCCATCATCATCCGAGACATCCGCAACGGGCGCGCCAGAAGAAGACGTCCCGCGCGCGACTGCAACGTTGATCTGACCGCCGCTGTCAATATCAGGCAGCGAGAGCGGGACGGCCACGGTGAATGTGGCGGTTTCGTCCGGGATCAGGGTGCCTTCCGGTGACGGGCCCGAATTAGAGACAAACTGCGCTGTCGCAGAGCGTGTGTCCTCTCCGGCGAAGGTCGTTACCGTATCTTCGATGCTGATGCCCGTCACAGTCACATTGCCGGAGTTGCGGACACGAATGCTGTAGAGCACCTCCTCCCCGACAAGCGACCCGGCGCTGGTGAACTCCTTGATGACTTCCAACTGCGGCGCCGGTGTGATCTCCAGGATTGTCGGATCGTCGAAGGTATTGCCATCTGTCAGGTCCGCGTCCTGGCTCACGTCATCCACGCTATCGCCGCCCGGATCAGTGCCGGTCACGATTGCTGTGTTGGACAAGCCACCCGCATCGATATCTTCTTGTGTAATGATGTGGCGCACTTCCCAAATCGCGGCATCACCGGGAGACAGCGTGGCCGGGACAGTGCGGGGCGTGGGCGGCGGCGTACCGATCACCGAGCCATCCGCCCGGCTCAGCGTGTCATTGGCCACAAGATCCGTCAGATCCACATTGCCGACATTGGTGGCCGTAATCAGGAAGACCGTCTCATCGCCGATCATCGCGCCACTCACTTCTACAGATTTCACCACATCGAGCGCGGGCGCCGAAGGCATGTCGAAGATGGTGGGATCGTCAGTGGTGTTACCATCGCTGTCATCGCCGTCATCAGACACATCTGTCACCGGCGTCCCGTCAGGTTCGCGTCCGTCCACAGTGACCTGGTTCGAGATGCCACCCGAGTTGACGTCATCTTGCGTGAGCGTGCGTTCCGCCTGATAGCGCCATGTCTCATCCACATCGAGCAGACCATTGCCGTTGGTATCTGACGCAGCGATCAGCGCGAAGGGCGCATCGAGCGTAATCGGCGTGGAATCCGCGCGCGTCATCACATCTGTCAGCACGATATTATCAAGCGTCACGTTACCTGTGTTTGCGACCAGCACCTCAAAACGTACGGGCTGGCCCGCCACGCCTGCGGACGGCAACACGATCTTCGTTGCTTCAAGACCACCCGTCCGATCCGGCCCAGGCGTCGTGATGCCGTCTGTGCCTGTCACGGGCGTCCCAAACGGATCCTCTCCGCTGACCGATGCTGTGTTGGAGAACTCACCATCGTCCACCATGGCCTGCGTCACCACGATATCGAACGCGCAGACACTTGTCGTCTCGTCCGGTTCAAGCACAGCAATGTTGCAGGAAAAATCCGCATCCACCGGATCGGTCACTGTGAGATCGCTCAAGGTAACGTTCCCGGTATTCTGAACCGCGAAGACATAGCTCAGCGTGCTGCCCACAGAGCCGAAGGGCGACGGTGTTGCTGTCTTCGTCAATGAAACACCGGGGCTTGCCGCAGGCATCGGGATGTCAAGAACAGTGCTTGTTCCGACAGGATCGCCCGCCGGATCAATCGCGGCAACGCGCGCCGTATTGCGCAATGTGCCGGCATCAATGTCTGATTGGCGCACAGTATAGTCGCCAGTGCATACAAGCTCTGCCCCCGGCGCAAGCACTGCCGCTTCGCAGGTAAAGCCGCTCAGTAATGGATCGGTTACCGACACCGCTCGCAACGTCTGGTTTCCGTCATTGCGCGCCGTGATGGTGTAGGTCAGGACCTGATCAACTGCTGTGACAGGCAAGGTCGCCGCGCTCTTGTTCAGGCTCAGTAAGGCATTGCGGTTTACAGGTGTTGTCACGCTATCCGGATCAGAGAGAACTGGCGTGTCATCCGCACCAAAATCTGTCTCTGCATAGGCTTCATTCAGAACCTCGCCGCGATCCAGATCTTCCTGTGTGACGCGATAGGTCCCGCTACAGGTGATCTCTTCTCCAGCAACGAAGTCCGGATCATCAACACTTGGGGTAAAGCAAGTGATGGGTCCAAGGATTGTGTCCTGAACCACGACAGGAGCGGCAAAAGCGCGGGTCCCGGAATTGGTTACTGTGAAAGTATAGGCAATTTCATCGTCTACATTGGCCACATTGGAGACATCTGCTTCCTTCTCAATCGAAAGAGACGGAATGCCGTCATTGGGGATCGTGGCGCTATCGCGCGGGCTCTCGGTGGTACCGTCTGTGGCATAGGCCACGTTTGTTACCGCCCCAAGATCAACAGCATCTGCCGTAACCGTATAGGCGCCAGTACAGGTGTAGGTCCCGTCAGGGGCAATACCCTCAGCCGGGAAAGCCGGGCAGGTAATGTCATCAGCAGGGATCAGCACATCCACAATTGTGATGGGCTCGGTAATGGTCACATTGCCGGTGTTGGTCACAACGAACTCATAGGTGACCTCAAGACCCGTCACGAAATCCTCAGCCTCGATGCTCGGCGCGTTCTTGACCAGTTCCAGCGCAGGCAATTGCGTCGCGGGGACCGAATTCGTCGCGGGATCTTCCGTCGCAGTTGTGCCAATCGAGGCTGTCGCGCTGTTGTCGATCTGACCGCGATCGAGATCTTCTTGCGTGACCTCATAGCTGCCGCGGCATTCAATCGTGCCTTCCGGCGCAAGCCCTTCCGATGGCAAGGCGTCGCACGTAATCGCCTCGCCCGCATCCGTGATCAGGGGGTCGGTGACAACCGGTGTGCCGGTCAATGTCACGTTGCCCGTGTTCTCGATGGTGAAGAGGTATGTGAGCACATCCCCCACTGCGTCGAAGCTTTGCAGCCCGTCGGGGTCAAGCGCTTTGGTCAGTGTAACCGCAGGATCGGCGGGCACCTCGAAAACGGTTGGATCATCCGTTGTGTTTCCGTCGGTGTCATTTCCGTTGTCGGAGACATCCGTTTCAGGCGCCCCGCCCGGCGGTGTGCCCTGACCTGTCGCGGTGTTGGACAGACCGCCCGCATCCACGTCTTCTTGCGTCAACCGATATGTCACAACGTAGGTCGCGGTCTCATCGGGCAACAACGTGCCCTGCCCTGAACCGGCATCGGCCCCGTTGAAAATCGCTGCTGGGTCAGGCGAGATATCTATGCCATCCACGCGGCGCAAATCATCGGATACATTCACATCCGTAAGCGTGACATTACCGGTGTTTTGTACGGTCACTTCAAACGTGACGAGTTCACCAACCTCTGCGACCCCTGAGGCAACAGTTTTGGTTGTCTCGATGCCCGGCTCTGCGGGCAGATCAATTGGCGTCGGGTTGTCGCTGCCATTGCCGTCAACGCCGTCGTCGGAGGCATCTTGCACAAAGGTGCCATCCGGTGCGCGAGCGCGCGCAACGACCTGGTTTGTCAGACCCCCCGCATCGAGATCCTCCTGCGTGATCACATGGGTTGCGCGATAGGTCCAGGTCTCACCAACCTCGAGCGCACCTGCAATTCCCGTATCGCCTCCCGTGAAGTCCGGCGTGGCGATGGGGACAATCGTGCCATCCACGCGGCGCAGGGTATCGGCCAGCGTGATGGAGCGAAGCGTTTGGTTGCCGGTGTTTTCGACGGATATATCAAACCCGATGGTTTCGCCGAGCTCCGGCGGTGTCGAAAGACCGGTTGCATCAACGAGTTTGATCGCGGTCAGTTCCGGGGCCTGAACTTCAGGCGTTACGGTGACTGTGGTCTGATCGGTTTCGGGCGGCGCCGCACCCGGCGGATTTGCCGTCACGGTTGCTGTGTTGGACAGCGTCGTTTGAGTATCCACGTCTTCCTGGGTCACGGTGTAACTCGCCGTGAACCGCGCAATATCGCCCGGGCGCAATTCATCCCAGACACCGTTGGCCGATGCGTCCGTGCTGTCGCCTGTCGGTGCTGCATCAAACTCCAGCGCATCGCCTGACACAGTCAGGGCGACCGTCCCGCCAGAGCCCGTGTGCTGGTCCGTTACGGCGACATTGGTCAGGGTCTGGTTGCCCGTGTTTTCAACTGTGTATGTGTAGATAACCTCTGTCCCGGCCGGGACATTGCCAGAAGGCTGCGCTGATTTTGTCAGCACCAACGCGGGCGTTTCCGTTCCGGTCACAGTCGCCGTATCCGTCGCTGGATCGACTTCGGAGCTGTCTGCTGTGGCAACATTTGTCACAAAGCCCGCATCGAGATCCGCTTGCGTCACGGCGTAGTCAGCGGAGCAAGTATAAAATGCCAAAGGCGCCAAACCACCGTTCGGGAAACCGGCACAGGTGAACGTCCCGATTTTATCGTCCACGATTTCCGGCGCTTCTGTCAGCGTTACGTTGCCCGTGTTCCCGATCGTAAAGGTGTAGGTGATGATCTCACCAAGGCTTGAGAACCCTGTCGCGGCCGTGTCTTTCACGAGGGAGATGCCAGGCTCCCGCTCTGGGCCCCGAACAAAGACATCGTCTTCTTCCTCGATCACGGGAAGGTCCGGATTGTTTGGCACAGCGGACACCCGGGCGATATTCGTAAATCCGCCAAAGAAGCTCGTGCCATCGGTGTTGAGCACATCAACATCCGCCTGCGTGACCGTATAGGTGAACTCACAGGAATTGTCCGACGCGCCCGGCGCAATCGGCCCTACAGTACAGCTCGTTGGCACAACCGTTCGATCATCGGTGATCGTGGCTGTCTGAAGCGTGATGTTGCCCGTATTGGTCACCGTCACCCGGAAGGTGATCTGCTGACCGGGCTGGCTGAAGGCCGGATCTGTGCCCAGAATTGGCGCTGGAACAATCTCCTTGAGCACATTCATTGTCGTGACAGGGGGTGTTACGGCCTGCGTATTTGTAGCCGTCCCGTCAACGGTCTCGCCTTGTGGATCCGTCCCGTTGGCCGTGGCTGTGTTGACGATTTCCTGTGCATCGATGTCCGCTTGCGTCACGGTATAATTGCCCGTGCAGCGCAGCGCATCGTTCGGAGCCAAGACGACGTTCACCGGCGCTGGCACAACAGGTCCAACCGCTGGCACGACCTCACAAGTCAGGACAGGGATCAGGGGATCTTCGATTGAGACACCAGACAACGTCTGGTTGCCCGAGTTTGTCGCAACAATGCGGTAGGGCAATATCGACCCAACCACGGGTGTTGTATTGCTTGTCATTTCCTTGACGACATCGAGCGCTTCGTTTTCCGCAGCTGGCACCGTTGCATCGGCATTGGGGGACACAACATCGGTCACATCAGCGCCGGAGCCGAAGGTGGTCTGTGCCGTTGCGTTATTTGTGATGAAGCCACGGTCGAGATCGGCCTGCGTCACGACATAAGAGCCCTGGCAGGTAAAGGTGTCGCCGGATGGCAGCGCCGTTCCACCGGGGCGGCAGGCAATCGTGCCAATCACATCGTCCTCAATCGTTATCGCCTCGACCAGACCCACGTTGCCCGAGTTGGTCACCGCATAATCATAGATGATCGTTTCGCCGACAGCGCTGAAGTCCGATGTCCCGGCAACCGGGGTTTTCACGAGTGAAAGCGCAGGCTGCGCATCGACCGGATAAATCGCGTCATCAGATGGTGACTGGACCGGCGTTCCATCAAATGTTCCTGTCGCGAAGACGACATTTGTCGCAGCACCCAAAGCAATGTCATTGGCTGTCACGATATGCGTGGCCGAACATGTCAGCGTATCGCCCGGATCAAGCACGCCACCTGCAACAGGCGGACAAACCGGTGTCGTCAGACTATCGGTCAGCGTAATCGGTGCATCCACTGTCACGTTACCGTCGTTTGTGACGACGATTTCATACGTCAGCTCGTCGCCTTCATTGAAGAAGCCCGGCGCATCGGTTGAGATGAACGTCTTGTTTATGGCAAGCGAGGGTGTCTGAACCGCATTCACGGTCACACTGCGGGGATCAGAGGTCACCAATACGCCATCGTACAGGGTGTTACCTGTCGCGATATTGGTCACACTGCCTGCATTGATATCCGCTTGGTCGGCGACCCAATCCTGCTCACAAATCACGCTTCCATTGGGCGGCAATGGAGCGGCGGAACATGTCAACGTCCCTGCGATCTGATCGTCTTCGACGGTTATGGGATCGGTCGTCGTGACATTGCCAATATTGGTCACGGTGTATTCAAAAGTGACAACATCGCCTTCTGCGGCATAGCTCGATGTGGTGCCCGGTTTAACGCGTTTGGCAATGCGCAGATCCGGCATCTGGTCCGCGCCAACGGTCACAGAGTCGGTCGGCGAGGTTTCTGTGACAAAACCTGTATCGCCAGGATTAACCGGAACAACAGGCTGGGTAATCGTGGCTGACGCGATGTTTGTCACGCTGCCCGTGTCCAAATCCGCCTGCTCGACCGTATAGGTGCCGATGCAGGTAATGCTGTCGCCCGGCAACAAACCACCCAAAGGAAGCGCTGGACAAGTAACGGAGGAGATCTTGTCGTCACTGACGCTGATTGCAGCGGTCAGCGTTATGTTGCCATTGTTGGTCACCTCGTAGGAATAATCGATGGTTTGGCCAACGGCATCTACCGTGCCTGCGAACGCTGTCGACTTGTCGATCAGAAGGTCCACAACCTGCGCCGGGCCGGTGACCGTTTCCTCATCCGTCGCAGACACGGCGGTACCTTGGCTGTCGCTCTCGCCAGTGACAGACACTGTGTTGGTGTAGCGCAGCGCATCGACGTCACCTTGATCAAAGGTCTTCGTTGCCTGCAGAGGGGAGGCGTCTGCACATTGCGTTGTGCTTGCCCCGGGCAAGAGATCCGGCAGCGGACAGGAAAAGCCCAGATCCGCATCAGTAAGCGTCAGATTAGAAAGCGTTACGTTGCCGGTGTTTGTGACGGTGAAGTTATAAACCTCGCTATCGCCATCACCCGCAAAGCTGCCATCGGTCGAGACCTTATCGACACTGAGCGAGGCGTTCTCTGCCGGACCCGAGACGACCTCCGTGTCGGTCACAGGCGTCGGGTCCCCTGCCCCGGTTGGGCCTGTCCCGCTGACTTGAGCCGTATTGGTAAAGCTACCATCGTCCACATTGGACTGCAGGACGGTATAGCTCGTTGTACAGCTTGTGTTGTCTACAGCCCCGGGCGCGAGCGAGGGAATGGTACAGGTAAAGGTCGGCGAAAAGAACGTGTCCGTGACGATCACATTCGTCAGCGTCACATTCCCGGAGTTCTGAACCCGGAACACAAAATCAACGGTATCTCCGGCTGCCGTGTAGCCGCCGCTGGCAATCTTGTCGAAACTCAGTTCAGGATTGCGCGCGGGTCCATCAATCGTCTCTGTGCCCGTTGCAGGCGCAATTTCAGCGCTGTCGACCGTGGCGGTGTTTTCAATCTCACCGCGATCGATATCCGCTTGCGTCACAGTGTAGATAACTGAGCAGGACGTATCGGTCACGCCCGGGGCCAGTGATGGGATGGCACAGGAGAAACCGGGGACCAAGGGATCCGTGACAGCGAGATTGGAGAGTGTCTGCGTGCCTGTATTCTGCACTGCAAAACTATAGGTCACCTGTTCACCAACAGCTGCAATGCTCGCGCGATCTGCTGTTTTGGAAATGCTGGCAGATTTGGTCCCTGCGCCGGGCAGAAGATTTGTCGTGTGGCCATCCGTGTCTGGCGCCAATGTCCCCTGCGATGGCTCGGGCGTTGCCGTGGCCGTGTTAACGATGGTCTCGGCATCCACGTCTGCCTGAGTCACCGCATAGCCTCCAGTACAACTCTGGGTTGTTCCCGGCGCAATATCGGACAAGACGCAGGACAGTCCTGGGATCAACGGATCCGTGACCGGGACGCGCACCAACGTCACGTTGCCCGTATTTTGAACCGAGAACGTATAGGTCAGCGTCTCGCCAACATTGAACGTCGCAGGCCCTGTTTTGGAGAAGATCATCCCGGGCGCCGCCACGACCGGAACCGTGGCCGTATCTTCATCCGACGTCACCGTGATGGTGACGCTGCCATTCGTGAAAGGGAAGCTGGCGGTCGCCATATTGTCGACCTGCCCTGCATCCAACTCGTCTTGGGTAATTCCATTGCGCACGCCGCTACAGGTGAAGCTGTCACCTGGGTTGAGCGTGGCCGGTTGAGACGAGCAATCCGCAACACCCGTGAGCAACGCATCGTTGATCGTGATCGGCTGATCGGGCAGCAAGATCTGCGTGTCGCCAGAATTGGTCACGGTGAACGTATAGGAGATACTGTCCGTCGTAGCCGAAACCGACGCGGTATTGGCAACCTTCGCGACAGTAACGCCAGGGCTCAAATTAGGCGAGACCTGCGCCGTCACCTGAGGGCTATCCGTAGTCCCGGCGCTGGCGGTCGCTGTATTGATCACGGTCCCGGCGACGATATCGTCATTCGTAAGCACATAGTCCGCTGTACAGCTTTGGGTCTGCCCTCGGTTCAAAGGCGTGGCAAAGCAGGTAAACGTGCCGATCTTGTCATCGGTGATCGTGATCTCATCGACACCAATTGTTCCCGAAGCAATGCGCACATTGCCAGTGTTCGTGACGTCAAACGTGTAGGTGATCGTCTGGCCCACCTGGAAGTCTGGCGCTGTGACCACAGGAGCGGTTTTCACCAGCGAGATCGCCGGGTTTTGCACAGACGGAACCGTGAGGCTTTGCGGATCAGATGAAATGATGTTCGCGGTTGGCCCCGCTTCAGTAGCGCTTGCAGTAGCAATATTGGTGACACCACCCTGGTTCACATCACTCTGGACAGTCGAGTAATTCGCCGAGGTACATGTCACCGTCTGACCCGGCAAAATTTCTGTCGCAGCGCATGAGACAGTGACTTTGTCATCGGACACGCTTGGCGTCAGTAACCGTACATTTCCGGTGTTCGTCAGATCATATTCGTAGAGCAGCCCAATGCCCGGCGCATCAAAACTCGTGGGAGAGGCCGCCGCCAGACGCTTGACCATCTCAAGCCCAGTTGTACGCACAGCCGGAACGGTGACGCTGTCGGTCTCACTGAGATTAACGCCCGCGACAGTGATCGTCGCAGTGGCCGTGTTCTCAAACTCTCCAAGGTCAATATCATCCTGAGTGACCGTGTAGCTCGCCGAACATATGATCGAATTGTTGGGCGCAATCGGCCCGCCCGGACAGGACACCGCGCCGACGCTTGGATCGTTGACCACAGGCGGGGCGGGGAAGGTCACGTTGCCTTCATTGGTTATCGTGAAGCGATAGCTGATGATGTCACCAGCTTCGTCGAAATTCGAAGCCAGCGCTTCTTTTTCAAAGCCCATCGCTGGCGCGACAGTTGCCGCTGGCAGCGAGACGGAAGACGTCTCCGAGACCGGTGGACCCCGCGCAGGCGTTGCATTGACCGTGGCAGTGTTGTCGAGCGTATTGGCCGTATCGGCGGCATAATCATCTACGTCAGATTGCTGAACCGTATAGGAGCCGGTGCAGGTGAACGTGTCATCAGGCTCCAGATCAGGCACGTTGCACACGAGCCCGGGCAGCAAAGGATCATTGATCTGAACATTGCTGAGCGTGACATTGCCGTCATTCCGGAAAAAGAAACTGTAGGGCACGGACGTACCCGCGTTGCCAAACTCTGTGAGCGAGGATGTTTTCTCGAAAAAGAGCGCAGGCGCGGCGGCGGGGCCCGCCAAGGTCACCTCATCTCGCAAAGCGCCCAACGTGCCGAAATCAGGAACACCCTCGGCAATGGCGATATTGGTCAAGGTGCCGCGATCAATGTCTTCCTGCGTGATCGTGTAGGTCCCGGTACATGTCGCAAAGTCTGCAACACCCCCGGGATTCGTATCTTGTATGACCGTCTTGTCGCACGACACGCTGGCGATCTTGTCGTCCACGAGGCTCAACTGGCGTATTGGAACGGAGCCGATATTTGTCACGACATAGGTATAATCAACTGTATCACCGACGGCGCTGAAACTCGTCACGCCCCCATCGGCAGTTTTATCCAGCGTATACCCCGGAGCGACGGTTACGATATCTGGGTTGGTCAGGGTCGGGCCGCGTCGGAAATCCCAGTAATTGTCGTTCGGATCGTCATCGAGAACCTGCGTGGTTGTCTGACCAGTCGTCAGAATATTGTTGAGCAATGCACCATTTGTTGTCGTGAACCAGCCTGTATCAAACGTGTTGTTGCCAAAACCGGTTCCGAAGCCGAAGCTCGTGGTGCCAGAGGTGTTTGTGGCTTCCGTCGTCAAACCAGACCAACTGCCGACATTCGTGCCGTTCAGGATGAGCGAGATGTCATTTTCATCAAAACCGCCTGGCTGAGTATCGCCATCGTAAGCCGTGAAGCGGATGTGCACCCGCGCGAGGCCGCCGCCGAAGTAGGTCGAGCAATCGGAGAATCCGCAGTTCAGTTCAACAGGATCGTTGATGGTAAACGGGTTGCCTCGGAAACGACTGGGCTGGCCATTTTGCTGGAACCCGCGGAAGGCGCCGGTCGGGTCAGAAAACTGGTAATACAGGTTGCCGTTCACGCCTTCGAGAACGAATGCCACACCACCCGCCTCAGGGTAATCATCTGGCAATCGGATCGACGTTCCCGGGACGGTCATTGTGAAGTCGGTCGCTGATGCAGGCATCGCGAGGGCCAGCAAGACAAACCACGACTTGACCAAAAGATGCGCTAAACGAACCTGTGCACGGCCTGCTCGGTTTCCAAACGATCTCATCACTTACAAAACCCCATTTGAACGCGGTTGGTGCTCCGCGTGTCTGTTTTGTGTGACTATACGGAAGCCCGATTCTCGCTAAAGGGGAGTTTGCGCAAATCAGCGTCAATTTGCCGATGATGCGGCACGATTAACACGAATTGCCCATGGGCAACTGAGATGAAAATTGCCCATGGGCAATTTTCTCCACTTACCTGTTGGCCAGATAGGCCTCAAACGCAGACAACAGAGCGGCATTGCTGATGGTTTCATCAAACTCGACGAGCGTCTTGCGCCCTTTCTTTCTGACCGAGATTGTCGCGCCCTCGCCGCCTCCGGCGAACTCCTGCGCAACGGCCTTGTTCTCCGCTGATTTGGGTTCTGTCAAAGCCGCTTTGAACGCTTTCATCACCGCAGGCGCATCCAAAGGCGCGCTTTGTTGCGCGCGTTTTTTGGATTGCAGCGCGCTCAAGCGTTCCGCCTCGGCCAAAACCTTTTTTGACAAAGTTGAGTCCGCCAACCAAGCTTTGAAGTCTCTCGCATGCCGCTCGCGAATGTCGCGCTTGGATCCAAATGCTGCGACAACAGCCTCCGGCAACTTGGCCAAGGCAAGGTAGCGCGAAAGCCAGGGTTGGCTGACCTCAAGACGCTCAGCCATCGCCTTTTGCTTGCCGCCGTAATAGCGCGCAATCGCGTCTGCATAGTCGATGGCCCGCTCGTAGTCCGAGATGTCCTCACGATCACGGTTCTCGATATCCGCAAGGCGGAACGCTTCCTCATCTGTCAGCTCGCGTACTTCCACGAGATACTTGAACTGCGTGTAATTATTCGCGCGCAACCAAGAGACAGCAAAGTGCCTGCGCGCGCCACAAATCACTTCATAAGTGTAGCCATACGCATCCGGCAGAGCCCGCACAATTGCCGGGAATTCCTGCCGTCCCTGTGAGCGAATGCCATCGATCAGATCCCGACAGTTTTCTTCATTAAGAAGATCGTAATCCCGGTTGTGACGTTCCCACATCCGGCACTCGGAAGGGTCCACCCAATTGAGAACTTTTTCTTCCCGAGAGCCGGCCAGACGCTCGGCAATCGCTGTAGATCTGTTGAGAAAACGCGCCCCGCCCCGATCACTTGGCGCGGCTGGTTTTGCTGGATCATCCAGACCCGACAGGACATCGTCAAAAATCGCTGAGTGTTTTTTCGTCATATCAAACCCTCTTTCTGCAACGCGCGTCTGTGGCTAGGCCAGGTCTTGCGGATGAGTATCTCGGCCTCGCGGCCAACAGCATCCAGATAGGCGCGGCACCGCCGGTGGGTTTCCGTGCGCGCGGATGCGCCTGTCAGCTCGTAGACCGTCGAAAGATTGGCAGTGGCGTTGTCGATTTCCGCGCTGTCTTTGAGCACAGCTTGCATCATCTCTGTCGGAAAGACTGCGTCCATCATCCGTTTGATGGCGACCTGGGCCGACTTTTGATCATTCATCTTCGTCGCGAGGATTTTGACAAACGCGTAGTCACGCGCGCCGCCTGCGACGGACAGTTGATCCAGAGTAGCCGACAGCATCTTCAGGAAATGCGCCGTTGAGCCGAAATCAATGTTATTTGGTGGCGCTGGAATCAAGAGCGCATTCGCGGCTCTCAACACCGATAGAGACAACATGCCGAGGGCAGGGGGCGGATCAAGCAGAATGACGTCGAACTGATCCTTGATCGTCTCTATTCCATCACGAAGCCGGTCCAGAACAAAGGTTTGTTCTCGTGCCATGCGCGCTGCAAACTCATATTCCGCATCGTAGAGACCGAGGTTCGCCGGGATCAGGGCAATGCCAGGCCAATACGTTGCGCGCAATGCGTAGTGCAGGCTGGTTGGTCCGCCGTGACGAAAAAAGGGATAAAGCGTATCCTCTGTTTCATCGACATCCACATCAGGGTTCAGGCCGAAGATGGATGTTGTAGACGCCTGACTATCACAATCGATGACGCAGACGCGATATCCCTTGAGTGCCAGATATTGAGAGAGGTGCGTGACGACAGTGGACTTGCCGACGCCACCCTTGAAGTTTTGGACTGCGAGAACCAATGCGGGATCATCTGCTGCGCGGTGGGGCAGGGTGCCGAACACTTCGCGCATTCTATTGACCTCTGCGAGGCTGTACCCTGTCCTGCGTCCTGTGTCCGGGTTTGTGCTGGCAGGAGGCAAACGCCCGTCTGCCTCAGCATCCCGAATGAGCTTGTCAGATCGTTTGACCATCTCTGCTGCTTTTTTGACGTTAAAGCGCAGCTCTAATTGCTTATGGGTTCCCGGAGCGTAGACCCGTTCGCGCAACCGTTCGATGACTGTTGACGCACGGGTTGCCAAGCGGTCGATGGCTTCAAGATCGATGGGAGGCAGTATGGGATCTGTCATGTCGTGCCTGTAAGGTTTTCGGAATCATGATCCTTCTATGAGTCTACTGCAAGTATGATATTTTTTGTGACGCCGGAAAAATATCGGAAATTCGATGTCTTTTTTTCAGCGCATGAAACTTTGGCGCTAGCTCCGCTTAAACAGGTGGTTTGATGAAGGAGCACCCAATAAGTAGTTTTAGAGAGTCGCCTGCCACAAGTACTGCCCTACAAACCAATCCAAATACAAAAAACCAATATTAGACTTCTAGATGTTCTATTTTCTTTGTTCATCGCCGCTAGCTATCTGAATTTAAATGCACTTTACCAAAGTACTGCTACGTTTAGGGATGGGTTAGCTTACATTCCGGGATCGATTTTCTTACGTATCGGGCCGTCAAAACTTACGTACTGGGTTGCTCATTTGGGGAGTCTTTTAGGTCTGCTGCGGCATCCCAAAAAACCCTTTAACTCAAGTGTTTTAGTGATTCGCTGGGCGGCAGAACGCATCTCCGTGAGGTTTGTCTAAGCTTACAAATTGGGTGTTTATACTTGGCTGGACGACAGATTGCGCGCATGTTATCTTACACGATAACGAAAACATAAGTAAGCCAAGCGCGTAGGCAGAGCATGCCCCCACAGCCACCATATCGCACAATCGATGCTCGGCCAAACGCCGAGAGTCTCGTGAAGCCTGGCGAGCTGGTGGATCTTGTGGAGGTGACGCCACTGACGCTGGCGGATCGCCGGATCTATAACCAGCTGCTTGAAAACGCGTGGGATGCCATCGAGAAGCCTGTCTCCCACGTTATTCACAAAAGTGAGTTGCGCGGGTCACACAATTCTAACGATCGTGTTGGGGACAGTATCGAGCGCCTCATGTCCGCGATTGTACGCGTACAGGTCATGAAAGATGGTGAACCTGCGGTTGAACGTGTTCAGCTGCTTGGTGGCAACGTCGAAGCAGAGCGTAGAGACGGTCTCTTTGAATACGAAATCCCCGCGCGCCTGCGAAAAATCATCAAAAACTCTACAGTCTTCGCGCGGTTGCAGCGGGAAGTCATGTTTGCGCTGAGCTCCAAATATGCGCTGACCTTGTATGAGATGGTGCAAAAGCGGGGCAACCTGAAGTGGCGGTCCAATGAACGTTTTTCGCTCGAAGAACTCAGGGGTATTCTCGGTGTTCCCAAGGGCAAGTTGACATCGTGGTCTAACCTGAAGCTGCGCGCGATCGAGCCTGCGGTCACTGAAGTGAACGCGCTGAGTGACTACATCGTGGAAATTGCGCCAATAAAGACCGGGCGCAGGGTGACCCATGTTGAACTGAGATGGTGGCGGAAGGACAGCGAGAAGAGCAATGCGGCCGCGCGCGAACTGCAGTTCTCGAAAGTAGGCCGCAAGGCCCGCATGGATGAGCAGGGCCCAGATGACCCCCGTCCCGTGATGTATCAAACCAAGGGGCCCGCGCTTTTGCCGCAAACCTATGAGACAGCGCGCCTGAGGTTTCCAGGCTATGACATTTATTACATCGAAAACGAATGGCGCAGCTGGGCGTCTGGAAAGGAGCCGGCAAAGGATCCTGACCAGGCCTATCTTGCATTTTTCAAGACGTTTGCAGCGCGCAATCCACTTTAAGTTCGTCACTAATACTGCGTGAAACAGACTAAACTGGAAGGCGGAAGATCTCTTTGGCGCCGGGGAACTGGGCGAGCATATCGTTGGTTTGCTCCACCGAGAGAAGGCAGGCGGCGGTAGACAGCGCATCGGCGACGGCCGCTTCGTCATGTTGAATGGTGACGGTTGTACAAGTTGGGCGCGTAACGTCATTGCGCGGGTCAATGACATGTGCGGATCCATCGATGCGCCGGGTCGCCCAGGGAGACGAAGTCGCCAGCGCGGCATTTTTGAGCCGGACAGTCTCGTGTATTTGGCCCTGTGGGTCGCTAATGCCCAATCGCCAGGGCCCTCCGCTGGGGCGATTACCCAAAGCCCGTGTTTCACCCGCCGAAACAAGAATATCGCGAAACCCTGCTCGTTCCAAAAGCACGGTTATACGATCAGTAACGAACCCCTGCGCGATACCGTTGAGCGTCAGCGCTATTCCGGCGCGTTTGATCGTGATGCCTTGCGAGTCTAGCGCCACGTTTTGAAATCCCATGTTGGCGTCGGATACCCGCTGCGCGGGCGAAGGCCAGATTGTTTGAATGCTTGGATCAAAGACACCAAAAGATGCGGACCATACGTCACGGGACAGACACAAGACGTCGAGCAGCTCTCTCGAAGGCTGGGACAAATGACCTGTCTTGTTCAGCCGCGAAAGCTCTGATTGTGCGGAATAGAGACTGAAAATGCCCTCGAGCCTTGTGATCTCGCGCTCTACCGTTGAGAGGATCGCCGCGGCCTCGGTTGGGGATATGCCGGTGAGTGTGATGCTGGCTTGCGCTCCAAGAGCGATACCGTCCCAGCGCGCGGCGGCCAAACATGGTCCAGGCGCGCTCATCAAGGAAGCTGCGGCACTTATTTGCAAAAAGCGACGACGTGAAAGGGCAGGGGGCGTCATACTGAACAGGCTAGGCTGGATTGATCATCAAAACCATTACGACCATTGGGCAGAGGCCTCTACGATCCAATCTGCTCCACAGGGCCACCTTGCGCTTCCCAAGTTGAAAAGCCTTCGCGCAGGTGGGCTGCGGCAAAGCCCATGTCTTGCAAAGTGGCCACTGTCAAAGCCGAGCGCCAACCAGAGGCACAGTGAAAGACAAACCGTTTTTCGCCTTGTGCAAAGACGTCCTTGAAGTAGGGGCTTTCTGGATCGACCCAGAACTCGATCATGCCGCGAGGCGCATGGACGGAGCCGGGAATGGCGCCCGTGCGCTGACGCTCGCGGATGTCTCGAATGTCGACGATAACGAGGTCAGGATTGTCGAGCTGGGCGATCAAATCAGTTGTTTCAACCTCCTCAATGCGCGCGCGCGCCGCTGCCACCATCTGCGCGGATGTCATCTTGAGTTGTGCCAAAACGGGCTCTCCTTCGTCTTGATGTCGGGGAAAGCTCGCATGCGAAAATGCCAGATGCAAATGCGGGGTCATCTAAAAGGGGTTGCCGCGCGTCGATGGGCAGGCTTGAGTGGTTTAAAGGTTTACGGGGAAGGATGAGCCAATGCCGGAGAATGGAATCGCATTGATCAGTGGCGCCGCGCAAGGGATCGGTGCGGCCTGCGCCAAAGCGTTGGCAGAGGATGGCTACAAGGTCATTTTGGCTGATGTGAAGCCAGCCGTTGTTGAGACGGCCCAAGCGTTGGGGGGGGCAGGGTATCAATGCGATTTCTCTGACGCGAGCGCTATACTCTCCCTTTTTGAGACAATTGAGCGTGAGCACGGTCCGGTTCAGGCCCTCGTGAACAACGCGGGCGTGGCGATGCCCGGCGATTTCCTGAGCTACGATCTTGAGACGTTTGACAAGGTAATGGCGGTGAATTTGCGCGGGGTCTTCATCGCGACCCAGCGCGCGGCGCAAACGCTGGTTGCCAGAGAATTGCCAGGTGCGATTGTGAATATGTCGTCGATCAATGCGCAACTTGCGATACCAACGATCCCGGCCTATTGCGCGTCCAAAGGGGGGGTCATGCAGATAACGAAAGTTGCTGCGCTGGCCTTGGCGCGCAAAGGTGTTCGTGTGAATGCAGTTGGCCCGGGCTCTATCGATACCGAGATGATGGCAGGTGTGAATTCCAACCCGGACGCCATGAAGACAGCCATGGCGCGCACGCCACTTGGCCGCGCCGGAACAGCCACTGAAATCGCCAATGTCGTTGCGTTTCTATGTTCTGACAAGGCCAGCTACATCACGGGGGAAACCATTTATGTCGATGGCGGACGGCTCGGGCTCAATTACACAATGTAGCGGGTGACGTCTCGGAGCTGTTTTCCTGTAGATAGCGGATGACGGACACGCGCTTTTGATCCATGTGTTTGGAGAGGATCGCCGCAAGCTTTGGCCCATCGCGCGCTTCGATGAATTGCAGGATCTGTTCATGTTCCTGCACCGCGTCGTACCAACGTCCCTCAGTCATGTTGGCCAGGTAGCGGGCCCTTTGCATCCGGAGCGACAATGCGCGAGATGACGTGGTCAGCGTTTGGTTGCGTGCGGCTTCGAGGATCGCGAGGTGAATCTTCTGGTTGATGCTGAAATAGGCGTCGAGATCGCGGTTCTCATAGCTTTCGAGCATCTGTTGGTGGAGTGTCCGGATATTGGCGATTTCTTCATCGGTTATATGCCGACAGGCAAGCTTGCCGGACAGCGCTTCCAAGGCGCCCAAAACAGGGAAGACTTCCTCAACCTCTTCTTCGGTCACCTGCGTGACCCATGCGCCCCGGTTGGGTTCCAGTCGCACAAGACCGTAAGAGGCCAAGACCTTGAGCGCCTCCCGCAATGGCGTCCGAGAGACTCCAAACTGATCGCAGAGGAGCTTTTCAGGCACCTTGCTACCGGGGGCGAGCTCGGAATTGATGATCAGGGTCTGCAACCGCTCGACCAGTTCATGGTGCAAGGATTGCCGCGCAATCGTATTGGCTTGAAGTGCTTGTGACATGGCTAGGATCACCTCACTTTGATAGGGCCATTTCCAGTAGGCGGGCAACATGGATCGGTTTACGCCCGGTTGTATCAGCGACCTGGTGGCGGCAAGAGGTTCCGTCGGCCACGATCAATGTCTCTACATCAGCATTCCGCACTGCCGGTGCAAGATCAAGTTCGGCCATTTTGCGGGAGATGTCGTGAGTCTCTGAGCCATAGCCAAATGCGCCAGCCATCCCGCAGCAGCTCGTTTCGACGGTTTCGATCTCTGTATCCGGAAGCATTGCGAGGGTGGTCTCGATGCTCGACATGACCCCCATGGCTTTCTGGTGGCAATGGCCATGCAATAGCACCTTTGGGGCCGGGGAACTCAAAGGCAGGGTGAAGTCTGGATTGTCCGCCTGATCGGCGATGTATTCTTCCAGCATACGCGCATGCTCTGCCAGGATTTGGGTATCTTCGCCGGGTAGCAGCGCCGGGATTTCATCGCGTAATGTCAGCAAACAGCTTGGTTCGAGCCCGATGATCGGAATGCCCTCCCGGGCATAGGGCAACAAGGCCGCGACCAGGCGTTCTGCTTCCTGCTTTGCTTCGTCGATCAAACCAACAGACAGAAACGTACGCCCGCAGCACAGCGGCCGTTCTCCTTTGGGCGCTCTTGCAACGTCAAAGGGTACCTCGGCCGCGTTCAAGATGCTGCTGGCGGCGCGGAGATTTTCCGGCTCAAAATACCGGTTGAAGCTATCAGCGAAGAGTACGGCCTGTGGTTTTTCGGCAGGCGTTACCTCATCGTCTCTAAAGCGGCGCGCGGCCCATGTAGGCAGATCGCGGGACGCCGTGAATTTCGTAAGACCTTCCGTGAGTTTTGCAAGGCCGGGCATTCTATTGCGTAAGTTGGCAAGCCAGGGCAGTCGGCTCACGAACGGAGCATAGCGCGGCAGATAGGCCACCAGCCGATCATGAAAGGAAAGCCCATGCTTGCGGATGCGCGCCGCCTGAACCTCGATTTTCATCCGTGCCATGTCCACGCCTGTGGGGCATTCGCGTTTGCAGCCCTTGCATGAAACACAGAGTTTCATCGTCTCCGCCATGGCATCAGAACTCATGGCATCGGGGCCCAGCTGGCCGGAGATTGCCAGCCTCAGAGTATTGGCGCGCCCGCGTGTGAGATCCTGTTCCTTCCGCGTGACGCGAAAAGACGGGCACATGACGCCACCTTTGAGTTTTCTGCAGGCGCCATTGTTGTTGCACATCTCAACGGCGCCTTGGAATCCGCCGCCGTTGCCGGGCCAACCGCTCCAGTCCAGCGCTGTCTTGAAATCTTCGACACTGTATTCCGCACTGTATCGAAAGAGGCTGCGGTCATCCATCTTGGGCGGATCAACGATTTTGCCTGGATTGAACAGTCCTTCCGGGTCAAACCGTTGTTTCACCTCTGCAAAATTGGCGACCATACGCGGGCCGAACATCTTTTCATGGAATTCAGAGCGCACGATCCCATCGCCATGCTCGCCGGAGTGCGAACCTTTGTATTGCGCCACGAGATCGAAGCACTCTTCTGCTATGGCGCGCATTTTCTGGACGTCTTGATCCAGTTTCAGGTTCAGGACAGGCCGGACATGCAAGCAGCCGACGGAGGCATGGGCATACCACGTGCCGCGTGTGCCGTGTTTTTCAAAAATCTCGGTCAAGCCCGCCGTATAGGCTGCCAGATCAGGGAGCTCGACCGCGCAATCCTCTACGAATGAGACAGGTTTGCCTTCGGCCTTCATGGACATCATGATGTTGAGCCCGGAGCTGCGCAGATCTGCGATCCGCGCTTGTCTGGCAGGCTCGGGCACTTTCGTAACGCCGCCCCAATTGGATCCTTTGCCCTTCCACGAAAAGCCCAGATCGCCCATCATCTCTTCAAGCTGAGCTAGCTTGGCCCCATGTGTGCTTGTGTCTTCTTCGGCAAACTCAACAAGCAAGAGCGCATCGGGTTTTCCTGTAACGACATCTTCGATCGTTTTGCGGAACATCTGGATATCCCGCGCGAGCGCAATCATGGTGGCGTCCACGAGCTCAACGCCTTGCGGTTTCAGTTTGACCAGGTGTTGCGCGGCATCCATCGCGTGGTGGAAGGTCGGGAAATGGCAGATGCCCAGAACCTTCTCGGACAGTAGCGGCCAAAGCTTCAGCTCAATGGCGGTAGAGTAGGCGAGGGTGCCTTCAGACCCCACGAGGAGATGGGCCAGATTGTTGGGCGCTTGGCCGGGGGTGAGCGCGTCGATGTTATAGCCGCCAACGCGCCGCATCACCTTCGGGAAACGTGCGTCAATCTCGGCCGCCTCGCGCGCGCCGAGCGCCAAAAGGTCGTTTGTCAGGGCCGTAAGTTCTGCGTTGGACGTGTCTTGAACGGGGCCAAAATGATGTTGAGAACCATCGGCAAGGATCGCGTCAATGGACAGGACATTGTCCCGCATCATGCCATAGCGCAGTGATTTACCTCCGCAGGAATTGTTCCCGGTCATCCCCCCGATGGTCGCGCGCGACGCGGTCGAGACATCCACCGGGAACCAGAGGCCATGCGGTTTCAAGGCTCGGTTGAGTTCGTCCAGGACGATACCAGGCCGCACAACGCAGCGTTTTTTTTCGACATCCAGTTCCAAAATATCATTGAAATACTGGGTGTTATCAAGGACGAGCGCGTTGTTGACCGTTTGACCACATTGCGATGTGCCGCCACCTCTGGCGAGCAAGGGAACACCTGTGCCGCGCGCAGCATCGAGTGCGGCATGGATGTCGCTTTCCGATTTGGGCGAGACAATGCCTTGCGGCATCATTTGGTAGAGCGATGCGTCCGTCGCGTAGCGCCCGCGCGAGAAGGTGTCGAACATGACATCGCCCTCAACGCGTTTCTTCAGAATCTCAGACAAGTGCGTCATCGTTCAGTCCGTCTCTTTGGAAGGGGCTACAATTTAAGATTGACTTAATTATGAATTCAAAATTACGTTGCAGCAACCCAAAAGCGATCCAGCCACTTTGGCTTGACGGACTAAAATGAATTCATTCGGAGGCAAGACCACCCAAATGAGAAAAGCTGGCCGACATTTTTTGCAGATCCCGGGACCGAGCGCCGTCCCAGACCGTATCCTCAGCGCTATTGGTCAGCAGACAATTGACCACCGCGGCCCCGATTTCGGCAAGGTCGGCAAGCGCGCGTTGGATGGGATGAAAACCATTTTCCGCACGGACGAGCATGTGTTCATCTATCCTTCGTCGGGTACCGGGGCGTGGGAAGCAGCGCTGGTCAATACCTTGTCGCCCGGTGATCGCGTCTTGATGTTCGAGACGGGTCACTTCGCAACGCTTTGGAAAAAGCTCGCGGAGAAGCTCGGTTTGAACGCTGAGTTCATCGAGGGCGATTGGCGCGGCGGCGCGGACCCCGAAAAAATCGAGGCCTATCTCGCAGAAGACAAAGGCCATGAGATCAAGGCGGTCTGTGTTGTCCATAATGAGACGTCAACGGGATCTGTCTCGCCCATTGCGGAGGTGCGCAAAGCGATCGACCGGGCGGGCCACCCGGCATTGTTCATGGTCGATACGATTTCTGGCTTGGCGTCATTGGACTATCGCCATGACGAATGGGGCGTCGACGTTACGGTGTCCGGCTCGCAGAAGGGGCTGATGTTGCCACCGGGCCTTTCGTTCAACGCGGTTAGCGCCAAGGCGCTTGCAGCCAATGAAAAGGCAACGCTGCAAAGATCATATTGGGATTGGGCTGAGATGCTGGGCCCCAACAAGACCGGATACTTTCCTTATACGCCGGCCACCAATCTGCTCTACGGCCTGAATGAAGCGGTTGATATGCTGCATGAAGAGGGCATGGACAATGTCTTTGCCCGTCACCAGCGCCACGGGGCCGCCGCACGCGCCGCCGTCAGGACATGGGGTCTCGACGTGTTGTGTGCGACGCAGGGGCAGGAGAGCGGTGTGCTGACGGCAGTCAAGATGCCCGAGGGCCATAGCGCCGACGCTTTCAGAGCAACCACGCTTGAGCATTATGACGTCTCGTTGGGCAATGGTTTGTCGAAAGTCGCGGACCGTGTGTTCCGTATCGGGCACCTTGGTGATTTCAATGATCTGATGCTGGTGGCCACACTTGCCGGGGTCGAGATGGGCCTGGAACAGGCAGGCGTGCCGCATCAAAAAGGGGGTGTTCAAACCGCCATGGCCTTGTTGAGCTAGTGCTCTGGCCTACTGTCTAAACTGCAAAAAGCAATAACAAAGACATTAAAAACGAAGTCTCTGGGAGGAGAAGACCATGAAAACAATCACGAAAATCTTGGCAACAACCACGGCGCTGACGATAGGGACAACCGCATTCGCAGCCGAAACCATGAAGTTCGGGCACGTCGGCGCGCCGGGTTCGCTCTTTGAGGCGTCTGTCGACAATTTCGCGGCCTGTGTGAATGGGGCCATGGGCGACAAGGTCGAAGTGCAAACGTTTGGCTCGTCACAGCTGGGCAAAGACAAAGAGCTGCTCCAGAAGCTGAAATTGGGCCAGGTCGATTTCTCTCTGCCGTCCTCGATCATGTCCTCGGTTGATGATGCGTTTGGCATCTTCGAGATGCCCTACATCATCGCAGACCGCGACCACATGCGTCGCGTGCAAGGCGCTATGATGGACAAGTTCCAGCAGGCGGCAAACGATAATGGCTATCACATTGTGGGACTTGCCGAGAACGGCTTCCGCAACATCACGAACAACGTGCGCCCGATCAATCAGCCAGAAGATCTGGCCGGTATCAAGCTGCGCACACCCAATGGTGTCTGGCGTCTGAAGATGTTCCAGGAATACGGCGCAAATCCCACGCCGATGGCGTTCTCGGACGTATTCACAGCGTTGCAGACAGGCGTGATCGATGGGCAGGAAAATCCTTACGCGCAAATTGCGTCAGCAAAATTTCAGGAAGTTCAGAAGTATCTGTCGGTCACAGGTCACGTCTACACTCCGGCGTATATCCTGATGTCCAAGAAGAAATACGACGGGCTGTCAGATGAGATCAAAGCCGGCTTCGCGGATTGCGCCATGAAAACACAGGATTTCACTTATGAGAAGGCGGCGGAGCTTGAAGCCAGCCTGCTCAAGGTGATCGAGGATGCGGGCGTTGCAGTTAACGATGCAGACAAGGCCGCCTTCGTTGAAGCCTCCAAGCCCATCTATAAGCAATTCGCCGATGAGGTTGAGGGGGGTCAGGACATGATCGACACCGTGTTGGGCCTCGCCAACGCCAGCTAAGGTGTGGCGGGCTGCGGCGACCTGTTTCGCCGCAGCTGCGTTCTCGAAAACTGAGACCTCCCGCGCTTGACATGTGCGGGAGATCACCTCCTCACTTCGCAGGTCCGTCGGCATGGAACATGAAGCCTACCCGAGGCTGTCGCAGATCAACCGTCTGTTCAGCAAGCTACTCGAATGGATCACGATCTCCCTTATGATCCTCCTCACACTGGTCGTGACCATGGCGGTCCTGGCGCGTCTGATGGGTCAAAGCTTTTCGTGGTATGATGAAGTGGCCGCAATCATGCTGGCCTGGATCACCTATTATGGCTCTGCGCTTGCAGCGCTGCATCGCAGGCATATCGGGTTCGATTCCGTTCTGCTGGCCATCCCCGACAAACTGCGCGTTGCGGCGGTTTTGTTTGGTGAAGCGGTCGTGCTCGTCTTCTTTTTCCTGATGGCACGCGCGGGTCTTCAGGTGTTGGACGTTCTGGCCGGTGACACGCTTATCTCGCTGACATGGGTGCCGATCCAGTTCACGCAATCTGTCATCCCGATTGGTGCTGTTCTTTTCATGATTTGCCAAATGCTGAGCCTGCCCGCTTACCTGAAATTGACAGCGGCGGGTATCTCCCTCGAGCACGCTGAAATCGAGGAAGAGGTCGAAACCGAGCTCGAAAAGAACAAGGATCGCGTCTAATGTTGATGGCTGCCATTTTCGCTTCGATGCTGTTCATGATTTGCATCAATATCCCCATTGCTGTGGCTCTGGCGATGTGCGGTGTTCTGGGGCTTTTGTTCACGGAAGGCGCCGATAGCCTCGTGACCATTGCGCTCGATATGTACGACGGGTCCACGAAATTCTCGCTCATTGCCATTCCGATGTTTGTCCTCGCGGGGGCCATCATGAACGCGGGCGGTATTACAGATCGTCTGATCAACTTCGTCAGCGCGATCATTGGCTTCATTCGCGGCGGTTTGGCGATGGTCAATATTGGTGTCTCCCTGTTTTTTGCAGAGATCTCGGGCTCGGCAGTTGCGGATGTTGCGGCCATGGGCTCGATCCTCATTCCGCAAATGAAAAAGCGCGGATATTCCAAAGAGTTTTCGGCGGCCGTGACGTCCTCATCCGCATCACTGGCGATCATCATTCCGCCATCAATCCCGATGATCCTTTACGCTGCGTCGGCGAATACGTCGGTCGAGCAGCTCTTCGTGGCGGGGATCGTCCCGGGTTTGCTGGGGGCAGGGGGCCTCATGCTCGTGGCCTACCTGTTTGCCAAACGCTACAATCTGCCGACCGAGGCAGCCTTTGATTTCGCGCGGCTAAGATCGACTTTCATTGATGCCCTGCCGGCTTTCTCGCTGCCTGTCATCATTCTGGGCGGTATCTTTGGCGGGTATGTCACGGCGACGGAAGCGGCGGGCCTTGCGGTGTTGGCGTCACTGCTCGTGTCCGCATGGTACGGAAATCTTGATCTCGCGCATCTGCGTCGTGCGATGCTTGATGGCGGTATTCAGACGGCGGTCGTCATGTTGCTCGTCGCGGCTTCTGTTTTGATGGGCGGGTTTCTGACCCGCGCCCAGATCCCGCAGCAACTGGCCGAGGGGATCCTGTCCATCACGTCGCAACAATGGATGATCCTGCTGATCCTCAATTTCTTCTTCCTGATCGTTGGGTTCTTTCTGCATTCTGCCGCAGCGATCATCCTCGTGATCCCGATTGTCATTCCTTTGATAACGGCTGCAGGCATTGATCCGGTGCACTTTGGCCTTGTGGTGACGTTGAACCTCGCGATTGGTCAACAGACACCACCGGTGGCCTCGGTTTTGATAACCGCCTGTTCCGTGGCCAGGGCAAACATCTGGGAAGTGTCGAAGGTTAATGTCTATTTCGTGGGCGTGTTGCTGACGGTCCTGATGATCTGCACTTATGTGCCGTCCGTGCCTATGTTCCTCGTAGAGTACTTTTATCGATGAACAATGTTTCTGAAATCAACGAAGTCCTGGAGGAAGGGATCCTCTGGGTCACGTTTCACAGGCCACAGGCGCGCAACGCTCTGACTTTCGCGATGTACAATCGGTTGGCTGAGCTGTGTAAAACCGTTCCATTGGATGGCAGCGTGCGGGCAATGGTGATCTCCGGGGCAGGGGGTAAGGCCTTTGCCGCGGGAACAGACATGACACAGTTTCGCGCCTTCGAAACGGAACAGGATGCGCTGGATTACGAGGCGCAGATTGATCAGGTTCTCGAAGCAGTCGAGCGCTGCCCTGTGCCAACAATTGCTGCGCTCAATGGCGCCTGCACAGGGGGCGGTGCTTCCATTGCGGCGGCCTGTGACATCCGTATCGCCTCGTCCAGCCTGAAGTTTGGCTTCCCCATCGCGCGCACGCTGGGCAATTGCCTTGCGGCTGCAAACCTGGCGCGACTGACCGAGCTTCTCGGTGCGGGGCGCGTGCGCGAAGTCATTTTCACGGCGCGTCTGATAGAGGCTGAAGAAGCGCTTCGCGTCGGATTGGTGAGCGAAGTCCTCACCGATGACGCGGCGCTATTGGAGCGTGCGAAAGATCTTGCAGCGCATGTCGGAGCAATGGCGCCTTTGACGCTTCGCGCCACCAAGGAAGCCATGCGCCGCAATCGCGCTGCTATCAATGTCGATGATGCCGATATCATCACGTCTTGCTACATGAGCGAGGATTTCCGGATTGGTATGGAAGCCTTCCTGAGCAAGAGCAAACCCAAGTGGACTGGCCGCTAATCCATTTCCAAAGAGAACCTGAGGACAACCTTTATGACACTGACCCTGAGCCAAGCTCAAACCATCATCGACGATTGTATCCTGTTGCGCCAGGAGCGTGGGCTGAAGCCGCTGACCGTGGCAGTATTGGATGCGGGTGGTTTTCTCGTGGCGCTGGCACGCGAAGATGGCACCAGCACATTGCGCCCTGAAATCGCCCAAGGCAAAGCGCGCGGCGCCGTTTCGTTAGGGCTCGGATCGCGGGCGTTGTTTGAGCGTGCGAAGGTTGAGCCGTTTTTCATTCAGGCCATGAATGGTCTATCCAACGGTTCCCTTGTGCCGGTTGCGGGCGGGGTATTGATCAAACAGGATGGTGTCATCATCGGTGCGGTTGGCGTGACAGGGGATACATCTGACAATGATGAGGCCTGTGCCATTGCCGCTATTGAGAAATCCGGCTTCACAGCAGACGGTGGATAAAAGCCCGTAATCAGGGTTATGTAAATTGACCCTGAGACACCTTATGGGCGGCTCACCAAACTGTCGAACTTGTCTTTGAGCGTCATTGCAGGCGCGGCCAGTGGAATGAGGCGGCGCGTCAGCCCATGCATCGGGATCGGTTGGATCGGCTGTACAGGAAACGGCAGCTCGCTAACGGGCGTGCCCAAAAGCTTCTTGGAGAGCGTTCGTCCCATAACGGACGTCATAGCGATGCCGCGCCCGCTGAACCCGAGCCCGGCCAGCACACCCGGTGCAGGTTCGTGCAGATGGGGCATCATCTCCGGGGTAACCGCAATGCGGCCGGCCCATTTCCGAACGATTCTGATAGACGCGATCTGCGGAAAGACGGTTTGAAGGCCCGCGCGGAGGCGATTGAATCCGAGCGGGTCCACATGATCGGTGCTCCCGACGCATCCGAACACAAGGCGATTGTCCCGATCATAGCGCGCATAATAGATAGCGAGGCGGGAATCCGAGATCGTGACCGAGCCCGGCAATACGCTGCGTTGCTGATCCTCAGATAGAGGTTCGGTTACGATGGAAATGCTGACCAGCGGGTGAAATGTCTGTTTGAGGCCGGGCCAAACGTCTGTTGTATAGGCATTTGTGGTCAACACGACGTTTTCGGCTGTAACTCGTCCTCGAGGGGTTTGAGCCTGCCATTTTCCGTCTTTGCGCTCAAGAGTCGTGACAGGCGTATCTCGGAAGAACAACGCACCGCGCGCCATGGCGGCTTCTGCGTATCCCCTTGTCAGGGAAAGAGGATGAACATGGCCACCTGCTGCATGGCGGAGCGCCCACTGATAGGCAGGTGAACCGCTGGCCGCTTCAACAGCATTGCCTGTGAGTTCCTGAATGTCCGCCCCGGCTTCGGCCCAGGCCTCACCTAGGCGGCGCATATTTCGCACGGCCTTGCGTGTGTGGGCCGCCTGGACCCACCCGGCCTGGACCGCATCGCATTGAATGTCGAAGGTCCGAATATCTGCGAAAAGATCATCGGCCGCGCGCAGAGTGGTTTGGACAAGGGTCTCGCCGTGCGTTTGACCGAGCAGTTCCTTGAGCTCCTGCGGGGTCTTGCGCCAGATCGGATTGCATTGACCACCGCTGCGGCCCGATGCCCCAAATCCGATGTCCTGGCTGTCGACCACCGCCACTGAGACCCCTTTGTCTGCGAGCCCGAGTGCCGTTCGGCACCCTGTCAGGCCCGCGCCGACGATGAGCACATCAACGTCCAGTGCATCTGTGAGGGGGTCAATCGCGGGTGCAGGCTCAGCTGTGACACGCCAGTGAATTTCATCTGTCAGAAGTTGGGTCATGCGTCGTCATCCAGGAAGTGATAAGGCCCCCGAAGGGGCCTTGATCCGTGTCTCGTGCGAAGCGTCACGCCTTGCCTTTCCATGGAACAAGCAGGCGCTCTGCATATCGCATGAGCATATCAATTCCGAACCCGATGATGCCAATCAGCAAGATGCCGAGGATCACGATGTCTGTGTTCTGGAAGCGGGACGCAACCATGATCATCATACCTGCCCCCTGCTCTGCCGCCACAAGCTCCGCCGCGACAACGGTGCCCCAGCACACGCCCATGGCGACCCGCGCGCCCGTAAATATTTCAGGCAGCGAGTTCGGCACGATGACATGTCGCATGATTTGCGCCTTGCTGGCCCCAAGGGAGTAGGCGGCGTGCACTTTGGAGATGTTCACACCGGACACACCGGACCGCGCCGCAATCGCCATAATCCAGAGCGCAGCGAGGAACAGAAGGATGATTTTACCCGTCTCGCCAATGCCGAACCAGATGATGACGAGCGGGATCAGCGCAAGCGGTGGCACCGGGCGCATGAACTCGACGATTGGGTCAAACCATCCGCGGAACCAGTTGCTCAGACCCATGGCATAGCCAAGCGGGATCCCGACCAAGGCTCCAAAGAAGAAGCCGGCGATCACGCGGAACAGCGAATATCCCAGGTGTTGCAGAAGGGTAAAGTTTCGAAAGCCTTCCTGCACGACCTGCACTGTACGGCTCCAGACCTGCTCCGGTGGCGGCAGGTAGAGCGGCTCCATTTGCCAGCCGCGATAGGGGGCAACGTTGGGCGTGCCCTTGTCGGAAAGGGTCACAGTGGCATTGTCGATGGCAACGGTCTCGCCAGGCGCGATGGCTTGACCATTGATCGCCACAACACGCGCGCCATCGCCCTTGGTGATGTCATCGTTTCGGTCCACGCGGACCAGACCTGTCCGCCACATCGCAATCGCTGCGCTGTCGTTCTTTGCAAAGCCGTCGCCGGCTTCAACCTCAGGCGCATCGGGAGATTCTTCACGCGGGTGCACCAGAACGGTGACCGTCCCGTCGTCGCGCGATCCGTCTTCCGCCTCGGCCGTGTAGTTGAATTCGAGCGTGCCGACGAAGGGCGCGGGCGCATGCAGGAATTTGGGAAGAAGTGCGGAGCCGGTGAACATGCCCCAGATCAGAAACAGTGTCAGGATCGAGATAATCCCGGCCCAGCGATTGGGGCGCACAGCGCTTTCGTCGCCGAAGGTCACTGTCTTCAAGGATGTGTAGTCTTTGACGGTCGCTTTCGCGATGACTTTGGTGACGATGAAATACGCAGCGACAAAAACGCCGACGTAGATTGCGAGAACGAAAAGACCGGTCATTGTGCGTTCTCCGTACGTCCCATGATTTCTTCTTCCATGTCCCAGATCATCGCGAGAATCTCATCGCGTTTGGGCCCAAAATCCGGGTGTTTCTTAACCTCACGCAAATCTGCGCCAACGCCAAGCTCAGCAAACGGCAGCCGGTATTCCTTGTGAATCCGACCAGGCCGGGGTGCCATGACGAGAAGCCGTTCGCCTAAAAGCAGGGCTTCTTCAACGGAGTGCGTGATCAAGATGATCGTTTTGCCTGTCTCTTTCCAAAGCTTGAGAACGAGGCTTTGCATCTTTTCGCGCGTCAGCGCGTCAAGCGCGCCGAGGGGCTCGTCCATCAAAATCACGTCGGGATCGTTGGCAAGGCATCGCGCAAGCGCCACGCGCTGCTGCATGCCGCCGGATAGTTCGTAAACCGCTTTTTCCTTGAATTCCTGCAGGCCGACAACGTCAAGCAAGTGATCGACGATCTCAGCCTTCTCGCCCTTCGGCATGCCTTTCATCGAAGGCCCAAAGCCTACGTTATCCCGCACGGACATCCATTCGAACAAAGCGCCTTTTTGAAATACCATGCCGCGTTCGGCATCGGGCCCGGTGATCTCGTGGCCATTCATTTCCAGCTTGCCACTGGTCTGGGCCAGAAAGCCCGCCACAATATTGAGAAGGGTCGTCTTCCCGCAGCCAGAGGGCCCGAGAACAGACATCAGCTCTCCCTCTTTCAGATCGAGAGAGACGTCCTGAAGCGCTTGTACTGCCCCGCCGTTGGGAAGCTCAAAACGCATCGACAAATTCTGTATGGATAGGCCAGACACCGTATGTTCCCCGCTTTGTTTGGAAGTTTTTCGTGGCTATTCTTGCCACGTTTTTGAGTGAACCCGGCAAGTGTGATGCCGGGTTCGGGAGCTAAAGCGCTAAATTACATGCTGCTCATGGCTTTGGCTGCTTCCAGCGGGCCGGTGTTGATCGCACCTTCATAGCTGTCCAGCGCGCTGTCGATGGAGCCTGCACCCACGAAGACGTCTGCAACGCCTTTCATGAAAGGAGCAGCCGCGCCGCCGAACCACTTGTCGGAAAGCTGTTCTTCGATGGAGGGGAACTTCATCGTTGAGATGGCGCTCTTCGCAGCGTCCATGTCCATACCAGATTGCTCAGCAATAACTGCGAGCATCTCGTCTGTTGGGTTGGTGTTCCATTCGGCGTTGGCGTCAGCTGTCACTTTCAGGAACTTGGCAACGATATCGCCGTTTTCTGCAATGAAGTCAGCAGGTGCGGATGTCACGTCAAACACGAGGATACCAAGGTCTTCTTTCTCGGCCCCTGTCAGCAGAACGTCGCCATATTCCTTCATGGACGCCAGACCACCACCGTAACCACAGGCAAAATCAACAGCCTTTTGACCCAGCGCATTCGCGCCTTCGGGCGGAGGCATGTCAACGATGGACAGGCTATCGAGGGATACGCCGAAGTGATCCATCTGACGCAGGAAGCCGTAGTGAGCGGCGGTTCCGAGAGGCACGGCCACTTTTTTGCCTGCCAGCTCGCCGGCCGACATCTTGTCGATTTCCAGGTCGGCGTGCACGACACAATTGTCGTTGTCCGAATAGCTTACAGCCACGTCAACAACCTGAATGTCTTGACCGCCGGATGCAGCAACCACGAAAGGCGGCACACCTTGGCTCAGTGCGATCTGTACGTCGCCGGATGCCATTGCCGCGGACATGGCTGTCCCGGTTTCAAAAGAGACCCAGTTGACCTTCATGCCGAGCGCTTCGTCATATGCGCCGGACGCTTTTGCAGCCATCATCGGCATTGGCCACTCGAGGAAATAGGCAACTGTGATTTCGCCGTGACCTTCTGCAAAGGCCGCCGAAGCGGACAGTGCGGTCATCGCGCCGGCAATTAAGCCTAGTGTTTTATTTTTCATGTTTTTCTCCCTGAACTGCCTATTTTTGTACGGGCATCAGGCAGTTTCTTTTTTTGAAACCCGTATTTCATAACACGGAACCACGGCCTGAACCGCACTCCCGTCAAACGAACCTTACCCACAAGTGAGAAGCATGCGCAATATTTGTGCAGGCGCTCACCCTGTTGGAACTCAATGCTTTGAGTGGCGCCAACATTCAGCAAGCAAATTTTCTCAATTGAACAGAAGTTTTTTGATTTACCCTAGGCTGGCCATATCGAATGCGCCCAACTGGCTTTATCCGGACAGCGAACTGGCCTCAAAGCGACGAAGACTTTGGCGATTGCCTCTCCGGGTGCTGCCAATTTGAACGCGTTGGGTCTTGGCTGTTGCGGAGCGGGATGTTTCTCCGTCGGGCCAGGTTGGCGCTATTAGTGTGCAAGCGCATTGAGCGCCGCTTGGGCGACCTCTTTGTCCTGTTCGGGACTTCCAGAGCCGACGCCTATGCCCCCAACGATGTGACCCTTGTGCAAAATAGGCAGGCCTCCTCCCAGCCCGGTCACGTCCCCGGCGGTGGCAGCTGCGATCTTCAAATGAACATTCTCCGGGATCGCGTCACTTGGCGTCCGGATGGACGCAGCGGTACGCGCTTTGGCAAGGGCACTTTTCAGGCTGAGGAATTTTGCCCCGGTCATTCGGATTTGCCCCAACAAGGCGCCGCTTGCATCCACAATCACAATGCATTGTGGCTGTCCGGATGTCTCCGCCTGCGCGATAGCAGCCGTCAGCATGGCCATGACGGCGCCGTGGGTCAGTTTCGGTTCTTCGATGAAATGCATGGCTTGCACCGGCGTGAGGAGGAAAAGGACTAGACGGGTGAGATCCCGTTCACATTGAGGAAAACCGAATAGAGCGATGTCGTGCCACAGATGAACAGCCGGTTGAGCTTGGGCCCGCCGAAACAGACATTGGCGACCATCTCGGGGATATGGACTTTTCCAATCAGTTTTCCGTCGGCATTCAGGCAATGCACACCATCGGCTGCCGAGCTCCAGATCCGGCCATCGCGGTCCACGCGAAACCCGTCAAACAAACCCTCCGTGCATGTTGCAAAGACGGGCCCGTCATCGAGCGTCCCGTCTGAAGAGACCTTGTGGCATCGGATATGTTTTGGGCCGTCTGGATCATGGGTGATCCCGGTGTCTGCGATGTAGAGCAGGCTTTCATCAGGTGAAAAGGCCAGCCCATTGGGTTTGACGTAGCTGTCAGCGGCTATTCTGATCTGCCCGTCGGGTGACACGCAGTAGACATGGCATGCGCCAATCTCACTTTCGGCGCGCGCGCCTTCATAATCCATCAAAATGCCGTAGGACGGGTCTGTGAACCAAATCGAGCCGTCGGACTTCACAACAACGTCGTTGGGGGAGTTCAGGCGCTTGCCTTCGAAATTATCGGCAATGATCGTAATGGAGCCATCATGCTCTGTTCGTGTGACCCGTCGCCCCAAATGCTCACAGGAGACGAGCCGTCCCTCGCGGTCAATCGTGTGGCCGTTTGTATTGCTGGAGGGCTCCCGAAACACGGAGACGGATCCGTCTGTCTCGTCGAAACGCAAAATGCGGTTGTTGGGGATATCCGACCACAGGAGATACCGGCCCGCGGCAAACCAAACCGGACCTTCAGACCAGCGCGCGCCCGTCCACAAACGCTCGACGCGTACATGGCCGATGAAGCAGCTTTCAAACTCCGGGTCGAGAACTTCGAACCCTGTTCCCTCGATCTCTCCGAACATCCGTGTCTCCTTCATTGAACCGGCGGGCGCCCCAGCCGGGTCCCTTGCTTGCGTTGCCCGGGTGGGCCGGGTCTGGCCCCCAAATGGCCTGATACGTGTCGATGGCCATGCCCCGGCGCTGCAAGACAACAGACAGACCGATCAACACGATCCACCATACACTGAGCGCCAACCACATCCAGTTGGGCGCATTGGCTTTCCACAAACCCAGCAAGATAGTGATGACCGAAAGGAACAAGACCGCATAGCCAATGGATTTGTGCATCGTCTCAAACATCCGGCGCCACGGCGTCATGTCATAGTGGTCGCCCCGTGGCGAACCGGTCTTTTCCTCGTCCGATGGCCCGCCTTTGCTGCCCCGGAAAATGCCGAGCAAGACTTGCATGAGCAGCGCGGCCAAAACGGCAAAGCCAAGCCAATTGTGCAGTGTCATTGCGTTGAAATCCGTTGGCAGGACCAGTAGCAGCCCACCAATTGACAAAACGATGACGGCGCTTTGGCCCATCCAATGGCTGCGCCACCAGGCCTGATTGTCGAGTTCTCGCGGCCAATCCTGACCCGGCATGACCTTGAAGAAACGCGCAGCAATGACAGCCAGCGGCGCCAAAACGGCCCAAGCCAGAACCATCAATCGCGCGTGCCACGAAATCGCAAAGCCAACGTCGTGAGCGCGCGTTGCATCAATGGGGGAGAGGAGCCACTCCAACATCAGCCTTTGACCGCACCTGCCGTCATTCCGGTGATGATCTGCCGCGAGGCAAACAACGTGAATATAATGGGCGGTATGGCCAAGAGCATGCCCGTGGCCATGATAACCCCCCATTCCACGTTGAACTCCGACATGTTGTTCACAATCAGGATTGGGACAGTCCGCGTATCACGGTCCGAAAGAGCTGAGGCGAGCAGGTATTCGTTCCATGCGATGCGGAAGGTAAAGATCGCAGCAGCAGCGAGTCCGGGCTTGATCAGCGGCAGAACGACTTTGAAAAAGACCTGAAATGGCCCCGCGCCATCGACCCGCGCGGCCTCCTCGAGGGACCGGGGCACCTGAACAATAAAGCTTTGCAAGATCCAAATCACAAAGGGGAGGTTCATGGCGACGTAGATCAATATGATCCCGGAATGCGTCCCCGCGAGGCAGACGTCTCCACGGCCCCCCATCGTCTCGCGGATAAACCCGCCCACAAGGCCATCTCGATCCAGGCAGAATTCATTGTTCCAAAGACCAAAGACGGGCACGAGCAGGACCGCCGGCGGCACCATGCGCACCATCAGTGTCGAGAGAGAGACTGTATCTCGGCCCATGAACCTGAACCGCACCAGCGCATAGGCGGCCATGCAGCCAATCACGAGCGTCAGCGCTGTGGAGATCAATGCGATGATCAGGGAGTTGATAAAGGCCCCGCCGAATTTGAGTGAGCAGAAGTCGATGTGATCGGGCTCGTACCACAAGACGTCGCAAAGCGCTTTCTCATAGTTCTGGATCGTGGGTAGGAAGAAGAGACCGGAGGTACCCGAAATGATGTCTACGTCAAGCTTGAACGAATTCGCGAACATCAACAGCACAGGGCCGATGGACATGAATACGAGGACGCAAATCAGGGCGTAAAACGCGGGGTTCTGGCGCGAATGCGGCTGGGACATTATTCGTCATCCTCCACGGCGGCCCGCACTTTGGCGGCGCGCATTTCTTGCAAGCGATTGAAAGCGAACATGGCGACAGTGAGAAGCAGCAGGAGCATCAGCAGATAGTTGGACATGGCTGCGGCCACACCAAGTTCACGGAATTCCGTGGCCGTGCGGGAAATGCGCAGCGCCAGGATCTCGGTCGACAGGCCCGGGCCCCCTTCTGTCATCACAAGGATGACTTCGAGCACCTTGAATGCGTCGATCAGGCGCAAAAGCGCCGTCACAATCAAAACCGGCATCATCAACGGAAGCTTGATATGCCAGATCTGCTGCCATCCCGTGGCGCCATCGATGCGGGCGGCTTCCAGCGCCGAGCGTGGCAAGGATTGGAGAGCGGCGAGCGAAAGAATGAAGATAAAGGGTGTCCACTGCCAGATATCCGCGATGATGATGGACATCAGCGCGTGTTGGCCAAGCCAATCAACAGACCCAATCCCGATGCTCTCCAGAAACCTATTAAAGGTCCCCAAAGTCGGGTGGTACATATACCGCCACATGAGACCCACCACGACCGGTGCGATCATCATGGGCAAGATGAAAAGGGTACGCAGGAGCGACATGCCACGGATATTGCGATCCAGAAGCAGCGCCAGCCCGACACCTATGAGCATCTCAAGTGTGACGACGAAAAAAGCGAATTTCAGAGTAACTGTCAGGCTCTCGTGGAAGTTGGGATCATTCCACAGCGTGATGTAGTTTTTCAGGCCAACGAATTCAGCTTCGCCGATGGTCTGGCTGGGGCTCCAGTCTCTGAAGCTGCCCCAGATCATGTAGCCCAGCGGATAGAGCAGCGCGATTGCCATGATGACTGCTGCAGGCGCCAGAAACATGTAGGGGGTAAGCCGGTTGGCCACAGCTGGTCGCATCACGCGTGTCTTTCACAAAGCGAGGGTTACGGGAGCGTCGATCCGGGCGCGCGCATAACCACGCGCCCGGGTCATCATCTCAGGTTACTGCCAGGTGTAGTACCCGGCCTCTTCCATGACAGCGCGTGTGCGGTCAGCAACACCATCAAGCGCTTCCTGAATGTCGAGACCTTCTGTCAGCACCTTGGACATTGTTGTCCCGATGTCGGCATTGATCTTGCCCCATGGCGGGATGATCGGGCGCCAGTCAGGATCAGCATATTGCAGGGCCTCACCAAAGGTTGCCGAGAAGGGGAACTTCTCGTTCAGACCGGCATCCTGATAGGTTGAGAAGCGCGACGGGTTGCCGCCCTCCATCGCGACCATCAGATCGCCTTTCTTGGATGTCAGCCATTGCATCAGAAGGAAGGCGGCTTCCTTGTTTTCCGCGTTCTTGGGAATGGCGATCCCAAAGCCACCTGTCTGCGATCCACGGCGCACACCCATCGGGTGCATGGCATAGCCAACTTTGCCAACAACCTTCGAGCGCTCGGGGTTCTCAAAACCCGGCATGAAGGCAATGGAATCGAGGAACATGGCTGCATCGCCATTGGCAAACGCATTGGCGGCTTCGGAGGGTCCGAAACTCATTGCGCCTTCCGGGCCACAATCCACGATGGTCTTAAGCGCATTGGCCGCTTCAACACCGGCGGCATTGTTGATGATCGGGTTCCATTGATCGTCAAACACACGGCCGCCCAGCGGGGCCAGATGCAACAGGAACGCATGGCTGGCCTGGTGGCCGGATGCAGCGCGGGAGGCCATGCCGCCCATGCCGGGCTCAACTTCGGGGATCTTGCAGGCCGCATCGAGCAGCTGATCGTAGGTTTCGGGCTCGGCAATGCCGTGTTTCTCGAAAATGTCCTTGCGGTAGGCGAGAACGGATGTTTCCGAGCCAAAGGGGATACCAAAGAGCGATCCTGTGGGTCCCGGCAAGTATCCCTTGGTGCCGCCTGCGACGCCGATGTTTTGCACATACCCGTCGATCAGATCGTCTGCATCATAATTCGGGTCAGCCAGTTTTGGGTTCATGAAGTACTTTGCAAGGTTCTCTAGCTGATCCGCAAAGACGTAGTCTGCCTTTGAGAAAACCACGTAGGAGATCAGGTCGTACTCACCCTCATCCTGCGCCAACTCCAGCGTCTGGCGTTCCCGCATCTTCAGATACGGCAGCTGATCAACTTCAACTTCGATGCCGGTTTCCTTGGTAAACTCGGGCAGCACCTTCATCACCGCATTGTAATGGGGATGTGCCGGGAAGTTTACGATCAGCGTTGTACCAGAATAGGGCGCATAGGGGCCCCCATGCCCATCGGCCAGCGCGGTGCTGGCCATGAGCGCCAAGGCTCCTAAGCCAAGCGCTGTTGATCTTACTTGTTTGAACATCTCTTCCTCCCTTTGATGTTTTATCTGGCCGCTAGAGAGCGACCTCGCTTTGTCGGTCAAACAGGTGCACCCCGTTTGAATTCACCGCAAATGTGAGTGATTGCCCGAGCGCCACTGGTGTTTCGGAATTCAGTTCGACCATGACTTTGGCCGGCCCGCATTCACACAAGAGCACCGATTGCGCGCCGATGTATTCAGAGACCATGACATCGAGCTTGAGCGCCTGATCAGGGGCAACATCCGGATCATACGTCAGATCAGACGGACGGATGCCCAAGGTGACGGTGCGTGAGCCATGGGCTTTCGCACGCGCGGCGCGATCTCCCTGCAAGCGGAGGGAAAAGCCATCTCCGGTGACAAAAACCTCCCCGCCCTTCTCCTCGATGTCCCCATCAAGAAAGTTCATCGGCGGCATGCCAAGAAAACCCGCCACAAACTTGTTCACCGGGTTCTTGAAGAGCTCCTTGGGCGAGCCTTGTTGTTGGATATATCCGCCATGCATGACAACGATCCGGTCTGCCAGCGTCATGGCTTCAATCTGATCGTGGGTCACATAGATCATGTTTTTCTGGACCCGCTGGCTCATCAAGGCAAGCTCCGCGCGCATCTGTCCGCGCAATTTCGCGTCTAAGTTGGACAAAGGCTCATCGAAGAGAAACATACCGCTGTCTTTGGCAAGCGCCCGCGCCATCGCCACACGCTGCCGCTGTCCGCCGGACAAAGCACCCGGCTTGCGATCCAGAAACTCCGTGAGCCCGACCATGTCGGCCACCTCACGCACTTTCTTGTTGATCTCCGTCTTGGGGCGCTTGGCGAGGCGCAATGCAAAGGAAATATTCTGCGCGACGTTCATATGCGGGTACAGCGCGTAATCCTGAAACACCATCGCAAGGTCGCGGTCTTTTGGCTCGAGATGGCTGACCGGTTTGCCGTCAACGAAAATCTCGCCTTCGCTGACATCTTCAAGCCCGGCGATCATGCGCAAGGTCGTTGATTTGCCGCAGCCGGATGGGCCTACCAGAACTGTGAATTCATTGTCGGCCATCTCGAGATTGATGCCGTGCAGCACTTCGACATTGCCATAGCGCTTAATCAAATTGTCCAGCTGAATAGTTGGCATACTGACCCTGCGTGTTTATTGTTACCGGTCACATTAACAAGTGTGACCGGTAACACAAGAAAAAATACGCAATCTAAGTAACTGATATTAAATCATTACGCTTATTTTGTGCTGTCTCGGAAGGTTAAATCAACCTGAACTGGAATGAGAGCGCGACTCGTTTCTGCCTCCGAAGACAACAACGCTCCAATGAGTTTTCCAGCTTCCCGGCCGATGGTTGCGGGATCAACCGAAACGGTCGAAATAGTGGGCGTTGAAAAGCGCGAGACTTCGAAGTTTCCGAAACCCGCTACTCCGATATCCTCGGGCACAGCCCGCCCCATATCCCGCAAAGCTGAGAGGACGCCAAAGGCCGGAGCATCAGACACACAGAAGATGCAATCCGTGTCTGGAAAGCTCTCGAGCAACCGCGCAGCAGCGCTGGCGCCCTCTTCAATCGACAGAGGCGGCTTTCCGATTTTCAAGACCCTATGGGTCTCCAAACCGGCTTCTTTCATTGCTGACAGATAACCCCTGCGTCGCGCTGCGCCGCGCGTCCAGGCGTCGTCTGCCTCGCCGAGGAAAGCGATATTGCGATAGCCTTTCGCGATCAGCGCGCGTGTCATATCTGCCGCGGCCTGGGTGTTCGAAAAACCAATTGTGTGCCCGATCGGGACCTCGGGCCGCTCCCACAGTTCAATGACGGGGATCTGCGCTTTGCTCAAAAGCGCTGTTGTGCGCTCTGTATGGCCGTCATAGGACAGTACAATGGCTTCCGGCCGCCGCTTGAGCATGTCTTCGACAAGTTGTTCTTCGCGGGCCAGAGAATAATCCGTGTGCCCCAGCAGTATCTGGCGCCCGGATAGTTCCAGCTCTTCGGTGAGTGATTGAACTGTCTCGGCGAAATGCAGGTTGTTCAGGGACGGCACAAGCACGGCAACAAACCCCGAGCGTTTGGTGCTCAAACTGCCCGCCATCTGATCCGGAACATAGTCCATATCGCGCACGACCTTGAGAATGCGCGCGCGCGTCTCTTCTGAAATGGGGCTGTCTTTTTTCAATGCGCGGCTGACTGTCATCCGCGAGACGCCCGCCGCACGCGCGACATCCCGCATCGTGACCGGACCATTGGATGAAGGTTGTTTTTGCGCCATTCGCTTAGGGTGTGCCCGGTCACATGTCGCGTCAAGCGGTTTATCCCGCCAGTGGTTTGACCATCTGACGCGGTGGCATTTGCGTTGTCTCGCCTTGGATCAGAGTACAGCCGACATCTCTGCGGAGTGGTCGGTCAATCCGCCCTTCGAAGATATCCCGCAGCAAGGCGGCGACATCATGCCCGATTTGATCGGCCTGAACGTCCACAGTCGTGATGCGCGGATTGGACACTTGCGCCACCTCGAAATGACCAAACCCGGTGATGGCCAAATCGTCTGGTATCCTGAGCCCCATGCGTAGGGCAGCACTCAGACAGCCGAACGCGACAGGATCGGACACGCACACCAGCGCATCGTATTGCGCGATGGTGCGCCCGCAGTTCTCGAACGCCGAAAACCCGTGCCGCATGGAAATGGGCGCCGGACCGGCATCGATGAAGCCAACCTCAGGCAACCCCAGCGCCCGGGCGGCTTGGATGACCCCGTCCCGTCGCTCAGCGCCACGCATATCCGCACCCAAGGACGCTCCGACGAAAGCAATTTTTTGACGACTGCTGTTGGCAAGATGCTCGACAATCAGCCGCATCGCATCTGCATTCGAAAACCCGACGACATGACCAAGAGGGTCAGCTGGTAAATCCCACATTTCCACAATGGGAATGCCTGCAGCTGCAATCATATCCCGTGTTGCGCCCGTATGATGGCCACCCGTCAAAACCAGCGCTTCGGGTTTGCGCGCCAGCAGTTGGCGCACCAACTGCTCTTCCTTTTCGACCCTGTAATGCGTGCTGCCCAGCAGCAATTGAACGCCGTCTTGCTCCAGTTCATAGCTGAGCGCGCGAAAGGTCTCTGCGAAGTTTGCATTGTTCACGGATGGCAGTGTCACGGCCACAAACCCGCTCTTCTGGGTTCGAAACGCCTGCGCGGTTGTATCGTAGACATAGCCCATATGCCGCGCTGTGGAGTGAATGCGCATACGGGTATTTTTGTTGACCGAAGGATCATTGCGCAAAGCGCGCGACACGGTCATGGGCGAGACGCCAACGGCGCGTGCAACATCCCGCATTGTGACCCTCGATCCCATCGACGCCTAGCTTTCCCTAGCTTGAGCGGCGTGGTCAGAGTTGGCGCCGCTGAAAAACTCCATCACAGCCGCCTGATCTTCACCGCCCAAACCAGCCGCCGTCAGCATTCGGTGTATCTCTGCGCATAGCGCCGTCATGGGCATCGACGTCCCCGTTTGCCGCGCCAGATCATTCACCGCGTTCAGGTCTTTGACCATGTTGTCGATGCGGCCGGTGCGGCGGTAGTCCTTCGTGGCAAACCTTGGCAGGTACTCCTGCAACAAAGCGCTGTCTGCGCGCCCGCCTTTCAAAGCCTGCGGGATTTTTGCGGCGTCCACGCCCGCATCAAGAGCCAATTGGGTGGCCTCAGCGACGGCCAGAAAGCCCAGCCCGCACAGAACCTGATTGATCAGCTTCGTCGTTTGGCCAGCGCCAGACGGGCCCATATGCGTGTAATTGGAGGCGACATGGCGCAGCACCAGATGTGCGCGTTCGACATCTTCTGCGGTGCCGCCCGCCATCAGGGTCAATTCACCCGTCAAGGCTTTGGGCGCCCCACCAGACAAGGGGCTATCAACCCAGGCAAGGCCCTGCTCAGCTGCTCGCGCGGCGAAGGAGCGTGTCGCGCCCGGATCGATCGACGACATGTCTATGATGATCGTTCCCTGCGCGGCCCCTTCGGCAATCCCGGCAGGCCCGAATGCCGCCTGTTCGACAATATGCGATGCGTTGAGACTGGTAATGACAAAATCAGCCGTCCCAGCCGCCTCTGCTGCGGTCGCGGCGGCAACCGCTCCTTTCGCGACAAGGGCGCTGACCTTCGTCGCATCGAGGTCAAAGACACTGAGCACGTTGCCTGTTTCCAGAAGGCGCGCGCCAATCGCCCCGCCCATGGCGCCAGCACCAATCAAAGCGATACGTTCACCCATCACAGCGACGCCGTGATGCCGCCATCCACGTAAAGCGTATGGCCGTTGACGAAGCTCGACGCTGCGGAGGACAAAAATATGCAAGCGCCCACCAGCTCCTCGACATTCCCCCAGCGCCCTGCGGGAGTGCGTTTTTCGAGCCATGCGGAAAACTCGGGATCGGCCACCAGCGCCGCATTGAGAGGCGTGTCGAAATAGCCGGGCGCAATGGCGTTGCATTGCAAGCCATGTTTGGCCCAATCCGTTGCCATGCCTTTGGTGAGATTGCCGACCGCGCCTTTCGTCGCTGTATAGGGCGCGATACCGGGACGGGCGAGAGCGGTTTGAACGGATGCGATATTGATGATTTTGCCGGCGCCACGCGCAATCATGTGCCGCGCGACGGCTTGGCCCACGTGAAAAACGCTGGCGACATTGGTTTGCAACAACTTCTCAAAAGCGTCCGCCGGAAAGTTCTCGAGTTCCGTCCGATGCTGCATGCCTGCATTGTTGACGAGGATGCTGATGGGGCCAGTCTCTGCTTCGTACGCATCCACGGTCGAACGGACCTGCGCGTGATCAGTGGCATCAAAGCAAAGGGTGTCTACGCGAGCCCCTTCATCACGCAGCGTCTGCGCGGCAGCTTCGAGCTTTGCAGCATCTCGCCCATTCAGAACGAGGTGCGCTCCTGCGTTCGCCAAACCTCGGGCCAGCGCAAATCCGATCCCCTGCGAAGAGCCCGTCACAAGGGCAGTTTGCCCGGCCAAGGAGAATAATTGCATCGGAACGTCCTTTTCGTGATTGTCGCGAAAGCGCTTGTCAACAAGTTATGTTACCGATAACAATTAACGTCAACGAGAATTTCTTCGAGCGTTCCCCGAGCGTCTGCGGACGCACTCCAATTGGTATCAATCCCACGAGGCCCCATGAAATCCATCGTCGTCCATGCCGCCAAAGACCTGCGGATTGAAACGCATGAGACGCCCGTTCAAGGCACCGGGCAGGTTCTCGTCAAAATGGCTGCCGGAGGCATTTGCGGGTCTGATCTGCATTACTACAACCACGGTGGCTTTGGAGCGATCCGCCTGCGTGAGCCCATGACACTGGGCCATGAAGTTGCAGGCTACATTGAAGCCTTGGGAGATAACGTCGAAGGTCTGACAACGGGCGAGCTGGTTGCCGTTTCACCCTCACGGCCATGCGGCGCGTGCGCGTATTGCCAAAAAGGCGCACACAACCATTGCCTGAATATGCGGTTCTATGGCTCGGCCATGCCCTTCCCCCACATTCAGGGCGCATTCAGCGAATACGTCGTGGCCGATGTCGCGCAATGCGCTCCTGCGTCAGGGCTCAGTGTCGGCGAGGCCGCCATGGCAGAACCGCTCTCCGTTGTCTTGCACGCGGCACGGCACGCGGGGGATCTCTTTGGAAAGAGGGTCCTCGTGACAGGGTGCGGTCCCATCGGATTGCTCGCAGTGCTGGTGGCGCGTCAGGCCGGAGCGCTGGACATTATCGCGACCGATATCGCTGATTTCACCCTCGGCAAGGCACGTGACGCGGGTGCGGACCGCACGATAAATGTCGCCGATGAACCAAATGGACTGGACCAGTATGCCGCTGTCAAAGGGATCTTTGACGTGCTTTTTGAGTGCAGCGGCGTCGCACACGCGCTTGCCAGCGCAGTCCCCGCGTTGCGCCCACAAGCCACCATTGTTCAGTTGGGGCTAGGAGGCGACATGACCTTGCCCATGCAGGCGATGACGGCGAAGGAAATCCAGCTCAAAGGCTCGTTCAGATTTCACGAAGAGTTTTTTACAGCCGTTGAGATGATGCGCAAAGGTCGTTTGGATGTGACGCCACTGATCACGCACAAGATGCCCATGCAGGATGCTGTCAAAGCATTTGAGCTCGCCTCTGATCGGACGCAGGCCGTCAAAGTCAACCTGACGTTCTAGCAACTCACCAGATCAGTGCGGCGAAGCATAAAGCCAATCCGCCCAGGACAGAGATTGCGCGCAGGGCGATGCCGTCCTGCCGGATCAAACCTCGCGACACGCCCGATAGTCCAAGCGCTACGATGGCAAAGGCCAGCAATGCCGACACCGGTGCGTCGCCCAGAGCGATGAGCGACGGGTTGGCAATCATGGCAAGCGGAATGACGTAGAGGCCCACACCCAATGCCATGGCCGTCACTGCCACCTGCAACCAGTTTGTCTGGACCATACCGGCTGCAATAAAAACAGCGCCACAGACAGGCGGCGTAATGGTCGAGAGCAAGGCAAACCAGAAGACGAAGAGATGCGCCTGCAATGGCTCGAGGCCAAGCGATATCAAAGCAGGACCTGCCACTGAGACACAGATCACGTAGGCCGCAGTCGTGGGCACCTCCATGCCGAGGAGCAAGCACGCCAACGCCGTTAACAAGAGAGCGGGCCAAAGCGCGCCCCCTGAGCCTGACAAGATAACCGACGTGATTTTGACGCCTAGGCCTGTGATGCCCAGAACACCGATGATGATGGAGGCACAGATGATGATCGATCCGATCATGGCAACCTGTTTGCCGCCATTGAGCATTGCATCTGCAAAACGCGTCAGGCCTTGCCGCGGATTTGGCCGCAAAGAGATGTCTACAAACAGCAAACACAGACCAACAAATATCGCCAGTGCGGCGGAGTATTGCGGCGTGTAGCCAAAACCGAACATGCCGGTCAAAAGCGTCAGGAACGGCACCATGAAAAAGCCCGACGTTATCAAAACCTGCAATCGTGAAGGGCGATCCGCTTCGGGAATTGGTTGCAGGTCGAAACGTTTGGCGAAGGCATTGAGTCCTTGCCAGACAGTCAGGAAATAAAGAATTGCGGGCAACAAGGCCGCGAGCATGATCTCCGAGTAGGGCACGCCCGTGAGCTCGACCATGACAAAGGCCCCTGCCCCCATCAAGGGAGGCATGATTTGCCCACCCGATGACGCGACGGCTTCTGTCGCGGCGGCCAATCGCTTGGGATAACCCAAGCGCGTCATGGCTGGTAACGTCACGGCGCCAGTGGAGGCCACATTGGCGGAGGCCGAGCCCGAGATCGATCCAAACATGGCCGATGACAAAACCGAGACTTTTGCCGCCCCGCCTTTCAAGCGACCGGCGGCAGCGGCTGCGACGTTCATGAACCCCTGCCCTGCCTCGCCCGCATTCAGCACAGCGCCAAACATAACGAAAACCGCGACGACACCCACGGACACGCCCGTCAGGCTGCCCCACAAGCCCCCTTCCGCCACGATCAGCGTCCCGAGGAAGCTGCGCAATGGCGTGCCCGCATGACCGAACTCGCCGGGGATATGCTGGCCAAACAACCCGTACAACAGCGCCGCCAGCGCAACGAGGGGTAGCGGCCATCCGATGGACCGCCGCGCGCCCTCCATGGCCACAGCCAGCAAGGCAAAAGCGAGCCAGACCTGAAACTCACTTTCCAGAAAGCCATATTGATTGCGCAGCATCTGGTGATTGGTCGAGATCCAAAAACACCCAGCCACGCCAATGAGCGTGAAGACCAGACCGCTGGTCAAAGCCCATCGCCCTTGTACGCCAAACAAGAACACCCAGGGCAGGACGAAGGCCATATGCAGCGGACGGGCGACGAGATTGGGCACGAGACCGTAGAAAATCAGACCCAGATGAAAGATTGCGCTGAGCAGCCCCAACGCAATCCAAAATCTCATCATCACAGGGAGCGCGGCAGTTTGCGACACCGCGTGTGACCCGGAATAAGCCTACATATGCGCATCAGACAATGGCGCACCAATCTCTTTGTAGTAGCGGATTGCACCGGGATGAATGCTCGAGGTGATGTTGGACAGCATGTCAACGGAAACACCCTCCCACCATTTCGCCTCGCCCGACATTTCAGCCTTCGTTTCCCAGTAGGTTTTGGTCAGCTGATAGGCGGTCTCTTCATCCATTTTCGTCGTGGTGAACGCGACAACCGGCAAAGAAGTCGTGGTGATCTCACTGTCCTGGCCCGCGTAGGTTCCTGCCGGGATCACCAGCTTGGTCCGCTTGGTTTGGGTCACCTGTTCCGGGCTGAGCGACAGAACAGTTACGCCTGTAGATGCAGCTGCCTCGATGACATTTGGCGCGGGATAAGAACCGGCCGTCACGAACCCGTCGATCTGACCGTTCTTGAGCGCGCTCACAGCATTCGAAAGCTCAACATCCGCGATCGTGACCTTGTCTTTCAAGCCAAACATCTCGATGTATTTCGCGCCTTCCCGGGCGCCAAACGATCCGCTGCCCAGAAGGATCGTCTTGCCTTCCATATCCGCAAAACTCTCGACACCGCTGTCGGCGGACATCACAAAATGCATGGTCAGCGACGGGATCGGGAATAGAGCGCGGATGTCATCAAATGCAGGATCGCCCTTGCCTTCGAACATCGCGCGGCCGCCTTGCGCCAGACCGATCAGCGCGGGCGGTGTTGTAAAGACGTAGTCGCCACCGCGCGCACGTACTTCCATGACGTTCTGCACAGAGCCCTGGCTTTCTTCCACTGTGACAGAAATGGCGCCGTCTGTTCCGGCTTTCATCGCCTCAGAAATTTGCACGGCCATCTGATAGTAAGACGAACCCGCCTTCGCGGATTTATAGGTCACCCGTGTTTCTGCCGAGGCGGCGGAGCCCAGAAGAGCCGTTGCAGCCAGCGCTACGGTCATGGATTTCAAGAATTTCATGGTTTCCTCCCAGAATATCATTGTTGCGCGCAACCTTGGAGCGCGTCTGTTCAAGACGCAATAGCACCGGGCAAGATTAGGTATTCGACCAGCTCAGAGGTCGATGTACTGCGAGGTTTTGAGCGGCGAAAACCTTCAGGCTTTCTCAGCTGCTGTGACAATGATCTCGACCTTCAGGACGTCACGCGCGAGCTTTGCTTCGCCACAGGCCCGGGCCGGTGCATGACCCTCTGGCACCCAAGCATCCCACACCGCATTCATCTCCGCAAAATCGGCCATGTCCGCGAGCCAGATCACCGCTTGCAATATATGCTCGCGGTCCGAGCCTGCCTCTTGCAGCAACGCGTCGACCCGTGAAAGGCAATCTTGGGTTTGTTCGGTGACGGTCTCACCAGAACCCACCTGACCACACAGATAGACCGTTCCGTTGTGTTTGACGATTTTGCTCATCCGAGCACTGGTTTGCATACGTTCAATCATAAGCACTCGTTAGCAGATGCGCCCGTGAGAGCACCACAGACTTTTTGACCGGCAGAGCGCAGCATGATTTGCATGCACTCAAGCACTTGTCAGTGACAGACGCGCAAGAAGGCGCCGTCGCGCATTTGAGAAGGCGCCTCAGAACGCCTACATTGCATCTCAGACATCACGACGATTGAGCACGCCAGCAAGGAGACATATCGATGCCGTCCTTCCCATCTGACCGCCGCACCTTTCTGCAAAGGGGCGCAGCAGGCCTCATCACAGCCGCCGGCGCTGGCCTGCCGGTCCACGCGGCAGGCGTTGCACCAACACCCACGATGCGCGGTGGAGCCAACAATTATCGGCCCGGCGCTCCCATCGTCGACAAGATTGGCAATGGAGGCTTCTGGATGACAGGCACGGTGCGGCGGGCCGGGGATGGTGCGCCTTTGGCAGGACAACGCATCCAGATCTGGGCTCACACAACAGAAGGCCACGAACGCGACGCGCGCAGCCACGGCGCCACATTGACCGACGCAAATGGTGTGTTCCGTTTGGAAATGCCGCAGATTGTGCCCGCTTTTGGTCAGGCACATGGGCATCTTGCCTATGACAGCGGCGACTTTGAAACTGTCTTTCTGCGGCCTCTCATGTCGAGCCCCAACGACACGCGCCTTGAGGCGCATTTCGTCTTGAAGCCCCTGTGATGGGCGGAGCGGTCCGATACGTGCGGGTCTGATCTGGATTGGCATCGCTGCTGCGCTGGTCTGGCCGATCCTCGCCGCAGCCCAGAGCCCCTATCTCGCATGGCGTGAGCCCATCTATATCTTGGCTGGCTTCGCGGGCATTCTGGGGATGGCCTTGCTGCCGCTCCAGCCGCTTTTGGCCTATGCCATTCCGCAGCGCCCTGCCCGGCAAAACGCGCGCCGCCTGCACCGCGCCATCGGTGTGCTGTTGCTTCTCAGCGTGTTGCTACATGTCATTGGCCTTTGGATCACCAGCCCCCCTGACGTCATTGACGCTTTGCTGTTTCGCTCACCAACGCCTTTTTCTATCTGGGGTGTTCTCGCCATGTGGGCCCTTTTCGGGGCGGGACTACTTGCGCTTCTGAGGCGACATATCCGTTGGAGACGCTGGCGGATCATGCATCTGAGCGCAACGGGAATTCTGTG
>NZ_JBNAGA010000007.1:0-55467 GCF_049800955.1 Primorskyibacter sp. S187A | reverse complement strand
GCGGGCCAATCCGGATATCTTGTTCAACGGCGCCGGATTTGTGCATCACGGCACTGTTCTGGATGCGACCGATGACGAATTCGGCTTCGCTGTCGATCTGAACGTGCACTCGATGTTCCGCACGATTCGGGCGGCTTTGCCCGGCATGATTGAACGCGGCAACGGCTCGATTGTGAACATGGCGTCGGCTCTGGGGGCGAAGATGGGTGCGCCCAATCGGTTTGTCTACGGTGTGACGAAGGCTGCGGTCGAAGGGCTGACGAAATCTGTGGCGGTGGATGTCATCAAGACCGGCGTGCGGTGCAATTGCATTTGTCCGGGCACGGTGGAAAGCCCGTCCTGGCATGACCGCGTGCGCGCGCTTGGCGAGCAGATGGGCTCTTACGAGGCGGCCCTTGAGGCTTTCGTCGCGCGCCAGCCCATGGGGCGGGTGGCGCAGCCTGAGGAGATTGCGGCGCTCGCGGTCTATCTGGCCAGTGATGAGAGCGCGTTTACGACGGGACAGCCCCATTACATCGATGGCGGATGGTCTGGCTGACCGGCCCTTCGGGGAGAGTTTATTTGGCAAGATGAAGGGGCGGTTGCGCTCCCATTGCGAACGAGGTTGAGAGATGAGCAAGAAGACGGAGTTGCGGTCGCAGAAATGGTTCAACAATCCCGATAACCCGGAGATGACGGCTCTGTATCTGGAGCGCTATCTCAATTACGGGCTGACGCGGGAGGAGCTGCAATCGGGCAAGCCGATCATTGCGATTGCACAGACAGGGAGCGATCTCAGCCCGTGCAACCGGCATCACATCGAGCTGTCCAAGCGCGTACGCGACGGGATCATTGCAGCGGGCGGGACGTGTATTGAGGTACCTGTGCATCCTATTCAGGAGACGGGCAAGCGGCCCACGGCGTCGCTCGATCGCAATCTTGCGTATCTCTCCCTGGTCGAGTCGCTTTTCGGTTATCCGCTGGACGGGGTCGTGCTCAACATCGGCTGTGACAAGACCACGCCTGCGCTTCTGATGGCGGCGGCGACGGTCAATATTCCGGCGATTGCGCTCTCGGTGGGGCCGATGCTCAATGGCTGGTGGAATGGGGAGCGGGCGGGCTCCGGCACGGTCATCTGGAAGGCACGCGAGATGGTGGCCGCTGGTGAGATCACCGACGAGGAATTCATCGAAATGGCGGCGAATTCTGCCCCGTCCGTCGGCTATTGCAACACGATGGGCACGGCCACGACGATGAACAGCCTTGCCGAAGCGCTTGGCATGCAGCTCCCGGGCTCTGCCGCGATCCCGGCGCCCTACCGCGAGCGCGGGCAAATGGCCTATGAGACGGGCAAACGGATTGTCGAGATGGTGCATGAGGATTTGCGGCCCTCTGACATCATGACGCGCGAAGCCTTTGAGAATGCCATTGTTGTAAATTCCGCCATCGGCGGGTCAACCAATGCGCCCATTCATCTCAACGGGGTGGCGCGGCACTTGGGCGTGCCGCTGGACAATGACGATTGGATGGCTCTTGGCCACAAGGTGCCGCTTTTGGTGAACTTGCAGCCTGCGGGCAAATATCTTGGAGAGGATTACCAACAGGCGGGCGGTGTGCCTGCGGTGATTGGCGAATTGCTGGACGCAGGGCTTTTGCCGCATCCCGATGTTGTGACGGCCAATGGCAAGACGATGGCCGAGAATTGCGGCGCGTGTCGGACGGGCAATGCTGATGTCATCAAGACCGTTGCCGCGCCCATGGTGGAGGCTGCGGGCTTCATCAATCTCAAGGGCAACCTTTTCGATAGCGCGATCATGAAAACCAGCGTCATCTCGAAGGAGTTCCGTGATCGGTATCTGTCCAACCCCGAGGACCCGGAGGCCTTCGAGGGGCGTGCGATTGTCTTTGACGGACCGGAAGATTTCCACCACCGGATTGACGATCCTGCGGAACAGATTGATGAACACTGCATCCTGTTCATGCGCGGCGCGGGCCCCAAGGGCTATCCCGGCGGGGCCGAGGTCGTGAACATGCGCGCGCCGTCTTACCTTTTGAAGCAAGGGATCCATGCGCTGCCCTGTATTGGCGATGGCCGGCAATCGGGCACCTCCGGCTCGCCCTCGATCCTCAATGCTGCGCCGGAAGCGGCGGATGGTGGTGGTCTGGCTCTGTTGCAAACCGGCGACCGGGTGCGCATTGATCTGGGCAAATGCACGGCGGACATTCTGATCTCCGAGCAAGAGCTGGCCGCGCGCAAGGATGCGCTGGAAGCGGCAGGCGGCTACGCCAGCCCTGAGAGCCAATCGCCCTGGCAGGAGCTTTTCCGCGAGAAGGTTGACCGGTTTGATCGCGGCATGACTCTCAAGGGCGCGGACGCATATCAGGACATCGCGCGCAAGCATATGCCGCGCGATAACCACTGAGCCAAAGGCAGATCACATGAGACAAGGCGCTCCGGACTGTGCTCCAGGGCAGCCAGCTTGAAAGGTCCGAACGGGTGTTGCGGACAAGGGTTTGAGGAGAGATTGATATGAAACTTCTGAGATTTGGCGAGGCGGGACAGGAAAAGCCTGGGGTTCTGGACAGTGAGGGCCGCATTCGCGACCTTTCGTCTGTTGTTCCGGATATCTCGGGCGATGTTCTGACCGATGATGGATTGGCCGCTCTGGGCAATGTTGACATCAGCGCGCTGCCCATTGTGGACGGCGACCCCCGGCTTGGTCCTTGCGTGGGCCAGATCGGCAAAATGATGTGCATCGGTTTGAATTATGCGGACCATGCGGCGGAAACTGGCGCTGCGATCCCGGACCATCCCATTCTCTTCATGAAGGCCAATTCAGCGATCGTTGGCCCGAATGACGATGTCGTTCTGCCGCGCGGTTCCGTCAAAAGCGATTGGGAAGTCGAACTTGGCGTTGTGATCGGCAATCGCTGCAAATACGCAAGTGTCGAGAACGCGATGGATTACGTGGCGGGCTTTTGCATCGTCAATGACGTCTCTGAGCGCAGCTTTCAAACCGAGCTCACAGGCCAATGGACCAAGGGCAAATCCCCTGACACGTTTGGACCCACTGGCCCTTGGCTCGTCACAAAAGATGAGATCGCCGACGTTCAGGCGCTGGATATGTATCTCGACGTGAACGGCACGCGCATGCAAACCGGCAATACCGCAACCATGATCTTCACGGTTGCACAGATCATCGAGCATCTCAGCCAGATGTTCACCCTGCATCCCGGCGACGTGATCTCAACGGGGACGCCTCCGGGCGTTGGCATGGGCATGTCACCGCAGGTCTTCCTGAAGCCCGGCGATGAGATGGAGCTGGGGATCGAAGGGCTTGGCGTACAGCGTCAGAAAGTGGGGCAAGATGCCTGATCTGCTTCAAATCGGCGGGATCACAGACGCCATGCGCGCACGTCTTGCGCCTCGGTTCGACATCCATGTTCTGAGCGAATTGCCCGAAGGTTGGCTCACCGAACACGGGGACAAGATCACCCATGTGGCCACCAATGGCCATGACGGCGTGCCCGCGCATGTCATGGAAGCTTGCCCCAATCTGAAGATGATTGGCTGCTATGGTGTGGGCTATGATGCGATTGATACCGGTGCATGCGCCGCGCGCGGTATCCCGGTCAGCCACACGCCGGATGTGCTGAATTCCGAGGTTGCCACGACAGCTTTGATGCTGATTTTGGGTCTGTTCCGGGAATTGCGCCGGGATGACGCTTATGTCCGTTCGGGCCGCTGGGAGCATGATGGCAACAGCGCGCTGACCCGGTCCGCCGATGGGCGCAAGATCGGCATTCTGGGCATGGGCCGGATCGGCCAGGAGATCGCGCGCAAACTCTCGGTCTTTGACCCGGAGATTCACTACCACACGCGCAGCGCCAAGGATGTGCCCTACACATACCACGCAAACCTCGTGGACATGGCAGAGGCGGTCGAGGTGCTGATCGTCATCACACCCGGCGGCGCGGCGACGCATCATTTGGTCAACGAAGCGGTGCTCAATGCGCTTGGGCCGGACGGCATGCTGATCAACGTGGCGCGCGGGTCTGTCGTGGATGAAACAGCGCTGATCGCAGCGTTGCAGGACGGGCGGCTGGGCCAGGCGGGCCTCGATGTCTTCGAAGCAGAACCCCATGTGCCCGAAGCGCTCCGCCAATTGGACAACGTGCTTTTGCTGCCCCATGTCGGCTCAGGCACCCATGAAACCCGGGCTGCAATGGGTTCCCTCGTGGTCGATAATCTGCTGAGCCATCTCGATGACGGCAAGGTTTTGACATCTGTCCCGGAAACGGCGCACCTGTCCTGACCGACGATACGACAAGACAAAGAGCACGCGGCCACCTCCGCGGGCTTTTTACATAAACCGCATTACGCGAGGTATGTCCTGTCACCGGAGCGCGCTGCCCTGCTTCATTTTTGTGCCGCCAGAAAAATATTCGAAGGCAGAAGCGTGTTTGAACTCAGACGTACTGAACGAGCAGCCGAAAGCGAAGCAATCGACTGAGGCCAACTCTTAGGGTTTCGAGGACCACAACCTTTGAAACTCATACTGTTCTTGTAGGGTATCGCCATCGGGATCGTGGCCGCAGCGCTCTACATGATGCCGTCCAACTACAAATTGAGGATCGAAACCGCCGAACGGAAATGCGACGTTTCTGTCTTGTTGCATCCATCGTCCGATTTAGCACCAGAGCAGATCAACTGCACATTGGTGCATGACGATATCCTTCTCAGATTTCGAGTTGATGATGAAGGAACAACCTTCGTCGAATGCAACCAGGACAACGGCGGTCTGAGGCCACCTGAACCAACCAATTGCATCCTGTACCGGCAATAGGCGCGAGGCTTAGCCGCCCTGCGATATCTGAGACCAAGGGCCGCCAAGCCCCTACAGCGTATCGAGATGCGCCACCTCGGGCCGGGGCAACATCTGCAGGAGAGTGGTCTTGAGCGCCCGGCTTTCTGCGATACCGGTCCCATCGGGCAAGACATGATCGGGCACGGCCGGCACCCGCAGGATCAAGCGGCGCCATTGATGCACAACAAGTAAACGCAAGGCCGCGATGTCTTTGGGGTCGCTGACTTCCCGGCGCGACAGACCCTCCAGCAAACCGCGCAGGCGCGTTTCCACATCGCGGGCCAGAGCCAGAACGTCATCCGGCAGCAAGCGCGCCCGTACCCATAAAGGGACGTCCACCTCACCGGTGATCTCAAATGCAAACGCCCCTTGCGGCGGCTCCGTCGTCACGCGGATCTGCGGTGCGCTTGGATAGAGCGCGACGCCCTTCTGGGCAGGCCCAGCGGATATATCATAGAGCGCAAGCCAGCAGCGTTGCACCGGCTGTGTCTCGCCATAAATCCGCGGGCTGGCGGCGCGGGTTTGGGCGCGGCCTTCCTGCGCCAACCGGTAGCGCGAATTGCGCCCAACCTTGCGGCTCTCGATCCAGCCTTCCTTGCGCAACCGATGCAGCGCCACGCGCGTGGCCTCGGGCTTTACATGCATGCGCGCGGCCAGAGCACCGATGAGTTGCGCACTGATTTCCTGCCCGTCCGTCTGCGCCAAGTCCCCGAAAAGCGTCACCAGCAAGGACCAGACCTGCGGCGGACGCGCGCCCAACCCCAACTGGACAAGATCCTCGATGGATTGGCCTGTCTCGGTCATCGTCAAAGCCGCCGCGCCTCATAGGCAACCATGGTCAGAAGCTCGTATTCCGCGACTTTCTCAGCATCCTGATTGCGCAGCACCACATGCCAGCGCACTTCGCCATACTCATCATTGCGCGGCGTTTTCTTCTTCACCGTCAGGGCCACAGTGATGGCATCACCCGCCGCCACCGGCTTCATGAACCGCAGGTCATCCATGCCGACATTGGCCAGAACCGGACCTTCAGAAGGCTCCACGAACATGCCCGCGGCGAAGCTCGTCAGCAGGTAGCCATGGGCCACGCGACCCGGGAAGAAAGGGTTCCGCTGCGCCGCGGCCTCATCCATATGCGCGTAGAAGGTATCGCCGGTGAAATGGGCAAAGTGCTCGATATCCTCGAGCGAGATCACCCGCGGCGGACAGTTGAGCGTCTCGCCCAGTTGCAGGTCGTGAAAGGTTCGCGTGAAAGGATGATCCGGCGTGCTGTGCTCCGACGCGCCCGGAACCCAGACCTCGCCGACAGCGCTGAGCAGGTCCGGGCTGCCCTGAATGGCCGTGCGCTGCATGTAATGCATCACGCCGCGCACCCCGCCAAGCTCTTCGCCGCCGCCCGCGCGGCCCGGGCCGCCATGGACCATATGCGGCATCGGCGCGCCGTGGCCAGTGCTCTCCGCCATGCTATCGCGGTTGTTGAAGTAGAGCCTGCCGTGAAAGGCCCCTGCCCCCAGGACAACCTCGCGCGCGACGCTAGGATCATGGGTGATGACAGAGGCCACAAGACTGCCCTGTCCGCGATTGATCAGTGCTATAGCATGGGGCAAGTCACGATAGCCCATGAGCGTGGAGACCGGGCCGAAAGCCTCCGTCTCATGCACATGCACCGCGTCATCCGGCCGCGCGCAACGATAGAGCAGGGGCGGAACAAAAGCGCCCGCCTCCGCATCCGCGCCTTGCACATCGAAGGCCTCGGGATCGCCGAACACGCGCTCCGCCTCCGTGCCGATGAGCGCCGCTTTGTCCAACACATCGCGGCGCTGCGCCTGCGAGACAAGCGCGCCCATGCCCGTTTGCGCGCTGCGTGGGTCCCCAATGACAACCTGTCCCAGCCGATCCCGTAGCGCGTCAATCACGGCGGGGGCCTGCGCCTCAGGCACCATGATCCGCCGCACGGCGGTGCATTTCTGCCCGGCCTTGGTGGTCATCTCGCGGTGCACTTCCTTGACGAAGAGATCAAATTCCGGCGTTCCCGGCTGGGCATCCGGCCCTAGTATCGAGGCGTTCAGACTGTCCTGTTCCGCCACAAAACGGATTGCATTGCGCAGGATATGCGGCTTGGAGCGCAGGCTCAGCGCCGTCTCGGCGGAGCCTGTGAAACTGACGACATCCTGACAGGTCAACCGATCCAGCATGTCCCCCAGCCCACCGCTCACAAGTTGGAGTGCACCTTCGGGAAGGATGCCGCTCTCCAGCATGATGCGCACGGCGGCTTCCGTGACGTAACAGGTAGCCGTCGCCGGTTTGACGATCGCGGGCATGCCAGCAAGCAGGGTCGGCGCCAGTTTCTCCAGCATCCCCCAGACCGGAAAGTTGAACGCATTGATATGCACCGCGACGCCCTGCAAAGGCGTGCAGACGTGCTGGCCCAGAAACGTCCCCTCGCGCGAGAGCTGTTCGATCCCGCCGTCGAGATACACATGGGCATCCGGCATTTCGCGACGCCCTTTGGAGGCGATGACAAACATCGTCCCGATCCCACCATCGATATCAAAGAGATGATCTTTTTGCGTCGCACCCGTGGCGAAGGAGAGATCATAAAGCGCGGCCTTGTGTTCGCTCAGTTTGAGCGCCAGCGCCTTGAGCATGCGTGCGCGGTCGTGAAAAGTCATGGCGCGCAGCGCAGGGCCGCCGCGCCTGCGCGCATAGTCGAGCATCGCCTCGGGATCGAGCGCGCTATTGCCCGCCTGTGCGATGATCCGACCAGTGACCGCATCGGCGATCTCGCGCGCGCCTGCACCAGGGCCGATCCATTGCCCGGCAGCGAAACTCTCGACATTGCGAAGCCCCATGGCCTCCTCCCCTATTCTGTGAATTGCGCCGCGCGCACCCAAGACCCCGGGCTTTCGGCCTCCATCGCGCGCAAGGTCTCTTTGATCCGGGTTGCGCCTTGCGCTTCGGCCCAATGCATCGGCCCTCCGCGATGGCGCGGAAAGCCGTAGCCATGCAGCTTGACCATATCGACGGCGGCCGCATCCTCCGCGATGCCCTCGTCAACAATCCGCGCGCCTTCATTGGCGAGCGCCGTGAGCAGGCGCAGCTGAATGTCCTCCTGCGAGAACGCGCGCCGGGCAATGCCCTCGCTGGCAGAATAGGCCTCGATCAATGCCTGCACGTCAGGATCAGGGCGCGGCCTGCGGTCGCCCTCGGCATAGCGATACCATCCGCGCCCGGCCCGCTGGCCCAACCGGCCTGCAGCGCACAGCTGATCGGAGATGGTGACATAGCGCTCCGCCGTATTGCGCGTGGCGTCCTGACGGCGCCTGTTGGCTTCAGCGATCTGCAACCCGCCCATGTCCTGCGCTTCAAACGGACCCATAGCCATCCCAAAGGCACGCATCGCAGCATCGACGTGTTCGGGCAGCGCGCCATCTGCGAGCAGATATTCAGCAGCCCGGCGATAAGCCGCGAGCATACGGTTGCCGATAAACCCGTCACAAATACCCGCCAGAACCGCCACCTTGCGCAGCTCTTTGGCGAGCGTGAATCCCGTCGCCAATACCTCTGGCGCGGTTTCGGGCAATCGGACCACTTCCAGAAGCTTCATGATATGGGCCGGTGAGAAGAAATGCAGACCGAGGCAGCGCTCATGGCCTGTGACGTCAGCAAAGATCTCCCGCGGATCAAGGTAGGATGTGTTGGTGGCCAGGATTGCGTCCGGGCGCATCACACTGGAGAGTGCTGCAAAAACGGCGCGCTTGGCGCTCAGATCTTCGAAGACGGCCTCGATGGCCAGATCGGCGTCTGCGGCCCCGGCGTAACTGTCATGACAGCCCAGAGCCGTGAGGCATGTGTCGCGACGGTCCGACGTCAGCTTGCCGCGTTTGAGCGCCGCGCCCAGCAAATCTCCAATCCGTGTTTGCGCGGCTTGCGCGCTGGGGCGATCCCGCTCGATCACATCCACCGTCTTGCCCGCCATCAGGCAGGCTGCGGCGATGCCCGCACCCATCAGGCCCCCGCCCACAACCGCGATGCGCTCCAGCTTTCGCGCGTTATGGCCTGCAATCACCGTCGGGCGGCTTACCGCACGTTCGGCGAAAAACGCATGGCGCAAGGCCCGGCTTTCCGCTGCGGCGCGCAGCTCCAGATGCCGGGCGCGCTCTTTGGACTGACCCTCTGCAAAGCCCAGACGCGCCCAGCCCAAGGCTTCAAGCACATGTCCCGGCGCCTGTCTGCCCTTGGCTGTTTTGGCGAGCATGTCCTCTTTTTCAGCCATCCAGCCCGCTGGCATATCAGGTGCGTTTCGCGCCGAGGCAGGCACTGGACGCGCCGCATTCCAGCTCGCAACACTGGCGTCGACATCATCGCTGATAGCATCGATGCCGCCCGCGCCCAAGAGATCATCCGCGCTCTTCAACTGACCCAGACAGGCCATTTCAAAGGCCATGTCCCACCCCAGAAGACGCGGCGCGCGCTGCGTCCCGCCTGCGCCGGGGATGAGCCCGACATTCACCTCCGGCAGACCGAAACGCGTACCCTGTGCGGCAATCCGCCAGGCGCATCCCATGGCAATCTCCAGACCGCCGCCGAGGACATTGCCATGCATATATGCCAAAAAAGGTGTCTCGCTGGCCTCGATCGCGGCAATAACATCAGGCAAATGAGGCTCTTCGGCGGGTCGGTCGAACTCTGTCATATCGCCACCTGCGACGAACGTGCGCCCCGCGCCGCGCAACACCGCCAATCGCGCGCCTTGAACCCGCGCTACCGCCGCCATCAGCCCCGCCCGCACCGCAGTTGACGTCGCATTCACCGGCGGATGATCAATCGTGACCCAGGCCACATCGCCCTGCCAATGCACCGTAACGGGGCCTGCGGAATTAGCGGGAGCGGATGACATGGCGCAGCCCTTTGGTTGAAAGCTTAGGAATTTATTGACCAGACGATGACCCTATGCAACGGATTAGTTACGATATTTGTGTGGGAGAGCAAATTGCGTAACATGAAAAGGGACAACACCCAGAGGCCCGGCCCGTGGCGGCGCTGAGCCCGAAAGAGCGCGCCAAACGCGCGGCAGAGGCCATGTGGCGGGACGACCGCGCATCACAATGGCTGGGCATGCGACTTGCCGATGTGGATGAGGGGTTTGCCCAGCTCGAGCTTGAGGTCGCCGCGCATCATTGCAACGGCCACGGCATGTGCCACGGCGGGATTACCTTTTCACTGGCCGACAGCGCCTTCGCCTTTGCCTGCAACAGCCGCAATCAAGCCACCGTCGCCCAGAGCAATGCCATCACCTACCTCGCGCCCGCGCAGCGCGGCGACACGCTGACGGCGCTGGCCCGCGAGGTCTCACTCACAGGGCGTAGTGGGCTCTATGACGTGACGGTGCGCAACCAGAACGGCACGGTCGTTGCCGAGTTTCGCGGCCAATCCCGCATGATCAAAGGCCAATTGTTTACCGAAGAGGGGAGTGCTTCGCGATGAAAGACCTGACACCCGAGCGCAGCAGCCTCGATCCCATCGAGATCGCCAGCCGCGACGAGATTGAAGCCCTGCAACTGGAGCGGCTGAAATGGTCCCTCCGGCATGCCTACGAGAATGTCGAGATGTACCGGACGCGCTTTGATGCGGCAGGCGTGCACCCCGACGATCTCAAGAGCCTTCCTGATCTTGCGAAATTCCCGTTCACCTACAAGTCGGACCTGCGCGACAATTACCCCTTCGGCCTCTTTGCCGTCCCACGTGCGCAGATCGCGCGTCTGCATGCCTCCTCGGGAACAACGGGCAAGCCAACGGTCGTGGGCTACACGGCGCAGGACATCTCCCATTGGGCGGATCTCGTGGCCCGGTGCTTGCGGGCCTCGGGCGTCAAACCCGGCGATATGGTCCACAATGCCTATGGCTATGGCCTCTTCACAGGCGGGCTTGGCGCGCATTACGGGATAGAACGCCTCGGCGCGACGGTTGTGCCGATGTCGGGCGGTCAAACCGTGCGGCAGGTCGATCTGATCGAGGATTTCAAACCCGATGCAATCATGGTCACGCCGTCTTACATGCTCAACATTCTGGAAGAATACCACCGGCGCGGCCTCGATCCGCGCAGCTCATCGCTGCAAACGGCCATCTTCGGAGCGGAGCCCTGGACCAATGCGATGCGCCTCGAAATTGAGGCGGCCTTCGATATGCATGCGGTGGATATCTACGGGCTCTCGGAGGTTATGGGGCCCGGCGTGGCCAATGAATGTGTCGAGACGAAAGACGGGCTGCATATCTGGGAAGATCACTTCTATCCCGAGATCATCAACCCCGAGACGGGCGAGCTGGTCGAAGACGGCGCAGAAGGCGAACTTGTCTTCACGACGCTGACGAAAGAGGGCCTGCCCGTCATCCGCTACCGCACCCGTGATCTGACGCGTCTTCTGCCCGGCACGGCGCGCACGATGCGGCGGATGGAAAAGATCACCGGGCGCAGCGACGACATGATCATCCTGCGGGGCGTGAATGTCTTCCCGACACAGATCGAGGAACAGGTTCTGGCCACGGGCGGCATCGCACCGTACTTCCAGATCGAGCTCTTCAAGACCGGCACGATGGACGCCATGCGTGTCTTGGTCGAGGCACTGCCGCAGGCGGGTGACGAGGCCAGCCGCGCGGCGGCGCAACGCATGCTGACAAAGCGCATCAAGGATGTGGTCGGCGTCTCTGCAGAAGTCCTCGTCGGCGATCCAGAAACCGTGGAACGCAGCCAAGGCAAAGCCCGCCGCGTGGTGGATCACCGGTCGAAAGGGTGAGCGTTTTCTGTTGATCGTCGTGCGAAGGTCGGGTTGGAGGCCAAATTGCCGGACGCTGTGTTGCGCACTAACGTTCGCTCCTCAAGCGCGGCCAAAAAACGCGACAAAATCAATAGCGGTTCTGCCAAGGGTCTTTGACACTTGATTTTTCCACCGATTCAGTTGTGTCGCGGCGAGTTACAAAAACGACCGTTTTTGACAGTTCCCAGTTTGGGAAGCAACAACTCGCGCAGGTCCATCGAGTTGGGGCTAGGTCCGCAATATTGATGGTCGTTTTTACCTAACTCGCACCACCTAATGCTCAAACTCCACCACCACCCGATCGGTGAGCGGCAAGGACTGGCAGGCCAACGCGTACCCGCGGGTGATTTCGCCGTCTTCCAGCGCGTGGTTCTGCATCATCTCGACCTCGCCCTCCACCACGCGGCAGCGGCATGTCGAGCAGACGCCCGCCTTGCAGGCAAAGGGCGCATCGAGGGAGGCGGCGAGGGCGCCGTCGAGCACAGTTTGGTCCTTGGCGATCTTGAAGCTGTGGGTCGTGCCCTCCAGCGTCATTTGCACCTGCGTCATGCGGGCATCGGGGGCGGCGGCGCGGATCGCGGCTTGTTTCAGCCGCCCGGGCTGGTTGCTGCCAAAGAGCTCGAACTTGATCTGATCGTCGCTCAGCCCGTGATCCCGCAGCGCCTGCGCGATGGCGAGCATCATGGGCTCCGGCCCACAGATAAACGCCAGATCCACCGAGGCGATGTCAATCCAGCTCTCGAACAGCGCCGCGCATTTGGCCCCGTCCACCCGGCCCGAGAAAAGCTCCATCTCCTCCATCCCGCTCTCCAGAACATGCACCAGCGTGACCCGCCCCATATGCGCGTTCTTGAGCGCTTCCAGCTCCTCGCGGAACATGATCGTGCCCGGCGCGCGGTTGGCGTAGACAAGGGTAAAGCGGCTCTGCGGTTCGGCTTTCAGAAGGGTCTTCATCAGCGAGAGCACCGGCGTGATCCCCGAGCCCCCGGCAAAGGCGAGATAGCTGCGCGCGGCGTCAGGCTGGATCGGCGCGTGGAAATTGCCCATGGGCGGCATCGCCTCCAGCACCATCCCCGGCGCGAGGCTTTCATTGGCCCAGCTGGAAAAGGCCCCGCCCTCGACGCGCTTGATCCCCACCTGCAAATGCCCTTCCCCCACGCCCGCGCAGATCGAATAGGAGCGGCGCAGCTCGGTCCCGTCAAAGTCGCGGCGGAAGGTCAGGTATTGGCCCTGGATGAAGTCAAAGGCCGCTTTGTCCTCGGGCTGCAAAGTCACAACGACCGCATCCTTCGTCGTCTTGCGCACATCGGTCACTGTCAGGGGGTGAAAACGGGCCATGGGAGGCTCCTCAGAGGCATTTGAAATAGTCGAACGGCTCAAGGCAATCGTCGCAGCGCCAATGGGCCTTGCAGGGTGTCGAGCCGAACTGGCTCACCCGGCTGACCCGCGCCGATTTGCAGCGTGGGCAGCGCTCCGGCCCCCCGGCGGCGCGGGGTGGGGCGATGCCGTAATCCTCAAGCTTGGCGCGGCCCTTGTCGGAGAGCCAATCGGTCGTCCAGGGCGGCGAGATCTGGGTCTCGATCCGCAGGTCCGACACGCCTTTGTCCCGAAGCGCCGTCTCGATATCGAGCGAGATGATCCGCGTGGCCGGGCAGCCCGAATAGGTCGGCGTGACCGCCACCTCCAGCACCTCGCCCGCCCATCGCACATCGCGCACGATGCCCAGATCGACGACCGAGATCACCGGGATTTCCGGGTCGGGCACATCTTCGAGCCAGCGCCAGATCTCGGCAACTTCTGGTCTCACCACGTAGCACCGGGATAGGCGCGCTGGAGCCATTGCATCTGAGTGAGCATATGGCCCAGATGCTCGCTGTGCCGCGCGCCGGTCTTGCCGCCTTGGTGGGCAAAGCTGTCCTCGGGGAGGGTCAGCGTCCCCTGCCCCATGATCCCCGTGAGCTGCGTCATGACAGGGCCTTTGAGCGTTGAGGGCAAGGGCGCGGTGCCCGCCTCCGCCATGGCCTGATCCACAGCATCGTCGGTGAAAAGCTCGCCCAGATAGGGCCAGAGCCGGTCAAGCGCGGCCTGCATGCGCGCGTGGCTCTCCTCTGAACCATCGCCCAGCCGGATCACCAGGTCGGCGGTGCGCTCCGCGTGGTAGCGTACTTCCTTGACGGCTTTGGCGGCAATCTCGGCCACGCGGGCCTCGCCGCTGGCGCAGAGCGCATCGAGCTGCGCCAGATGCCAGTGATCGAACAGGCATTGCCGCATGAGCGTATGGCCAAAATCGCGGTTGGGCTGCTCGACGAGAAGCACATTGCGGAAGTCCCAGACGTCGCGGTGCATCGCCAGATCATCGGCGCTGCGCCCCTGCCCTTCGCTCTCCGCCGCGAGACCCAGCCACATCTGCGTCTGGCCGATCAGATCCAGCGCGACATTGGCCAGCGCGATGTCTTCCTCCAACACTGGCGCATGGCCGCACCATTCTGAGACGCGGTGGCCCAGAACGAGGGTGTTGTCTCCCATGCGAAGGAGGAACTCGACCTCTGGCGTCATTCTCGCCGCCATCACATGGGCCCCACGTCGTCGGGAATGTCGAAGAAGGTCGGGTGGCGATAGACCTTGTCCTCCGCCGAATCGTAGAGTTCCTCTTTCGCGCCGGGATCGGAGGCAGTGATCTGTGCCGCTTCCACGACCCAGATGCTCACGCCCTCGCTGCGCCGCGTATAGACGTCGCGCGCATGTTTGAGCGCCATCGCCGCGTCGGGCGCATGGAGCGAACCCACATGACGGTGGCTCATGCCGTGTTGGCCCCGGATGAACACTTCCCAGAGCGGCCATTCCTGTCGATCGGTCATTGCTCGGCTTCCATAACCTTGGCGCGGAACGGCTGGTGGCCCAAATGATCCCAGCCAAAGGCCTCCTCCGTGTCGCCATGTGTGTTGAGGTGATCGAGCCGCGCCAGCGCCTCGGAAAGGCCGGGCTGCGTGCCCGGTGCGACCCACCACATCGCCACGCCCATCCGGTCGAGCACATCGAACCAACCGTGGCGCTTGTCAAAGAAGCGGCGATGCAGCGTGCCGAACACGAACTGGTCGAGCTGCGCTGCCGTTTCCCAGACCGAGATCGTCGCGATCATCCTGGCATCGCCCTCGATCGGGCCGGACGTCTCGGCCTCATTGCGCCAGACAAAGCCATCGGAGCGTTCGGCCAGCGCGTTGATCCGCGCGATATTTTCGGTGAATTCGGCCACACGCGGATCGTCGATGTCATGGCGGAGGCGGGCGATATTGATCTCGGCGAGATGCATCATTCCGCCGCCATTGCTTTCGCGCGCGCCTTCTCGGCATGGGCCATCAACCCGTCACGGACCCAGGCGCCCTCGTCCCAGGCCTTGTTGCGGGCCTCAAGCCGTTCGGTGTTGCAGGGGCCATTGCCCTTGAGCACGTCATAGAACTCGCTCCAATCGGGCTCCGCGAAATCATAGCCGCCCTTCTCCGCGTTCCAGCGGATCGTCTCGTCCGGCACGGTGAGGCCGAGATACTCCGCCTGCGGCACGGTCTGGTCGACAAATTTCTGGCGCAGCTCGTCATTGGTGTTCATCTTGATCTTCCACGCCATGCTTTGCGCGGAATGCACAGAGTCCTTGTCTGACGGGCCGAACATCATGAGCGCGGGATACCAGAAGCGGTTGAGCGCATCCTGCGCCATGCGTTTCTGCGCGGGCGTGCCTTCGGCCATCTTGCGCATGATGTCGAAGCCTTGGCGCTGGTGGAAACTCTCTTCCTTGCAGATGCGCACCATGGCGCGGGCGTAGGGCCCATAAGAGGTCCGCTGGAGCGGCACTTGGTTCATGATCGCAGCACCATCCACAAGCCAGCCGACCGCGCCCATATCAGCCCAGGTCAGCGTGGGATAGTTGAAGATGGAAGAGTATTTCATCCGCCCGTCATTGAGCATCTCGGTGAGCTCATCGCGGCTGACCCCAAGCGTCTCACCGGCGCAGTAGAGATAGAGGCCGTGGCCCGCCTCGTCTTGCACCTTCGCTAAGAGGATCGCCTTGCGCTCCAGCGTCGGCGCGCGGGTGATCCAGTTGCCCTCGGGCAGTTGGCCCACGATCTCGGAATGGGCGTGCTGGCCGATCTGGCGGATGAGCGTCTTGCGGTAGCCCGCAGGCATCCAATCCTTGGGCTCGATCGTTTCGCCCGCATCGATGCGCGCCTGAAAGGCGGCGAGCTTTTCGGGATCGTCCTGGCTCGCTTCGGATTTGATCATCTGTGCGTACATCATTGGATCCTTTCTAAAATGAGCGCGGTGCCCTGCCCCACGCCGACACACATCGTGCAGAGCGCGTAGCGCCCACCGCTGCGGCGCAGTTGGTGCGCTGCGGTGAGGACGAGGCGCGCGCCGGACATGCCCAGCGGGTGGCCCAGTGCAATCGCGCCACCGTTGGGGTTCACGCGAGGGTCATCATCGGCCACGCCGAGCGCGCGCAATGTGGCCAAGCCTTGGGCGGCAAAGGCCTCGTTGAGTTCGATCACATCCATATCTTCGATGCGAAGCCCCGTGCGGCGCAAGAGTTTCTCTGTCGCAGGGACTGGACCGATCCCCATCACACGCGGCGCGACGCCTGCAGAGGCCATGCCGATGATGCGCGCGATGGGCGTGAGGCCATGAGTCTCGACACCGGCCGCGGACGCCAGAAGGAGGGCGGCGGCCCCATCGTTCACGCCAGAGGCATTGCCCGCCGTGACGGTGAGGTCCGGCCCGTTGATGCCTTTGAGTTTGGCCAGCTGCTCGGCGGTGGTGCCGGGGCGTGGATGCTCGTCTGTGTCGATCACCAGCGGGTCGCCCTTGCGTTGGGGGATCGTCACGGGGGTGATCTCATCGGCGAAGAGCCCCGTCTCCTGCGCGGTTGCGGCGCGCGCTTGCGAGCGGGCGGCGAAGGCGTCCTGGTCAGCGCGGGAGATATTGTAATCTGCTGCCACGTTGTCCGCCGTCTCGGGCATGGAATCGGTGCCATGGGCCGCGTGCATTTTCCGGTTCACGAAGCGCCAGCCGATGGTCGTGTCAAACATCTGCGCGGCGCGGGAGAAGGCGCTCTCGGCTTTGGGCATGACGAAGGGCGCGCGGCTCATGCTTTCCACGCCGCCCGCAATCACCAGATCGAGCTCACCCGCCTTGATGCCCCGTGCCGCAAGGCCCACCGCGTCCATGCCGGAGGCGCAGAGACGATTGACCGTGATCCCGGGCACCTGCTCGGGCAGGCCCGCCAGCAGCGCCGCCATGCGGGCCACGTTGCGATTGTCTTCTCCGGCCTGATTGGCATCGCCCAGGATAACCTCATCCACGGCGGCCCAATCGACATTCTTGTGACGGGCTTTGAGCGCAGCAATCGGGATGGCCGCCAGATCATCTGTCCGCACTCCCGCCAACGCGCCGCCGTAACGACCAATAGGCGTGCGCACGCCATCGCAAATCAGGGCCGTCATTGCTGCGCCGTCTCCATCTCCAACCTTGGGAGACATTATGTTACCACATGGCGGCTGGCAAGAATTTTTGGTAACACGTCAGAGCGGCAGATTTGGCGCACGCACGGGCGCGTTTTCGAATTGGCTGCGCCAATCCGACGGGGTTGGGGGGCTAGCCCCCCGTCCGCCGGTGGCGGACTCCCCCCAGAGTTTATTTTGCAAGATGAAGGGGACGGCAGCGCACCGCCCGTCCCCCAGTGCTTAGCCGATGATCGCGTTCAACGTGGGCGAGGCGCGCATGACCTCTGCTGTCTTGGCAGCATCGGTCCGGTAGTAGCCTCCCAGATCAGCGGCGGCGCCCTGCGCGGCTGCCAACTCGCTGACAATCGCGGCTTCGCCATCCGCCAGGGCTTGCGCAATTGGCGTAAACTCTGCGGCGAGATCCGCATCATCGCTCTGCGCAGCGAGCGCTTCGGCCCAATAGCGAGCAAACCAGTAGTGGCTGTCGCGATTGTCCGGCTGGCCGACCTTGCGGCCCGGGCTGCGGTCATTGTCGAGGATGCCCTGGGTGGCAGCATCGACCGCCTTGCCCAGAACAGAGGCCTTCGCATTGCCGCGCGTTTGACCGAGGAATTTGAGGCTCTCGCCAAGCGCGCAGAACTCGCCGAGACTATCCCAACGCAGATGGTTTTCTTCCATAAGCTGCTGGACATGTTTGGGGGCGGAGCCACCGGCGCCCGTTTCAAACAGGCCGCCGCCTTGCATGAGCTTCACGATGGAGAGCATCTTGGCGGATGTGCCCAGCTCGAGGATCGGGAAGAGATCGGTGAGGTAGTCGCGCAGGACGTTGCCGGTGATGGCGATACTGTTGCGCCCGGCGGTGATTTCCTTGAGCGTGACAACGGTTGCCTCGGCGGGGGACATGATCTGGAACTTGTCGGCCACGCCTTTGGCCGCGAGGATCGGCTCGACATATTTGATGAGCTCGGCATCATGGGCTCGGTTGGCATCCAGCCAGAAGATCGCCTGACAGCCCTCAATGGCCTGCCGGTCAATCGCCAGCTGCACCCAGTCTTCGATGGGGGCCTTGCGCGTGTTGGCGGAGCGCCAGATATCGCCAGCCTCGACTGTATGGGAATGCAAAACGCTGCCATCACTCAGACGCATTTCGACCCGGCCATCCGCCGCGATCTCGAATGTGGTGGGGTGCGAGCCATATTCCTCGGCCTTTTGCGCCATCAGCCCGAGGTTTTGCACCGCACCGGCGGTGGTCACATCAAGCGCGCCATTTTCTTTGAAGAACTTCACCGTCTCATCATATACGGGCGCGTAGCTGTTGTCGGGAATGACGCAGTTGCAATCACACTCATTGCCATCAGGGCCCCAGCCCTTGCCGCCGCCGCGGATGAGCGCAGGCATGGAGGCATCAATGATCACATCGGAGGGGACGTGCAGGTTGGTGATGCCCTTGTCGCTATCGACCATATACATCGGCGGGCGCTCGGCGGTGACCTTGTCAATCGCCGCCATGATCGCGGGCTGATCTTTGACCCGCTCCAGGAGGTCGCCCATGCCTGAATTGGGGTTCACCCCAAGCGCCGCCATCTCCTCGCCGTACTCCGCGAAGACCGGCTTGAGCCAGGCGCGCACCGCATGGCCGAAAATGATCGGGTCGGAGACCTTCATCATCGTGGCCTTCATGTGCAGCGAGAAGAGCGTGCCCGCGTCTTTGGTCCTGGCGATCTGGTCATCGAGGAAGGCCGAGAGCGCCTTGGCCGACATGAAGGTCGCATCAACAACCGTTCCTGCCGGGAAGGCCAGACCCTCTTTGAGCACCGTCTCGGTCCCGTCGGTGCCCACATGCACGATGGACATGGTTTCATCCTGGCCCAGCGTGGCCGAGACCTCGTTTGAGAAGAAGTCATTGCCCGCCATGGCATTGACCTCGGTCTTGCTAGACGCCTCCCATTTGCCCATGCGGTGGGGGTTTTTCTGCGCGAATTTCTTGACGGCGACAGCCGCACGGCGGTCGGAATTGCCCTCCCGCAGCACGGGGTTCACCGCCGAGCCCTTGATTGTGTCATACTTGGCGCGCACGGCTTTTTCGGCGTCAGTCGAGGGCGCCTCGGGATAGTCCGGCAGCGCGAACCCCTGGCTTTGCAATTCCTTGATCGCCGCGACCAGCTGCGGCACGGAGGCCGAGATATTGGGCAGCTTGATCACATTGGCTTCCGCCGTCTTCACCAGCTTGCCAAGCTCCGCCAGATCGTCGGGCTGGCGCTGATCCTCGGACAGGTGTTCGGGGAAGGTCGCGAGGATGCGACCGGCGAGCGAAATGTCTTTCGTGCTGACAGAGACGCCGGCCGCTGCGGCGAATTTCTGAATGATCGGAAGAAAAGAGGCAGACGCCAGCTCGGGCGCTTCGTCAACCTTGGTGTAGATGATATCGGCCATGGAAAGACTCCTGTGTATTCGGGTTGTGCCTCCCTTACGCCTGAGTCTCCCTCAGCGCAACGGCATACCGTTGTATACAGGGAAGGCAGATCGTCGCGGCGGGGTGCTCTTCGCCCACGTCAATGCCGTCACCTTGCCTGACGCATCGCGCGCGCCATTTTGCGCGCCCGCACCGCAGTTGTGGCCGCATCCGTACCATCATGAAAGCTGCCAAACCAGCGATCCATGAGCACTTCTTCGGAGCCATCGTTACACTCGAAATACTTGTGGTGCAGTTGATGGTGGAACGAGCCCGTCTTCATGGCCGCACGCTTGCGCAACAGCAGCTTCTCGAAGCCGGAGTGCGCGTAAATCGCGCGGAGATTGATGGCAAGATCTGTGCGGCCCATTCCCATGACAGGACCTGCATCTCCGGCATGGCGGGCCAGAGGAACGCATAGGCCGCGAGCGCGAAGGTCAGGTGGCTGACGGGCGGGGTCAACTTGGTTCACGTCCCCAAAAGCCAGGCCAATGCCGCTTTGGGCTTTGGGGGCAGATCAAAGACCGGTGACATGGAGATCGAAAGACACCAGCTGTGCTGCCCCACATGCCTGACTTGAAGGCCCCATCCGCGCGGGCGCCGCATGGCCCGTTCCGCTCTCTAACCTGCCAGAAAGGCCGCGTGCAATCTCTGCAAAAACCCGTGCTCCGTGCAATCTTCAGGCAAGCCCGTATGTGCGCCCAATTCAATGACCCTGCCCTGCCCCATCCGATCCAGAAAGAGATTGAGCGCATCGATGGCGCCCTGCGTCGGAGGCGCGAAGAGCATCAGCGCATGCGACAGGATCGCATAACGTGTCTTGTCGGCGCGACAGGGGCGAAACCGCATGGCAGTTCCGGCAAATTTCAGGCCCTGATACTGAACATTATAGGCCCCGTCGCAAAAAGCCCCGGGCTGCCAGCCGACGCTGGAACCCGGCCCCAGCGCCGTCTCGATCGGGGCGCAGAGCCGGCCATATTCTTCCGCGATATTGACCGGCCCGCCCGGCGCACGGCCATAGACATGGGTCACGTTTATGATACCGGGGCCTTGCGGGGTCACGTCTCCGCCCGTCGCGCGCACATGGACAGGCCAGCCCAATTCGGCCATTTCCGCTGAAACAGTCTCGAATTCGGGCAACACTGCGAGGTTGCGCGGGGCAACGAGGCATTGGGGAGATTGCCAGATCCAGAGATGTCGCTTCTCCGGGTTGCGCGAGACATCATCGAGATAGGCCGCCTCGCGGGCAAACGCCTCTCCGGCATCAACGGTCTCAATCATCGCGCGCTCCTACCTGTCTCCAAACAGCGCCTTAAACGTCTCGATGCAGGCGCGAAACCCCGCTTCGAAATCGCCGTTGCCCGGATGGTAGACGCTCTCAAAGGAAATCACCCCCGCATAACCATCCCCGCGCAGCGCATCCGCCATGGGGGCAAAGAGGGGGCCCAGCTGGCCTTTGCCCATCTCCCGGATCTCGAGCATAGCGCGGGGCGTATCAACCCACACATCCTTGATGTGCACATGGCCCAGATAGCCGCCCCGCAAGGTCTCATAGCCATCGGGATAGGCCAGCTCGTGGCACCAGCACGCATTGGCCGGATCCCACAGCACCTTGAGAGCATCGCCCGCATCCAGCTCATCAATCAAACGCCGCGCGGTATAGGCGGAATTGACCATGGTGCCATTGCCGGTCTCAACCACAAGCGACACCCCTTCGGCGCGCGCCAGATCAACTGCGGGCGCAATCATCGGGGCCATACTGTCCCACGCGCCGCGCGCGACATTCCATTGCTCTGCGCCATGGCGGCCCCAAAGGATCTGCTCCTTCCTCTGCGTCATGATCCGCACCAAAGGACTGCCGACGATCTGCGCCATCTCAATCACACGTTTGAGCGCGTCCATATGCTGGCTGTGCAGCGGATCGCCCGGGCGATTGTCAGATGTCATGCCCGCGAAGATGTGCCGCGACAGACAGGAGACCGGCTTGCCGCGATCCCGCAAGAGCCTGTCGATCTCCGCGATCTCAACGGCGCTGTGATCGCCAACCTCATGGGCGCCCACATATTGAAGCTCCGCATAGGTCAGATCATATTCATCCATTATATCAATGGCATAAGGTAAGTCGCGGCTGATCCCGTCACAAATGACACCCAGTTTCATCCGCCCTGCCCTACCGTGTTGCCTTGGCAAAATCTCGGTGCAGCTCAGCGCCAATGATCTCCTCGATGACGCGGGTACAGACCCAGTTGTCGCCATCCGGATAACGCGTGCGACCCGCATGAAAGACCTGCATCGCCGCAGCGGCGGTATGGAGCGGGACGCCCAATCCCTCGCCGAGCGACATGGAGATCGTCAGATCCTTGTGCATCGTGTTGATATGGCTGCCTGTGCCCTCGAACTGACGGTCAATGATCTTCTCAAGCGCGTTGTTGACCACACCACACCCCGCAGAAGACGTTGAAAACACATCAGAAATCACCTGACCCGGGATGCCCGCCTTGGCCGCCAGCGCCGCTGCTTCAAAGGTCGCGGAGAACTGGGCTCCGATGAGGGATTGCAAACAGGCCTTGACCGTCTGCCCCTGCCCCGGCGCCGTACCCACTTGGTGGATCACCGCCGAGACCGCCTCCATGGCAGGCCGCGCGCGGGCCAGCGCATCGTCTGACCCTGCGGCCATCATGGTGAGCGTTCCGCCCTGCGCGCCCGGGAAACCGCCTGACACGGGGCTGTCGATCAGGTCCAGATGCGCAGGCAGGTCTGCCGCGATCTGGCGGGCCTCGTCGGGTTTGATCGTCGCCGTCAGAACAATCAGACCACCCTCCGCCATGCTCGCCGCCAGACCATCCGCGCCAAATATCACGTCACGGACTTCTGCGCCCGTCATGACCATGATGAACACGATATCGCAGGCACGCCCAATCGTGGCGGCATCATCGGCACGGGACGCGCCCATCTGGGCAAGCGCCGCCATCCGATGGGCCAGGAGATCCCGCCCGATCACATCAAAACCCGCATTGAGTAGATTGCGCGCCAAACCGCTGCCCATGTCTCCCGCCCCAATCACGCCAATGGCCATGACCTTCTCCTTCGTCTCAGGTTGTCAGATGGGGCTTTCACGCCAAAACGCGGGCGCCGGGCAGGTCCAGAAGACACCCCCTGCCCTATCGCGATGGCAAAACGCTAGCACGCGACGGGGCACATAAGGCAAGCCTTTCTTTGTCTTCCCGCCCATTCGAGGAATGGCTGTCCCCGCGGGGACAGCTGGGCTGCGTTAATAAATTTGCGCCGCCATCCGGTTGACGCTAGGCTGCTGGGATAACGACATTAACCAGGGGGTCTGTTATGAGAAATACTATTATCGCAGGGATTGCATCGAGCGTTCTGCTTGCCGCGCCTGCATTTGCATCAACGTTTAATGTAGATGAATTTGATTTCGGTGATTTTGATGGCGCCGTCAACGCTGGCAATGACAACGTCGGCACGGCAACTGCAGGTTTCAGCTTTGTATCTGGCGGTCTGGCGGGCGAATGTGTTCCCGGCGATTGCAACAACGATATCGGAGGTGACACGCAGGACAGCTTCTTTTTCACCATTGCCGATGGCTTCCAGCTTGACGAGATTTCCGTCGCGACAGAGGGCGGCGGCCCAGAGGACTTGACGATCTCCTTCAGCCTAAGAGAAGCCATGCAACCCTATACCAGCCTTGGCTTCGGCACCTTTGAGATCAATGAAAGCGGTCTCGTAGATTTCGACGACCCGCTCGCTGCAGGAACTTACTCCTTCTCTGCCTTTGGGCAGAGCGCAAGCGAGGCTGGTGACTTTGACGCATTCTGGGCGGTCGCGTTTGTAGTTTCCGCAGCCACCACCGCACCCGTTCCCCTGCCCGCCTCCGCGCCGCTTTTGCTGGCCGGTCTGGGTGGCGTCTGGGCCCTGCGTCGTCGCAAGAAAGCCGTCTGAGCCAAAGCGCACTTCACAAAACTGGAAAAGGCCGCTCTTTCGGGCGGCCTTTTTGTTTGTCTCGCGCCTGTCCCCGCGGGGACAGCTAGTCTTTCAACGCCTGCACAAAGGCGCGCGCCGCCCGCTCAAGTCGTGCCCGGTCGATGGCGGAGAAGTCCTGATCCATCGCCAGCTCGACACGGTTCTGGCTCGCAATCATCTTGAGATCCCCTTCGGGCAAGGAACAGCGCAGCGTCGTTTTGGCGCGGGAGGCCGCCGGGGTTTTCGCGGACCTTGTCTTGGGTTGCGTCAGAAAGGCCCGCAGCACTTCGAGCTCACGCTCCGGCGTCGCCGCCATCTGCGCCACAAGATGGGACCTCAGCCGCGCCGCAAATCCCGCCTCCTCCGAGACCTTCTTCTCGAGATCAAGACCCAACGCGCGCGGCAGCGCTTCGGGAAAGCGCAGATGACCGTTGAGCGCCTCGATCAAGATCGCAAAGCGCCGGATGTAGCTGCGTTTCTGGCGGCTCGCGCTGGCATAAAGCGTATTGACCGCCTCACTGACATCGCCCCCCGGCGTCTGATTGTCCTGCGCATAGGCGATGGCCAGCTGGGCCATTTCGCCAAAGGAGATATCGCGGCGCACCAGGTTTTCATCGACCATCTTGCGATAGAGCACCTCCAGCTCATGGCCGTGCGCCACAATCGCGGCGGGAATTTCGGCAAAGCCGCCCGTCTCCTCCTGCAAAGCGCGATAGGCCGTCAGGCGGCGAAACCCCTGCACAAGCTCAAAGCCGCCCGCATCATCGGGCTCCACCCGGATCGGGTTTGACAGGCCAATCTCACGGATGGACGCTTTCAGCTCTTCGAGATCCGGATCAACCTGCGCCGAGCGGTCCCGCGTGAGCTTGGTCATGCGGATCTGGTCGAGGGGGATCAAATCCGTGATCAGTCCGGCTTTCTTGAGGCGGACATGTTCATGGGCGAGGGCATCGTTTTCATCGCGTATGGCTTGTTCAGCCTCCGCACGCGCTAGCAAGGCGGCAGCGTTTTCCGAGATTGCAGAGGCCATCGGAGAGCGCCGCGCCGCGCTTGTCCCCGCGGGGACAGACTTTGTCTCCGGTGCGGCGGGCGGGGTCGATTGTGTCTCTATTCCTGCGGAATCGTCGGGAAAGTCGATGTCGAACACACGGCGTTTGCTCATGTCTCATCCTCCAGTTTCGCCCATGCGGCAAGCGCATGGCCTTTGAACTCCTCATAGGCCCGATCAAATGACGTGCGCGCGCGGCGCCAGGTCTCTCGCGTCATGTCCCGGTAATCAATCTCGTAGATCGATGACAGGAACCGCCCCGATTGCTCGACCGCGCGGGTCATCTCGATCGGATGGGCGGTCACTCTGTCGCCAAAAACCTTACCAAAGGCTTCGCCCATCGCGCGGTGCAAATCATTGCCTGCCTCATAGCGCGTGAGCAGAAAGCGCACGTCCTGGAAGGCCTTGGGCAGGGTGAGCGTCCCCGCGGGGACAAGACCGGCAAAGCGCGATAGATCCTCCAGCGCTTCCGACAGTTGGCCGATGAACGATGTCGTGCTGTCATATTCCCAATAGCCCGGGCCGGACGGCACATAGAGCATGTCGGCGGCGAAGACAGCGTTCATGGATTGATACCCAATGGCCGGCGGGCAATCGAAGATCACCATGTCATAGGTATCGGCAGGCAGGGCATCAAGGTAACGCGAGACGGCGGCAAAGAAGCTCCACTCCGGGTTCAGGTGCCGATATTGCGCCGAGGCAAATTCGACGAAGGCCGCGTTGGCGCAAGAAGGCACGATATCAATTGTGGGCCAGGAGGTCGGCTTGATGAAATCGGTGACGCGCAGCTCGCCCAGACCCATGCCCGTCACGGAGGGGGGAAGCTTGCGCTGGGGCAGGGCGGCGCCGCTTTCGGCCCCCCGCGTTGCCGCGTTGATGCGCTCAGTCTCCCGGATCAAATCGCGCGCCATGATCCCCCAGACCGTGTATTCCTCCGCGACATCCGTCAGGCCCATGGAATGACTGAGCGTTGCCTGCGGATCGAAATCCACCGCCAACACACGGTAGCCATCCAGCGCGGCGGCATGGGCGAAATGCAGCGCCACGGTCGACTTGCCGGCCCCGCCTTTGAAATTGGCAATGGCCACGCGCACCGCGCGCTTGCCCGCCTCCCGGTGTGGGGTCAGGTCGTTCCCCTTGATCCGCAACCGCCGGCGCAGCTCATTGATCTCCTCCAGCGTGTACCACCGCTGCCGCCCATCCGCCTCCACCAAGCCCTGGGGCAGGGACGGATCCGCCGCCAGCTTGCCGCGCAAGGTCGATTGGTTCACCTTCAGGATCAGCTCGGACACTTCCCAGCTCGAGAAGCGCCGCAAGGTCTTCTCCATCTCTGGTGAAAACGTCTGCTGCCGTATCCAGCCCTGCATCTTGAGAGACTGCGCCTGCATCTGGGCGAGGTCTTCATGTGTGAACATGCCTGTGTGCGATCCTTCTTCGTTTGCCGCGCTCTCTGAACGCTGTCCCCGCGGGGACAGATTTACATTCAAAACGCACAACGCTAATTCTTGCTCTTTTTCCATTTACGCCTTTTTTGCGTTTTTTGCAAAAGCTAATAAGCTGCCAAGCGGATCGGGAGCTACGCCTCCCATATCCATGGATTGCGAGGGAAAGCGCTTGAGACTGATTCGGCCATCCTTTTGATCCAGCGCCCACAGATTGGGGGACAGACTTTGTCACACCCCAACCTATTGGGGGACATTTTCTCTCAATTGGGTGACACACATGATGTCCCCCAATACCTTAGAACCTTAATTTCTGATCTGAATTGGTAAGAGTCAAAACAGGCTGTGGACAGAATCGTTGATCAGGACGTAAAATCTGCGTAAGACAAAAAGAACGCTGAACAACAGCGGTGACCGGGGCACAGATCCTGGCGCAGAGGCAGATGGAAACCCTGAGGAGCCCCTTTATGCTCAAGGCCAAGATTGCGGGGCGCAACGCAGGCGCGCTCAAATACGATGTGCTGACAGCTATGGGCGCTTTTGCTCTGAGCCAGCCCAAAGGCAAACAGCGACTGATCTTGCGGCTGATGACCCTTATCACAGCGCGGTACAATTGGGCTCGGGATGAGTTGAGCGTTGGCCAGCGAGAGATTGCCCGTCTTTGGTCTGTCGATGAACGTACTGTCAAACGGGAAATGGCGAAGCTGCGCGCCATGGGCTGGCTCGAGCTGCGCCGGGCAGGGGTCCGGGGCAGGGTGGCGCAATACGGCCTTGGGCTCACGGCTATTCTCGATGATACCCGTCCCCGTTGGGCCGATGTTGGTCCTGATTTTCTGTATCGTTTGGATGACGCACCCTTACCGGACAATGTCGTGCCCTTGTCCCCGCGGGGACAGGTTGCACCGCCGCCCATTGATGGCAACACCGAATGGAGCCTCGCCAAAAGCCTGCTCCATGGCGAAGACACCAGTCTCTATGCCGCCTGGTTTGGCGCCTTGGAACGCGAGAGGCGGGATGGGTCCCGACTGACGCTTCGCGCACCGAGCCGGTTTTGTGCGACCTATGTAATGACACATCTCCAGAACCAATTGCTGCGCGCCGTGCAATCCGTGGACACCGAGATCACCGAAGTCAGTGTCATCGCCTGAGAACGCGCTACGGTTGCCAGCCATCATAGAGTGGATGATCAATGGGCAGCGGCAACGCAACAGAGCTCGCTGCGCGCGCGGAGGCATAGAGCGCTGTGGCCAGTTCGATGGAGCGCCGCCCCTCCAATAGCGTCACGGCGCTGTTGGTTTGCCCATTCAGCGCAGCTGCAACGTCGGTAAGAAACCCGGAAAACCCGTTGGGCTTTGGGGGGATTTGCGCAAGAATAGTGTCGATCTTTGGCTGTCGCGTGGGATCGCGGACCGTGAACTGCCAAGCCCCGGTCATGGGAGCGTAAGGCAATGTACTAGAGGTTGCCGTCAGGTGCTCCCAGACCAGCCTCACGCGGCTCTCGTCCTGCGCGGCGCCCAAGGTCACGGAAGAGGTGGCCAAAGCCCCCGAGGCCAGCTCGAGCACTATAGCGGCACTGTCTTCGGTCTCGATGGGATTGATCAACGTCGCGGTGCGCGCGGTGACCTTCGTTATCGGCCCCATCAGACAGTCGAGCAGGTCATGGGCGTGGATCGCATGGGTGATCAGGCAACCGCCCATCTCACCAGCCCATGTGCCGCGCCAGGGGGCCTCCGCATAATAGCGCGCGTGTCGGGCCCAATGCGTCTCTAACGTTGCGGCTTTTGGGCGCCCGAGCAATCCTGCGGCGTCCAGCGCGCGCAGGGCGTCCATGGCCGGGCCATAGCGATATTGGAAGACGGGGAACACCGTGCGATTGGCGCGGGTTGCGGCGTCGATGATCGCGTCAACGTCGCGCAAGGAGGGTGCGAGTGGCTTTTCGCAGATAACATGTTTGCCAGCCTCCAACGCCTGCACGGCAACGGGGCGGTGCAGGGCAGGGGGCAGGCAGATGTCGATCACATTGACATCGGATGCGAGGGCGTCGTCGATGCTGTCACTTGTCGGGACATTGAAAGTGCTGCGGCGGGTGGCGTCCTGATCGACCAAGAGAGCGACGTCCCACTCGGGCAGGGCGCGATAGGCGTCCAGATGCTGTGCACCGATGCCGCCGCCCAGGATCGCGACGCGGATCATCGCTCCGCCATCTCTTGTGCGATCAGAGCAAGACGCATCACTTCGAAACAATGGGCTTGTGTCATGGCGGTCTCTGTCCGGTGCGTGATGTCATCGGCCAGGCGCTCGAAATAGGGCAGGCCGGCGTCTCGCGCGTCAATAGCCTCCGCGCGGGTTCCGTTGGACAGGATTAATGTATCTGTGCCCGCGCCCGTGGCGAGATCGACATATTTGCGCAGTTCGATGAAGCCTTTTGTCCCCAAGAGCGTGAGCCGCCCGTCGCCCCAATTGGGCAGCGCGTCAGGTGTGTACCAATCGACACGGATGTAGCCTGACGCATGGTCCGACCGCAGGGCAATCTCACCCAGATCCTGCAAGCCGGGGTCGTCTGGGTTGGCATGGTTTGCCACATGGGACATCGCAATTTCCGCTGACGTAGAGCCTGTAAAGTGCAGAAACTGGTCGATCTGGTGGCTGGCGATATCGGTGAGGATGCCACCGTATCTCTCCCGCTCGAAAAACCAATCGGGGCGCGTGGCGCGGTTGAGGCGATGGGGGCCGAGCCCCGTTGTATGGACCACCGACCCGATCTCACCAGCGGCGACGAGCGCGTCAGCCAGCGTGACGCAGGGCACCTCAAATCGCTCGGAGAAATTGATCGACCAGATGCGCCCTGTCGTAGCAACGCACGCTTTGATCTCATCGAGTTGGTCCAGCGTTGTGCAGCCGGGCTTGTCTGTCATCACGTCATGGCCCGCCTGCATCGCGGTGATAGAGAGCGCGGCCCGGTCTGCCGGGATCGCAGAGACCAGCGCAAGATCCGCGCCGAGCGCCAGCGCATCCTCCAGATGGGCGATCCGAGGCATGTCGGGGAAGCGCTTGGCAAAGCCGGCGAGGGTTTCCGGATCGCCTTCGGTCCAGTAGCCCAAGGGGCGCGCGCCGATGCGGATCATGTTCTCTGCCATGCCGTAGATGTGACGATGGTCGAGACCGAGGCAGACAAAGCTGAGGCTCATGGGTGGACCTTTTCCGTAGCACGAGATGTGGCGGCGCGTTCCATCGCGTCGATCAGCGCATGGACGGCCAAGCCTTCGCGTCCACTGATCGGCGGAGAGGCGTTTTGGGCAAGGTTAGAGACGAAATCCTCGATCACATTCTGATGCCAGCCATGGGAAAACGCCATTGGGTCTGCGCCGCCTCCGGTGCCTGTTTGCAAGGGTGTGATCTCGTCCCGATGGCCGTTGAGGTAGTCGACCACGAGATGATCGCCGGTCAATGTCACATGGGCCGCCTCGCAGATCAGCGTGATCGTCTCTGCGCTGCCGGGAAAGGCAGCCGTGGTGGCCGAGAGCAGGCCTGTCGCGCCGCTGTCAAATTGCAGCAGCGCGGTGGCGAGATCCTCGGCCTCAAGCCTGTGCAGTGGTGTCCTGCGCGTCATCGCCTGCACTTGCGCGGTGGGGCCGCAGAGCCAAAGACAGAGGTCCAGCGTATGGATGGCCTGGGTGATGAGCACACCGCCGCCATCGCGCGCATAGGTGCCGCGCCCGGGCGCATCATAGTAGCTCTGATCGCGCCACCACGGCACGCGCATCTCTGCGTGGATCACCGCACCCAACTCGCCGCGCGCAAGCAGCGACTTGAGATGTTTGGAGGCTGCCCGGGTGCGATGCTGGAAGAAGAGCCCCAGCGGCACGTCTGCGGCCTCGAATGTCTCAACGATGGCGCGGGCGGCTTGCAGGGTCCGCTCGATGGGTTTTTCTATGAGCGTCGGGATGCGCGCGCTTGCAAGGGCCGTGGCGATCTCGGCGCGGGCGTCGGGGGGCGTCGTGACAATGGCGATGTCTGGTTGCGTCGCGAGTGCCGCGGTCAGTGTTGTCACGGACGTGCCGCCATGGGTCTCAGTGAAGGCCTCAGTGCGCGCAGGATCGCGGCCCATAACGCAGGCCAGCTCCAGCCCCGCGCCCTTGAGCGCGGCCACATGGGTCGGCGCAACCATACCTGTTCCGATAAGCAGCGCTTTCATGTTTGGACCCGAATGCGCGTGCGCAGCCGTTCGCGGCGCCAGATGATGAGCCCGGACGCCATGATGATTGCCGCGCCCAGCAGCGTGAAGAGATCGGGCAGATCACCAAAGACCAGATATGAGAGCACAGTGAGGTAGAGCAGGAAGGAATACGTGAATGGCATCAATGTGTTGGCGGTGGCGAAGCGATGCGCTGTTGTCAGCATCTGATGGCCAAACCACGCGATAGGGCCGATGGCGATGAGGGCCAACCAACCGATTGTGTCGGTGCTTTGCCAGCTCAGGATCGCGGGGGGCAGGAGAACGACGGTACCCAAAAGCCCCATGTGAAACTGCATTGTGTCAGCACTGACCTTGTCCGCCAGCCGCCGGGTCAGCAGGGAATAGATGGCAAGGAAGGTGGCGTTCATCACCACGAGCAGCATCGCCGGATGAAAGGCCGCGCCGATGGGGCGGATCACGACCAGCACCCCGATGAAGCCCAACAGGATCGCGGACCAGCGCCAGAGGCCCACCCGCTCCTTGAGGAAGATCACCGAGAGGAAGCATACGATCACCGGGGAGGTGAACATGATGGCCGACACAGTGGTGAGCGGCAGGAAGCGCAGCACATAAAAATTCGAGAATGTCGCCGCCACAAGCAGCGCGCCCCGGATCAGGATCAGACCCAGATAGGGCGATTGGAAGATGTCCCGGTCAGGTCGGCGCGCGAATTGCACCAGGTTCACCGCGAAATGCCCCGCATAGCGAAAAAACGCGATCTGCGCCGCAGACAGCCCGGCCACCGCCACCCATTTCGCACCGGTATCCACCAGCGCAAACATCAGCCATGCGGCCAACATGAGGACCATGCCGAACTCGGCGCGATCTTCGAGGATGGGGGCGGTGGCCATGGGTTAGGAGGCCCTTTGAGGCAGGGGGCGGTTCAACAGAACCAAGCGACCGCCCGGGCGGGCGCGCGCCTGCCTGCCGCGTTGCGACAGGCTGCTTCTCTTGAACAGGTTCAGGATCATTTCAGGGCTTTGGAATAGTAATCCACGATTTCGGGCACCATCGCGTCGCCCATCCCGGCCTCCAGCGCACCGGACAGGCCCGCATAGGCCCCCTCGGAGTTCACGCTTTTGACGCCTGCGGCTTCGGCCATCTGACGGTAATAACCGACATCCTTGTGCGCGTTGCGGATGGAGAAGGCGAGTTTGTTGGGATCGCCCTCAAGGCTATAGGCGCTGACGAAATCCATGATCAGCGAATGGTTGGGCCCGGCCGAGATCACGTCATAGAGTTTCTGGCGCTCAATCCCGGCGACATCGCCCATGACGTAGGCTTCAGCCAGCGCGTTGGACATGGCCTGCGAGAAGAAGTTGTTGATCAGTTTGATCGTATGGCCCGAGCCCAGATCGCCCAGATGGAAGACGTTTTCGCCAAGATCGTCGAGGACTGGTTTGACGGCATCAAAGGTGGCTTTGTCACCCGAACACATGAGGTTCAAGAGCCCGTCCTTGGCATGGCTGGGCGTGCGCCCGATGGGGGCGTCGAGCATCTGCGCGCCTGTGGCGGCAACCTCTTCGCCCAAAGCGCGCGTCGAGTGGGGCAGGGAGGTGCCGAAGTCGATCACGACCTTGCCCGCGCTGAGCCCCGCGATCACGCCATCGGCGCCGCGCATGCGGGACTCGACGCTGTCGGAGGTATCCATGCAGAGCATTGTGATGTCAGAGGCGGCGGCGACCTCGCGCGCGGTGCCCACCTCGGTGGCGCCTCGGGCGACAGCAGCATCAATATTGGGCCGCGAGCGGTTGGCCGTGACGACGACGGCATAGCCCTTGTCCTGCAAGCGCCCGACCATGGCTGCGCCCATGAGGCCCAGGCCGATAAATCCGATTGTGGGGTGCGTCATGGTCTAGTCCTTTTCAATAGTGTCAAAGGCCCGCTTGGCGAGGCCTTTCTGGATTTCATAGATAGAGATCGGCACATCCGGTTGAGGCTGCGGGATGCGGATCGGGATGTCCTTGAGGCGCGGGGTGAGCGTGGGCGCGCCGCAGAGCATGCGGGTGTTGTAATCCTCGATCCCGTCCCATTTCGTCATGGAGCCCATGATCGGGAAGGCATCGGCGGCCATCATCTCGTAGAACAGGATGCGGCGGGACCGGTCGGAAGTGTTGAGCGCGGAGCCGTGGACCGCGCGGCCATGGTGGATCGAAACGGTGCCCGCAGGCCCGGTCAGCGGCACGGCGTCGTCGGTATTGAGCCCCACGTCCGAGGGCACAAACCCGCCCGCAAAAACGCCGTTCGCGTGATGATCATAGACCGGGCCGCGATGGGAGCCGGGGAAGACCATGAGCGGGCCATTCTCCAGCGCCATATCATCAATGCAGATGCCGATGGCGAGGATGTCGTCATTGGTATGGGGGTAGAAGGCATAATCCTGATGCCATTCAACCGCCGCGCCGTAGCCTGCGCTCTTCATGTTGAGCTTGGTCGTGTGCAGCCGCAGGTTCGGCCCGATGAGATCGCGCGCAGGGGCCAGCACATGGTCGGAATACATGAGCTCGCGCATGACGTCCGAGATCGTATGCGGCAGCTTGATGCGGCGCAGACGAGGGTCCTCGGGCGTGTGGCTGTCTTCGAGATCGAGGCGATCATTGGAGGCCGTCATGGTTTTGGCCTCGTCCTCAAACCGCGCAATCTCGGCGCGGATCCTGGCGATCCATTCGGGCGGGATCTGGCCGGGCAGGGTCAGGTAGCCGTCGCGCTCGAATTGCGCTTTTTGCTCTGGGGTCAGGACTTCCATCACATCGTCGCTCCGATTTGCCACGGCACGAATTCGTAATCGCCCAATCCCTGCGCTTCGGATTTGCTCATCTCGCCAGAGGCCACGCGGAGGAACATCTCGTAGATCTCGCGGCCCTTGTCTTCGAGCGAGACGCCGCCCGTGAGCATGTCGCCTGCGTTGATGTCCATGTCTTCGGTCATGCGAGTGAACATCGCCGTGTTGGTGGCGAGCTTGATCGTCGGCGCGGGTTTAGAGCCAAACGCTGAGCCGCGCCCGGTGGTGAAGCAGACAAGATTGCAGCCGCCTGCGATCTGGCCGGTGACGGAGGCAGGGTCATAGCCGGGGCTGTCCATAAAGGTGAAGCCTGCGGCCGTGACCGGTTCGGCGTATTTGTAGACGCCGGTGAGCGGCGTGGTGCCGCCCTTGGCTGCCGCGCCGAGGCTCTTCTCAAGGATCGTCGTCAGACCGCCTGCCTTGTTGCCGGGTGAGGGATTGTTGTCCATCGAGCCTTTGTTGCGGTGGGTGTAATCCTCCCACCAGCGGATCAGGCCCACGAGCTTGTCGCCCGTGGCCTGATCGGCGGCGCGGCGGGTCAGGAGATGTTCGGCGCCGTAAATCTCGGGCGTCTCGGCCAGCACGCCGGTGCCGCCTTGGGCGACGAGCAGGTCGGTCGCGTAACCAAGCGCGGGGTTGGCGGTGATGCCGGACCACGCATCCGAGCCGCCACATTGCAGCGCCACTTTGAGGGCGCTGGCGGGGCAGGGGGTCCGGCTGAACTTGTTTGCCTCGGGCAGCATCGCCTCGACCTTGGCAATCCCCATCTCGATCGTCTTGCGCAGACCGGCCACGCCCTGGATGTTCATCGTCTGGAAGGTCGGCCCCTGTTTGAGGCCATAGGCCTCCAGGAGCCAGTCGATCTGGTTCATCTCACAGCCCAGCCCCACCATAAGCACCGCGCCGTGGTTGGGGTGGCGGGCATAGCCCCACATCACGCGTTGCAGCGCCTCGAACCCTTCGCCATCGCCCGCCATGCCGCACCCAGTGCCATGCACGTAGGCCACGACGCCATCGACATTGGGGAACTCCGCCAGCCGCTCCGGCGTGAAGTGATCGGCGATCATGCGGGCGGCGGTGGCGGAGCAGTTCACCGAGGTCAGCACGGCGATGTAATTGCGCGTGCCAACGGCGCCGCTCTCGCGCTGAAAGCCCATGAAGGTGTCGCCGCTGGCCGGGGTCACGGCGCGCAGATCGGTGCCGAATTCATAGGCGGCGTCGGTGTTGCGGAAATCGACGTTATGAGTGTGGACATGGTCGCCCGGCGCGATCGCCTCAGAGGCATAGCCAATGATCTGGGCGTATTTGCGCACGACATCGCCGGGGGTATGGGCCTGCGTGGCGATCTTGTGGCCCGAGGGGATCAAGGCGCGGGTCTGGGTGTCCTCAACGGTAACGCCCACCTCCAGCGCGCGCGTGGCGGTCACGACCGTGTCGGAGGGATCAAGGCGGATGGTGTCACTCATGGTGGGTCTTCCTCTCAGGCGCAAACAGGTGCGTCGGCGCTCCAACGGTGTATCGGGATATGGGCCTCTTTGGCCAGCTTCGCGCGCGCCTCTTCCCACATCGCGGCCCAGGCGCGCCAGTCTCTCAGCTCCGTCTCGGGCGCTGTGCGGGAGCGGGCGATGAAATCGGGAAAGTGGCTGCGGGCGGTCGGATCGCCCGTCACGTTGTAGCGCAGATCAAAGGACCAGCGGAACTGATCCGAGCGATTGGGCAGCGCGCTGTGCGGGACAAGCGGGTGAAAGAGCACGACGCCGCCCGCAGGCACAGGCAGGGGCACCGCATCCGCAGGCTCGATCTGGCCCGGGGCGATGGAGGTCTGGACCTGCGGGCAATGGGGCAGGAGGCCCGGCTTGCCGGGGATCGCTTGCAGGCAGCCATTTTCTTCGGTCGCGTCAGAGATGGCGATCCAGGCGGTGATCATGCGTGTGCTGTCGGCCTCTTCATGAGCAACGCCGCGATCCTGATGCCAATCGGTCCCGCCGACATGGGCGCGGATCTCATCGGCATCGAGCTGGGTCTCGGGGGGTTTGATGCGCACATGCTGGATCGGGTTCGAGGTGATCTCGGGGCCGATGAGCTGTTCGACGATGTCGAGGAGCGGTCTGGCTGTGACGAGATCAAAGACGGCGGGGCCGAAATGCATGGGCGTGTCGGGGTGGATCTGGTCGCCGGGCAGGGAGATATCCATGGGCTGGAACCAGTCGCAGCCTGCCGCATAGGCCGCCGAGAGCTTGCCCCAGAAGTCCAGCGTCGTTCCGGCGGGCACGCGATTTTGTGCTTCCCAGCCTGCGTAGAGCTGATCGAGTAGCGTGGCGTATTCGAGGCGGAGCGCGCTCAGGATGTCGTGCGGGATGACATCGGGGACGACAAGAACGCCGTCTCTCTGAAAGGTCTCGATCTGTATGTCGCTCAGCATGGCAGCCTCCGGAGCGTTGTCAGGTCCGGAACAAGGGGCCTCGGCCCTGCCGGACCAGCGCCTGCCCATCCCGGCGGGCTGGCGCTTTGGTTGGCGATGTCCGCAGATTTTGCGGAGCAGTTTTTGGCGGCCATAAAGCGCACCAATCAATTGGAGTGGCGCCACCCCACGGGAAGGCGCCGCTCCGGCGCCCGTCAGAGCAGGATCGAAATGATCGGCGGCCAGATCAGCAGCACCGACAGCGCCACAAGCTGAATGCCAATGAAGGGCAGGAAGCCTTTGAAGATATCTGTCAGCTGGATATGCGGCGGGGCCACGGATTTGAGGTAGAACGCCGCGGGCCCAAAGGGTGGCGACAGGAAGCTCACCTGCATGTTCATACAAAACACCACGCCAAACCAGATCGCCACATGGCGCGGCTCCAGCTGGCCGATAAAGCCGATCTCCTCAATGGGCAGCGCCCGTACAATCGGCAGGAAGACCGGGATGATCAGCAGAACAATCCCGACCCAATCCATGAAGGCGCCCATGAACAGAAGGATCAGCATCATCAGCAGGATCACCATCATCGGCGCAAGCTCTGATCCGAGGATGAAGCCCGCCACGAAGGTCGGCCCGCCCGCGATGGTATAAGCGCCTGCAAGCGCCGTCGCACCGATGGTCACCCAGATGATTGTGCCGGTTGAGCGCAGGGTGCGCATTAGGCTGTCCCAGACGAGATCGAAGGATGCCTCGCCGCGCAGGATCGCGATGACGAGAACCGCCAGTGCGCCCATGCCTGCCGCCTCAGTAATCCCGGTGATGCCGCCATAGATCGAGCCCATGACCACGCCGATGATCACGATGGGCGGGACAAGCCCCTTGCCCAAGGCCCAGCCTCGCGCCGTGCGCGCTGTGCCAAAGACAAAGAACACAAGCGCCAGCGTGATCGCCAGAGCTATGCCCAGCGTTTGCACATGGTGCGGCTGCCCCAGCGCGATGGGCTCGACGCCTTCGGCGAGGATGTTCTGCCCCGTGAGCGTAAAGAAGAGCGCCCGCAGGAAGAGCGCGGCGGAGAAGCCTGCGGCGACCACGTTGAGAAAGGCCAGAAACAGCATGCCCTTTTCCGCTCCCACGGGCTCGCCGGGTTCAGGATCGGGCAGGGGGGCATCTTCGGGGCGCAGCTGCGTGCGGATGATGATGTAGGTGATGATGAGCGAGGCCAGCAGGAAGCCGGGGATGAAGGCCGCTGTGAAGAGCGCTTTGATCGAGGTCTCTGTAATGAGGCCATAGATAATCAAAACGATCGAGGGCGGGATCATTGTCCCCAGTGAGCCCGACGCGCAGATTGTGCCGATGGCGAGGTTCTGGTTATAGCCCAGCCTGAGCATCTGCGGCAGCGCGATCAAGCCCAGCAAGACCACTTCACCGCCGATGATGCCTGACATCGCCGCCATGATGACGGCCATGATCGAGGTCACAATCGCAATCCCGCCGCGCGTCCGGTTGAGCCAGATGGAGAGCGAGGAATACATTTCCTTGGCGATGCCCGAGCGCTCCAGCAGGGCGGCCATGAAGATGAAGAGCGGGATGGATATGAGGACGTAACTCGTCATCACGTCGCCGTATATGCGTTGCGAGAGGATGTTGAGGGGCCCGGACCCCGGCCGGCCAGTGAGGAAGCCCTCACCCCAAAGTGTCGGGTCCATCAAAACCGCAGGTTCGAACTTCATGAAGAGGACCGCGACGGCCATGAAGGCGGAGGCAAAGCCAAGCGGCATGCCGATGGCCAGAAGCACAATCAGCCCCATCATCAGGACAAGTGAAATCGTTCCGATATCCATGGCGCTTAGTCCTTCTTTTTCTCGTTGAGAGCTGCGGCTCGTGTCACATCCAGATCGCCCGTGCCATCGGCACCAACAGCGGCGCGCAGCGCGGCCAGTTCTTCGGCGTCGGGCTCATCTGGGCCATGCACGATCTGTTCCTTGTTCCAGTCGGCAATCAGATTGACGACGGCCTGTAGCGCCACGAGGCCCACGATGAACAGCACGCTGATCTTGATCGTTGCAGGAATGGGCGGGTCAAAGGCCGTCCCGAAGGTTTCCCAGCGGTAGAACTTTGTGAAGGCCTCGCCATAGCCGCCGTAGATCAGGAAGAAGGCAAACAGGCAGATGCATGTCGTTGAGATGACATCGAAGATGCGCTGGATCCAACGGGGGCAGACGTCATAGAGCAGCACGATGCGGATATGGCTGCGCTGTTGCATCGCGTAGAGGCCCGCCGTCAGGAAGACAAAGCCCGCGAGCCAGAGCGAGAGCTCATTGGCCCAAAGCGTGGGCGCTTCAAAGACATAGCGCAGGATCACCTCGTAGAGCATCACCGAGGTCAGCAGCACGATGAGCATCATCGTCAGCCGCCCGATAAACACCGCGAGCCTGTCGAAGACGCTGAAGCTTTCGTGCTCCATCGCCGCGCGGCGCACGGTCATGACGCCGAGCGCGCCGAACAAGACAATCCCCAAAACGGAGAGCCAGTCGATTATGTCGGAGAAGCCGCCAAAGAGACCGCCCATCCCGGGCGAGACATCGTTGCGCAGGAAGACGCCTTCGAGATTGGCCCGCTGGCTTTCATCGGTTTGCCAGCCGAAATCAAGAATGAAGGCCGGCATGTGCCAGATCGCCCATCCCGCGCATACGAGAAAGGCCAGTGGGACCAGCCATTCGATCAAACTGCCTGTTTTCTCTTCCATCTCTCTCCCCCTCTTACGCGACTGTGTAGTGCGCGATGAAATCCCGGTCCGGCGTGACGCCGAGGCCCGGGCCTTGCGGGATGCTGACCCGGCCGCCATTGGCCTTGACCTGTCCCTGGATATCCAGCGGCTCCTCAAGGAGGAGATCGCGGAACTTGTTGTCCGTCGTGTCGAACTCGAGCATCGGCTCCCAAGGATGCAGGCCCCCGGGCAGGGGCGGCATCGCGGCCAGAAGCTGGAGATTGGTGGCCACGGCAATGGCCGAGCCCCAGACATGATTGATGACGGGCGTGAAATGCGCATGACAGAGCGCCAGAACGCGGAGATATTCGCTGATCCCGCCCAGGGCGCAGACCTCGGGTTGCGCGATATCGAGCCCGCGGTTTTCCAGGATCGCGCGCCAGCCCCAGCGGCCGAACTCCGCCTCGCCGCCCGAGATATTCGTGCGTAGCCCGGCGCGCAGCTCGCGGTAGCCGTCATGGTCCTCGGGCGCGACAGGCTCCTCGAACCAATAGGCGCCCAGCTCATCGAGCGCGCGGCCCACGTAGAAGGCGTCAGACGTGGTGTAGCAATGGTTGGCGTCGACCATGAAGCGGAAGTCATCCCCCACGCCGCGGCGCACCGCCTCGCAGAGCCGGACGTCAGCTTTGGGTCCAAGCCCCGTTTTCATCTTCGTGGCGGTAAAGCCCGCGTCGCGGATTGCCGCTGCCTCATCGGTAAAGAGCGCGGCCATGGAGGCCACATCCATATCCGGGCGCAGCATCATGCCGTAGCCGTAAACAGGCACATCCCCGCGATGGGCGCCGCCGATGAGTTTGTGAATGGGCAGGCCCGCCACCTTGCCCGCAATATCCCACAGCGCGATATCGACACCTGAGAGGGACTGCATCGGCATGCCCTTCTGCCCGTGGTCGCGCATGAGGTTGTAGACCTTGTGCCAGATCACGTCGCGGTCCAGCGGATCCATCCCGAGGATCATCGGCGCGATGACGCCTTCGACGATGCCTCTATTGGCCCGCGCAATGGCGCCCGGCCCGAAGCACTCGCCCCAACCGGTGAGGCCGGTATCTGTCTCCACCTCCACGAGATGGGCTGTCCGCTTGTCGTAATATTGCTGCGAGTAGCCCAAGCGCTCGGGCATGTCGTATTGCAAGACATGGGACGTGATGCGCGTGATCTTCATCGGATGCAAAATCCCTGTGCGGCCGCTGACATGGCTCAGCCCGCAAAGAAAAAAGGGCCGGTCTCGTCTATCACGATGACCGGCCCCGGGTGCGAAGAGAGATTACTCTTTCACGATGCCCAGCTGGGTCAGGTAAGCCACGTGGCTTTCGACCAGCGCTTTGGCTTCCGGCGTTGTTGCAAACTCGGGCCATGTGGCCTGTGCTGCGGCGCGGAATGTTGCCAGATCTTCAGGCGACCACTGCGAGATGGTCACGCCTTGCTCTGTGAGCATGGCAACGGCTTCGGCATTGCGCTTTTCGAAGATCAGAGCGGATTTCAGAGCGATGTCGGAGACCGCCACTTCCATGATCTTGCGGTGATGCGCGGGCATTGCGTCCCAGACGGCCTTGTTGCAGGCAAGGTGGTCTGACGGCATGGAGTGGAAGCCCGGGTAGTTTGCGAACTTCGCGATGTCGTAGAGGCCAAGGCCCACATTGTTGGCGATGTTGGAGGCGTCAGCCCCGTCGATGATGCCTGTTTCCAGCGCGGTGAAGATCTCTGTGAAGTCCATCACGATGGGCGAGGCGCCCAGCTTTTCAAAGATCTTGGTTTCCATGCCGGGAGGCGAACGGAATTTCCAGTCTTTCAGGTCTTCGATGCCGGCGATCGGCTTGGTGGAGGCAAAGCTTTCCTGCCCGTAGACGATCCAGCCAACCAGCTGCATATCGTACTTGTTGTAAAGCGATTGCGCCGCATCGCGACCACCGCCGTAGTAGAGCCAGCTGAGCTGTTGCGCAGGTGTCTCGTAGCCGCCCATGATGTCGCCCACGAATTGGAACGCCGGGTTTTTACCCGTTTGGTAGCCGCCGCCTGTCGCGTCGCAATCGAGGATGCCGGTCGCGGCCGCGTCAAAGGTTTCAACGGATTTCACAACCGAAGACGAGTAGAACGGTTCGATGTCGATCTCGCCGTTGGACATGATCTCGATGTTTTCAAAGAGCTCAGTCAGCAGCTGACCGGAGGTTGTCTCAGGCGCGTAGTGCGTTTGAATACGCAGTGTTGTCGTTTGGGCTTGCGCGGTCAGCGCGGTTGTCGCGGCGAGCGCAGCAACGGCAGCGACAGAGGCCGCTTTCTTCATGATTGTCATAATGTCCTCCCAGACGTTGTGTCCCACGCGGGCCGGATTCTTAACGGGTCCGTTGCGCGTACTGAGGGGAGGCTAGGCGCAGAAATTTCATCCGGCAACCAAAAAATGAAATTTCCAAAAATTTCGAGATTTTGATGGAATTTCGAAATTTACATGCGTAGCGTCTGGGAATGTGACAGTCGTGGAAGATGCCATGCGGGCTGATGCCGATCTTTTTGAAACCCTGCGCTATCGCCTGATGACCAATGCGTATGAGCATGGTCAGAAGGTGCGGGCAGAGGTGTTGAAAGACGAATTTGGCTGTTCTGCCAGCACGGTGCGCGAAGTGCTGTTTCGGCTCTCGACGCTTGGTCTGGTGACGTTTCAGGAGCAGCGCGGGTTTCGCGTGCCTGCCCGGTCGCGCCAGCTTTTGCATGAGCTCACGCATATGCGCGTGTTGTTGGAGGCGGAGGGTGCCGCGCTTTCGATGCGCCATGGCGGGGTCGCCTGGGAGGCGACGCTGAGCGCGGCGCATCATCAGCTCAGCCATTTGGAGCGGCGCCTGCACACGGCAGAGAATTCCGCGCCTTTCGTGGACCTTTGGTTCTCCGCCGAAAAGCATTTTCACACGACCCTCATTGCCGCGTGCGGCTCAGATGTGCTCAAGGACGGGCATGACCGGGTGTATTCCCGGTTCCGGCAACAGCTCATGGTCGAAGATCTGCGCTTCGATTTCATCTCGAAGAATATCGAGCATCATCAGGCGATCCTTGATGCAGCTCTGACGGGGGATGAAGCCCTGACACGCCAGCGCATTCACGAGCACCTGTCGCGCCACTTGCTGGACGATGCGCCTGTCTCGAAAGTGAGCTAGGCTGTCAGGTCGCCGGTGCGCGCGGATCGCAGGCCGCCAGCTCATCGACCCAGGCAAGCTGTCGCGGCAGGCAGACCGTTTTGAGATCATAGGTCCGCACCACGTCTTCGCGCGCTTGTGCCCTCAGTTTGCCCGCGAGCTCGGGACTGTCCAGCATTTCGCCCACGCGCCGGACAATCGCGTCCTGATCGAAGAAATCCACCAGAAGGCCGTTCTTGCCGTCCTGCAGAACTTCCTTGACCGGCGCGGTATCGCTGGCAATGATCGGCGCGCCTGCGGCCATGGCCTCCATCAGCGACCAGCTGAGCACAAAGGGATAGGTCAGATAGACATGCGCGCGGCTGACCTGCATCATCGACAGAAACACGTTGTAGGGCACGCGGCCGAGGAAATGCACGCGGCCCCAATCGGCGTCCGAAATCTGCGGGCGCACCTCGTCGATAAAGATCTGCTTCCAGCTTTTGTCGCCCGGGGGCCGCGCCCCGTAGCTCACGCCATCGCCGCCGATGATCACAATCTCCGCGTTGGGCCGCGCTTTGAGCAGTTTGGGCAGCGTCCGCATGAAGACATGGTAGCCGCGATAGGGCTCGAGGTTGCGGTTGATGAAGGTGATCACCTCATCGTCACGGCTCAAAACGCGGTCGGCGCGGACTTGCAGGCGCGCATCGGCATTGGGCTGCACGATCTGCGTGTCGATCCCGTCATGGCTGATCGTGATCCGCTCCAGCATCTCGGGCGGGAAGGTATCGGCCTGGAATTGCGTCGGGCTGATGCCAGCCTCGGCCACTTCGAAATGCAGTCGGTTGTTGAGGTTTTTGAGCCTGAGCCGCAACCCGTCGGAGGCGGGATTCTTGGAGGGAAATTCCGGGTCGAAGTTCACAAACGGATAGGCGTTGATGTGATAGAGCTCGCAATACAGGCCCAACCGCGCATCAGGCCAGACATCCTTGAGAAAAAGACTCTCGCCCCAACCGTGATGGGCAAGGATGACATCGGGCATGAAGCCCGCCTCCTTGACCTTCATCGCCGCATTGTAACACGAATGCGCGCGCAGGAGCTTCGTCTCGAAATCCACCAGCCAGGGATGCAGGCCCGTCGCAGGCTTGCCGCCGATCTTGTAGGGCAGAACGCGCACGCCATTCCATGTGGTCGCCTTGTCGACCTTGGGCGTCAGTGCGACAACCCGGTCGCCGCGCGCGGCCAGCGCGGGGGCAAGATGTTTGTACTGACCGGGGAAGTTCTGGTGGATAATCAGGATATTCATATGGGGCACTGCTCGACGACTTTGGCGCGACTATAGCAGCGCGCGCGCGCCGTACCAGAGATTCACGCGCGTCAAACGGTCTGGACCCCGCGCGCCCATGGCCCTATCACCTGTGCGGACTCAATCCCCTGCGCATCTGCGCAAATATTCATCGCCCCGAAGGACAAGCCGATGTCTGTCTATGACGCCGCCGCAATCGAAGCCCGCTGGCAAGCCGCCTGGGAAAAGGCCGGAACCTTTACTGCTGCCATGACGCGGGACAAGCCCAAGTATTACGTGCTCGAGATGTTCCCCTATCCTTCGGGTCGGATCCACATGGGCCATGTGCGCAACTACACGATGGGCGATGTGATTGCGCGCTACAAACTCGCCACGGGCCACAACGTGCTGCACCCGATGGGGTTTGACGCCTTCGGCATGCCCGCCGAGAACGCCGCGATGAAATCGGGCGGCCATCCCAAGGATTGGACCTACGGCAACATTGACGAGATGGTGGCCCAGATGAAGCCGCTGGGTTTCGGGCTTGATTGGTCGCGCATGTTTGCGACCTGTGACGAGGATTACTACGGCCAGCAACAGGCGCTCTTCCTCGATATGCTGGAAGCAGGCCTCGTTTATCGCAAGAACGCCATCGTGAACTGGGACCCGGTCGATATGACCGTGCTCGCCAATGAGCAGGTGATTGACGGCAAGGGCTGGCGCTCGGGCGCGGAGGTCGAGCGGCGCGAGCTGACGCAGTGGTTCTTCAAGATCTCCGACATGGCCGATGAGCTGCTCACTGCGCTGGACGGTCTCGACGATTGGCCCGCCAAGGTCCGGCTCATGCAGGAGAACTGGATCGGCAAATCGCGCGGGCTGCAATTTGCCTTCTCGCTGATCGACGGGCCGGAAGGCCACGACCGTGTCGAGGTCTACACGACCCGGCCCGATACGCTCATGGGCGCGTCTTTCCTGGGCATCTCGCCCGATCATCCGCTGGCCCGCCAGCTGGAGAAGGATAATGCCGAGCTCGCCGCCTTCAACGCCGAATGCCGCAAAGGCGGGACCACGGAAGAAGCGCTGGAAAAGGCTGACAAACTGGGCTTCGACACCGGCCTGCGCGTGCGCCATCCGTTTGATACAAGCTGGGAGCTGCCCGTCTATGTCGCCAATTTCATCCTGATGGATTACGGCACAGGCGCCATCTTCGGCTGCCCCGCCCATGACCAGCGCGACTTTGACTTCGCCACGAAATACGGCCTGCCCATCATCGCGACCTATCTGCCCTCCGAGGAGGCCTCGACCGAGCTGACGGAAGCCTATGTGCCGCCCAAGACGGAGAAGGTCTTCTACAACGCGGGCTTTGCCGGTGAGAAATGGCAGACCGGCAATGAGGGGATCAACGCGGCGATTGATTTCTGCGAGGCCAATGGCGTGGGCCATGGCGTCACCAAATTCCGCCTGCGCGATTGGGGCCTCTCGCGCCAGCGCTACTGGGGCTGCCCGATCCCGGTGGTGCATTGCGAGGCCTGCGGTGTCGTGCCGGAGAAGAAAGAAAACCTGCCCGTCAAATTGCCTTACGATGAGGACGGCGCGGCAATTGATTTCTCCGTGCCCGGCAATCCGCTGGATCGCCATCCCTCCTGGCGCGATGTGGCCTGCCCCAAATGCGGCGAGCCCGCGCGGCGCGAGACGGATACGATGGACACTTTCGTCGATAGCTCGTGGTATTTCGCCCGCTTCACCGCGCCGGATGCGCAGACTCCGACCGATATGGATGCGGCCAGCTACTGGATGAATGTCGATCAATATATCGGCGGGATCGAGCATGCGATCCTGCACTTGCTCTATTCGCGCTTCTTCGCCCGCGCGATGCAGATCACGGGCCATCTGCCCGAGAGCGCGATAGAGCCCTTTGACGCGCTCTTCACGCAAGGCATGGTGACCCACGCGATTTACCAGACCGAGAGCGCGGAAGGCCGCCCGGTCTATCATTATCCCGAGGATGTCGAGCTGCGCGATGGCGGGGCCTATCTCAAGGACGGCACGGCCTGTCAGGTTGTCCCCTCCGCCAAGATGTCCAAATCCAAGAACAACGTGGTCGATCCGCTCAACATCATCCGCGACTTCGGCGCGGATACCGCGCGCTGGTTTGTTCTCTCCGACAGCCCGCCCGAGCGCGACGTCGAATGGACGGCCTCAGGCGCGGAAGCGGCGTTCAAACATCTCTCCCGCGTCTTCCGGCTGGCCAATGAAGCGGCGACGTCTGATGCGCCTGCCAGTGATGCTGATGAGGCCCTGCTGCGCGAGATGCACAAGACGATCCGCGATGTGACGCTGGGCGTAGAAAGCTTTGGCTTCAACGCAGCCATCGCCAAGCTTTATGCCTTCACGGCGACAATCCAGAAGTCCAAAGCGGGCGCCGAGGCCAAGCGCACCGCGCTGCGGACGCTCGCCCAGCTCATGGCGCCCATGACACCGCATCTGTCCGAGGAGCTGTGGACCCTTCTGGGCGGCGCGGGCCTCGTTGCCAATGCCGATTGGCCCAAGGCCGATGAGGCGATGCTGGTGGAAGACAGCGTCACAATGCCGATCCAGATCAACGGCAAACGCCGGGCGGAGATCAGCGTGGCAGCGGATGCTTCCAAGGAAGAGGTTGAAAAGCTGGCGCTGGCGCATGAAGCTGTGCTCAAGGCTTTGGACGGCGGCGCGCCCAAGAAGCTGATCGTTGTGCCGGGGCGGATTATCAATGTGGTTGTCTGACAGACGCGGATTTCTTGCAGGCGGGGCGGCCAGCCTCGCACTGGCGGGGTGCCAGTTTCGCCCGGCGATGAGCGATCGTGGCCCTGCGGGCGCGCTCTTTGGTCAAGTCGAGATCGAAGCGCCGGGCTCGCCCACCACCTTTTTGATGACCCGCAGGCTCGAAGAGCGCCTGGGCCGTTCGGCCAGCGGCGCGCCTTATCAATTGAGCTACACGCTCGAAACCGACACCGACCGTCTGGGCACGGATCGGGACGGCACGAACCAGCGTGTGCATGTCACAGGTCGCTTGCGCTACACGTTGCGACGGCGCAGTGACAATGCGGTGTTGAGCCGCGATGAGGTCCGCAACTTCACGGGCTATTCCACAACGGGCAACACGGTCAGCACGCGGGCGGCCTCTGCGGATGCTGTCGAGCGGCTGGTTGTGATCCTCGCGGACGATTTGGTTGAACGGCTGCTTCTGGCGAGCCCAGATATCCCCTCATGAAGCTGATCCCCCGCGATGCGCCGGGCTATTTCGCGCGGCCAGAGACAGGGCGGGCGGGGCTGCTGATCTTTGGCGCGGATGCCATGCGTGTCGCGCTCAAGCGGCAGGAGGTCATTGCTGCGCTGGTGGGGCCGTCGGGCGAAGAAGAAATGCGTCTGACACGTCTGCCTGCGGCAGATCTGCGCCGCGACGGGGCCGCGCTGGTCGATGCGATCAAGGCCATCGGTTTCTTTCCGGGGCCCCGTGTCGTCTTTGTCGATGAGGCCACCGATGCTGCTGCGCCTGCCATCATTGCCGGGCTTGCCGATTGGGCCGAAGGCGATGCGCAGATCATCGTAACCGCGGGCAGCCTCAAGGCATCATCCAAATTGCGCAAGGCGTTCGAGGGCCACAAGAATGCCTATGCGGCGGCGATCTATGACGATCCGCCTTCGCGGGCCGAGATCGAGGCGGAACTGGCCAAAGCGGGCCTGGCCATGCCTGACCGCGACGCCATGGATGACATCACGGCTCTGTCCCGCGCGCTCGATCCTGGCGATTTTCGCCAGACCATCGAAAAGATCGCGCTTTATAAACATGGCGACCAAACCCCGCTGACCTCCGAGGATATTGCGCTATGCGCGCCAGCCTCGTCGGAGGCGGCGGTGGATGATGTTCTCAACGTGGTGGCCGAGGCGCGCACGCAAGACATCGGGCCCTTGATGGCGCGTCTGCGCGCGCAAGGGGTGCTGCCTGTGACCTTGTGCATTCAGGCGATGCGGCATTTCCGGGCTCTGCATGGGGCGGCCTCCCATCCGGATGGGCCCGCGCAGGGTGTTGCGCGGATGAAACCGCCGATTTTTGGACCGCGCCGGGATCGGATGATCCGGCAGGCGCAAAACTGGGGCGCGCCGCGCCTCGACACGGCGCTCTCCCTGCTCACGGATACCGATCTGCAACTGCGCTCCGCGGGTCAGAATGCGCCGGCCATGGCGCTGGTCGAACGTATGTTGATCCGCTTGTCCATGCTGGGCAATGCCCGGTAATCAGCGCGGATCGGTGCCCTGAAAATCCTCATCGAGATAGACCTCGATGATCTCGCGAAAGCTGCTCTCAGCCTTGAAGCCAAGCGCTGTCGCCCGCTCCGGCGCAAAATTGCGCGGCCAGCCCGACACGATGGCCATAACGGCTTCGTCTGGCTCTGGCCGAATACGTTGCACCGCGTTTGACCCGGCCACATCGCGCAGCGCTTCGATTTGCTCGGCCACAGTGCAGGACAGCCCCGGCAGGTTCAGCGCGCGCCGCCCCTCAAGGTGGTCTGTGTCCAGTGTCGCGGCATGGGTCAGGAAGCCCGCGGCAGAGCGCGGCGAGGCGTGCCAGTGGCGCACGGTGTCGGGCACGGGCAAGCGCGCTTCCATCCCGTTGAGCGGTTCGCGGATGATGCCGGAGAAAAACGAGGACGCCGCCAGGTTCGCTTTGCCCGGGCGCACGCAGATCGTGGGCAGGCGCAGCGAGAGCCCGTCGATGAAGCCTTTGCGGGAGAAATCCTGGATCATCAGCTCGCAGGCGGCCTTCTGCGCGCCGTAGCTCGTTTGCGGGGATTGCAGGAAATCGTCATCGATCTTGTCGGGGTAGGGACCGCCAAAGACGGCGATGGAGGAGGTAAACACCACACGCGGGACATAAGCGCCAGCACTCGCACGATGCTGCGCGCGCAAGCCTTCGAGGAAGTGCCACATGGGCCAGAGATTGGTTTGCCAACCCTTGTCGAAATCCGTTTCTGCCTCGCCGGAAACGATGGAGGCGAGGAAGAACACAACGTCAAAGCGCTCAGCCGCAAGCGCCGCGCCCTCAGCGAGGTTGGAGAGATCGCCGGTGCGCTTGTCTGCGATGACCGCGCCGTCGGGCGGGAAGCCCAGATCATGCAAGGTGATGTCGAGCGTGCCATGGCCGGGCAGGCCTTCGGCCAGAAGCTTGCGGGCCAGTTTCTGGCCCACCATGCCGCCGCCGCCGAGGATGAGAACTTTTGTCATGTCAGCTGAGCCCGTTTCTTGCCTTGAGTTCTAGATAGAGGCCGGAGTGATCCCGGTCGGCCCCGTCCATGTCATGCACGAAGGTGTCGAACCTGTCACGCACGCCTTGCGTCATGGGCAGGGTCAGCCCTGCGGCTTCGGCCTCGGCCAGCACGTTGTCGAGATCCTTGAGCTGGAACTTGGAGAGGCCGCCGGGGTCGAAATTGCCTGTCGTCATGCGGTGTCCGTGTTGTTGCAGGATCGTACTGTCGGCAAAGCCACCCTTGAGCGCGTCGCGCAGCGCCGCCGGGTCCGCGCCGCCGCGTTCGGCCAGGAGCATCGCTTCGGCCACAGCGCCGATGGTCACGGCGACGATGGTCTGGTTGCAAAGCTTGGAGAGCTGGCCCGCGCCGTGGGGGCCCACATGGACGGGGCGACCCATGGCCTCGAAGACGGGTTTGGCACGGGCGAAGGTCTCCGCCTCGCCACCGGCCATGATCGCCAGCGTTCCGGCTTCTGCGCCTTTGGTCCCGCCCGAGACGGGCGCATCGAGGAAAGCGATCTGACGGGCCGCGAGGATCTCTGCGGCCTTGCGGGCTTCATCCGGTTTGGTTGAGGACATATCCAGCCACAGTTGTCCGTTTGACAGCGCCGTCGAGACGTTTTCGATCATGGCCAGCATCGTGGGGCCATCAGAGAGCATCGTTACGACAACTTCTGCGCCATCGATCGCTCCCGCCGGTGTGTCGTAGGCGCGGGCGCCTTCTTCAACGAGCCCATCTGTCTTGCTGACGGTTCTGTTCCAGACCGACAGGTTATGCCCGTGTTTCAATAAATTGGCGCCCATGCGACTGCCCATCAGTCCGGTGCCAAGCAATGCGATCTTCATGTCTTTCCTCCCTTGCCCCTCTGGCATCTGCTTCGGGCTTGTCCTACGCTAACAGAAACGTGCCGGCCCTAAAGGGCGGATTTTTGGGAGGATAGGAATGGGTCGTTTGGACGGCAAGCGCGCGCTGGTGACGGCGGCGGGGCAGGGGATCGGTCGGGCGACGGCTCTGGCCATGGCATCTGAGGGTGCCACAGTCTTTGCAACAGACATTAACGCCGAGGCCCTTGCAACGCTGGAAGGCGTGGACGCCTTTGTTTTGGATGTGCGCGATGATGATGCCGTGCGCGAAGGTGTGGCGCGGGCCAATCCGGATATCTTGTTCAACGGCGCCGGATTTGTGCATCACGGCACTGTTCTGGATGCGACCGATGACGAATTCGGCTTCGCTGTCGATCTGAACGTGCACTCGATGTTCCGCACGATTCGGGCGGCTTTGCCCGGCATGATTGAACGCGGCAACGGCTCGATTGTGAACATGGCGTCGGCTCTGGGGGCGAAGATGGGTGCGCCCAATCGGTTTGTCTACGGTGTGACGAAGGCTGCGGTCGAAGGGCTGACGAAATCTGTGGCGGTGGATGTCATCAAGACCGGCGTGCGGTGCAATTGCATTTGTCCGGGCACGGTGGAAAGCCCGTCCTGGCATGACCGCGTGCGCGCGCTTGGCGAGCAGATGGGCTCTTACGAGGCGGCCCTTGAGGCTTTCGTCGCGCGCCAGCCCATGGGGCGGGTGGCGCAGCCTGAGGAGATTGCGGCGCTCGCGGTCTATCTGGCCAGTGATGAGAGCGCGTTTACGACGGGACAGCCCCATTACATCGATGGCGGATGGTCTGGCTGACCGGCCCTTCGGGGAGAGTTTATTTGGCAAGATGAAGGGGCGGTTGCGCTCCCATTGCGAACGAGGTTGAGAGATGAGCAAGAAGACGGAGTTGCGGTCGCAGAAATGGTTCAACAATCCCGATAACCCGGAGATGACGGCTCTGTATCTGGAGCGCTATCTCAATTACGGGCTGACGCGGGAGGAGCTGCAATCGGGCAAGCCGATCATTGCGATTGCACAGACAGGGAGCGATCTCAGCCCGTGCAACCGGCATCACATCGAGCTGTCCAAGCGCGTACGCGACGGGATCATTGCAGCGGGCGGGACGTGTATTGAGGTACCTGTGCATCCTATTCAGGAGACGGGCAAGCGGCCCACGGCGTCGCTCGATCGCAATCTTGCGTATCTCTCCCTGGTCGAGTCGCTTTTCGGTTATCCGCTGGACGGGGTCGTGCTCAACATCGGCTGTGACAAGACCACGCCTGCGCTTCTGATGGCGGCGGCGACGGTCAATATTCCGGCGATTGCGCTCTCGGTGGGGCCGATGCTCAATGGCTGGTGGAATGGGGAGCGGGCGGGCTCCGGCACGGTCATCTGGAAGGCACGCGAGATGGTGGCCGCTGGTGAGATCACCGACGAGGAATTCATCGAAATGGCGGCGAATTCTGCCCCGTCCGTCGGCTATTGCAACACGATGGGCACGGCCACGACGATGAACAGCCTTGCCGAAGCGCTTGGCATGCAGCTCCCGGGCTCTGCCGCGATCCCGGCGCCCTACCGCGAGCGCGGGCAAATGGCCTATGAGACGGGCAAACGGATTGTCGAGATGGTGCATGAGGATTTGCGGCCCTCTGACATCATGACGCGCGAAGCCTTTGAGAATGCCATTGTTGTAAATTCCGCCATCGGCGGGTCAACCAATGCGCCCATTCATCTCAACGGGGTGGCGCGGCACTTGGGCGTGCCGCTGGACAATGACGATTGGATGGCTCTTGGCCACAAGGTGCCGCTTTTGGTGAACTTGCAGCCTGCGGGCAAATATCTTGGAGAGGATTACCAACAGGCGGGCGGTGTGCCTGCGGTGATTGGCGAATTGCTGGACGCAGGGCTTTTGCCGCATCCCGATGTTGTGACGGCCAATGGCAAGACGATGGCCGAGAATTGCGGCGCGTGTCGGACGGGCAATGCTGATGTCATCAAGACCGTTGCCGCGCCCATGGTGGAGGCTGCGGGCTTCATCAATCTCAAGGGCAACCTTTTCGATAGCGCGATCATGAAAACCAGCGTCATCTCGAAGGAGTTCCGTGATCGGTATCTGTCCAACCCCGAGGACCCGGAGGCCTTCGAGGGGCGTGCGATTGTCTTTGACGGACCGGAAGATTTCCACCACCGGATTGACGATCCTGCGGAACAGATTGATGAACACTGCATCCTGTTCATGCGCGGCGCGGGCCCCAAGGGCTATCCCGGCGGGGCCGAGGTCGTGAACATGCGCGCGCCGTCTTACCTTTTGAAGCAAGGGATCCATGCGCTGCCCTGTATTGGCGATGGCCGGCAATCGGGCACCTCCGGCTCGCCCTCGATCCTCAATGCTGCGCCGGAAGCGGCGGATGGTGGTGGTCTGGCTCTGTTGCAAACCGGCGACCGGGTGCGCATTGATCTGGGCAAATGCACGGCGGACATTCTGATCTCCGAGCAAGAGCTGGCCGCGCGCAAGGATGCGCTGGAAGCGGCAGGCGGCTACGCCAGCCCTGAGAGCCAATCGCCCTGGCAGGAGCTTTTCCGCGAGAAGGTTGACCGGTTTGATCGCGGCATGACTCTCAAGGGCGCGGACGCATATCAGGACATCGCGCGCAAGCATATGCCGCGCGATAACCACTGAGCCAAAGGCAGATCACATGAGACAAGGCGCTCCGGACTGTGCTCCAGGGCAGCCAGCTTGAAAGGTCCGAACGGGTGTTGCGGACAAGGGTTTGAGGAGAGATTGATATGAAACTTCTGAGATTTGGCGAGGCGGGACAGGAAAAGCCTGGGGTTCTGGACAGTGAGGGCCGCATTCGCGACCTTTCGTCTGTTGTTCCGGATATCTCGGGCGATGTTCTGACCGATGATGGATTGGCCGCTCTGGGCAATGTTGACATCAGCGCGCTGCCCATTGTGGACGGCGACCCCCGGCTTGGTCCTTGCGTGGGCCAGATCGGCAAAATGATGTGCATCGGTTTGAATTATGCGGACCATGCGGCGGAAACTGGCGCTGCGATCCCGGACCATCCCATTCTCTTCATGAAGGCCAATTCAGCGATCGTTGGCCCGAATGACGATGTCGTTCTGCCGCGCGGTTCCGTCAAAAGCGATTGGGAAGTCGAACTTGGCGTTGTGATCGGCAATCGCTGCAAATACGCAAGTGTCGAGAACGCGATGGATTACGTGGCGGGCTTTTGCATCGTCAATGACGTCTCTGAGCGCAGCTTTCAAACCGAGCTCACAGGCCAATGGACCAAGGGCAAATCCCCTGACACGTTTGGACCCACTGGCCCTTGGCTCGTCACAAAAGATGAGATCGCCGACGTTCAGGCGCTGGATATGTATCTCGACGTGAACGGCACGCGCATGCAAACCGGCAATACCGCAACCATGATCTTCACGGTTGCACAGATCATCGAGCATCTCAGCCAGATGTTCACCCTGCATCCCGGCGACGTGATCTCAACGGGGACGCCTCCGGGCGTTGGCATGGGCATGTCACCGCAGGTCTTCCTGAAGCCCGGCGATGAGATGGAGCTGGGGATCGAAGGGCTTGGCGTACAGCGTCAGAAAGTGGGGCAAGATGCCTGATCTGCTTCAAATCGGCGGGATCACAGACGCCATGCGCGCACGTCTTGCGCCTCGGTTCGACATCCATGTTCTGAGCGAATTGCCCGAAGGTTGGCTCACCGAACACGGGGACAAGATCACCCATGTGGCCACCAATGGCCATGACGGCGTGCCCGCGCATGTCATGGAAGCTTGCCCCAATCTGAAGATGATTGGCTGCTATGGTGTGGGCTATGATGCGATTGATACCGGTGCATGCGCCGCGCGCGGTATCCCGGTCAGCCACACGCCGGATGTGCTGAATTCCGAGGTTGCCACGACAGCTTTGATGCTGATTTTGGGTCTGTTCCGGGAATTGCGCCGGGATGACGCTTATGTCCGTTCGGGCCGCTGGGAGCATGATGGCAACAGCGCGCTGACCCGGTCCGCCGATGGGCGCAAGATCGGCATTCTGGGCATGGGCCGGATCGGCCAGGAGATCGCGCGCAAACTCTCGGTCTTTGACCCGGAGATTCACTACCACACGCGCAGCGCCAAGGATGTGCCCTACACATACCACGCAAACCTCGTGGACATGGCAGAGGCGGTCGAGGTGCTGATCGTCATCACACCCGGCGGCGCGGCGACGCATCATTTGGTCAACGAAGCGGTGCTCAATGCGCTTGGGCCGGACGGCATGCTGATCAACGTGGCGCGCGGGTCTGTCGTGGATGAAACAGCGCTGATCGCAGCGTTGCAGGACGGGCGGCTGGGCCAGGCGGGCCTCGATGTCTTCGAAGCAGAACCCCATGTGCCCGAAGCGCTCCGCCAATTGGACAACGTGCTTTTGCTGCCCCATGTCGGCTCAGGCACCCATGAAACCCGGGCTGCAATGGGTTCCCTCGTGGTCGATAATCTGCTGAGCCATCTCGATGACGGCAAGGTTTTGACATCTGTCCCGGAAACGGCGCACCTGTCCTGACCGACGATACGACAAGACAAAGAGCACGCGGCCACCTCCGCGGGCTTTTTACATAAACCGCATTACGCGAGGTATGTCCTGTCACCGGAGCGCGCTGCCCTGCTTCATTTTTGTGCCGCCAGAAAAATATTCGAAGGCAGAAGCGTGTTTGAACTCAGACGTACTGAACGAGCAGCCGAAAGCGAAGCAATCGACTGAGGCCAACTCTTAGGGTTTCGAGGACCACAACCTTTGAAACTCATACTGTTCTTGTAGGGTATCGCCATCGGGATCGTGGCCGCAGCGCTCTACATGATGCCGTCCAACTACAAATTGAGGATCGAAACCGCCGAACGGAAATGCGACGTTTCTGTCTTGTTGCATCCATCGTCCGATTTAGCACCAGAGCAGATCAACTGCACATTGGTGCATGACGATATCCTTCTCAGATTTCGAGTTGATGATGAAGGAACAACCTTCGTCGAATGCAACCAGGACAACGGCGGTCTGAGGCCACCTGAACCAACCAATTGCATCCTGTACCGGCAATAGGCGCGAGGCTTAGCCGCCCTGCGATATCTGAGACCAAGGGCCGCCAAGCCCCTACAGCGTATCGAGATGCGCCACCTCGGGCCGGGGCAACATCTGCAGGAGAGTGGTCTTGAGCGCCCGGCTTTCTGCGATACCGGTCCCATCGGGCAAGACATGATCGGGCACGGCCGGCACCCGCAGGATCAAGCGGCGCCATTGATGCACAACAAGTAAACGCAAGGCCGCGATGTCTTTGGGGTCGCTGACTTCCCGGCGCGACAGACCCTCCAGCAAACCGCGCAGGCGCGTTTCCACATCGCGGGCCAGAGCCAGAACGTCATCCGGCAGCAAGCGCGCCCGTACCCATAAAGGGACGTCCACCTCACCGGTGATCTCAAATGCAAACGCCCCTTGCGGCGGCTCCGTCGTCACGCGGATCTGCGGTGCGCTTGGATAGAGCGCGACGCCCTTCTGGGCAGGCCCAGCGGATATATCATAGAGCGCAAGCCAGCAGCGTTGCACCGGCTGTGTCTCGCCATAAATCCGCGGGCTGGCGGCGCGGGTTTGGGCGCGGCCTTCCTGCGCCAACCGGTAGCGCGAATTGCGCCCAACCTTGCGGCTCTCGATCCAGCCTTCCTTGCGCAACCGATGCAGCGCCACGCGCGTGGCCTCGGGCTTTACATGCATGCGCGCGGCCAGAGCACCGATGAGTTGCGCACTGATTTCCTGCCCGTCCGTCTGCGCCAAGTCCCCGAAAAGCGTCACCAGCAAGGACCAGACCTGCGGCGGACGCGCGCCCAACCCCAACTGGACAAGATCCTCGATGGATTGGCCTGTCTCGGTCATCGTCAAAGCCGCCGCGCCTCATAGGCAACCATGGTCAGAAGCTCGTATTCCGCGACTTTCTCAGCATCCTGATTGCGCAGCACCACATGCCAGCGCACTTCGCCATACTCATCATTGCGCGGCGTTTTCTTCTTCACCGTCAGGGCCACAGTGATGGCATCACCCGCCGCCACCGGCTTCATGAACCGCAGGTCATCCATGCCGACATTGGCCAGAACCGGACCTTCAGAAGGCTCCACGAACATGCCCGCGGCGAAGCTCGTCAGCAGGTAGCCATGGGCCACGCGACCCGGGAAGAAAGGGTTCCGCTGCGCCGCGGCCTCATCCATATGCGCGTAGAAGGTATCGCCGGTGAAATGGGCAAAGTGCTCGATATCCTCGAGCGAGATCACCCGCGGCGGACAGTTGAGCGTCTCGCCCAGTTGCAGGTCGTGAAAGGTTCGCGTGAAAGGATGATCCGGCGTGCTGTGCTCCGACGCGCCCGGAACCCAGACCTCGCCGACAGCGCTGAGCAGGTCCGGGCTGCCCTGAATGGCCGTGCGCTGCATGTAATGCATCACGCCGCGCACCCCGCCAAGCTCTTCGCCGCCGCCCGCGCGGCCCGGGCCGCCATGGACCATATGCGGCATCGGCGCGCCGTGGCCAGTGCTCTCCGCCATGCTATCGCGGTTGTTGAAGTAGAGCCTGCCGTGAAAGGCCCCTGCCCCCAGGACAACCTCGCGCGCGACGCTAGGATCAT
>NZ_JBNAGA010000006.1:0-85564 GCF_049800955.1 Primorskyibacter sp. S187A | reverse complement strand
GAGATAGAGTTTGATCCCGGCATTTCCCTGCAACGCGCGACGGGTGTTCTCGCCGTAGATTTCATCGAGCGCCGGGATCGTCTGGGTCACAATCGCCAGGTGGCCGCGATAAGACCGCAATGTCTCGATGCTTTCGACAACGATGGGCATCTTCCCGAGCCGATTGAACTCATCGAGCATGATCATCACTGGCCAAGGTTCGTCTGGACCTGGCTCACGATCTTGCAAGGAGGCAATCAAATCGGAGAAGAATAACCGGATCAGTGCTGCCATGGGGCGCACCATGTTCGGGGCTACGACCAGGTAGACCGAGAACGGCTTTTTGCGAATCGTCCGGAAGTCGAAATCCGACGTGGAGGTCGCGGCATCGATGGCCGGATTGCTCCATTGATCGAGGCCGGAGGTCATCAGGAGCGAAATATAGGACGTCAGCGTGTCGTTATTCGTTGAGGCCATCCGTTCGAAGATCAGCTTGGCCGCCGTGTTCTGCACCTCGTCGCGGCGCTTCATAAACTCCTTGCGCTTGTCCCCGCCGGACGCTGTGATGCGGTAGATTTCGCCAAGCGTGGGCCGCTTGCGCTCAAAGGAAAGCAGACCCGCCGCGACGAAGAGATCGATGCCGCCTTTGAGAAGGCCGGACGTGCGATCGTTATCCGTTTGCAGAAAGAGTGTTGCGAGCAGTTGCAGCTCCATCTGCTGCTGGTTGGGATCGCGGAGACCGGCGATCCTGAGGAGCGGGTTGTAGCGATGCGACCGGCGATCATTCCAGTCCGTGGGGGCAAAGCGATAGACATCATCCCCGTCCGCCGCCCGGTGACGGGCCGTTGCCTCGAAATTCTCGCCCTTCACGTCGAGAACCACGGCGCTGCCGCGGAATGTCAGCAGGTTCGGAATCACGAACCCGGTAGTCTTCCCGCGCCCGGTCGGGGCCACGCAAAGCACATGAGGGTAGACGCTCGAGGACAGATACCGTCCCCGCCGCCTGGGCGAGGTCGTCTTGCCGAGAATGAACCCGCTACCCGGCGCGGTGAAAAAGCCGTTGCGCTTCAACTCCCCGGACCGTTGCCAATGGGTCTTGCCGAACTTCGTCAATGCGGTGCCGGACAGGACCGCACTCAGGAGCATGCCGGCAAAGGCCGTACCGCCGATGATGAGATTGACCAGTTGAAAATCATCGGGACGCACCTGACGGAGGCTCAGGTAATTCCTGGCGAGCCAGAGAAAATCGATCTCCGCGCGCAATCCTAGGTCGCGAAACGTCAGGAACGCACTCGCAAAGACATATCCAAACCCTGCGCTAAGCAAGGTCAGGAGAATAATGCCGAGCGCGATGCGACCCCTATCCATGGGTCTGGCCTTTCTCGGTATGGATTTGCTGGCTTTTCAGGCGCTGCGCGTCATATTCCTCTTCGGCAATCTCCGAGACCACCTCGCGCACGGCATCGCTGTTTGCGGTCGCCTCGTCCGACTGCAGGTAGGCTTTCGCCGCGTAGAGCCGGTCCAGCCGGTTGTCGATTACCTCGTCAAGCGCATTGGCATCGCCCTCCCGCAAGGCGGCGATCCTGTCATCGTCGAGAAGGCGCTCCACTTCCGCGCGATAGGCCGCCCTGCCCTCTTCATCGGCAAAGGGCGGAGTGATCTTGTCTGCGCGTTCATGGGCAACGACTTCCGCAAGGACGGAATTGTCCGGAAATCTGTGGGTGGGTTCCGCAACCGCGTCTCGATCATCCGCCAGGAATTCGCCGCGCCTGGCGGCAAATGTGGCCGCATAGGTTGCTCCGAGACCGCGCGCCAAATGTTCCGGCATGTCTGGATACCGTTCCCGCATATCGGCCGCGACAGCTTCGTCGATCTGCAAGGGCCCATCGGACCGCGACAGGACGCGATCAATCTCGACGTCGATCCGGTCCGCTTGCGCCTCGTCAGTGATGCGGACGTTGAAAGGATCGCGCGCATCAATCACATCGCTTGGCCGCGCCGGCAGATCGGGGTGTCGCCGCAGATAGGTACGCTGTTCCATCTCGAGGCGGGCCTCGGCTCGGATGGTGATTTCATCCGCGCGCTCGGCAATGTCTTTTTCGGAAAGCCCCTGCCCGCGCATGTCTTGCCGGATCGCGCGCGCAGCATCATCCACGCTTTCTGCATCGTAATGCATGTCTGGAGCACGGTCGTCTTCGATGACACCATCACGGCGCAGCACTTCCGCTCGCTCCAGACCTGTCCCGAGGGCGACATGCACCTTGTCGAGCTTGTCGACTGCAACTTTCAGATCCTCGCGGCGCTCCAGATTGAGGTCCTGCGCACCGGCGATTTTCTGAAGATCGTCAGCATACCATTCCCGTTCCAGGGCCGCCGTATCGGCCCCCTGCTCGATCCGCGCCACCAATGCCTCCGAGGAAATCCCGGTCCCGCGCAAGGCAGTGTCAATCTGCGCCCGCGTCCGGCCTTCCCGCAGCTTCTCCACCAGGCCCGCGTTGATGTTGGCCTCAGAATAGATGCCCGTCTCTGTCGGTCGCTCTGTCAGTGTGCCTGAGCGCAATCCGAGTGGCTGCATATGCGCGACCGGCCTAAGCGCAGCCACCATCTGCTTTTGCAGCGCCGGGCGGTCGGCCTCAGGCGCCTCCCGGATCAGGGCGGCAACACGGTTCATTTCATCGGCGAAGCGGCTGTTCAGATCGTCGAAACTCTGGTCCTGGCTCATGTATATGTCTCCGGTTTGCGGGAGTTTCCCTTGCCGCGCGAGAAGCGTGCTCGCCTTCAGCAAGGCATCTTCGATGTCTGCGCGGTTTTCACGCGAAGCCTCGGCCGCGAGGGATCGATACACCTGGGCGTTTCCAGCGATCTCTCCGAGGGCGCGGTCAAGATCCTCTCCGACCCGTTCCCGCTGGCGGACCGCCCGCCCCTCCTCTTTCGCGGCATAGACCTCGCGTGTGCGGGGCGGATAGTGGGCTTCACCGCGATCGACGCGGCGGGTTGCCTCGAGACGAACCCCGTATTTCTCCGCCTCCTCGACCATAGCAAGACGGAAGGCGTCGTAGTTGAAGTGATGATCGCGTCCGAGATAGAAGAATTCGCCTTCCTGAGAGCGGCGATTGATCACTACATGGGCATGTGGATGGTCACGGTCTTTGTGGACGGCGATCAGGTAGTCGAAGTTGCGGTGCTCGTCCTGGAAGAAGCGCTCGCAGACATCGCTGGCAATGTCGCGGACATCGGTGGCCTTGGTGCCGCGCGGAAAGGACATCAGAAGATGACTGGTATGTCCGAGCTTGGGATTGAACCCCTCATCCCACCGGGAGGTGAACCGCTCGACCACGGAGGTGATCTCCTCACCCGAGAGCCGCGTCTTGCCATCATGGACGCCGCGGCTGTCGACAATGTGGGAAGACTTCGTTGTCAGATAGGCCAGTTGGTTCTGAAGCTGGGCCTTGGTGTGCGTGCCGCCCGTGCGAATCGGTTTGAAGACCGCGGCCCGGTGCCCATAGGCCGCACGCATCATCTGCGCCCGCCGTGTCCCGAGACCTTGCATCGACCCTCTGATGCGGCTCCAACCCTCGCGAAAGATCTCGCCGGTGACGAGTGTGACGGCATCACTCCGGGACATCTGCGAAGTCCTTCAGCGCCCTGTGGGCTTCAAGCGTGACATGGCGCACCCGCCGCCGGGCGAGCGCATCGACCTGGTCCGCGAAATCGAGAACAAACCCCGATAGGAGCCGCAGCTGCGTTAGGCTGCGGTCACCGAAGACCGGCGCGATCCCTTTGGCACGCGCCTCGTTCAACCGCTTGGCAATCTGGGTGACGTTGTTGCCCACGCGATTGAGCGCCGCCCGGAAGGACTTGAGCTCCTCGGCGAGGTGTTGGTCGGGTTGAAAAACGCCGTTTGCCGACTGGATGAGAAGGCGAACACCGGCCGACCGGCTGGACACGCCATGGCGCGCGAGCACCTCGTCGAAACCCTGCAACTCGTCCGGCGTGAGCGTGACACTGACCTGTTTGGTGCGAACGCGCGTGTCCCGCCGCCGGTCTTTTTCAGTCCTAAGCGTGTAGTAGACCGTGCGCTCACTGACCCCGAACTGCACAGCCAAATCCGCATGCGTTACGCCCTTCAGGCGTTCGCGCACGATCTCCTGGCGTTCTTCGGGGGTCAATCTGCGCCGTGACGCCATACTGCAAATACACTCCCTATTTCCTGCCAGTCTCATACAGGACATCTGGAGTGTCTAATATTATAGTATTGCAGTCAATACGCCCTCTTCATGGAACGACGACAAGATGGCCTGTATTCCGTTTCAAGCCGAACGCGTCAGCGTGAGGGCTCCTTCCTTTCGTCGCAATGGTCTCACGTGGCCAGAATAAGAGTTTCATAGAATCGTCCGCTGAGCGCCCTTAATGCGATTTGGCACCCATTCCCCACCAGAGAGCCTTCATCGGCCTGCATCCCCCCTCTGGCGCCCGCTACGCGCAAGTTGAGGTGAACTGACAAGATTGACCGGGCCATTTGAGCCAGGATTCCGGCAGAAACGATGGCACATGTAACCTGTGCTATCGCATATGCATTATCAATTATGGCAAATCATATATCGTGTATGTCAGCGGGGATCTCTCGCCGAAAATTGCGACATGGACGCGTAACAGTCCGCCAGGACATGTACGATGCTCCGGACAGCACCAAAACCCGCACATTTCCGGCTCATGGCAAATCACACATGCAATATCAGTCCTGCAACATCGGATATGCACACTCAGAAACGCCAACACGGCCATTCAAAATCAGAAATCCTGTATCACAAATCATGTCTCAGACATCTGTCATGACACATCGGCTATCATTTATGGCAAATGGCACATGCTGCATCAGTTATCCTTGATGCAACATCCTCTCTGGCATATACCGTATCCAAAATCATAAAGAAGACCCTTGAGGATGCAGGATCATGCCCAACGAGCAGTTGAAGGTCATCGCGATCATGACGCGAAAAGGCGGTGCGGGAAAGACAGCGCTCGCACGCGCCTTAATGAGCGCCATCATCGCTGACGGAAAACGGTGCATCGCCATCGATGCCGACCCGCAGCAAGCACTCTTCCGCTGGTGGGAGAGCGTCACCACTGAAAACCCGGATGTCGCATCGACGGCCCCAGAACTTCGGGTCCTCGGCATCGACAGTCCCTCCGACCTCGAAGCGATCATCGACGACGCCTATGAAAACGACGCGGCAGACTTCGTGATCATCGACACGATGGGGGCAGGGGGCCAATGGGCCGACGAACTGGCCGTCCACAGCGATCACATCGTTTTGCCGATGATGCTGTCGGACACCGACATGCGGATCGCCACCGACACCTACAATTGGTACCAGGGCCTTTTTGAGCGCGCCGAAGACCCAAGCGTCCTCCCGAAACTTACGGTCGTGCTCTCCCGCGTCGACAAGAACCCCTCGAACGCCATGCGCGCCATGGCACGTGAAGCCAATGCAAAGTTCCCGGTCATCGAGGAGCTCTTCATGGATCGCAAACAACATGCCGATGTCGATCGCGAAGGACTTTTCCATCAAATATCGAAATGGCGAACCGAAGACCCGAACCCGCTCATGCGCACCCATGCCCGCCTTTACGACGAGGCGCTCGATGAGGCGCGCGAAATCCTCTCACTGGTGCTGGAGGCTGAATAATGGCGCGCAAGAAAATCACCTCACTCCTCGGCGACGACCCGGTCTACAGCAAGCAGTTCGGAGACAAACCGAAACCCACCGAACCCGCTTCCAAACCAGAACCAGTGCAGGACGCGAAGCCTGTAGCTGCACCCGCGACAGACCCAACGCCTATTGCAGAACAACAGGCCCCGACGTCGGAGCCGTCAGCCAAACAGGCAAGCGCTTCACGAAAGACAAAGCCGGAAAAGAAGCCTGCATCGACAACAAAGGCACCAAAGAAGCCTGAGACCCGTGCCGTGCATGTCCGCGCCGCCCCAAAAAAAGACCATGGCCCAGGATTGGACGCGCTGGAAGCCGCCGGTCTGCCGGCCTCCGATGTTGTGCGCCTTGCCGGCAGGCGCGCCATCGACAAGTTCGAACTCAAATCGAAATACGTGGCTCCGGATGACGCCGAGCGTCTTCCGAGCAATATGAGCTTTCGGACCATGAAGACACTCGATGCCCAAGTCCTCGACAAGCTGCGGGATCAGGCCGATCCGCTCCGCTTGCGCTCAGACGCAGCCGTGATCCAGGGCCAGTTGGAACCTGTGTTCTGGTCGGAACTCACAAGCCTCATCAAGGAACTGCGCAAGCAGTATTCCTGAAGGCGCGGCATCGCCGCGCCGCGATTTTTATCTTGAGGGGGAAGGAGTTTCGGCTTCCTTCCCCCTGAAACAAAATAGACAAGACCGTGTTGTCGGCTGCGCCTCCGCCCGCACCACTCTTGTCGATTTGGTTTCACCCCCATCCTCTCAAGCTCCGCGCATACTCGCGGGTAAGCAGCAGCTTACCCTGTCAGGATTTGTGATGCGGGGAGGGGAACCACTGCGGGTGCAACCAACCTTGAGAGACAGCGATGCCGGACAGCAGAAGATCTGAAGCGCAGCCCATCAAGAAGATCATCGATCAAGAGACCGGCGCACATGTCGGCTGGCTCTATGAATGGAACACCGGCGACTTCGAGCCCATGTGGTGCAACGGCCCGAAACTCAATGTGCGATACGAGGACATACCGCCAGAACAGATGCCACAAGAATAGGATGGTCGCTCAAAGGGAGCGGCGGGTAGCGCCAGGCGGGGCAGGGGGGCGGCGGCGCTGCCCGCTGCCGCGTCACCTCCAATGGCAGGCGCCAGAAAGAGCGAGGGGGGCCGCCTAAGCGGCCTGCCCGTACCTTTCAACCTCAGCGTTGACGAAATCCACCGCTTTCTGCGCCTCGGCAGCGGCCTTGAAGATCAGCCCTTTGTCCGATTTGAGCGCTTGCAGCCAGCCTTCGATGTAGGCGGCGCTTTGGTCGAAGGCGGGCGCGACCCCCAGCTGAACAGCCAGAAAGCACGCGCCGATCTCTGCGACCAGTTCCTCGAACGCGTATCCGGCGCGGTCCTCGAAACGCTTGATCCGGTCGAGCCGTGATACACTCCCGGTCCAGTGAACGGTCTCATGTCCCAAAGTCCCGTAATACCCGCTCGCGTCGAAGAAGGTGCCAATTGGGGGCATGTGAATATGGTCCGGACCCGGCGCATAGTACGCCTTCGGTGTCTCGCTCGTGATGACTGTCGCACCCGTGGCGGCAAAGAAGGCGTCCAGTTCAGGCACCGGTTCGGTGCCAAGATCACGGGGCGGGGCAGGGCGGACGTAATATTCTTCGGGCAAGCCCTCGATCTGATCGGCGTTAAAGACGTTGTTGCACTTGGCGTAGCGGCTGGTTTGCGGCTCATTCTCGCCGTCGATCTCTTTCTCGAAGGTTCCATAGAAAACCGACCGCGTGGCCTTCTCGCCTTTGCGCACACACGCCCCGAGCGCAAGCGCCTGTCGATAGGTCATCCACCGGGCCGACGCATAGCCTTTGATGTGAGACGTGGTCCAGAGCATCAGGACATTCACCCCCCGATAGGCGGTGCCATCATGACGCAAGGGCAGGGCGGCCCCGGTGGCGTCGCCCGTCCACGGTTTCCGCCACGGCGGCGTTCCCTTTTCCATCTCGGAAATGATCGTATCCGTCACATGCTGTTTGATGTCGATCTTGGCCATGTCTCTCGCTCCTCATCCTGAATGCGGGTTTCAGGCACCGCGCCTGTCGCGGCTGTCCTGCAAACCTGCTCACGGCGAGTGCGGAGGGGGCGAGACCAGATCGAAAATGGGGAGGGGGATCGCCCGGCATCGCAGCGCGGCAAAGCCGGGACCGATGTTGGGGAGACCCCATTTTGGCGTCTGGTCCGAGGGGGAGGCCGCGCCTCCCCCTGAAACCATTTGGATCGGTCAATTGGTAAGAAAGGGCCCAACCTTCAGCAGCCCTGGGAGACCTGCAGGTCAAACCTGGCAGACTGACTCTCTTAAAATCCAAAGGCGAGCCGAAGCCCGCCAATGAACAGACGGTTAGACCATCCGCTTACTGTCGAAAACTTAGCTCCAAGCCCAAGAAATCTCAATCAGGCACTGGTGGTCGTCATCTCATCCGGAACACGAAGCGGGAGGCGACTGACTGCGAGAGGACCATCACAACCCGGACAGTCGACGCGCGTCCTTCTTGATATCTGTTATGGATTTGGTCGAGAGTATTCCATCGCGCGCCTGCTGGATGCGCGGAGCGAGGAACCGGGACAGGCTAGCGAAGGCCGCGGCCTGGTCTTCGCTTTCCGCATTCCTTTCCATGCGGTCTTTGTCTGTGTCACACGGCATGACTCGAACCTAGCTTTGGAACTTCGCAAAATCCAGATCGCAGGGTGCGAAGCTGTTGGAGGCACGATCTTGACGACTATGCAGCGGCGCGTTCCATCGACTTCTTCACAGCGAGGGTGAGATTGTCGAAGTCCTCTGCGGCCATGGTCACACCGTATTCGGTCCCGCCATCCTGGTTTTCCCATTGCGACTGGCGAAGTGTCCCACGGGCATTTACCAGATCGCCGGGAGCAACATTCTCGAGCGCCCATTTCATCACGTTCGGATTGAAGATCGTCACCTCATTCCAGTAGGGATTGGCCTGAAAATCACCCCGATCATCCTTGCGGCCGTAATCGGCAGCGATGGTGATCCGCACGGTCTTGCCAACTTCCTTGACCTTGCCGACGCGACCGAGAATCTGAAATTCTGCAAATGTGCGCATGACTGTCTCCTGTGTTTTATGTCGTGACCAGTCCAAGGTCATCGGGATAACAATATTATAATATTGTCAATTCCGCAATCCTTTGGCTTCCGCCAAAGCGGAACTTCGCCAGTGGCAGAACGGTATCAATTATGCAGGACAAACCTGACAACTTACGCCATGTAACGCCGGTCCGCCTTGGGGTCTCAGTGCTCACGTTCGCAAAGATCGTGGTCGGCCAAAGAAGCGAGCACATAGCAGTTTTCGGTCACACCGTCGCCATCACAGCCCTTCGAAATTCGCACCAGCTCTTTCTCAAGAGCACGGAGGCGTTTGATTTTGGCTCGAACATCGGCAAGCTGCGCTGAGGCGATATCGGTGGCCTCTGCACATGACCGATCCGGGTGTCCCTGTAGTTCGATCAAGGCAGCAATCGCCTCAATCGAGAAGCCGAGATCTCGGGCATGCTTGATGAAGCTCAGGCGTTCCAACCCTGCCGCATCATACCGGCGCTGATTGCCTTCCGTTCTTTCTGGGGCGTCCAAAAGCCCCGACTCTTCATAGTAGCGGATCGTCGGAACCTTGACGTTGGTGCGCCGAGACAGCTCGCCAATGGAAAACATGAAAATACCTCTTGAACCTCTAGTCACTAGAGATCGTATATGAGTTGGGACGCAGAAGCTAGAGAACACCATGTCCCAGAAATACCTCGCCGAAACCCCAATCCTCGATTTTCAATCCGGCGCTATCCAAGCATTGATCGCCGAGCGCGGATGGGTCTATCTTGACCCCGTCGACCGCATCGGTGCCGCCTATGATTTTGTCCGAAACGACATCCTGTTCGGCTACAACAGCGACGATGCTCTGCCTGCCTCGCGGGTGCTGGCGGACGGATATGGGCAGTGCAACACCAAGGGGACGCTCCTAATGGCACTGCTCCGGGCGTTGGAAATCCCGTGCCGGTTCCATGGCTTTACCATCGACAAGGGTTTGCAGCGTGGCGTTGTGCCCGAGCTAGTCTACCCAATTGCCCCGAGAAACATCATCCATTCCTGGGTTGAAGTCCTGATCGATGGCCAGTGGATCAATCTCGAAGGTTTTATCCTTGACCAAGGCGTCCTAGGGGCGCTTCAGGAGACCTTCCCGGATCGCACATCGCTTTGTGCCTATGGCGCAGGGACGGACTGTCTTCAGGCCCCGCCCGTCGATTGGTCTGGTCAAAGCACCTATATCCAGAAAACGGGCATCAACCATGACTTCGGTGTCTTCGATAGCCCGGATGATTTCTACAAGGAGCACCGGCAGCTTTCCGGATTGCGCGGGCTACTCTATCGCCTTGTCGTACGGCACTGGATGAACCGGCGCGTTGCGAGGATCAGGCAAGGTCATGTGCCAACCATCCCCGGCGGCGAGGGCAACCTCCTTCCAAAACAGGCATCGATCACTCTGAAAGAGGTCGTGTGATGTCAGGATGTTGCGGACACGACGCCAAGTTTGACGGCCTATCCGACGACTACAAGCGGCGACTCTGGATTGTCATCGCGCTGAATGCGACCATGTTTGCCGTCGAAATGATGGCTGGGCACTACGCGAAGTCGCAAGCGCTTCAGGCTGATGCTCTGGACTTTCTAGGGGACGCCCTGACCTACGGCATCTCGCTTGCGGTGATTGGGGCTTCGGTCCGAGCGCGCACCAATGCAGCCCTTGCAAAGGGGGTGAGCCTGCTCCTGATGGGCCTCTGGGTGTTTGGATCGACCGTCTACCGTGTTTTCTATGTCGGCGTGCCTGAAGCCGAGATCATGGGCATCGTGGGTTTATTTGCGCTGCTCACGAACCTAGCGAGCGTGCTTCTGCTGGTGCGTTACAAGGACGGCGATGCCAATGTACGCTCGGTTTGGCTCTGTTCCCGCAACGACGCTATCGGCAATGTTGCCGTGATGTTTGCAGCATTGGGTGTCTGGACGACGGCAACCTGTTGGCCTGACCTAATCGTCGCATCCATCATGGCGGCTCTGTTCCTATCGTCTGCTTTCCAGATCGTTCGCCAAGCCCTGGAGGAACGCCGCGCAGTCACGACGCATAAGCACGCCGAAGCATGACGCAGGCGGGCCTTACAATCATGGGGCTTGGCATCGCGTTGTCCACGCTAGCTGCAGTCCTGTGGTCCATAGCACGACCCTCGCAACGGCTATGGCCGCCCATCAAGTATACGCCTCTGACGCCGATCTTGATCTGGGTACCTACCTTTGTGCTCTTCGGTGTTCTGATCGCACTTGGTCTTTTGGGTTGGGGTGAGCTAGCGTTCCCAATATGGTTCCGCTTCGGAATTGGCATTCCGCTGATCGTGATCGGAAACATCGCGGTTTGGAGAGCGGTCGCGGGCTTTGGCATTCAACAAACGGGCGGTGCCGTGGGCACGTTGCAAACTGGCGGCCTCTATCGTTATTCGCGCAACCCTCAGTATGTAGCAGACATCGCCATGGTACTGGGATGGATGGCACTCACATCAGCGCCTTTGGCGATGCTGGTAGGCTCTGCTGCAATCATCGTCTTGGCTGCTGCGCCGTTTTCCGAAGAGCCGTGGCTTCGCTCGCAGTATGGTTCCGACTTCGATCAGTATGTTGCGCAGGTGAGACGGTTTCTCTGAGAAACCAGACCGTCGAAACTTCATCGCAGACCTGGCAGCGGCCTTATTCTGGGCAGTTCAGGTCTAGGGACGGAAAATAAGTCCGGTACCGCCGAGCATCCCGCGTAAGCAGGGGCACGGACAGTACTGTTGCATGCGCACCGATGAAGAAATCAGGCAGGACGTTCTGCTTCGTCCCTTTGGACCGCCTATAGGCGGAGAAGGCTTTCCCAGCCAAGAACAGCGCGTCTCTTGGCATCATTTCATGGCGGAGCCCGGCGGCCTCGATGAAGGCATCGAGCCGTTCCTTCTCACGATAGCCCACAGAGAGCTCGGCATACACACTGTCGTTGATGAGAAGATCGCCCTGAAGCGCCGCGGCTTCCAATTGCGCAATGGACCACTCGGCGAAGGTCTCGTCATCCGTCACAACATCAAGAAGGACATTCGTGTCGACGAAGATCACCCGTCGCCCCGCGTCAGCGCCATGATCTCATCGGTGCTGAGCTCTGTTCGCGCATGGCCGCGAAGGGCACCGAAGCGCGAGACCGGCGCGGCCTTGTCCTCCGGAGCAATCTCGATTCGACCATCCTTCGTACGATTGAAGGTCACCTTGCTGCCTGCCTTCAGTCCCAAAAAGTCGCGAACGGCTTTCGGGATCGTAACCTGACCTTTGGTTGTGAGCGTGGTTGGCACGTGCGCCTCCAGTAATACCTCTGTTCAATCAGGTATTACTTTGCAGGACATTTTGCAAGCTCTGATACCGGTGCTGGCCGACAGCCGGCCTCTTGTGGCTATACGCAGCGAGCAGCCGGAACCCTTGATCTGGTGTCACGAACGTGCGTGAGGGCGGCATCTCTGCCGCCCCGCTGCTCGATATGGTCTTATTCCGTGACCTGGCCATCGTCGCCATCCGCCTTGGACGGGAAAGCGACCAGCTCGGTGACCGCAACCGGGAAGTCGAGCTTGATGGAGAGCACCGTCTCGCCATTCTCGCGGGTGTTCTCGAAGACCGCGCCGACGCGGCGGAAGCTGGTTTGGTCCTTGCCGTCTTTCTTGAACGTGACGGGAACGGTGAGGGTGAACATCTTGTTGGACATTGTCGATCTCCTTGTTTCGATGCGGGTGACCCGGCGGATCGACCAGGGCAGGTCGCGCAAGTGGAAATTCGGAGGCTCCGCCCATAGGTGGAAACCGTCTTTCTGCTTGCCGGAGTGAAGCGACGGGCACGCGAGCGGCCGAGATCCGCAACCCGTAGATCGGAAAGAAACAAGGCAGATCGACACGCCCCAACGGTGTCAGACCCTCTTCATCCCAGAGACATGAGAGACGGGGGGCCATCCCCGCAGCCGACATTAAACGCGATCTTCAACAAAATCCCGCGCGATACGCGAAACGCACCACCGTTCGCCCCACACCCGAGTCATTGCCCGTGATGGGCGTATCGATCCTCCAAGGCGACTGGAGATGCGTGTTCAGTCGACCTATGGCCAAATGAGGGGGGCAGAGGATCGCCAAAACACGCTGGGAGACATTCAGGCGAGGCGATGGAAACGGCCTGCCCTAGGGATCGTCACCCGCATGGGCGAAGACAGCCTGTCTGGCTTCGTGCGCAGCATAGAGCCCGCTCGGCTCTGCCGAAGGGCCAACCAACAACGAAACTGGCAGAGACCTATCGATCCTTTGATAGCAGGCCACGCGGGGTAATGGCTATCAGATTGTCCGGTGTCCGCCGCGTCATTTCCATGCCATCGGACGACACCGCGGCCTCGACAAACTCGGTCTTCTTCAGGACACCGCCATCCGCCTCGACCCAAGTGGTGCTGTCGCCGTCCTCGCGCGCGATCGAGCCGTCATGATTGATGCGGATCGACACGCCGCCGACCTTGACGGCGACGGAATGCGCATCCGCGATGATGCCCTCCCAGGCACCGTCGAAATCGCGGCGCAGCACCACCATGTCGGGCCGCAACTTGATCTGCACATCCTGATCGGCATCGCCATCGGCACTCTTGAGCATCAGGAATGTTTCTTGGATGTCCGGATCGGCGTGGATGCTGGCCCGCGCATCCTTCGGGGGCCAGACCTTTGGCGCACTGCGCTGCCGGCCCTCCGGATCGCGGTGAAACCCGATGTAAAGCTGTGCCGATTTCCAGACGCGTGCGGCGTGCGTTGCAATCTTTGACATGGTCGGTCTCCTGAGCGGTTAGACTGCGCGGCTCTTGGTTCTAATCAGCCGGGAGCCGCGCAAACCGAGGGACTTGGGGAAGCGAGGGCAGGGAGGCTGCCCTCGCCGGTGTCCACCTTCAATCGTAATAGTCCGGCACCCAAGCCTCAATCCGGGCCTTCTGTGCCGCCGTGACCCCGAGCAGTTTCTGCTTGGTCTCGTCCGAGAAAAGGTCTTCCAGCGTCTTTGCTTTCTCAGTCTTCTTCAACTTGGCGAAGGCCTTGGCCTCCGCGCTCGTTGGCGCAAGGTCGAGGAGGTCGCAGTAGATGGTCTCCAGCATCGGTCCTGACACGCGCTTGAAGAGGTTCTCCGCCGTGGGCGTCCAGACCTTGCGGATGTCGGCCCCTGCTTTCTCAGAGAGAACTCCATGGAAGACGGCATCCCCGCCTGTCAGGAGTTTCGCCAGATGCCGGGTCATTTCCGCAACGCGATGCTTCGACCCTTTCTTCTTGAAGCTGGCAAAGGCTTTCTTGAGATCGACGCCCCAGGCATCTGCCGGACTGACACCCGGTTTGCTCAGACGCCTATCAATCTCGAACCCGGCCTCAACAGACGGTGTGTTGCTTGGTGTCCCGAGGCTGACATCGAACACGTCGCGAAACCCGGTTGCCCCGCTCAACTGGAAGGCCAGCAGATCAAGCAGGAGATCGGGTTGATCCAGCATGGCGTTTTGCAACGCGGCCAGTTTGATCGCGTCCAGATCATCCCGCAGCTTTTGCGAATAGGGGTTTTTCGGTGCCTTTGCGTCACCGCTCCCATGCGCTGATGTCTGCAACACGCCCGCCGCAATGGCAGGTTTCTTGTCTTCGGGCCGGATCAGCCCGGCCTCGATTTTCAGATCGCCGCTCTGATCGACATAGACCACGCATCCGGCATGGGCTTTCTCGGCTTCGGTGAAGGCACCCTCCAAAATGACATGGAGGCCTGCCAGTTCTTCTTCACCTTCCGCGTTGAGAACGTCATTATCGGCCATCTCACAGAGGTCCTCATAGCGCTCCATCTGATCATCGGAGAGAACGCCTTCGACCGGATAAACGCGGGCGAACTTGTTGTCTTCGATGAAGTTCCAGCCGAGATAGGCTTCGCTGTGCGTCTCGACCCAAGCCCAGCCATCGGACATGCGCACCTGTTCCGCCGCTTCGGCCAGTTGCGCGGCAAAGGCTTCATCCAATATGTCCTGATCCTCGAAGAAGACATCCTCGGAGAAGAGATCGCGGGTGATTTTGCCGCCACCGGCCTCGTAGGCCTCCACACCGACAAACACAGCGCGGCGGTCTGTGGCTTTGGCCGCTTTCGGATGCAGGAAGTGGTCCAGCTGGCTCACATTCGAGAGACGGCCCTCGGCAATGGCTTGCAGAGCCTCGTGGACCAGCTTCTCGTCCTGAGCGGTCGTCATCTTCTGCGCCGCCGAGAGATTGATGGTCTTGGCCTTCAATGCATCAAGGGCCGCATCGGGCAGATTGGCGAGTTTCAGGCGGCCTTTGACATGGGCGACGGTCACACCGAAGGCGCTCGCAATCGCCTCGACGTCGGCATTGGTTGCAGCCATCCGTCCATAGGCGCGGATTTCGTCTGCCGGGTCGAGCGCTTCACGGGCCGTGTTTTCCGCATTGGCCCAGATTTCCGCCTGCTCCAGATCACGTGCCAGAAGGACGGGGATCGAAGTTGCGCCCGCGAAATCGGGAAGGGTCTCCGCGAGAAAAACCAAGGCCCTGAGACGGCGACCGCCGGACACAATGCCAATCTTGCCGTCATCGTCCTGAATGCCGCCAAGGTTCTGCAGAAGTCCGCAGGTCTTGATGCTGTCTGCCAGTGTCTCCACGTCCTGTTGCGCCACATTTTGGCGGGGATTGAGGTCGTGCAGGTAGAGCTGGTCGAGCGATGCATAGATGATCGCTGCATCGTTCGTGATGTTTGATTGATTGGTCATATCTTTATCCTTTGGTTTCGATTGATGTTGGGTGTGGCGGGGCAGGAGGCATGTGCCCGCCGCCCGCCGTTTCAAACGGGGTGGATCACCTCCTTTCCTTGGGAGTCTTGAGGCCTGCTCCGAGGACTGGTCAGGCGGCTCAGTATTCGGAGGCGTGAAGGATGGTCAGGACGCGGCGGGTCACAGCGAGGTTCGCCGGATCGTCGCTGCCCATGGCATAGTCGGTGTCGTAAAGATCGATCTTCCAGAAGATGCGATGGCTGTCGCCCGCCATCTCGATATCGAAGGTCCCGAAACTGTGGTCTCCGTAAGGATCGTTGTCCTCGGTGAAGGTGTCGAAGCCTTGGACCCGCTGCATGATGATCGCTTTGGTCGCGGGCGAGAGGTCGGCCACACCGCGCGTCATCACGATCTGTCCGGGCACGGTAAAATCCGCACCCCATGTTGTTCGGAAGCGGTCGTTCTGTTCCGCGATCTTGATGGCTTCGGGTGGCGGGGTTTCAGGTGTGGCACTCATCGGCTTGCTCCTTGGTGTCTGGTTTTGAGAGCAGCCCCTGAGGGGCGTCGTCTCTAAAACCTGACCCACTGGCGAAGTGCCGGAGTGAGCAAAGGCACACCCCAATCGATGGGACGTGGCGCGGCCCGCAGCGCCAGGGGCGCGAGGACACGGGTCCTGTCTATTTGGGTTGCCTGCGCGAGAACCCAGCGGGTTCTAAAGCAACGTCCCCGCAGCGGCGTATCGCGCTTGCGCGAACCCCAAGGGGACCTGGAAAAGGTTACGCGAGCTGCGCCTCATCCTTGGAAACAAGGCGATTCGGTATATCGGGAACATGTTGTGTGGTCTGGAAGACGACGGGCTTGGGTCCCGCCCGCGGTAAAAAAATTGGAATGACAGGTCAAAACAGCATCAAGGTGGGTTTTTGGGCGCCAACGGTCGCCTCAAGCGCCAGCTTCTTAGGATGTCAAAGGGGTTTCATAGCGAGCTGTCTTAAGAGGCTTCTCCCGCTTTGGTTATTTCTGTTAGAAATTTGGTTAAGTTTGTTATGTGGTTAGGGTACTGAAAAGACTCAGGGAAATCAGTCTTCTGGCGTCGTTTCGCGTTCCTGATGTACCGAGCAATCGTTCCCGATATACCGAGGATGTGTTCCTGTTGTACCGAGTCGAGTGTTCCTGATGTACCGAAGGTATGTTCCCGTTGTACCGAGTCACCAGATCGGGTTGGCCTCGATGTACTTCTTGGCGAAAGCGCGGAAGGCGGCGTTGGCGCTTTTCACGGGATCGTCCTTGCGAGCAGCCCATTCCCGCCAGGCATCGAGGATATACTGGATGTCGTATTCCGGATTGGCGTGCTTGATCTCGGTCAGAACGGAGTGCGAGACGGTCAGGTCAGACAGATTCGGTACATCGGGAACAGTGAGGTCGTCAAATTTCGGCTGAAACCGCACAAGTGCCTGTTTTCCCTTCGTTTTGAATGGGGTTGACACTTCAGCGGGATCCACGATCTCGACATGGTAATCAGGAATGGTGCCTGCTTCGCAGATCTCGTTAATCCGGAACTTGAACTTGCGTTTAGTATCAATCGACCCGCACTTCTCGGCCAGGCGTTTGATCCCGATATACCATTCGGGCTGACGACCGACATGCTTGCGGGCCAGTTCATAGAGGCGGCGCTCAAGGCCTTTCGAGAGGCGGAAATAGTCCCGATTGATTGTCAGGACCCGGCGATCTTTGACGATGGCATTGAACATCCAGCGGTTCATCGTGACCTCGACAGCCCCCATGACGCGCTGACCGTTGCGATTGGTTCGCTCGATCACACGCCAGTCCTCGATCCAGCCGAAACCCCGCCGTTCGCGTTCGTCGCCGGCGGTGATATTCGTCAGGATGTTGGTGGAGCGCAGCCGATCCAGCGCATCGAGGAAAAGCTCGTAGGCGCGCTTGCCGGAACTGCGCCCCGTCACTTTGAGGAAGTCGTAGGCGGAGAACTTGATCGTGCGGTCCTGGACGCTGACCGGGGCGTCCGCGTCGAATTGGCCATGTTCGATCCGCTCGTTCACAAGCGATGTGAGGTAGATCAGGATATCCTTGTCCCAGATCGTCGCGATGCCCTTGTGCCCTGGCTGAATCTCGATCTTCACCGTGCCGTCGTCAAAGACGAAGGGGGTCATCCGCGGGCGCTTCTGAAGGGAGAAAAACGGGAACTCCATCAGGGCACGCTCGTCTTTGACCGGGGCGTCAGCGAGCTGGTCCAAGAAGAGGTCTACCTGTTTTTCTGACACGATTGTTCCTGAAGTACCGAATCTCTCTTGTTCCTGTTATACCGAGTTTTGCGTTCCTGATGTACCGAATTTTTCAAGATATTGCGGTACGCTATGTGGTTGGCCACAAGAAGCGTCAGTAGTTCACTTGCTCGAAGCCATAGTTTCCTTGGTAATCGCGCCAGTCCACGAAGACCGACCGGTGGAATATTCCCGGGCAATGCTCGCCGTAGCGCTCAAGCCCCACATGCGCCCCCGGCAATTGGCTGGGACTGGAGCCGCGAGACCAGTGGAAGTCACCTTGGGTGCCGTATGTGCCAATCCGCATCGAGAAGAAGCGATTGCAATCTCCATCACGTCCGCTCTCGCGTTGGCTCGCGTAAGTGACGTTGTACACCCGTATGGAACGCACGAAATTGAACTCAGGACCGCTGATGTCGATGTCGGCGCCTGGAGCAGACTGAGTGAGCGTGATGATAAAGCCATCCGGCAGACGCTCTAATGAAGAGCCGCCTTTAAGATAAATGGCTGGCTGCGCGTCCTGAGGCGTCAAGGCAACCGTACTCTGCGGAACAGATTGTTGTCGGCTGAGAGTTTCGCGAGCCTGTATGTCCCAAAGTCTGGGTAGATGCGCGTTTTTCTCCGGAGCTGAAAAATTCGCGCCCATCGGGCAGCGCCAAATCTGAAGTGGCGGCTCGACGGGCCAAGGGGTGATACGCCGGATGAACTCTGCGCGCGCACGCGCGCAAGGGGTTGAGGCTGGCCAGCCACCCGAAAGGCACAGCAGGATCGCACAATCGATTTGGTAGCTTTGGGCGGTTGTTTGAGATGCTCCAAGGCCAAGACTGATGCCGACAGCGGTCAATCCTGTGGCGACCTTGGACAAAAGCGCTTGCATGGCTCATCCCACTCTCGTTTGCAATATTATAATATTGAGAGATATTGATCAGAATGCAACACGTTCGATCAACGAGTGAGCGCGAACGGCAGATTTCCGCTGCGTCATAATCAGGCTTGCAAGAAACGTTGAATGGTTTTGGAAATAACTGCCCTGCGTACCTTTGGTTGTTCGAGAAGAAGTGCGTGCTTTGCGTTTTCGAGTTCTACATACTCGCCGCTGGACCACGACTTCATCCGTTCTTGGATTGCATGCTCATCGACAACTTCATCGTGGTCACCATAGAAGGTGATACAGGGAATGTGTGGTGATGGTAGCTTGGTTATACGGCGGCATTCCTTCAGGCTTTCGTGAAGCCATTTCATACTCGACCCGGCAGTCTGAAGCTCAGGTTTCGTGCGCGCTTGCCGGAACCAGAAATCGTAGTTCTTGCGATCAAACGTAATTCGGTTTCCTTCGAAAGGAGTGTGGCTGACGTAGTTCTGCCCGTCATGGCCGGGAACATATGTTTCTCCCCTTCCGAGTGCGCAAGCCGCCCCGGAAACCTGCTTGGCAATCAGTCGCTGTAGCAGAGACATCTTGATGCCCCACATTGGCGCAGTGAATGAACAAGCGGCAACAGGCAGTCCCTGCATGATCGCGCGCAACCCTATGATCCCACCCATCGAGTTGGCCAACAAAAACCAAGGCTTAGGTACGCAGAGTGTGTTGGCAGTCTGCAGAAAGGCATCGACGTCGTTTTGGTAGTGCGCGAACTCATCGATGTGGAGAGTTGCAGGGTTCTCGAGTAAGCGCTGAGAAAGTCCATGACCACGCCAGTCGATGGTCAGAACAGAAAAACCTTCGGCTACCAAGTCCGTCGCAAGCCGTCCCTGGAGCTCAATGTATTCTGTCCTGCCTGGAAATAGGAAGATCGTGCCGCAGACATCTTGATCCGCTGGCCAGTAGCCTATTCGAAGTCTTTTGCGGTCTCCTGTGGTCGTCCAAAACGCGGATCCATTCGCAGGTCCGTCGGAGATCTCCTGAAAGAAAGGTGCTGGCTCCATACCTTATTTTCCTTGGCCTCCCAGCAGTTCCTCGTTGCGCTGTGTATCCGTTGTGAATTGGGATCCTCGCGATGCAAAGACGCAGAAAATCGCCAGACAGCAACTCACAAGAAGTAGAACCGAAAAGCCGGTAAACCGCCCGATCAACCAGAAATTGGCGACAAGAAGAATGATGACGCTTGCCCAACTCAACCATGCAGATTTCGCTTTGTTGGCGGCTATAGCCATCGATGCAATGGTTTCGTCGTTTTCCGCAAGTTTAGCACTAAACTGCTCGTTGACCGAGCTTTGGATCTGTAATGCGCAGAAGAAAAATCCGAAGACTGGAATAAACATCACAAAGAAACTCGTGATTGACGCAGACGGGCTTTTGTCGAACCAAGTCCAAGTGCCATTTTGGCCATTGAACAAGGCACTCGCGTCCAGGACCAGCCAGTGCAGAATGTTCGTAGCATCCGTCATCAAGTAGACGGCGACAAGCTTGATCCCGATGGAAGTGAGCAACGCGAACACCGCACAACAGAAAACACTGCTCACGATCAAGTTTGCTATTCTCAAGAATTCAAGGCCTTTGTCGGCCTCGACAATAGGCTGTAGCCGGCCAGAGATGTCCTTGAAATCTGTCGACACAATGTAGTGCAGCATTAGACCGGCGAAGCAGTACCAATATGCGATGCCGGATAGAAGGTTTGCGTACATCGACGCCGTCATGCTCTCGGTTTTGGTCACGACATCTGGTCTTTCGATCGAGACCAACAACCAGTCGATGACCCGAGATCCCTCATCGTTTTGAATGAGCGGCTGTAGATACGACCCGTACCATTGCAGCAGGAAAACAACGAAAAAGCATACCAGCGTGATCCCAACAAAGGAAGATGCATAGGCTGAAAGCCGTTCGTCCCAATTACATGTTTGAGCGGGCTCGGAACACCACGCCACCATCATAGGTCGCCACTGTTCTCTCCACGAAGTAATCAAATTCGAAACCGTGAAAACGATGAGTGGTAGCCAGATGAGCTTGTCCATTAGCCAATTGGGCGACCAAAACAAGCCAACCTGTTTTTCCACGTTTTCGATCGGGCTGTAGGACACATTATGTGCACCGATGAGATAACCCAGATAGAGAAGGACCGCGACACTAGCCCACATCGTCACCACCATCCCAAAGGGAGCACCATTGAGAAACAAGCTTTCCGCTTGTGAGGCCAAGCTCACTTTTTGATGTTCCAGCTTTGGCTGGTCAAATCTTGCTACAGTCTTATGCGGACGTTCATTCGCCCGAGTCACCCGCTCTTGTTTTCGGCCAGCCGCATGCTCATCAACCTTTGCAGGGTCGCACCGACGTGCCCGTCTCTCAGCGGCGAGCCTTTCTCTCGCGGCTTTCAACTCTGATTGCCAACGACTTGTAGCTATCGGGTCGTTGCAGCCGAAGATTCGGGCTAGCCAATGTATGTTCTTGTCACTTATTCCGTTGTCGTTTGCTTGAAACCAAACCTGCACGGTTCGAACGTCAATCCCGTCCTTGTTGGCATCAATCGCGGTTATGGCATCGGCCAACGTGTCGGGTGTCCAAGGACCATCGGCGACTTCATGCTGGTCCACGGGCCGACCGGCACCCTGCGCTGCCAATTGACTGAACAGCACCTTGAAGTTGTCTGTGCTTTGTCGAGGTTCAACAAAGAATTTCCCGTTTTTTATCAAAGCCTCACGTGTCCTATTTGCGTGCTTTTTCGTTGTTTTGCGGAGTTTTTCGTGCGTCCGGAAACGAGGCACGTTCTACTATACCGCGAAGCGACAGCTTTCGCGTAGCGACGCGCGCTAGCACCAGCTTACTGGGCGGATACCCGCGCTCTCAGCGTGCCTTCAAGGGAGGTTTCATGCTCGATAATGACGAAGATGAAGCCAGAGCCACGAAGCGCATCATCGATGCGGGAACCGGCGAGGTAGTGGGGCTTCTATATGTTTGGGAGGATGGATGTGAACAACCGTTGTGGTTCAACGGAGTTTGCGAGAATGCTGAGCTCCGACAGATGGAGGACGTATCTATATAAGACCGCTTAAGCGCTGAATTTGCGCAACCGGTTGCGTAGCTCATTGGCTAGAGGTGTTCCACCTACTGTCAGAAAGCAAATCCGATCCGCATCTGGTGCTGGAACTGCGCCGCAAATCAGACATCCCGCAGGGCTGTGCCTATCTAAGAAGCCTCGGCCTAGCCGAGTGAACGCGAACTTCAAACAACAGGTTGATTCGCGACGCATCCGCTCGGATTTCAATTGAACCAATTGGGTCTAGGTCCGAAAAACTAGGCAAAAATTGGCACCAACGATCTAGCGTTGGCATGCAGTCTGAACGCGGTTAATCTTCATTATACTGTTACAAAGCTGCTTGCCATGAACATCACGCGCTACATCGCCGAGACCGACGGCAGAAACGCCATTGCTGCCATCTGGTTCAAGCCGAAAGGGCGAAGGTCGCCCCGAGTGTTTGACGTCGCCAAGGATAGGTTAGACCCGAACGAGGCGGCTGAGTTTTCGGGGGCCTCTGAAGCAGAGATTACCCGATGGCTGCTTGCGCGATCAAAACCGTTCTCAAGGTAACGACACCCTGCTCAGCCAATTTTTGTTCCTTGGCTCCACACCCCGCGCAGAAGGGGCGCCGCTTCGGTTTGGCGAACCCTCAGAACGTCGCCCCGCATCCCGACATTTAGAACACCGCGATCGTAAAGGCGCGCGGCTTGCGCCGGGTTGCGTGTTACGGTTGCAATCGCGCGCGGCAGATCATCCCAGATTTGAGCGAGATGGAAGGCGGAGAGCAGCAGCGCCGAGGGAACATAGTCAGATGAGACGATGTCCAGCAGGTCCTGCTTAGCCAGATCTTCAGCGGCGACATTGCCGGAATGTGACCCACCGCGGATCAGGTTCGGCGCACCCATCATCACGGCAATACCCTGGTCCCGGCAGGCCTGTGCGGCCTCGACCGTCGTTGGGAATTCCGCGAAACCAACGCCGTTGGTGGCTGATGTCGCGACATGCTCTGCCGTCGTATCGTCATGGCTGGCCAGCACTGCGCCCAAACGGGCCGCCTCTGTAACCGCGCCCTTTTCATGCTTTGCACCGAACCGCTCCTGAAGACCGAGCAGGTTTTGCACATGCTCGGCAAATTCGGCATCATTCATACCACGCTTCTTGGCGACATAGGTCTTGAGCGCCGTCAGATCACGGAATTGCCGCTGTCCGGGCGTGTGGTCCATCAGGCTGACAATGCCGACGCGATCTTCGGGGCCAAAGGCAGCCAATTCTTCGAGCAACGTCTCAGAGCAGATCTCGGCGCGCAGGTGAAGAAAGTGGCTGATCTTGAACATGCCTTCCGCGCGCGCAGCCAAAAGCTCGTCGGCCAGTTTGCGGGCATAGTCGATGTAGCGGCCTTTGCCCGAATGGATGGACCCGACGCGCATGGCATCGAACACCGTAGTGATCCCGGTGGAGGCCAATTCTGCATCATGGGCAAGAAGAGCAGGCAGATGGGGCCAATCGACCTCGGGGCGCGGCTCGATGTGGCGTTCGACATTGTCGGTATGCAACTCCACAAGACCCGGAAGCACCAGATCCCTGCCGCAATCCAAAGCCCCTCTTGGGATGCTATCCCCTTCAGTGATTTCGGAAATGACACCCGCTTCAATCGTGATCGACCCAAGCGCTACCCGATCTGGCAAAACAAGCTGAGCATTGGCAAGACAAAGGTCTGCTGACATCGAAGTGTCACATGCTTTTGCCAAAGACGATGCAGGAAAAGGGGAATTCATGTCATACGCTCGTTTCGCAATTTACTACGTACCGCCCGAAGGCCCATTGGCCGACTTCGGTGCGAAATGGCTGGGCTGGGATGTTGTGACGGGCCGCAAGGTGCCTCAATTCGATGTGCCCGGTTTGCATGACATTACAATGACACCGCGCAAATATGGCTTTCACGGAACCCTGAAACCGCCATTCCGCTTGAAAGAGGGGCAAACGCCTGAGGCTCTTGAAGCAGCTGTGTCCGACTTGGCGGGTGTGCTTTCTCCTGCAGCTTGTGACGGACTGAAGTTGACGCAGTTGGGCCGATTTCTGGCGCTCACGCCCTTTGGGACACTGGACGGCTTGCAACGCATCGCTGAGGCATGCGTGCGCGATCTTGACGGGTTTCGCGCGCCTGCGGGTGAGGCAGAACTTGCGCGACGCCGCAAAGCCGGACTGAGCAACCGGCAAGAGATGCTGCTGGCGCAGTGGGGCTACCCTTACGTCTTCGAGGAGTTCCGGTTTCATCTGACACTCTCGGGTGGGTTGCCCGAAGGGGACGCGCCGGGTTGGATGGATACCTTGCAAGTTCACCTGCCGGATTTGTCCGCGCCTTTTGTCGCGGATCAGATCGCGCTTTGCGGCGAAGGGCAGGATGGGCGCTTTGAACTGATCCATCGCTATACGCTCACGGCGTGAAGCAGCTGAGCTGCGCGCGCGATTGTCTGGTTAAGCGGTCCATCATTGGAAAGCGTGATGACGTCCAGAGCTGTCGGTAGCGGCTTTGCCGCCTCGGCGAGGCGTCTGGCGATGTCGGCCTCCGACTCGCGGCCGCGTACTGCCAACCGGGCAGCCAAAGTCTCGGGCTCCGCCGTGATGTTCAGGACGACGAAGTTGGGGAACGCATCTGCACCAGCCTGCAGCGCTTTCCGCGAGAAGTTGGCCAAACAGTCTGTGCCCTTGTTCAGCTGGTATCTCACTGTTTGCGGAATGCCATAGAACAGTCCATGCGCGCCCCAATGGACGGCGAAAGCCCCATCGCTTACGAGATCCTGAAACTGCGCCTCAGAGACAGCGTCGTAGTCTTCGCCGCCCAGGCCCGGAGCGCGCGTGATAACGCGCCGAACAAGATGTAGTTTCGGCATGACCTCTGCCACACCCTGCATCACGCTGTCCTTACCCACACCAGAGGGGCCAACAACTGCGATGAGGCGACCCTCGGTCATGCCGCGAGGCCGGGTGTGAACGCGCTGACGTCGATCTCGCGGTCGCAGACACGCGCGCGCGCCGCCTCGTCGTGGAAGATGCCAATGATCGCCGCACCGCGGGTTTTAGCCTCCTCAATCAGGGACAACACGACTTCCCGATTGGTCGCATCAAGGCTTGCTGTGGGCTCGTCCAGAAGCATCGCGGGATATGCGTGGGCAAAACCGCGCGCGATGTTGACCCGCTGCTGTTCGCCGCCCGAGAAGGTTGTCGGGGACAGAGACCAGAGCCGCTGAGGGATGTTGAGTTTCGACAGCAGGTCTTGCGCCCTTGCTTGGGCGTCCTCAGTAGGCACACCCAGGGCCCGTAAGGGGTCTGCGACCACTTCTAGCGTCGGCACGCGCGGAACAACCCGCAGGAACTGGCTGACATAGCCCAGCACCTCGCGGCGCAGCGCGATGATCTCACGGGGTTCTGCCTTTACGATGTCCACATCTCCGATGCAGATCGATCCCGATTGGGTCAGGTAATTGCCGTAGATCATCCGCATCAGGGTCGATTTACCCGCACCTGAAGCCCCGGTCAGCGCCACGCACTCTCCAGGGACTACGTGAAAGGACACATCTCTGATGACTTCAATCACGGCGCTGCCTTGATTGTGCAGCGTGAAGGTTTTCGAGACGTCTTCTAGAGAGATCATGCGCATGCCTCCTTTGGCCAGTCGAATTGGCGCAGCAACTCGCCCTGTTGGCCGCCTGTTCGTGCAAACGGGGTTGCGGCTGGCTCGTCCGGAAAATCTGTTGTTGCCCAGACTTCGATCGGTGCTTTTCCGAGTTGCCGTGCTGTCTTTGTAAATGCCTTTACCAACTCAGTGCCGATGCCAATCCCGCGACAGCCAGGATCGACCAAAAGCTCATCCAGCATGACTGTATCGCCTTGGGCGACTGCGTTGGGAAAGCACCATCCAAGCGCCAGCCCCACGACGGTGTCTTCTTGACGCGCGATCATAAGGATGGACGCGTTATGTGAGAGGACGCGTTGAATCTGCGCGCGGTCTGGCAATTCTGGCTGCCGCCAACTTTCAGGTAAGGCGGTGGCCAAGAACGAAACGACATCTTGGCAATCCATATCCGTAGCCTGAGTGATTTGAACTGTCATGACTCACACCTGCAAAACGGAAGACACAAGAAGTTGGGAATAGGCGTGTTGCGGATCATCCAGCACCTGATCGGTCAGGCCCGCCTCGACCACCCGGCCTGATTTCATCACCATTAGACGATCCGCCAGCAGGCGCACGACGGCGAGGTCGTGGGTGACGATGATCGCCGACAGGCCCATGTCGCGCACCAGCCCGCGCAACAGATCCAGCAGTCGTGCCTGCACCGACACATCGAGGCCCCCGGTGGGCTCATCCATGAAGACCAGACGCGGCCCCGTCACAAGATTGCGCGCGATCTGCAGGCGCTGCTGCATGCCGCCGGAAAAGGTTGTGGGTCGGTCATCGACGCGGGCGGCGTCGATCTCGACCCGCTCCAGCCAATCCGTGGCCTTGCCGCGAATGTCGCCGTAACGCCGTTCGCCGACAGCCATCAACCGCTCGCCAACATTGCCGCCGGCTGAGACGCCCATACGCAGCCCGTCACGGGCGTGTTGGTGAACGAACGCCCAATCCGTCCGCCCCAACATCCGCCGTTCGGGCTCGGACATGGTGATCGTATCCTTGGGGCCGTCGGTGCGCGTATCGAACACGACCTGACCCGCATCAGGTGGCAGATGCCCCGCCATGCAATTCAGCAGCGTCGATTTGCCCGATCCGCTTTCGCCGACAATGCCCATCACCTCACCGGGATAGAGATCAAAGGACACGTCCGCGCAGCCGATATGTGCGCCGTAGCGTTTGGTGATACCTTGAACCGACAGCAAAGGTGTCATGCCGCGTCCTTTCCTTTGTGACCAGCGGCGCGCCGAGCTTCGCAGTAATCCGTGTCGGAGCAGACGAACATGCGCCCGCCCTGATCATCCATGATGACTTCGTCCAGATAGCTGTCCGTCGCGTCGCACAGCCCGCAAGGGTGATCCGCCTTGCTGGCTTCGAACGGATGGTCTTCGAAATCGAGGCTCACAACCTGCGTGTAGGGCGGCAGCGCGTATATCCGCTGCTCGCGGCCTGCGCCAAACAGCTGGATGGCGGCCATGTCGCCCAGTTTCGGATTGTCAAATTTCGGGATGGGCGACGGGTCCATCACATAGCGCTCCTCGACCTTCACCGGATAGGCGTAGGAGGTCGCAATATGGCCGTGCCGGCTGATGTCCTCATAGAGCTTCACATGCATCAGCCCATATTCCTCAAGGCTGTGCATCTTGCGCGTCTCGCTTTCGCGTGGTTCCAGAAACCGTAGCGGTTCCGGGATCGGCACCTGATAGACGAGGATCTGATCCTCGGTCAGCGGCTCTTCGGGGATGCGGTGGCGGGTCTGGATCACGGTCGCCTCTGAGGTCGTGGTGGTGGTCTCAACTCCTGCCGTGCGTTCAAAAAACGACCGAATGGAAACGGCGTTCGTGGTGTCGTCCGCACCTTGGTCGATCACCTTGAACGTATCATCCGGCGTCAAAACGGCGGCAGAAACCTGAACGCCCCCCGTACCCCAACCATAGGGCATGGGCATTTCGCGAGAAGCGAAGGGCACCTGATACCCGGGGATGGCCAACCCTTTTAGGATCGCGCGGCGGATCATCCGCTTGGTCTGTTCGTCGAGATAGGCGAAGTTGTAAGCCTGATCGGTCATAGTACCCCCTTTGCCTCTAGTGAGGCTCTGAGCGCGTCAGGATTTGTGAAATGGATCGCGTCCATTCCCGCGGCCCGGGCGCCGACACAGTTGTGCGGACCATCATCGATGAAGATGCAGTTTTCCGCGGCAACACCGGCACGGTCACAAAGAAGTTGGAATATCGTGACGCTGGGCTTGATCATACCGACCTGTCCAGACACGATCGTGGTCTCGAAAACTTTACCCAACTCTGGATGGACCTTTACGCCGACCGGCCATGTCTCTGCGGACCAGTTGGTGATGGCGTGCAATTTGATGCCGCGCTCTTTCAGGTCGTAAAGGCAATCCCACGTGCCCGTAATCTTGTTTGGCACCGTCAAGTGATAGAGGCTGACATATCGCTCTAGCCGAGCAGCGTCGTCCGGGTCTGCGATCTCCTTGCTTGCCTTCGCAAAGCTGGCCCCTGCGTCGCAGGCAAGATTGATCTTGTCAAAGCTTATACGGCGCATGAAATCGCGCGCGCCGTCCAGCCCAAGTTCGTCGGCCCATGCCAATTCGGGCTTCCACTCTAAGAGAACGGCGCCAATGTCGAAGACGACGTATTTCATTCTGCCGCCTCTTGAACCCGATCCGCCCCTGCCTCGCGGCGCAATTTGCGCACCAATTCCAATTCAGACTGGAAGTCGACGTAGTGGGGCAGCTTGATGTGCTCCAGGAAGCCCGTCGCCTGGATGTTGTCCGCGTGGTAAAGAACAAACTCGGTGTCTTGTGCAGGCGCGCCGACATAGTCTTCGCCCAGTTCCTTCCACCGCAGCGCGCGGTCAACCAGCGCCATGGAGATCGCCTTGCGTTCGGATTGGCCAAAGACCAGCCCGTATCCGCGGGTGAATTGCGGAGGCTCGGTTTTGGAGCCTTTGAATTGGTTGACGGTTTCGCATTCGGTTAGGGTGATCTCCCCAATCTCGATAGCAAAACCCAGCTCTGGGATGTCCATCTCGACCGCGACGGCACCGATCCGCAGCTCGCCGACAAAGGCATGGTTGCGCGCATAGCCGCGTTGCGTGGAATAGGCGAGACCAAGCGTGAAACCTTCATCGGCGCGGGTCAGCGCTTGCAGCCGCAGCGCGCGGTCTGCTGGCATTTCAAGCGGCTCGCGCGTCAGGTCAGGCGGCGGTGTATCATCGCGGGGGGCTTCTTCAATCAGGCCTTCGCGGTTGAGAAACTCTGTCACATGCGGCACGTCGCCTGGAACGCTTTCCCGCGTTGGGGCCTCGGGGACGTCGCCATCTGCAGCCAGTTTGAAATCTAGCAAACGGTGCGTGTAATCGAAGGTCGGCCCCAGAACTTGCCCTCCAGGCAGATCTTTGAACGTCGCCGAGATGCGCCGGTCGCAGGCCATCGCACCCGTGTCCACCGGATCCGATGCGCCGAACCTCGGTAGTGTGGTGCGGTAAGCCCGAATCAGGAAGATTGCTTCAATCAGATCACCGCGCGATTGCTTGATCGCCAATGCGGCAAGGTCAGGATCATAGAGCGAACCTTCGGCCATGACGCGGTCGACGGCCAGCTTCAACTGTTCACGGATCTGCGCAATGCTCAGTTCGGCGACATCCGTATCGCCACGGCGTTCCTCCGCAAGCCAGGCATGGGCGTTTTCAATGGCCCGCTCGCCGCCCTTCACAGCAACATACATCAGAGCGTCTCCGGATCAGCGATTTTCGTGGAACGGGGCAGGGCCGCCAGTTGGTCGCCACTGGTAAAAATGAAATCCAGCCCCTGCGGGAACAACGCGTGATTGTCCTGAAAACCCACAATCTCGGGTAGGGACAACGCCGTCTTTGTCTTGATCCCCGGCCCGGTCAGAACCGCGCCGGAGTGCTCAAGCGTCGCGCATTCCACAATCAGGGTGGTCGAGCGATCGGGGTAGTCCGGCGTTCCAACGGGATAGCTGCCAAGCGGCATCAATGCGTCCCAGTCGCCGACGGCAAACATCGCATGTGACGGTCCTGCCAGCGGGGCACCCGTATGAAAGGCCAACCACGCGCGAACATCATCCGTGTCAGCCTTGCCAGCAAGATAGACAGGCGTGTCGGTGTCGCACAGGGTCAACAGCACGGTGCCGGCCGCGACGGACAAGTCCGCAGGTGGAACGGCACCCTGAATATCATGAATCCTGCCCGGACGCGCCATGGCTTCCATTACGCTCCGGAATGCGTGGGCGGACCCTATGGCGGGATTGTCGAACCCACCTGACAGAGCGGTTGCCTGCATTAGTCCTCTCCTCTTGCCATCGTGAAGAACTCGACCTTTGTCGCAGCGGCTTTTTCGGCGCGGGCGATCTTTGCGGCGGACTGCTCCGCCCCGAGCGGGTCAAGAACTGCCTTGCGGACGGCTGAGGCATTGCGCCCTTGCATCAGCGCGTCGACAAGCGCCGCCGCTTCGGCATCAGACTTGCGGCGGCCCTGAATATAGGCGTGGCCGACTTCACCGCTGGCGAGCGTCAGCGCGCAGCGCGTGACGGTCATCTCTCCGATGTTAAAGGGCGCGCCAGTCCCACCGGCGCGACCACGCACCATTGTGCTGCCGATCTCAGGCGCGCGCAGCCATGTGAATTCTGGACGCGATATGGCGGCATCCAGCAAGGCAGCAACGCGGCCTTCCGGCGCCCTGGCCAGCAGACCCATCCAGGCTTTTCGCTCGGCGTTTTCGTCGAAAGTGTCTTTCATCTCGACAACTTTTCCATATACTATACAACTATACACATCATAACAGATTCCCCCTCTCACGACAGAAGAGATTTGTGAAACTTGCGTGACACTTCAGGCAAAACACCCATCTGGCAGGCCATAGCCGATGCGCTCCGAAGTGACCTAGCAGAGGGCAAATACGCGCCCGGAGACAAACTGCCGACCGAGGCAGGTTTGGCCAAGCGCTTTGGGGTCAATCGGCACACAGTCCGACATGGCATCTCGGCTTTGGTTGAAGAAGGTCTGATCCGCACCCGTCGTGGTTCTGGTGCTTTCGTCGCAGCCACGCCGACGGACTACCCGATTGGGCAACGTGTGCGGTTCCACGAGAACCTGATCGCCGCGGGCAGGCGACCCGACAAGCGCATTCTCCAGGTCGAGGAGCGTTCCGCGACGACGGGCGAAGCCAAAGCGCTGCAGATTGCCCCGGGCGATCCGGTTTGCGTCTATCACGGTCTTTCGCTCGCCGACGGCCAGCCGATCGCCGTGTTTGAAAGCCTGTTTCCTCTCGGGCGTCTTACCGGCATCGAAGAAGCCCTGCACCAAACCAGCAGCGTAACCGAAGCGCTGCGGCTGGTTGGCATCTCCGACTACACCCGCGCCTCCACCCGTCTGACGGCGGTACGGGCCACGGCGACACATGCGCTCCATCTTCAGGTCTCGGAGGGCGATCCACTCTTGAAGTCCTCAGGTGTCAACGTTGATCAAGCTGGTACGGCGGTTGAGTTTGGCCGCACATGGTTCGCCGGTGACAGGGTGACGCTGACACTGGAAAACGAAAGGCCCCCACCCGTTTGAGAGTAGGGGCTGCACCGCTTACAAAACCATGATTGGGTTATTCGAGACCCATGCAATTCGCATAGTAGGTCACTGTCGCGGGCCAGTCGGAGAAAATCCCCTCAACCCCGACATCCATTGCCAGCGCGTCGATCAACTCGTACATGACGCCATCGCTGTCGGTCACATCGGCGATGGACTGGTAATACCAGCCGCCACCGCGCACCAGCGGGCCGGATCGTTCGATGGTCCAGGTGATGATCTTGAGCCCGGCGGCCTTGGCCTGTTTAGCCAACTCAGAGGGCACAATCTCTTCCCCTTCCAAAGTCACCAGCGTCCATGTGGGCGGCGCGATGTAGTTCACGCCCATCGCCTTCAGCTCTTCCATTGTGTTGGGCCATGTGGCCGGGTCCATCGGGGAATACCCTTCGATGTCGTATTCATCCATCAGATAGACTGCATGAGCGCCAAAATCGGGTTCGGCTTTGATCCAATACAGCACATCTTCAAGATTGAATGACTGGAGCCAAACGTCTGAGGCCGGGACGCCCGCAGCCTTGTATTCATCCACCAGCTTCTGCGCGTAGTCTTCTTGGCTAAACCCGTTGAAGGGCATGTCTACCGATGGCGACTTGAGTTCAGGCGTGAACTTCGCGCCCAGGGATTTGAACAGCTCGATCGACTCGGCGTGGGTCATAATCGTGGCTGGCTCGACGCTGTAAAGATCCGTGCGCCAGTCTGCCGTGCCGCCCAGATAGGCTTCAGCCGAAGTTGCGGTTTTGTCGTAGGCGTCCATCTTGGGCGTCAGGGTCCGATACTCAGCCAGCGTGATCTCGGATGTGCGGCACTCTGCGGCGGCCGCAGTGTCACCGTTTGCCGGGCTGAAGGGCACGTTGCACGTGTCTGCTAGGCCGGTTGTCACAATGTTGGTCGTCGTGTGCAAATCGTTTTGGGCGTGACGGCAGACCAGTTCCAAGTCTTTTGTGAACGTCACGTCGCATTCCAGAATTCCGGCTCCCATGCGCGCAGCCGCCAGGTTGGATTCAACCGTGTGCTCGGGGAACTTCATCGGAGCTCCACGGTGGCCGATGGAAAAGAGAGACGGCTTGGCCTCTTGCGCGGCGCAGGATTGCAGTTTGAATTTGAGCGGCCCGTCTTCCATCCGGTCGATCAGATAAAAGGGACGCGGGCCGTAATCCACGCGGTCAATGGATTGCGCGAGTGCGGGCGATGCGGCGAGTGCGGCCATTGCAATGGCAAGTGTGCGAAACATGGGTAGTCCTGCGATGTGAAAGGCACCACAACCGTCACCTAAGAATGCAATTTTCATGTGAAGATCGCATTAAGGTTTGGTGACACTGCGGAGGGCTTCAATTGCAAACACCAGCGCTCCGGAGTTTCTTCTCGTACACTGAATCCGAGCCGTTCATAGAACCGCCTCGCATCTGGATTGGTGGTAAGCACATTTAACCAAATGGAACGGTCTTCCGCGCCGACCTTCTGCCAAATTGCGGCAGCGCCAAAACCCATACCGCGCGCGTCAGAGGCAATGTAGAGCTTTGCGACTTGCAGGCTTTGGCCATGGTCCTTTGTTTGGATGACCCCAACTATTTTTCCGCCGACGGTAATCATCTCGTGGCCTGCCAAGTCTAAAGACGCAGTTGTGGCCGAAGGGTGCCAGTTGCCCCAAAGCGCCTGCGCATAAGCGCGCATACCTTCTTCTTCTAGCCGTAAGACCAATTCACGGTCCGCATCTGTGGCGGCTCGCAAGGTGACAAGATCAGGTTTCATACTTTTCCAGAAAGGTGGCTGCCTGCATCGCGCGAAAGTCTGGAAGCGCGTCTCTCAACGCTTCATGGGACCAATCCCACCATGCTAAGGCAATCAGCCGATCTGCAATCTCGCGCGGCTGGCGCAGGCGCAAGGGTTTGGCCGGGGTGCCTGCAACGATGGTGTAGGGGTCGACGTCTTTTGTCACAACTGCGCCTGCCGCAACGACTGCGCCATCGCTCAGTTTCACCTCGGGTTTGATCATTGCGCCTGCACCGATCCATGTGTCATGGCCGATATGGGCCGTGCGGGACCGGCGGTGCGCGAAGAAGTCCTCATCCCGTGCTACATCGTCCCAATAATCATCCGACCGATAAAGGAAGTGATGACAGGCCGCCGTATGAAGCGGGTGGTCGGTGGCCCCGATCCGCGCAAAGGCAGCGATGTTCGCAAACTTGCCGATCTGGGCGTTTGCGATGTCGGCATAACGGTCGCAATAGGAGTAGTCCCCAAAATACGAGTTGCTGACTCGGCTGCCTTTGCCAATCTCGACATAAGCACCAAACCGACTATCGGTGATTTCGCAGTCCGGGTGAATGAATGGCTCTGTTGCAGTTAGTCGCGCCACGTCTAGAACTCTCTTTCCTCACCTGTGAAGCGGAAAAACTTCCCAGTGTCCTCTAGGGTCAAGTCGCGGGCAATGTTCAAAACACCGCAGGCCACGTCCTGTGGGTCTTCGTCTGCCTCGGCGCCGCCCATGTCCGTGCGCACCCAGCCGGGGTCGACCAACGCAACGGGAATCCCTTCGGGTTCAAGAACGGTGGCAAGCCCCTGCATCACTTTGTTCACAGCAGCTTTTGACGCCCGATAGGCAATGCGATCAGCTTTGCGATATCCCATCCACGCCATCTGCGAAGACATCGTCAGGATCCTTGGTGCAGCGCTTTCGCGCAATTGGGGCAAGACGGCTTGCGCGACAGCCAGCGGAGCGATGCTGTTGATCGTTAGCGTGTGGGCAAAACCTGTAAAGTCCATATCGAGCGGTGACTGTCGGTCAGGCGAGATCACGCCCGCGTTGTTGATCAGGATATCCAAAGGACCAACGCCCGAAAGTTGTTCCGCGATGGTTTCCGGCGTGTCCAGCACCAGAGGAACTGTGCCACCCCGCCCGTCGCGGGTGGTGCCAATAACCTGATGTCCAAGGGCCACCGCCTGAGCATGAAGCGCCGCTCCAATCCCCCGGTTCACACCAGTGATCAAAAAGCGCGTCATCAGTCCTTGCGTCCAATCAACTTGCCACGCAACCAGCCCGAGAACCAATCCATGAACATCACCATGACCACGATCAACACGATGTAATACGCGACCTCCTCCCAGTCCTTCTGGGTCTGGATTGCTTGGGTCAGCATCAGGCCGATACCACCGCCCGTGATTGCGCCAATGATCGTGGCCGAACGCGTGTTGGATTCCAGAAAATACAGGATTTGCGCCAATAACACCGGCACTACCTGCGGGATCACGCCGAAGCGGTAACGTTGCAGCGGCTTAGGCCCTGTGGATTCGACACCTTCGATTTGCTTCTGGTCGACGTTTTCCAGCGCTTCGGAGAAAATCTTGCCGAAGGTGCCAGTGTCGGTGATCAGGATCGCCAGCGCGCCGGTCAAAGGGCCGGGTCCAAAGGCACGCGCCAGCACCACGGTCCAGATCAAGGCATCCACGCCGCGTACAAAGTCAAAGACCCGGCGCGTGGCAGCGCGCAGCATCATGACGGGCGAAAAGCGTTTCGCCGCCATAAAGGCCAGCGGTAGTGCAATGATCGCAGCCCCCATGGTGCCAAGGAAGGCCATCAGGATCGTTTCGCCAATCGCCCAGGCGACGTCCTTGTGCCGCCACATGGCATTGTTCCACCAGTCGGAGATGGCACCCGCGATATTGGAGCGCGTCGGGTCGATCTGCTCGCCGAACAGGATCGTGCCAAGGCTTTGCCCGTGATATGGACTGTCGAGGGTGAACCAAAAGAGTTCCCATCCCGGAAAATAGTTGAATACCTCGGTCCGCGCTCCGGTCAGAGTGATGCGGCCTTCGGGTGTGGTGATGCCGATGCGCCGGTTCGAGGCGGAGATCCAATCCGGCAGGTCCTCGGGCAGGTTGCTGGTCAGGCTGCGCCCCTCGGCCTGAACCTCGATCAGCGGGAACCCCGGCACCTCAATCTCAGTGCGATTGTCTGGGAGGTAACGCACGATGTGATCGCCGCCCAGATCAATCGTAATTACCTCATCGCCGCTTACCCAATCGGGCCGCTGACCTTCGGGATAAGTGCCCTTGCGCTCGCCTTCGACCGCATAGGTGATCTCGCCGGACCGGTTGTCGCGTGTGACGTGAACCTTGTGCGACCAACTGTCAGAGGCCAGCGTGACCGCGTTGTCAAGATTGGCTCGCCCGGCGAGGCCGGAGATATCGAACGCGAAAAAGATGTAGACGAGGTAGGCGAAAATCACCGCAGGGATGCCAAAACCGATCAGGCGTTTGCGCTGAAACAGTTTGTCGGCTTCCTGTTTGGTCACGCTCAGATCAGTCGCGGTCATTGGCCTTGCCCCTCTGTCAGACGGTTGCGGTAGCGGCTGGACACCTGATCGAAGAAGACAATCGTGCCGAAGAGCAGGATGAAGATGGCGGCGGCCTCGTCGAACCGCCCCGGCCCCCAGGCCATGGCGTTGCGCAGTTCGTAGCCAAGCCCGCCCGCACCGACGAAACCCAGAATGGCCGAGGCGCGGATGTTGATTTCAAAGCGCAGCAGGGAATAGCTGAGATAATTCGGTGCGACCTGTGGCAGCACACCCAAGAGCATGCGCTGCGACCAGGTTGCGCCGGTGGAGGCGAGGCCTTCAACCGGTTTCAGATCAGCATTCTCTGCCACTTCGGAGAACATCTTACCCAGTGCACCGGCCGTGTGGATCGCAATGGCGATCATGGCAGGCACCGGTCCGCCGCCAAGCACGAAGATCAAAACAAGTGCGATCACGATTTCTGGCACAGCGCGCATAATGTCGGAGATGCGGCGGAACAGAGGGATCAGGCGCGGCCATTTCGCCAGGCCACGGGTGCCGAGCAAGGACAGGAACAACCCGCCAATGGCGCCGATCAGGGTCGAGACAGCGGCAATGTTGATCGTTTCAACGAGTGCCGGGAAGTATTTGGCAATCAGGCCCGGCAGATCGGCTCGTTTCTCCCAAGCTTCGGACAGGACGTCGGCAGGATAATCACCGATCTGGTGCAGGCCTTCCCAGAAGCCGCCTGCATTTCGGTCATCCGCGACGTTGAAACCGGACACCATCAGCACGACGAAAATCAGCAGCGTCAGCCCACCGTAAAGCCGGCGCCTTTGAACCTGCGCCATATAGCTCGACTGGATGCTGCCGACGCTTTGCGCCGCGCCGCCTAAGGAAATGTCCGCCATGCTGCCTCCGGATACAAAAATACCGACAGGCCCGAAGGCCTGCCGGATACGTCATGAAAATGACTTAGCCGCCGATTTTCGCTTTGCGCGCTTCGACGATCGAGATGTAGGTATCATGGGTGACCGGCTGGAAGCCCAGCGTGTCACCAGCGGCCACACCATAGGCGCAATCAGGGTCACGCTCGTGCAGGCCATCGACCAGCGCGGTCATGGTTTCGCGGACGTCAGCAGGCAGAGCCTTGCGAAGCACAACGGGGCCCTCGGGAATCACGTTCGATTTCCAGATCTGGACCATGTCGTTCATGTCGACGAGGCCAGCATCAACCGCCTTGCGCAGCGCGCCGGAGTTGTAGCCGTCTTCCCAGTTGCCCTGACCGTCAGCCCAGGTCACGCCACCGTCGATGTCGCCATTGTTGACGGCAACGATGGTTTGCTCGTGGCCGCCGGTGAACTTCACTTCGCCAAAATACTCGCCGGATTCCATCGTGATGCCGTCTTTGTACTGCGGGATCTCGATGGACGGGATCAGGTAGCCGGACGTGGAGTTCGGGTCGCCAAAGCCGAAAACCTTGCCTTCCATGTCGTCAAGCGAGGTGATGCCGCTGTCCTTGCGGGCAAACCCGATGGAGTGATAGCCGATGGAGCCGTCCACGTTGACCTTGATCAGCACAGGCTCAACCGCTTCGGGGTCTTGCAGGTAGGTCGCGGCATAGGACGATGCGCCCAGCCAAGCCATGTCGATGGTGCCGCCCAGCAGTCCCTGGATCACACCGTTGTAATCAGCCGGTGCGAAAAGCTTGGTTTCGACGCCAAGCGCTTCGGTCGTGTAATCGGCAAGACACTGATAGGAATTCATACGGTCCTGAGCATTTTCGCCACCCAGAATGCCGATGCGGAATTCGGTGATCTCTTGGGCAAAAGCGCCGGTGCTCAGCGCGGTCGTGGCGGCAAGCGCCAGTGCGAGGGTCTTTTTCATCTTTTTCTCCAAGTTTGATGCCCTATCGCCGGTCGGCTACTTGAGGGCGGGGTTGATGAAGGTGGCCCGCGAAAGGCGCGGGAAAAACTGGCTCAGACGTAAGCTTCCGCAGCGCGAACCCCCGGTCTGTCCAGTGTTTCGATTTCGGTGGATGTGGCAGCCTCGGAGAAATCCGCGCCAGCCCCGTAAATGTCGCGCGCAACGCCGGTGGTTAGTTGCTCTGGCGTGCCATCAAACACGATCCGTCCGTCACGCATCCCGATGACACGGTCGCAATAGCGCCTCGCGGTGTCGAGCGTATGCAGATTGGCGATGACCATGCGTCCGTCCTCTTCGTGAATCCGGCGGAGGGCTTGCATCACGACCTGGGCGTTCATCGGATCGAGCGAGGCAATGGGTTCATCGGCGAGAATGATCTTGGGATCTTGCATCAACGCCCGAGCGATGGCGACACGTTGCTGCTGACCGCCCGAAAGCGCTTCGGCGCGCTTCGGGGCCTGTTCGGCAATGCCCAGCCGGTCGAGAATGTCGATGGCTTTGTGAATGTCCGATTGCGGATAAAGGTTGAACATCGTCGCAAAAGTCGAGCGCTTGTTCAAAGTCCCGTGCAGCACGTTCGACACCACATCCATTCGCGGCACCAGATTGAACTGCTGAAAGATCATCGCGCAGCGCGACTGCCAGTCCCGTTTGGCGGCACCGCGCAGGGCGCTGATCTCTTCACCTTCGAAAGTGATTGTTCCGCTGGTGGCGTCGCTGAGGCGGTTGACCATCCGAAGCAGAGTGGACTTACCAGCCCCGGAACGACCGATGATCCCGATCATGGTTGGTTTGTCTACGGAGATGTTGGCTGCATCCACAGCCGTCTTATCTCCGAACCGCTTGGTCAGTGCGTCGATTTTCAGCATATCGCCCCCATGTTTAGGGTGCGGATAAGGTTGCTACGCTACATCTGCGTGACAGTTTTGATTCAGTTTCTTGGCATTTGCGAAACGGTTTTGTGACAGCAAACCTTCTGATGGACGGCGTAGGACAGTGAGAAACCGTACGCAGTAAGGATATTTTATCCACAATCTGTCATAAAACTGTTACGTTCTTCACTCTGGCCATCTATGCTGTGATCATGATCAATCGACTTTTTCTCTTGCTGACGATTTGTGTCACTGCGCCAACCCTTGCAAGCGCCAAGATGTCGGATGTCAGCTGTGATGACAGCGCGCGTATGCTTTCGATGTTGACCGAAGTTCTCGGGGCGGAACGTCAGGGCATGGGACTACGTGACCCGGAAACCATGCTGGAAGTGTGGGTCAGCCCACGGGATGGCGAATGGATGATCGTGCAGAATTACGCGAACGGCACGTCTTGCATCGTGGCCATGGGCGAACACTGGGAGGCTGGTCTGGCTGGGCCAGCCTAGGCGCCTGTTTCTTCCAAACGGTCGGTCGCGGGCGCCGGGCGCGGAGACAGCGCTTCGATCTGCGCGTATTGTTCCGCAGTCAGGCAAACACTCAAAGCCTTCAAAGACGCTTCCAACTGCTTGGCATTGCGTCCACTGATGATCGGCGCAGAAACAGCAGGATGTTTGGCAGCCCAGGCCACAGCCAAAGTGGCAGGGTCAGTTCCCCATTCACGGGCCAAAGCGGACAGGGACTTCGCCGTCTCCGCCATCCACGCTTGCCCGTAGCGGGCCGCGTAGCGTCTGTCCGTTGAAAGGCGTCCCTCGCCGCCGCTCTGGTATTTGCCCGTGAGCAAACCGCTGCCCAATGGAGAATAGGGTGCGACGGCAATATCCTCGGAGAGCGCCATCGGGAAAAGCTCCACCTCAGCCTGGCGCTTGATAAGGGAGTACATGGGCTGGATGATATCGATGCGTGTTCCGAGTTGTTCGGCAACGGCTTGCGCTTTCATGACCTGCCAGGCCGCGAAATTCGAAACGCCAATATGCCGAATTTTGCCTTGGGCCTGCAATTCGGAAAGCGCTTCGAATGTTTCAAGCAGCGGGGTCGTGCGGTCCCATCGATGCAGGTACAAGATATCGACAACATCCAGCTTCAGTCGAGATCGGCTTTCGTCAAACTGAGCGTTAATGTTCTGGCGGCCGCTGCCCCCAGCATAGCTGGTTTTTGTCGCGATTATCAGTGTATCGCGGTTCTTTTGAATAAAACTGCCCAGCAATTCCTCGGACTGACCGCCTGTATACGTGTGGGCTGTATCGAAGAAGTTGATACCGGCATCTCGGCAAGCGTCGAACATGGCGCGGCTTGCAGCGGCATCTGCAGTCCCGCCGAATTGCATGCATCCAAAACACAAGTGAGAGGCGCACTTGCCTTCGAGTGTCTTCAGCCGAACCATGCGTTTCGTTCCAAGAGTACTTTGTTGATTGAGGCGGCGTAGACTGACCACATGAAGATTTTGTGACAAACTTTGCTGCTGCTGCGTTCAAGTTGGGATGACTTCCGACTACGTTTGAAAAATCGTCGCGCCAATGCGAAACTATTATTCTTCAGCGCTCCGACACGTTAGAGTTTTTGCGCGTCGCCCCAATCGGTCAAGTAACCCGCGAAGATCACGAAATCCGCGTCGCTATGTTCGGCGTTGATTGAAGCGACAGCCTGTGAAAGTCGCTCTGAAGGGTCCAGATCGTGGAACAGACCTGAGCCGACAACATGCCTGTCCGTGAGATGGATGAACCTCATTCAGCCGCCACCGGCTTTGCCCAGTCGTCCCAGCCGGTGCCTGAGGAGAATACTGGGCCGTCCCATGTGAAAGGAATGTCGTGGATTACGGTCGTGTCCTCGTGGACCTCGATCACTGCAAAGGAGGGCGCCATGGGCGCGCCATGCAGGAGTTCGGTCTCGGTGAAGTCGGGCAGGGACTGGTTCCCTGTGGACCGCACCGAAGCAAAGGGGATGCCGCAATAGGTCCCAGTGCAGATCGCGTGGATGTGGCCGAAATGCAGGTAGTCGATTTTGTCTGTGTGTTTGCGCAGCAGATCCGCAAAACCTAGGCGGTCGGCATCGACCAGCGCGATCTTGTCCTCGGCGGGTTGCCCCAATGTCATGACATTGTGGTGCATAAAGAGCCGCGCGCGGCTGCACTCCTGCAATTGCGCCTTAAGCCATTCGATCCTGTCCGCTCCGAAATGGCCTGCATGGGTACGCGGCGCGGTGGTATCAAGAAAGATCAGCCGCGTGCCCTCCAGATCTTCGGCATAGTTCACATAGCCGTTTGAATCGCGCGGCTGATCGGGGAAAACCCTCAAGAAATTCGTGCGGTCATCATGGTTGCCCATCAACAATCGAACCGGGCAGGGGAGATCGACCAGCGCGTCTTTGAGCGCGACATATGCCTGCGGCTCTCCCCAATGGGTGAGGTCGCCAGTGATAATGATCCTGTGGGCATCGGCATGTTTTACGCGCAATTCGTCCAGGGCCTGCGCAAAACGGCGATGGGGATCGAGCCCGCCCATCCGTTCGCCCGGAATGGTCAGGTGAATGTCGGAGATATGGACGAGTTTCATGCCTGTGCCTTTCGAAAAGTACGTTGGCCGCCCAGTGGTTCCAGGCAGCCAACAAAAGTGATTAGCCGTTCGGCAGCAGGTCGGCGATTTCCTCGACCAGCTCTTCCTGCAGCTCTTTCATGTCGGTGGAGTCGCCGGTCACGATGCGCTCGATCCCGTCATAGATCACTTGCGTGACCGCCAGACCATTGTCGCCCGGATAGGCCAGCCAGTCGCGCAGAAGTGGCAGCTGATCCACGGCAGTTTGCTTGTTTGGGTTCTGCTCGTAGAAATCTGCGAGGATGATCTCGTTGGCAGCCTTGTTCGGCGGCATGTAACCGGTGGTCTTGGCCACTTCGGCTGCGCCGTCGCCCGAAGTGATGTACTTGAGCCATGTCCAGGCGGCTTCGCGAACGGCGGGGTCTTCGGAAGTCGAGGTCAGCATCGCAGCGTTGCCGCCCGCGGGCAGACCCATCGGCGCACCGTCCAGACCCGGGAAGGGGCCAGTGACTAGTTCGAAATCGCCTTGGCTGCGCTCAACCGCACCTAGAGCCGAGGTGGACCAGAACATCATGCCGATCTCGCCGGCGGAGAAGGACGCCAGCGCGGCTTTCCATTCGAGGTTCTGCATCTCACACTCGGTGAAGATCTCCTGCATCTGCTCCAGCGCAACCAGCGCCTCGGGGCTGTCCATGGTGACGTTGCCATTCTCGACGATTGCCTTGTCCTGGCTCCACAGCAGAGCTTGCATGAACCAGTTGCCGGTGATGTTCCAACCCCAGAAGATCGGGTTATCGATGCCGTTCGCCTTCATGGTCTTGCAGGCCGCGATCACGTCGTCCCATGTCTGCGGCAGCTCTTCGATTCCGCCTTCGCGCAGGATGTCCATGTTGTAGTAGCCAACGGGCAGCGAGACCGAGAAGGGCAGCCCGTAGACTTCGCCGTTGAACGTGGACAGCGACAGCATGGCTTGGTGATAACCGTCCTTTTCGAAATCAGCTTCGGCGGCGATGAAGGGCTCCAGCGATTGCGCGATGCCCTTGTCGACCAGCGGCGCTTGGCGGTTCAGACCTTGCATGGTCACGTCGGGCAAGTTGCCAGAGACCGCTTCGCGCAGAACGGTGTTGGTTCCGTCTTCATAGGATTCGTATGTGGCGCGGAACTTCACCTCGATGTTCGGATGCGCCTCTTTGAAGGCAGGCATCATCGCTTCATAGGTGACGTCAAACAGGTGGCTGTAGGGATAGGCGAACTCGATTGTCACCTTGTCTTCGGCATAAGCAGCGGTGGCAGAGAGCGCCACAGCCATTGCAGTCAGCGTGTATTTCATTACATCTACTCCAGTTGTTGGGGCTGACGGTTTGGCGATTGGCAGACCCCGGTAATAAGCCCGAAAGGGCGACGAGTAGGGTGGGAGCGAACCCACCCTATTTCATTCCAGACAGCGTAATCCCCTCGATAAAGCGGCGTTGTGCGACCAGAAATGCGACGATAAGCGGTGTGACGATAATGGTGGCGGTGGCCATCATCGGCCCGAAAAAGGATCCATCAGCATCGCCCTTGAATTCCCGCAGGCCCAGCGGAGGCGTGAACAGGTCCCGGCTGCCGGTGACAACGATGCGGGGCCAGAAATAGTCGTTCCAATGGGCGACGATGCTGAAGATGGCAAAGGCGAGCAGGGCAGGGATTGCGGTAGGCAGCATCACGCGCCAGACGATGGCGAACTCGGTCATCCCGTCCATGCGCGCGGCATCGATCAGGTCATCCGGCACGGTCATGAAGAACTGCCGCATCAGGAATATCCCAAAAACCGAGATCGTCCATGGCACGACAAGCGCGGCATAGGTATTGGTCAGCCCGACCTTGGCCAGCATGATGTAAAGCGGCAATGCGATGGCATGGACCGGGATCAGAAGGCAGAAGAGCACTAGCCCGAACACCGCTTCACGTCCCCAGAATTTCAGCTTGGCCAGCGCATAGGCGGCAGGCAGGGCGACCAGCACTTGAATAAAGAAGATCGACGCGGTGACGATCACACCGTTCAACAAGTACCGCAGCAGCGGCGCTTCGATGAAGGCTTTGGAATAGTTGAACACCACGGGGCGCATGGAACAGTCGATCTCGGCCTGCGCCATGATGGCATTGCGGATCTCGCTATCTGACTTGCCGGGATATTGCGGCGCAGCAGCGGCGATTTCATCACGGTTGGGGTCGCGCAACTTTACACAGCGCGGGTCGACCATCATCTCTTGCGCCCCAAAGAAGCCGCCTATACCCCGGTCAATCTCGCCCGGGCTTTTAAACGAATAGCTGAGCATCATGTAGAACGGTGCCAGGACGATGATCGCTCCGATCACAAGGAGCAGGTGTTTCCAGATGTCGCGCGTCATCAGTAATGCACCTTCCGCTCAACCAGCCAGCGCTGGATCAGTGTGAGGAACATCACGAAGACCAAAAAAAGCATGGTGATGGCCGAGCCGATGCCGATCAGGTTCTGCTGCACGCCTTTCTCAAAGATCGCGAACATCATCACATAGGTGGATTTGTTAGGCCCGCCCCCTTGCGGCCAGAACGCCTCGACCGTGTCAAAGACCTGAAAGGCGCGGATGCAAGAGATCGTCACCACAAACACAGTTGTCGGCCCAAGCGCGGGCCACGTGACCAGCCGAAACCGCTCCCAAGCGCTCTTGGCACCGTCCATTTCGGCGGCATGGTAAAGCTCGCGATGCACCGCCGTCAGCCCGGCGAGATACAGCACCATGTTAAACCCAAAGCCCTGCCAGATGCCGATGAAACAGAGCACCCAGATGGCGTAGTCCCGATCCCCAAGCCACAAGGGGAAGCCGTCGGCGCAGCCATTGCCAAGGAAGGGGATCACCTCAAGGAAAGAGCCGCAGGACAGTGCAAGCGTTTGATTGATCACGCCAATGGTAGGGTGCAGCATGAATTCCCAAACAATCGCCATCGCGAGCAATGTCGCCATAACCGGCAAAAAATAGATCGTCTTGTAGACATCCCCAATCCGCCCGAGCGAATTGACCAACAGCGCCGCTCCCAGTCCCAGGGCAACAGAGATCGGCACCACCACCGCAACGTAGGTAAAGGTCGCAACAAACATTTTCTCATAAGTCGAGCGGGAAAACAGGCGATCGTAATTTTTGAATCCGACCCAGTCAAAGCCGGAATTGCCAAGGGAATAGTTGGTGAAAGACAAAACACCAGCAACAACTACAGGCGCCAAAAGGACCAAGAACATCAATGCCAGCGCTGGTGCGGTCAAACCCCAGGCCGTCCGGCCCTGCCGGTTCACCTCGCTCGGCGCGCGCGCGACAACTGGCGCATCAATCGCGGCCATGTCAGGCCACCTCTCGCACATGGCTGACGGCGACTTCGACGCGCCGCTGGCGCTTGCCATCCGCGTCAAAAATCAGGCCGTCCCGCAGATCAAAGCCAAGGCCCATCTCGGCACCCAGTTGTAGCTTGTGGCGCTCAGCAGGAGCTGCACGCAGGGTCACGCGAGAGGTTTGATCCGCCAAGGCGATTTGCGCATAAACCTCCGACCCAAGGTTCTCCATATGCGTGACAGTCCCGGTCATCACCGACTCTGCCTGCGTGAGTTTCAGCGCTTCGGGACGCAGGCCCAATTGATAGATGCCAGCCTGTGTTGCCTCAGCGGCATGGCCCAAAACGCGGCCAAACAGGGTCAACTCGGCATCGGCAAGCTCGATCGGCAGAATATTGATCTTTGGCGAGCCGATGAACTCTGCCACGCGGATATCGCTGGGATCTTCATAGATGACACTGGGCGCATCACACTGCAGGATCTCGCCTCCCATCATGACCGCGATCCGATCCGACATTGTCATCGCTTCGACCTGATCGTGGGTCACGTAGATGAATGTCGCGTTCAGGCGTCGGTGCAGTTGCGCGATCTCGGCCCGTGTCTGAACCCGCAGCTTGGCATCAAGATTGGACAGCGGCTCATCCAGCAGAAACGCAGCCGGTTCCCGCACCAAAGCGCGCCCCAGTGCTACCCTTTGGCGCTGCCCGCCTGAAAGCTGTCCCGGCTTGCGATCCAGCAAAGCGCCGATTTCCAGCATATCGGCTGCGTCCTGCACCGCAGAAGCGATCTCGGCTCGCTGTTCTTTGGCACCCGGCAGGAAGGGGCCGATCAAAGGCAGCCGTTGCATGGCTGTCAACGACCGCATCCGCAAAGGCACAGCGATGTTTTCGGCCACCGTCAAATGCGGATAAAGCGCATAGGATTGGAACACCATCGACAGGTTACGATCCGCCGCGCGCATCCCGGTGACGCCTTTGCCATCAATCGCAATGTCGCCGCTGGTCGGTTCCTCAAGACCCGCAATGATCCGCAGCAATGTCGACTTCCCGCACCCTGACGGCCCAACAAGGGATACGAACTCCGCATCCGCGACGTCCAGCGTCACACCTTTCAGCACCTCGGTGTCTCCAAAGCGTTTGGTCACCGATGAGATCGACAGGTCAGCCATGCGATTCCCCCATTCGTTGCCACACAGCTACCGGAGCTGAGCCACAAATTTGTGACGTCATATTAGTGAAACCGATGGGGTCTATGAGTTGCGCGAAAGGAGGCTCCATGCGCCCCAATCATCATCAGTTCATCGCTTTTGCCTATGTTATCCGCGAGGGCAGCTTTTCGGCCGCAGCGACCCGTATGGGCGTGACGCAATCCACAATCACACAGCATATTGGCAATCTGGAAAAGACCGTCGGCACGCTTCTGCTGCGCCGAGGTCGAGACGGGGTGGAGCTGACGCCCACAGGGCAAGAGTTTTATGACCTCGCCGACCGCATGGTGTCGCTCGACGCCGAAGTGTCGGAACGGCTTGAAGGCTTCAATGCCATGAAAAACGGGCGCTTGAACGTCATTGGCAACGCGCCACAACCAGCGCTCAGGATTATCGCGACGTTCAGGCAACGCTTTCCAAATATTCAAGTGAACTTTGGCCTTTATGACTGGTCTACCGCGACGAATATGCTCCGCAACAGACTAGCCGATGTAGGTTTGATCACAGATGCACCGGTTTCCGACGCATGGGAGCGCATTCACATTGAGAGCGCCGAGTACGTTCTTTATTGTCCAAATGAGCATCCTTTGAGCGGGCAAGCATCCGTATCTCTCAAAGACCTACAGGAAGAAACAGTGGTTATTCCTGAAAGAGGATCCTTGACGAGGAAGTTGCTTGAGAACGCCTGTCGGACTCACGCCATTGCGCTCGAAAGAACGGTAACGATGGCGACGTTCCCACTGATGTACGAGGCTGTCTTACAGGGTATCGGAGTTGCGGTGTTCTTGTGCAACAGCAGTCTGATCAAAAAGTCCGTCAAAGAGATTCCGATCCGAGAGATGCCACAGAAACATGAGACCCATTTGATAGCCACCAAAGACAGGGTGGGTTTGAAACTGATTTCCGAGTTCATCAACTCAGTAAATTAACATAAGATCGATTATGCGTTATGGCAGTATTGCTGACGTTGTTCTGCTCTGCACCGCCCTCACTCAGGTTCGGCCCAGAGCCGACGTTGAGCGTCACCTCACATTTCTGCGGGCGCAGCTCTGTTTCCGGACATTCGCCGCGAGTGCGCGGTCAAGGAATTACTGAATTCTGAACTCGTTCAGAGGGCTTTTGAAGACGGTAGATGCAAACTGGGGAAGATACGGAATTTCTGAATTCCAAACACCTCAGTTTGTGTTTAGTGTGCGAGCAACCTCAACATATGTGACAGGCAGAATCTTGCAGGCCAGCTACGGTTCACGGAAAAAAGCACTCGGGGCATTCTATACCCACCATGGTTTGACTGACGTCATATGTGCTTGGGCTATCGCCACCAACGACTGTCAAGTGTTCGAACCTAGCTTTGGAGGCTGCGGATTCCTTCGTTCAGCACGTGATCGGCTTCTTGAGCTTGGTGCGAATGCTCCAGACAAGCAGATCTACGGTTGCGACATCGATACAGAGGCATTCGGACATCTGGCCAAGCTGTTTGAAGGCCCGGTAGACTTGACGAGATTTGTGGAGGGCGACTTCCTGGATCAGGGGTTTCCAGATGAATGGCTTGGGAGGTTCGGGTCAGTCATCGGCAACCCTCCTTACTTGCCGTATCGAAAGATCGACTCCAGCAAACGAGAGTATGCTCGACAAACCCTTGCAGGATTTGGGCTTCAACTAGACAGACGGGCTAGCCTTTGGGCCTACTTTGTAGGCCTTTCGATCCGATATGTTGCGACTAAAGGCCGGATGGCTTGGGTACTGCCGAGTAGCTTCTTGCACGCGAACTATTCAGTCAACTTGCGACACTACATCGCTTCCGCGTTCAGGAACGTAAGAGCTTTCGAGCTGCAGGAACGACAGTTCCTTCTCGAAGGTACGGAAGAAAAAACAGTCGTGCTTCTGGCTGACGACAAGTTCGAAGAGCCGGCGAAGGGTCATGAAGTCGACATAGGACTGTCGAGGTGTTCTGGGGTGCGAGATTTAAGCTCACAGATTCAAATGTGGATGGAAGGTTCTGAAGTCACAAAGTCTGCTTGTGGAACTTCTGTTTTTGACAGTCTGACCACGGCCCCTCGTGATCTTTACAGTAGGCTTCTTGCCGACCAGCGGTGTCACAAATTGGGAGATCATTTGTCTGTACAGATTGGACTGGTGACTGGCGACAACAGGTTTTTCCTTCGAAACAGAGAAGAAAGGATGGAGTCAGGCCTCGCAGTTTCAAGTTTGAAGCCTGTCTTACCGAGATTCATTTTTGCGTCAGGCCTGGATTTTCGGATCGAAGACTTCGATGAGATGATCCGGGATGGCGGCAAAGGGTATCTGGTTAGTTGGGACGGCGTATCCAAGGTATCAGACGAGGTTGTTAACTACCTATCAACATACTCAATAGAAAAAAGAAATACTTGCTCCACTTTCAAGAAACGCAAGGTATGGTGCCAACCGGATGACGGCTCCTTGCCTGACGCTTTTTTCCCTGTGATGCAACATAACGGCCCGCGGCTTCTTCTGAACAAAGCGGCCGTCAATTGCACCAACTCCGTGCATCGTGGCTACTTTAAGTCGAAAAAAACCGATACTGAAAAACACCTCATCGCTTTATCAACAATCTCAACTTTCTCACAACTCTCAGCCGAAATCGTCGGTCGCTCATACGGATCGGGAGCTTTGAAACATGAGCCCAGAGAGGCGGAGAAAATCCAACTTCTTTTGCCAAGAGTGCATCACAACAAAGTCCTTTCGGCCTTTCGCCAGGCCGATAAGTGTCTGCGAACTGGCAACTTTGACGAGGCGAGCCAGATTGCCGACCGTTTGATTCTCGGGGCAATGGACGTTCGGGATATAGCCACCAACGTTAGCATTTTGCGATCTGGCTTAAGCCAGGCACGCAAGCACCGTCAAAGATGATGGCGCTTAGAAAAGGCAGTGTCTCACTTCCAATTTGATGCCCAAACGTCTCTCAAAATTGTTGATCCAGACGGCGTCGCTAAGCATCGCTGTAACTGATTCAGATAGCTTTCGTAACACAGCCTTTGAAACAGATTGATGTTCGCACACCAAGCTTGATCTTCTCTCAAATCCAACCATGCAGATTCAAAAAAGTTCGCTACTAGCATCTCACTTACCAAAGCAAGTTCCATCGGTGGATGGCACCATCGGGGCTCTTTGATGGGGTGGTCGTGCTCACGATGTTGCCCCCTGTTTCTTCCTCCAAACTGAAGATGAAAAAGCGGGCCAGATTGGACCACTTCACCGGTAGAGTTTGCCAAATCAATGTGCCAGCGTGAAAGCGGTTTTTGGGCCTCATCCTCTAGTACGATAGCAAGGTCAAAACAATCGAAGGGTGGTCTGCTTTCTAGCCCTTGGTTCACTTTGATGTTGGCAAATACGATCTTGGGACGAACCTTCTTTCCGTCGGGTGTCTGCCCTAACTTGAAGCGAACTGGTTGGCCATCATCGACCTCCAAAGGCCATTCTTTCTTCCGCTTTTTTGATTTTAGATCACGCGCAACACGATTGAGAGTGTTCAACCCTTCCGGCTCTAAAACCTGAGCCGAGTTGAGCTTGTTTGCGATTGCTTGAAGTGCATTCCCTGCGTCAGCCGCCTTTATGTCTGTCAACGCACTATACCGGCTTTTCGAGTTTCTTAACTTCTTCAACGACGCTGGCGTCGGCATCGTCGATAACAAACGGAGGAGTGGCGTGCAGATAACTGTCGTCGTGTATGCAACGCCAACAGATTCTTCGACGCACTGAATAGCTTGGCAGTTCCATTTCGAACACACCGACAGAGTGCCGCATCTCAGTTCCTTCTGAACAGCACGAACAAGCAAATGCAATCAATTCGTCAGCCTTACCTGTCCATGGAGAGAGCGCCGGAGAGAAACCAACGCCGCAGGCTTTTGATAGTTTTTCTGCGCGTTCTTCGGACGAGAAACCTGTTGCCCTACCTCCGAATATCTTCCGTGAAAAGTCGTCCAAACGATGTGACCAAAAGCGCAGCCATCCTTCAGAAAACAATCCACCGTAGGAGATACCGTCATCCCTGAGCATATCGGCTATCTTCGGGGCTTCGTCTTTGCTGACACCTAGGCGAGCGCAGGCATCGAAGAGCCCAACTAAAGGGCCAGATCGGCCGAGAAGTTGCTTTAAAAACACTGCAGCGACGAGATGCGGAGCAGAAGCTCGTTTCATAGCCTGAGCCAAGTCTTGATAGTCAAGCGCGTAGTCTTCATCGGTAGGCAGCTCGGTAAGGTCGCAAATATCGAAAGCCCCGACTTTACCGCGAAGGGTTTCGTAACCGGCGCACAGGCTTACCAACTCCTGTCGCACATGGGCGCGTTGATTGGTAACATGCTCTTTCGAGGAAACCTTGTCGAATAGGTCATGTGAAGTGCGGTCCGGTACAAATTGCTCGCGAATCTTCTCTTCACTAGAAACCAACACAATGGGAAAATCATGCTGTGGTTCGTTTACGGCTAGGTCACGAATTTGCTGAGCCATGGCACTGCCCTTGTAGGCTTCGCTCGCATCCATTTCGCCAAGGTCGAGATCCAGCCTGAAGTCGAGTACAAGAATATCAGGGTGGGTGGCAAAAAGTTCTTTGCTGTGTTGTGAGACTGGCCGAGGGCGCTCATGTTCAAGCTCTAGAATTCCTTTGGTGGATAGCTGCTTCGCAAAAACGGCTTCTGTATCGTTGTCTTCGACAAAAACACCCTTAAAGGTCATTTCTAGGCCTCACTCGACAAAATGCGAAACTCGAAGCGGCACGAGTAACCCTCGCTTGCGTCAACGACCGAAACACTTCCACCATAACTCTTGGCAATATCGGAAACTATCTTAAGTCCAAGTCCCGTTCCCGGACCAGCGACACCGTCGTCTTCAGAAGTCAGTGTCGTTGTATAGAAAGCATCAAAAATACGGTCTCTCTGCTGATCAGGTACGCCAACGCCATTGTCCTCGAAACCCAAGACAATATGCTTCCCGTCTCTTCTAGCGTCCATCCTGATTTTCCGCTGCGAAACTCGAGCTTTTTTCATCGATTTAATTGAATTCGTGAGGAAATTTAGAAGAACGGAGTCAAATTCGCTAGCGTGCATTTCCGTGGTTCGCAGGCTGGAGGGATCCACACTGATAGGTTCGAACTGAACCCGCTGTTTAAACATATAGCTCTCGAACTGCTCACTGAAGCGCTTCAGAGTACCTGATACCGAGAGCTCCCGCAATTCGCGGCTTTCGGTCTGAGACATTAGCCCAGCGATGTATCCACCGATATCAAAAAGCCGTCGTGTTGCAGCCTCAAGCTGCTCATGCTGCTGTCGCAACTCTGCCTTTTTGTCTCCATCCGGCAACTCAGAGAACTCATCTTCTAGGAGTTGCAATCGTGCTCTGATGGCTTCCTGTGCGCCTTTGACCTCATGCCCGAATACGCTGATCGATAGCCCTAGCGAAGCCAAGAGCCTGAGCATTGCCTCATACTGCAATGAGGCCTGCCTTCGGCGTTCGTTCTCCTCCTCGGAGCTTTTGGCATCCTTTTCAGCTTCCTTTAGTGCGCCGAGAATTTCATCTTTGGGAATCTTTGGAGGCTCATCTTTGGGGGGCTCGTTCCGATCGTGCTCATTGCCATCGTCACTTGCTGGTTGCTCTTGTTCTAAAAGATCAATGGCCTTCCTTATCGATTTTGAAGGGGGGCGGATTTCTGAAACGAACCCTGGTTGAGAAGCAGTCTGCTTCCTGTTCCGGGCTGAGGCAACGCGCGTGATTGCCCAGATTAAGGCCTTTTGCGCGAAATCACGAAGTTCATCAAATGCTTCGTTTTCTACAAGCCCTTCCCGGCTTGCAGTCTCCTCAAGTAACGGGTTTTCGTCGCTTCCCACAATTATTTGACCAAAGAAGTTCCTGTTGTTCCCGGGCATCAGGAAGTCTCTGCGAGAAACGAGATCATCCATGCCGAGCCAGTCGTCTTTGGGGTCACCGTAGGGAAGAACACGGAAGCCGTTGCGGTAAACTCGGATTCCACCGTAACGCCGCCCCATTTCCGCCGCGTCTACCATTTTCATCCCTGAAAGCGTTTCGGCCAGATAGATGAAATAGCTCGATGAGAGAGTAACGGGCCCTACTAGAAGATACTTGTCGTCAAAGGTCTCGGAGTCGTCCAGCTCAAGTTTCTTGGAAGTCACTCGAACACTTGCACTCCCATCCTCTTCAATTTTTGCTTCGATAGAAGCGATAGACTGGTTCAGGAAGTCGTCTTCTACTGAGAACGTATCAGCGCTTTCTTCGCTTGTTTTGCCATTGATTCTGACCAGGAAGCCGGGATCAGCCTTCTTCCCGGACGCTTGCCCAGCAACCTTTGCCACTTTGAAAGGAGGCTGCAGCAGCAACACCGCTCGCCAGACTCTTGCTATGGCGGCCGTACTCCAAGCATCACGTAAAAGCTCCATGCGAAGCTCAGTGCCTTGTTCTTCGGCATCTTTGTCAAAGGTTTCTACTCGATTGAAGACCTCGTTAAGGTCTTTTCCCGCCGTAAACTCCTCGTCCCAATTGAAGTACACCGAGTAGCCGTGCGCCTCGCCAGCAGGGCGCGTTCGCAGCTCGAGCTTCTTTGCAAGTCTTTGGACAGCAAATCTGCCAATCCCCTTACGCCCGGCTCTTCGTCGGTTGTAAAGCGGTGATATCGGCTGCTCTGCCTTGACGTCGGTGGAGATGCGCATCCAGCTATCGCGAATGACATCCAGTGTCATTCCGGATCCATTGTCGGAAATCGTAAGCGTACCATCGACTGACTTGCTATCCTGAAAATCCAGGTTCACTTCGGTCGCGTCTGCATCGAATGCGTTCTTGATCAGCTCGGATAATGCTGTGTCTTTCTTGCCGACCAGCTCTACGCCAAGCCGCTGAATGTGGCCTGCATCAACTGAGAACCGAACATTTGAAGGGTCTTGGGAAACCTCGTCCCGACTCAAGCTCTCTACTAGCTTCCAGTCAGGATTTTCCTTGCTCAATTCGGTTTCGATCAGCTCTTTAGTGGAGGGTTTTTTCATTCTTGAGCCATCAATAAAGTCGGGTTCTTGCGCACCTTAATGAGGTCCAACACTACTTCAGTGCTCCAGAAAACGATAAAGGCAGAACGCAAATCAGCCGCATGGTATGGCAGTTCTCTCGGATGGTACAGTTCAAGGTGGCAGCTTCGAACGTCTGCTTGAACAAACTGAGATGGAGGCTGTGCGAAGGCAGCGAAGGTCGGCTTCCCGCCCGGCCTGCCAATGACGAGGCCACTATGCGCGTGTGATTTCGGGAGTGGCCTCTCCTCTCCAAGTGAAGGTCCAGGTGTCGCCTTGGCGGACGTTCTGAACCAAGTGTGGGCGGAACGCGACGAGGCAGCTTCCTCCGTCTCGGCGTGTCGAAGGATAGAGTAACCCATTGCCGCCTGAACCCAGCACGTCCTGCGCAAGCGTTTGGCCGATCGGATAGGAGATGCGCGGTTCTGGGCTCAGAACCCCCTCCCCTACGCTGTCCGTCAGATCATGCATTCGTGTCGTGAAACCAGCGAGCAGTTCGCGATAGGCCGTAAGGTTTTCAAAGACACCCGTTGCTTCCAACTCTCGCGTCAGATGCCAAGACACTTCGGCTTGCGCTGTTTCAATCGCGTCCTCTCCATAGCTTGCGTACCAGGCACCTCGTTCCGGCCCGTTGAACCGGTTACCTGTCGCGCGCGCATAGCAAAACGCGGCATTAACGTAGGTCCATCCATACCCGGCCGCCGCGGTCAACAACTCGGCTGGGTCAAGCCCGCCCGGGACGGGAAGCGTGACCGTCCGACGCGCTGACGTCAGCCCTTCGATCTCTTCAAGGATCGTCAGATCGTCCGCATCGTCGGCCAGCGTCGCCATTGCCGGCTCGTCGATATAGGCTGTGGAGATCAGGCGGATTGTCGTCGGGTCGGTGAAGTCGACTTGATTTAGGTCTTCGGCTCGGATCACACGCCGCCCCGGAGCGCATCGATGTGTTGTCTAACCTTCATCATCGCCGGAATGCCACCATCGCACATGACCTGAACCGGGCTCCGACCATTGAATCCAGGTCCGGCGTTCGCAGTCTTAGGCCAGCCGTAAGTCAGCGGACCGTTAAACAAGAGCCGGAGCCCCTTGAAGAGGCCGATCAGAAGGCTCGCCCGTGTGACTTTATCCTGGTCGAGCACACCTTTGTAAGTGCCGGCCTTCATCCTGCTCCACGTTGCACTCGGCACGTCAAAAAGTGCGGCCGCCTCAGTATTCGACAAACCCCATGCGTCTGCAGCGCGGACGACAGCCTTTACGATGGCGGTGATCTTTTCAGCCTCGGCAACGGGTTGCACGGTGCCGTCTTCGGGAGCGAACTGAACGGGTTCCAACATGGGTTTCTCCATATGATGCAGTCAAAGTAATCATATGATGCAAAATAGTCAAGGAAACGTTTGTGGTGCGTTCAATAGCTTTTCAAACTCTGGCCAGCGATATCAGACAACAAGACGCGTCGGCACCGAAAGGAGGAAAGCGCTCTTTCACCGTATTCCTGGGCTAAAGATCGCCGTCATCAACTCAGTGCAAGATTACAAGATCGACGCCTCGATTGACGTGCATCAACACACCCCGAACGCCCATAAGTATTGGATTCCCGTCGACATGATGGTTAATGCTATCAGCGGAATCGCGCCGATATCATAACATCGTCGCTGTGCGGCTGAGACGTGACTTGGGGCGGCTGACCTTTTCAAGACGAAGAGGTGTATGCTGGCAAGGGGGAAGGAATGACGTTTGATCTGGGGAAGACCGCACCAAATGTGGTCACCGAAGGTCGTTTGCGAAGCCTGATGGCAGAGGGCTTCAATGCAGAAGTCATCTGCACTTCATCCGCCAGCCGAAAAGCGGCAGTCTGGTACGGGAAGTGGGTCATTCGCGGAGTGAGCCAGGACGGCTCATCTGAACGCTTGCTCGTTCTCTCAAGAGCCTCCGCGGACAAGGACGAAGTCCAAATCCGCGAATTCAAAACCGCCAACGGTTTGATCTCATTCCTCTCGGATCTTGGATGCAGTCACGCCAACATCCCTCTCAAGGAGGGGGGACGCTCAACGCATACCCTGCAGCAGGGCGACGGAGATTGACGCCAATCAACGGTCCTTGGATACGCTCTCGAGAAAGCGGCCGTATTCCTGGCTGACCTCTTGGGCTTCGTTAAAGGCGCGGGCGCGTTCTTCGTCGAGGCACAGGAAGTATCGCTGGATTTCAGCGATGTAGGTTTCGAAATCCTTCTGGATGATATCCGCGAATTCGCGGGCTTGTGCCGGATCGCTCGGAACGAACGGTCGTGGTGGCGAAAGACAGGTCATCGCACGCGCCTCAGATCCGCAGAAAACCGCTGATACTATAAAGATGAAAAGAAGCGCTGGTGGGTTGACCATAGCCGTCTTCCTCTCTTTCACGATTAAAAACAACGATCTAGAGCTTTATCTGTCGCTTGGTCAGCATATTTTCAATATTATATTGCTGTCAATATTATAATCTCATATCGTAAGCATATCCGTCACCAGGGCCCGGCCTGCAAACCAAGAGGTATGTCCGCAGACATGGGGTCTCAGTCAAGCGAAGGTGCTCCGAATGTGGTTACAGAGACGCTGTTCAAGACCCTCATTGAGAGTGCATGCAGCGCAGAGGTCGTCTGTGTCCAAACAGCCGAGAAAAAGTCCTCTGTCTGGTATGGCGCCTGGATCATTCGTGTCGTTGATCCGGCGCGAACCTTCGAGAAACTCCTTGTCCCTGCGAGACACCACACGGTCCACGGTCCCGAGATCGTTCCAAGAACCTTCAAGACCGCCAACGGCCTCATCTCCTTTCTTGGAAGTCTTGGCTTCACGCATATTACAATCCCGCTTTACGAGGGCGGACGCGCATCGCACACGCTTCCATCTGACACCGCGTCTGACCCGTCGCATCGTTAGTGTCTTCGCTATCTGCCTGGCACCCGCAGCCGCGCAAAGCGAAGGGATGGTTCTCGTTATGCAGGGCGACGGCTCGCTTCGGGCCTCCACGTCGCAAAGCAACTTCGCGCGCAACTACAATGATGGGATCGGCCAAGGATCGGCAAGCCAGGAGCTGGCGATCCTTGGGGATGCAGAGAATGAACCCGCCGATGAGTTCCGAACCGACGGTGTCAACCGAAGAGCTCTTGCCCCCACCCCAGAAATCCTCTCGGCAATTGACGACACCGCCCTCCGCTATGCCGCCCACCCCGGTCTGAGGCGCGCAGGCATCACCGTCACGGAGTGGCGGCTGGTCTTCCGTTCCAATATCGAAATCGAAAGCGCCTACAACCCGGCCGCCCGCAGCCGTGTTGGAGCCATTGGTCTCGGTCAACTGATGCCGGACACGGCTCGTGCGCTTGGCGTCGATCCCTATGACTGGCGCGAGAACCTTGACGGCTCCGCCCGATATCTTGCGCAGATGATGGCCGAGTTCGGCGACGTCCGGCTTGCCCTCGCCGCCTACAACGCCGGGCCCGAGGCCGTGGCCCGCCACAAGGGCATCCCACCCTACCGAGAAACGCAAAACCACGTCAGCCGTGTGCTGGCCGTGTTCAACCGGCTTGAAGGAGAGACCTCGTGAAACCAAACCCGAACGCCACCCTGGCTCTGGCCGTGCTCCTGTTTGCCACGGCCTCCCCTGCCCTGGCGCAAAGCATCGACCTGTCGCCAATCCAGACTCTTCTGCAGGGGATTGTCGACGCCATCACCGGCCCACTTGGTATCGTGATTGGCACACTTGCCCTGATCGGTGTCTTCCTCTCCTGGCTCTTCGGCATCCTCGATTTCCGCCAGGCACTGTGGGTTCTTGTTGCCATCGCAGGCATCGCCGCTGCGCCGACCATCGTCGCGGCAATCTGGACAACCTGAGGATCACCCAGATGGCAGCGGAACAGTCCCCCCTCTTCACCGGGCTCGTGCGTCCTCCCAAATTGATCGGATTGCCGATCATGTACGCCATGGTCTGGCTGTTTGGGTCCGTTTTGCTGTTCCTGTGGATCCAGCATTGGGCCGTTGCCATTGCGGCAGCGGCGGCCTATCCGGCCCTTTGGAAAGCGGCGGATTGGGACCCCAATTTCCTCGACGTGGTGGCCACCACTCTGCAGGAAACCCCACCGACCGCAAACCGTCGAATACACGGGGGCGACAGCTATGCCCCGTGACGACGTCCAAGCGCAAGACACGCTTCTTCCGACATGGACCAGCAGGGAAGGACAACTGGCCCATATGCTCCCCTACGTGAACCTGGTTGACGACCAGACAGTTCGAACGCGTGGCAATGAACTCTTCCAATGCCTTCGGCTGAAAGGCGTCAACAGCAACACGACCGATGATGTGTACCTCGACAAAACACGGGCGCTTTTTGCGCAGATCATCGCCCAGATCGGTCCGGATTTTGGGTTCTATGTGCACAAGGTCTCGAAGGGAATTGAGCACCACCTGCGGCCAATGGAAGGCGATGATTTCGCTGCAGCCGTCGATACAGAATGGCGCAGATTTCTGGATCAGCGGGGCCTCCGGGACAAAACGCTGACTTTGACCGTGGTGCACCGCCCTGCCCTCGTGTCACGTCTGCCCTTCTCGACGCGCAAATCCGTTTCGCTGCTTGCGGCCCAGACGGAGAAACGCTTGCGCCGCCTGGGCGAAGTTGTCGGCTTCCTGAAATCGACCTTTGCGGATATGTCGCCGCGTCTCCTCGAGGCGAGCACGGGTGAACTCCTGGGCTTTCTTGGCGGCTTGAACACGGGCCGGGAACTGCCGCTCTTCCTGTCCTCCAATTATGGCTTCGTAGCGCATGACGTTGCCAACTGCCGGGTGACATTCAAGGACGCATCCTTTGTCGTCTCCGATGGCGCGGTGGGGACCCGTTACGGGACTACATTCGCCATCAAGACCTATCCCCCGAAGACCGCCTGCACGATGTTTGATGACCTGAACCTGCCGGTAGATATGGTCGTCACCCATTCGTTCACACCCATCAATTCGAACATCATGGCATCGCGGATCAAGCGCCAGCGGCGGCTGATGCGCGCCGCCGATGACGGCGCAATCTCCTTGGAGGCCCAACTCGCCGACGCGCTCGACGACCTGGAGTCAAAACGCCTCAGCTTTGGCGATCACCACATGACTGTCACTGTCTTCGGTGACACACCGGAAGAGCTCAGCGCCATTGCCGGGGAGGTGCGCAACATCGGGGCGTCCGAAGGTGTCAATCTGATCACCGAAGCCTTCGCGGCAAGGACCCATTTCTTCGCGCAGCACCCCGGGAACACCGCTGCCCGTAGCCGCAAGGCGGCGATCACCAACCGGAACTTTGCCGACCTCGCTGCCTTTCATCGCACCCAACTCGGCAAGACCAATGAACAGGTCCCCTGGGGCCAGACAATCACGATGTTTCCGACACCGGAGCAATCCGCCTATCGCTTCAGCTATCATGAACAGGGCGCGCCAACCGCAGAGCCAACCGGCGGGCACACTCTCATCCTCGGTCGTCCCGGATCAGGCAAATCTGTTCTGTCTGCCTTCCTGCTCACGCAGGCGCGCCGCATCGGGGCACGTGTCTTTGTTTTCGATTATCGGCAGGGCATGGAAATGGCGGTCCGGGCAAACGGTGGCCGTTTTTCGGCTGTGAAGGCAGGCGAGCCGACCGGGCTCAACCCCCTTCGTACCGAGATCGATGAGCGCGGTCAGGCCTGGTTGTCCGATTGGCTGGTGGCCTTGATCCAGCGTCCAGACAAACCGCTCTCGCCTGCCCAAACCAACCGCATTCAGGAAGTGGTCCGCCAGAACGCAACGGCGGCCCACGACGACCTCCGGAACTGGTCTGATCTCGCATCGCTCTTTGGATCAACAGATGACAATGGCGACCTACACGAGCGGTTTTTGGAATGGGCGGAGACCGGGCGATACGGCTGGATCTTCGGACAAACTCAGAAGGATACCTTTTCGCTCGAAGGTGAGATCGTCGGCTTTGATCTCACCGGCATCCTCGACAGCGAAAGCGAGAAGGAGCGGATGGCCGTTCTGTCCTACCTCTTTCGGCGGGTCGAACGAAAGATCGAGGATCGCAAACCCACAATCATCGTCATCGACGAGGCGTGGAAGGCGCTGGACAATCCCTATTTTGCCGAGCGGTTGTCTAACTGGCTGGTCACCGCTCGAAAACAGAACGCGGTTGTCGTGATGATGACCCAATATGCCAGCCAGCTGGAACAGACGCGGACTGGGAAAACCATCATCGAAGCCGTTCCGACACAAATCCTGCTGCCCAATATCCGGGCCAATGCGTCTGACTACGCAATGCTCAATCTGAACGACAAAGAGCTCGATGTTCTACTGAACACTGCGAGCAACTCACGTCTTGGATTGGTGCGGGACGATCAGGGTTCCGTTGTTGTCGACACCGATCTCAGCGCTCTGGGTCCCCTGCTCACAATCCTCGGTGGGATGGAAAAGGGCGAACAGCTAGTCGGCACAGATTATCGAACACATCCCGACTTCTGGAGGCTGACATGAGATTTTTCGTTCCCTTCTTGATCCTGATCTCAGCCCTCGCGGGCTGCGAGCAGTACAGACCGTCTGAAGCCAACTGCTTCAGCTTCGTAGCGCGAGGGCCTGCCGAGAAGAACTGCAACTTTGAGCCCTTGGGCGATGCCGATCACAGCACGGGGTGGCTCGAGTGATCTCCAGATACGTGGCATATCTTTGCTTTGTCTGCATCAGTGTGGGAACGGCGCATGCTCAAGGTGTGCCAACCGTGGATGCGGGCTTGGCGGTGCGCAACCAGGCGGCAAATGCGCATCGCGAACGTGATCTCGCCGTTCAACGCGAAAAGCTCTCCGTGAAGGAGCAGATCGCCGAGATCGAACGCGAGCAACTAAGGGTGCTCCAGCAGATCCTCGACGCGCAAACGAGCTTCGGCCGCCAGGGCATTCCCGGCACCATCGACGTGCTCGAGGCCGGCGGTACGCCAGAGCAATCTGCAGATTTTCTATACGCCGCAGATGATCCCAATCCAGGCGCAGATCAGATGTTTGGCGATGCCGCACTCAATATTGAGCAACTCATCATTCGTGTCGCACAGGAGACCCACGGTCTTGGGGGCGTCGGCCGCGCCGGACTGAGTGTCCGCCAATGGCGTGCCCTGCTGCAGGCTCTGATCTGGCAGGAAAGCCGGTTCACCATCGGCGCACGTTCACCGGTCGGTGCATTCGGTTTGACACAAATCATGCCCGGTACCGCCGGCGATCTTGGCATCTATCCGGAATACTATGACAACCCCTACCTGCAGGTGCATGGAGGTGCGCGGTATCTCGCGGCACAACTGGCACGCTTTGACGGCAACATCATCTATGCGCTTGCCGCCTACAATGCGGGTCCGGGGCGGGTCATCGAATACAGCGGCGTGCCGCCGTTCACGGAAACCCGGCACTACGTCACCGTCATCCCGCAAAAATACAACGCCTATCTCGCCCGCATGGGCGGTGCAGACGCGCTTGGCACCATCGACCAGACCTTGCTCGCCAACTCGAACCTTTCGCTGACAAGCGCTGGTGCTGCGACCTACGGCAATTATTCGATGGCGTCTATTCAAGACGCCGCCATGCGAATTGCCAGCATCGTCGAGCGGATCGGTGAAACGTCGGACCTGCAGGAGTCGATGGCGTTGAACGCCTACGCGCGTGCTGAACTTGTTCGGCTCATCGCCGCACGAACACGCCTGCAAGCGACCCGAACACGACCCTTGAGCGCGGCCGAGATCGCCATGGCCTCCGCACAACTCGAGGAACAGAAATTCATGGATCTTACGTTGGAGGACTTGGAATGACACATCGAACTTTCATTTGGGCGCGATGCCGCCTTTGCCTGACCGCCTTGGGTCTTTTGATGGCAACGGCCCCTGCCCCTTTCCTCATTGCTCCGGCGGTCGCCCAAGGCGTGCCGACGGTCGATACGCAAAACATTGCGCAAGAGATCCAGCAACTCCGGCAGATGATCGAGGACGAGGTCCTGCAGAACGAACAACTCGTCCAGCTGCGCGAGCAATTCGCCACGCTTCAAGAGCAGCTCGCCCAGCTTCAAGACACCTATGCCGCACTGACGGGGCTGATGGAGCTTCCCACTGTCATCCGCACCGAAATGGAGGACGAGCTGAACGGGCTTCTTGATCAGGAGTTCGGCGACATCCTGGCAACAATTGATGCTATTCGCGAAGGCGACTTTTCCCGACTTGCGGGCAACAGCGCAGGACGGATCGAAACGCAAATGACGCGCGTTCTGGCCGAGGCCGGGTTCGACGAAGACACGCTGCGAGAGATGGCGACGGGCGGCAATGACGGAGCAAGTCGCACCGCGACGCGCGCCACAACGGGTGCTGTCATGTCCGCCGCGGCCCAGACCTCCTACGAGGAGGCGGGCCAGTCTCTGCAACGGGTGGACCGCCTCGTTGGCATGATCGGCGACATGGAAGAGCTGAAAGACAGTGTTGATCTCAACACGCGCGTCACGGCGGAACTGGCGATCGCGCTGGTCGCGATGTGGCAACTCGAAGCCGTGCAAACGGTCGGGACCGGACAAACCGGCGTCATCGACGCCGCCACCATCGCCGAAGAACAGCGGTACATGGATTTCACTCTGCCCAAGCTTGAAGCCAGATAGGAGTCGCTGGCCCGTGACGCGCGAAGCCGAAATTGTCGAAGAAGAACTGATCTACGGGGCACGCCGTAGGGAGCAGCTATGGCAGCGACTTGCTTTCGCTGGTCTGATCTTCGGTGTTTTAGGCTGTCTTTCGGCCGCAGCCGTCTCAATCCTCGACGTCGATCCGGCTCCCGTTGTCGTACCCTATGACCCCGAGACCGGCCTGGCGCTTCCCAATGCCTCAGTGGGCGCGGTCTCAGTCACAGAAAACCAGGCCATCATCGAGAGCGCTGTGTTTCGCTACGTGACCGACCGCGAAACCTACAATCAACTCGACAACGATGTCCGCGTGCGCAGCATTCTCGAGCGCTCCGACGGGGCCGCCGAGACCTCAATGCGCAACATCTGGAACAGTGCAAACACCGATGCCTATCCGCCCAAGGTCTATGGAGCCAATGCCCGCCTTGATGTCGAGGTTCTCAGCATCAACCGGATCGGGAGCAATCGCGCAACCGTTCGCTTGCGGAAGCGGCTGACCTCACCTCAGGGGATCCAAGCCGGGCTCTTCACGGCCACCTTGCTCTTCGAGTTCCGTCCCGAGGAACGCCGGTCCATCGACGATGTCTGGACCAACCCCTTCGGCTTCACCGTCACAGAGTATGCCATTCGCTCCGACAGGTTGGAGAATTGACTATGCATTTGATCCTTCCCGCTCTTCTGTCGGTCTCAGTATCGGTTGCGGCAAACACCGCTTTTGCCGAGGCCATTCCAAGATCAGGGCCGAATGACAGCCGCGTCCGTGTGGCAACCTACCAAGACGGGCAGGTCTATCGGCTCAAAGTTAGCCTGACCCATGTGACGACGGTTGAGTTCGGACAAGGCGAAACCATCCGCTCAATCATCGCTGGCGACACCGAAGGTTTTCAACTCGACGGAGTGCCCGGCGGACGGGCTTTTGCAGTGAAACCCAATGCCCGAGGGGTCCACACCAACATCACCGTTTATACCAACCGACGCAGCTACTACTTCAATGTGACTGAGAGCTCGTCACCCACATTCTACGTGGTCCAGTTTCGGTATCCCGAGGACAACCAGCGACCCACAAATGCAGTTGCGCAGAGCGCTCCGAACTACAACTACGCCGCCAGCGATCGGACGAATTTCACACCGTCTTCGGTGTGGGACGACGGCACGTTCACCTTCTTCCGATTTCCCCGCAATGCGCCCGTTCCCGCGATCTTCCAGCACAACAATGGCCGCGAGCGAACGGTCAACAGCACGCAAGTCGAGGACGGCGTGCTGCGGGTCTCCGGTGTAGGTCGCGAATGGGTCCTGAGGCTGGGGGACGAGATCGTTTGCATTCAATCGACCAATGCGGGGGAATCGTCATGAGCGATATCGATGATCTCAGCAAACGCCTCGCGGCACTCGAAGGCGCGCAACCGTCCAAACCGAGATCAAAGCCCTCTCTTCTAGTGGCACTTCTTGGAACGAGCGCGATCGCGGTTCTGGGCCTGCTCGTTTACTCAGCTCTGCAGCAAACACCAGAAAACCCGCTCCCAACCGCGCAACCAGAAGAGTTTCAGATGACCGGGGATGGGTTTGGTGAAATCGAGCCCTTCGTGCCCCCTGCCCCGCCGGAACCCGAAGTCGTGGTTGTCGAGTCGGACCCCGAGCCGAATGCGGAGTTGCTAGAACAACTTGCAGCCCTTCGTGCCGAGATCGAAGCGCTGCAGAACGCACCGGAACCGGTTGTTGAAGAAAACACCGCTGCCGCAGACGCCATCAACGCACTGACGGCAAAGATTGCCGCCCTGGAAGAAGCCTCACAACGAGCGCAGGACCAATTTGCTGAAGAACTGGCCGCCCGAGATCGGGAGCTTCAACAACTGCGGATGGACCTCGACCTCGCAAAACTGCAGACCCCCGCCCCTGCGCCTGGACCGTCAGAAGCCGACCTCTTGGAAGCCGAACGCCTGCGGTTACAACGAGAGGAAGAAGCAAGACGCTTGGCTGAGCTGCAACGCCGAAGGGACGAGGAAGCGGCGTTTCAGGAAGCGCGGATCAAGTCGCCGACCATCGCATTTGGCGGAAACAGCACGGGCGAAGGCGAGCTAGCGGAACGGACCTTCGAAGACGTGACCGACTTCGTCCTGAACGGCGCCCTACCCTCAACCGTCACGCAAGCCGAGGTCATCGCAAACCCCGGCAACACGATTGTGCAAGGCACGATGATCCAGGCCGCGATGGAAACGGCAATCTCGAGCGAACTCCCCGGGCAAGTCCGCGCGGTCGTTACCGAGGACGTGCACTCTTACGACGGGTCCCGCATCTTGATTGCGAGAGGATCGAAGCTGATCGGCCGATACCGTTCAGGTGCAGACATCGCACAAAGCCGGATCACGATCGCCTGGGATCGGATCATCCTGCCCACCAACCAAACGGTCACAATCAGCTCGTTTGGAGGCGATGAACTCGGGCGCGCCGGCGCTACGGGGTTTGTAGACACACGTTTCAAGGAGCGTTTCGGCTCGGCGGCCCTCATTTCGTTGATCACGGCTTTACCCGGCGCCGCCGCGGCGCAGGTCGAAGACGAAACGTCTGCCGAGATCCTTGAAGATGTGGGCGACGACTTTGCGGACAGCGCTGACAGTGTCATTCATGACTATCTGTCCATCGGTCCCGTAATCTATGTCGAACAGGGTGCAAGGATCACTGTGATGGTGGACCGTGATCTGGAGATCTTCTGATGTCAGGCGCCTACCTCCAGGCCTCGCTCGACAAGCTCCCCGATGCTTCCCGCGACGACGTCATCGAGATTTGCATCAACCCTGACGGTTCTGTCTGGGGCGAATTCCAGGGTGACAGGTTCATGTCGCAATTGAAGAGCAGCCTGACGCCGACCGAGATCAAGGACATCGGAACCCAGATCGCATCGGCCTCAAACTCGACGATCAGCAAAGACAAGCCCATCGTATCCGTGAGCATCAAGTACCGAGACCGCCCGGTGCGCGCGCAAGTCATCATGCCACCGGCCGTCAGCGAAGGCATGTCGATCTCGCTGCGGTTTTTCACCTCCCTGCCCCTCCACGACGTGGAGCTGAAATTCCTTTATGGGGCTGAGCGCAGCCTCGAGACAGACAGGCTGAACAGAAACCGGGAACTTCGAGAGGTCGTCAAGGACGGCGATATCTACGCCGCGATCCGCTTCTGCGTGGCACACAAGCTGAACATGATCGTCTCGGGCGGCACGTCGACTGGCAAGACGGTAGCAGCCCGCAAGATCCTGTCATTCGTCGCGCCAGAGGAACGCATCATCACAATCGAAGAAGCCGCTGAACTGATCCCCGCGCAACCAAATGTCGTGACCCTCCTGGCCAGCCGGGACGGAAGAACACGCAACGCTGACACGTTGCTGACGTCTACGTTGCGCATGCGCCCGGATCGCATTGTCCTCGGCGAGGTCAGAGGCTCCGAAGCAATGACCTTCCTTGAAGCGATCAATACCGGCCACGGCGGGTCCATGACCACTTTGCACGCCGAAACGCCCCAGTTGGCAATTCAACGCCTAGCGATCGCCGCTCTCAAGACTGAAGTGCCGATGACCCACACCGACATGGTACAATACATCGAAAGCTCAATTGACGTGATCATCCATGCCGCGCGCCATGCAGGCGACCGCGGGATCACGGAATTTTATTTGCCCGGACAGACGGGAGGAAACGCAACATGAAGACCTTTGAACATGAAGTCCTGACTTACGATCTTTCGGAGCAGGGTATGACAGCTCAAATGAAGACTGAACTTGCAGAATGGGGGCATGCCGGCTTTGAAGTCGTATCTGTAGTCAACTCGGACAACTACCGAAGCGTCGTTACAGTGTTCCTCAAACGCTCAAAAGACGATGAGAGCGACAAGTCTGGACAAGCGGCATGAGGTGGGCTGTCCCAGTCATTCTTGGTTTAGCTGCCACGGTACTGGACGCGATCTCTCAACAAGCGTTGGCAAACGAAAGCGAAACCTTTCCATTTTGCCAGGATCGCCCGGAAGAACCGCCGATAATCTCCGACATGGGCCCCAAAGACGCGCATCGGGCATACTTGCTCCAGCGAATGTATCGCGCTCATTCCTTCGATTTGATCGCCTCAAGAAACGACTGTTCATGCGACAACAGGTTTCCTGACTGGGAACCTGTGCTTGCTGAATACCGGGAGCGGTTTGCCCGGCTTGAAGATCGCCATGATGTATACGAAGCGACCGAGCAATACGAAGCCGCGATTAGATCCAACCGGACGCTCGCCAGAGAACTTTGCGTTGCTCAAGGGCGTTGGAACTGAGGTCGCAGTATGTCGGTCGTTACATACTTCGTTGAAACAGCTGAGAGCTTTCTGGAGAATGCTGCCGAAACACAGTTTGGCGCCGTCGCCGCTACTACCGGTACAATTATCCAGGTAGCTACAACTATCGTCGTAATTTTTGTTCTTTTGAACGCCGCGTTTCAGTACCGATCAGTAGACGGACGAAGCGCCTTCTGGTTAGCCATCAAAATCGCCCTTGTAGGCGTTTTTGCAACCAACTGGGCTCAATTCAATTCGCTTTCCTCCGCTGTTCTGAGCGGGATCGACAGCATAGCAGGTTCATTGGTCGCATCGGTGGGGGGCGGTACACCGGGACCCTCGGGGACCTTTGCCGAAGAATTTGACCGATTGATTGCCAGCTTAGGTGACTATCTCAACGCCGCAGGAGCAGAACTGAATTGGATGGCAGGCGCGTTGATGGACACTATAGGAGTTGTTCTGCTTTCGCTGCTTGGCGGACTTGCTGCCTTCATAATCGTTGCGTCACGGTTAATGATCGCTCTGTTGATCGGAATCGCTCCGATCATGATCTTCCTCACGCTTTTCGACGTTACAAAAGACTACTTCGCTCGATGGCTGTCGGCCTTGGTATCGTTTTCGCTATACCCAATCGTCGTGGCCGGAGTGTTTGCTACGATTACAGGTGTATCGCGCGCGCTGCTTGTTGAGCTAGGAGATCCCGAAGGCGCAACCAACATCGGCGCTCTAATTCCATTCTTCATGATGGTGCTGATGGCAAAGGGATTTATCATTGCGACACCCTTCATTGTCAGAGCGATATCCGGCAACATCGTGATGCCAGCTTTGACATCAGGGTTAGGCGGAACCTACGCGTTTAGCCGTGCCGCAATGGGTAGCCAGCAAGCATACAATCGGTTCTTGGTGGGCACAGCCACTGCTCCAGAATATGCCGCTATGCGCTCTCGACAGTTCCTAGGCTTCCAGAATTTGCCAGCGCGCGGCTCGATGGTCCCAGCCAACAATTCTGTCCCTACAAACCCCAACCCACCATCGACAGGGACAGCGGCTCGGATGGAAGCTCAGAAAGCCCGTGCCCAGCGTTTGGCAGACGCCAAGAAAAGTTAGATATGTGATTGTTCTCTGATTGGTGCCCGACTGCCAAATCTTGCCGAAGCAGACGTTCAAACAACTTGCAGCGAATGACTGCGAAGAGCCCCAACCTGTAAATTTGGATTTCTCGCTGCGCGCGCTCGCAGCACGAAAACCGCTGCACGTGCGCGGCTTCCGACGCTGCAAAGCGGCGGTGATAGCGGCCATCGGTTCATGGCGCTGCAAAGTTTTTGGTGGGAATTTCCGGGTCGCGGACGAAGTGGTCGTTTCTCGTACTTCGCTGGATGGCCGCATTCATGGATGCCATCACACAGAAATGCGCGATTGTTTGTCGCCTTCAAGAAAGAACGTGGATGTCGTCGCTTCCATTTTGGTCCCGAACCATCGCGACGAGCTTTACCCTCCGATCTTGCCGAAGGGCAAGGACCTCCCAGCTTCATGCAGCCAGATCGAGCGATAGCCAGCCAAGGATTGCGTCCGTGGTCTCTCGTGGTTTTTCCTGTTGAATCCAGTGGCCGCTCTCTAGGCTGACGACTTCCACATGCGGGACAAAATCCTTGAGGTTCTCTGAGGGAGGGATCATGTCCTGCGTCCCGTAGATCATCAATGCTGGCTGCCGTACAATCGGGTCGATATCCGCCAAAAGGTGCCAGTTTCGATCCATGTTCCTGTACCAGTTGATACTCCCGGTGAAGCCGGTTGTTTCAAACGAAGATACGAATACGTCTAGGTCTGCGTCGCTCATCACAGGCTCACCCAAAGGCTCTTCCGCCAGCGCGAGATTGATCATCATCATGCCCGGCTCCGGCGGCTGCGCCGGCAGGTTCTTGCGGAAAAGGTTGCGCATAAACGATCTGGCATTACGGTCTAACATGCCATCTGCAATGCCGGGTTTCCGGTTGAAGTGGACGAAGTAATTGTCCTCTCCGAAAACCGTCTCCATAAACGCGATCCATGGCATCGGCGTCCGTGCCTGATAAGGGAGCGCGAGGTTGATGATTTTCTTGACGCGGGTTGGATGCAGGATTGCCATGCTCCAAACGACGTTAGCGCCCCAGTCGTGGCCGACAAAGACCGCATCGTCATAGCCAAACTGATCCAGAAGCGCGCCAAGATCACCCGTCAGATGCGCGATGTCGTATTCGGTCACATCTTCTGGACGCGAAGAGTTGCCGTAGCCACGCTGGTTAGGAACGATGACGTGGTAACCAGCCGCCGCAAGGGCCGGTATTTGGTGGCGCCAGGAATATGCATGCTCGGGCCATCCGTGGCACAGAACAATCGGGTTACCCTTGTTCTCCTGCCCCGCTTCAAAGACCTCAAGCTCAATGCCATTCAGCGCGATGAGTTTGGGTGAGGGAAAATCTGTGATCGTGGTCATGTCGGTGTCTCCGGTTTGGATGTGTTGACACCGGCTTAACCTTAAAAGGTTCCATGCCCTGACACCTTTCTATAGTAGCCGTTAGGAATGAAGAGCCGATCCCGACAAGACGCCATCATTCGAAACCTGCGCCGCAGCTCCGCGACAACGCTCGAAACCTTGTGTAAAGAGGTCGGGGCATCGCGAAGCACGATCCTACGCGACCTCTCTGCTCTGCGAGACGAGGGCTACGTAATAATCGCCGAACAGGGTCGTGGCGGCGGTATCTACCTTGACCCAAGCTCTGTTCAAACAACACCCAGACTGTCGGTTCCCGAGGTCTTCGCCTTGATCATTGGCATTTCGAGCATGCGTGCCGCCGGATCGCTCCCGTTTGCGGGCTTGGCCGACAGCGGGCTTTCTAAGATCGAGAAGTCCCTGCCGCCTGACAAGCTGCGCGACCTCCGACGATTGTTGGACTGCCTTTACGTCGGGCCTCTTGCCCCGAATGTTAGTGTCTCCAATGTGGGAGAGATCGATAGTGGGCTGCTCCCGGCTTTTGAGCGGGCGTTTCTTGAACGATTGTCTCTGAAATTCGACTACATCGATGCAAAAGGCGCAAAGACGCAGCGCTGCGTAGAACCTCAGGCCATGCTGATACTGCCGCCGCTTTGGTATCTGGTTGCTTGGGACTCAAGCCGCGCAGACGTGCGGCATTTTCGAATGGATAGGATCGGTCGACCTGCCGTCGTTGAGGGCCCAACGTTTCGACTGCGGCGGATCGTGTTTAATGCGGGTGTGCAACCAGTTCGATACGCGTAGTGAACGTTGGAGCACTGTGCAGAAACCGACTCTGGGTTAAGTGAGTTTGTTCGCTTCGATCGGCACATCTGACCGTTCTGCGATCTGAGGGTCGCGCGATCGAACCTTTAATCAACAGCTGTGTCGCGCTCGGCACCTCGAAGCCGACTGAGTGTGACCGGTGTGATCCCAAGAAAAGATGCGATCAAATAGTGACCGAAAAGACCTTCGTGACGCGGGAAATCTCTCCGAAACCATGCAAGGCGATCTGCGCCGCCAAGGGCGGCGAGGCACCACTCCCGATCAGTCTTACGGGCCAGTTCTTGCTGCAAAATGCCGTTTGCCCATTCGCGAATTGGCTCCGATGCCACCATGAGCTCCGTCAGGGCACGGCTGTCCATTTGCGCAACCAACGCGTCCGCCACGACATCAATTGATACGAGCGAGGTCCCTTGTCTGGTTCTCGCGACATTTGGGGTAACCACGCACGGGCCAACGTGAAAGCCAACACAAACGGCGCGACCTTCAGGATCTGTGATAAGGCTCGCGGCGCGCCCATCCAGAATGATGTGTTCCCGTGGCTCTGGTTCGCCCTGGGTCGCAATGCGACGCCCTTTTTCAACATGTTCAACGCCCCATGCCGCCGCGAACTCACGCGCGCTGACTTTGTCCAAAGCGCCCGGAGACCTGCTCAAAAAAGTCAAAAGGTCCAAATCGCGAATTCCTTATCAAACGATAATGCCAGCTTTGCGCGCGCTCAGTACCAGGGTGTCAAAGCTAAGGAGAAAAACCAATGATTATGATGACACCAACCACGCAGTACGGGCGGCAAGCGGCACTCTTCGGTCTCGCGGCCGCTGGGGTCTATCTGGTGATGATTTTCGTCACTCTAGCGAATATCGAGACTCTGTCCGGCCTGCGACCGTTCGACATGCGCCCCGGCGGGTATTCCGCTGAGCTGGCCAGTGCGCTGATCGATGGACTGGGACCCAGTGGACGGCAGTACTATCTCACGCGACAGATTCCACTTGATACGGTGTATCCCGCTCTCATGGCCCTGACCTTGGTGTCATTGCTCAAATGGCTTGGGTCACGAGACGTCAGTCCAAAGCTTGTTCGAGTTGGAATTTGGCTTTCGGTTGCGGCGGCGGTCGCTGACTATCTGGAGAACGCTGGCATCTGCTTCATGATCCTGAGTTGGCCAGACGTAGCCGCCAACACGGTCCTGGCGGCAAGCGCCGCTTCTATTGTGAAATCGGGCTTAACGACGGCTGCTGTCTTGATCGTCCTGCTTGGTGCCGGTTTTTGGGCGTGCAAAGGGATACGTTCCTACGCCTGATCAATGGCTGCAGATGGTTCCATCAGCTTTCCTAAACCTGACTTTCGCCGCGGCACGGAAAACAGCAAAGGGCTCTGAACGGACCAATGCTGGCGCGGCAACAACCGCCGTACTGAATCTCCGACACCAACGCTTCGATCAAATTGTAGTGTCATCCCGTCAGCGCGGTGCTGATGATTGGGCTTGGAGGGTGGATCGGAGGGCAAATAATGCCAAGAGTCCAACTTCCCGCAACCACCCCGAAACGCAGAGCCTGGAACAAAGGGCGGATCATCGGTCAAAAACGGCCCTTGCTGCCCAAGCAGGTCTGGGCGCTTCGGGCGCGGCTCGAACTTGCGGGTTACCTACGCGATCTGGCGCTTTTCAACGTCGCCATAGACAGCAAGTTGCGCGGCTGTGATCTCGTCAAATTGGCTGTGTCTGACCTGGTCAAGGATGATCGTGTGCGAGAACGCGTGTCGGTCATCCAGAGTAAGACCAAGCGACCGGTCCAGTTCGAACTGACGGAAAACACGCGTGAAAGTGTGTTAGCCTGGGTCAAATCTCCCGAGATGCTTGCGTGTCGATTTATGTTTCCCAGTCGCTTCCATGACCGGCCCCACATTTCAACTCGCCAGTATGGACGCTTGGTGCGTGATTGGGTCACGGCGATCGGGCTGGAGCCAAGCGGATATGGCACCCATTCGCTCCGCAGGACAAAAGCAGCCGAGATCTACCGAAAGACCGGCAACCTTCGCGCGGTCCAACTGCTACTTGGGCACACCAAGGTCGACAGCACAGTGCGTTACCTTGGCGTTGAACTTGAGGATGCCCTGAGCATTGCCGAGCGTATCGACATCTGAGCAACTTTGGCGAACGGTCCAGCCGTTCGCCATCTCGAAGCGGATGTCAGTCCCTCATGCAGCTTTGGTCGGTGGTGAACCCATAACAGACCCGCTCACTTCTCGCCGCGCGCGTTCGCAGCGCAGATTGTGCGACCTATGCACAATCTTTCGCACTGCGATGCGGCGCAAATACCGGCCGTTGGGGGCCGTCATGATAGTGCCTTTGAGCTTCTCGATCGTACCCCTTTGGCTAAAACGGCTGGAGACTTCATTGCCCGATGAATTCCGCGCGCCGTTCCAGAAGTGCCGCGCTGAGATAATCCACGAGCAGGCGTGCGCGTTTGACCCGTCGCAGCCCGCCGTGCAGCAAGATCCACGTCGACCGGCGTTTATCCAACTGGGCCCCGGGCACCCTTTGCAACTCGGGAAACACCGTCGACGCCCAATTTGCAAGGAATGTCATGCCCGCACCCGCGCGGGCCATGTGCAGATGCATCTGCGGGTCCGCGATGATGTGTCGGACGCGTGCATTCGAGAACGGCGTGGCCGCGATCATTTTTTGCAATTCGGGAACTTCTCCATAACCGATCCAGGTCAGGCCTTTACCCTTTGTCCCGGCTTTTGGAAGCTTGGTGTCGATGTAGTGGCGGGATGCAAACACCCCCAAGGACAGCGGAAACAACTTTCGCCCGACGGCATCTTCTTCCACTTCAACAACGTGTCTTATCGAGATGTCAGTCTCGTCCTTCTCGATTGAATCAAGGAAGTAAGAAAGCTTCAGTTCAATCTCGATCTCAGGGTAGAGCTCTGCAAAATCTGCGAGAACCGGCGCCAGTAAGTAATGTGCCGTCAACGGGTCTACTGACAGGCGAATCCGACCAGCGGCTTCGCGGTCCAGACCCTGCACCGCGCTAAAACCTTTGAGCAACGCGGCCTCTGCTTCGATGGCTTGCGGCAAAAGGCGCCGGCCCGCAGCCGTGAGTGTCAGCCCGCCGGCATTCCTGCGGAAGAGCGTCGTGCCAAGCTGTGCCTCCAGACCTTCGATCTGGCGGCGCACGGTGGCATGGGTGCCTTCTGTTTGTTCCGCGCCTGCCCGCAGCGAGCCTGAACGAGCAACAGCGAGAAAGGCGGGGAGAGATTTCCAGTCCATCTTACCTGTAACGTTTTTGATCCTTTGTGGATCATATTAGCCAATTATTGGATCAAAATATATCCGGTATCTCCTGTGTCATTCAATCAAGGAGATCAACATGGACACCACATTCAATGCCTGGGAAGTGACCCGCTACGGTGCTCCCGAAGTCCTCGCCCCGGTTTCTCGTCCGTTGCCAAAACCAACTGCAAATCAGGTTCTCATCCGCATTCGCGCCTCGGCTGTTTCGCGGGCCGACGGGCTGATGCGTGCAGGCAAGCCAAGGTTTGCCCGCCTGTTTCTGGGGCTCAAGCGCCCTCGCGCCGGGCTGTCCGGAACCTGTTTTGCCGGCGATATCGTCGCCGTTGGTTCTAAGGTGACTAGGTTCAATATTGGCGATGCTGTCTTCGGCGAAGCCGGGCTGCAGTTCGGTGCCAATGCGACATACATCAGTGTCGACCAGAATGGTAGCCTGCTGAGAAAGCCCGCCAGCGTGGCTTATGAAGAAGCTGCGACACTCTTTGATGGCGCGATGACCTCGTGGCATTTTCTGACCCGTGTCGCGCAAGTTCAGTCAGGTGAACGTGTGTTGATCTTGGGTGGTTCGGGCGGGCTGGGCTCAGCCGCCGTGCAGTTTGCAAAGGCCCTGGGGGCGAACGTCACCGCCAGTGCAAGTGCCAAAAACGCAGAGCTGCTGCGGTCTTTGGGGGCGGATCACGTCAACGACTACAAGTCCCAGGATCCGCTAAGATCCGGCTCCACCTACGATGTTGTCTTTGACACAATCGGCATTTCCTCATTCGGCGCGGCGAAACCGGCTTTGGCCAAGGCCGGGCGCTACATCTGCCCGGTTCTGGGGTTAAGGCTTTTGCGTGACATGCTCGTTACTGGTCTGTTCGGAGGCAAAACTGCCAAATTTGCGGCGGCGGGCATGTCAAAGCCAGAGGTGCATCGCCAAGAGCTGTCCGAGGTTCTTGACCTTATGGGCAATGGACAATTCTCGCCGGTGATGGATCGCACCTATCCATTTGCTGATCTGGTCGAGGCGCATCGCTATGTCGAAACAGGCCGCAAGCGCGGCAATGTCGTTGTGGTCTAGGGGGGCATGTTATGAACACGCTTCCAATCACATTGGGTCAGGCCCGTTTCGCCGGGCTTTGCTATTTGATCATCATCCTTTGCGGCGTCGGGTCAGAGGTCGCCTTGCGCGGACCGCTGATTGACCCAGGCTCGGCAGAAGCAACCGCGAGCGCCATCAGTGCCGAGACGATGCGGTTCCGCCTTTCAATCCTGGCCGATGTCGTCATGGCCCTTGCTGATGCGGCACTGGCAATCTTGCTGTTCTTGATGTTCCGGTCGGTGTCTGCGGGGCTTGCGCTGAGTGCGCTGGTCTTCCGGCTGTTGCAGTCAGGTCTGATCGCGGCGGGCCTCTTGAATTTGCAGGCCGCCCTTTTGGTCATTAATGCCGATCAGTCGCTCAGCTTCATCACGCTGCACGCATACGGCTATGATCTGGGCTTGATCTTCTTTGGCGTGAACTGCCTTTTGACCGCGCATCTCATTATCAATTCGGGGTTTGTCCCGCGCTTCTTGGGGCTTGGGATTGGCGTGTCGGGGTTGGTCTACCTAACCGGTAGCACACTGCGCTTTGCCGCCCCTGATCTGCACAGTTTCGCGGCACCCGCCTATCTCGTGCCTCTGATCGCCGAGACAGCGTTCTGCCTCTGGCTTTTGATTTTGCCTGGCCACGGACGTGGTCCTGCGACCGCCTGAAGTACGATCACGCAAACAAATTTATGGAAGGACTCTCAAATGTCTGATCACGTCGTTCTTGAATTGATCAAGCAAGCAGACAAGGCCATCACCAACGAAGATTTCGAAGCACTGATGGCGTTCTACGCCGATGACGCCGTGCTGGTTGTCCAACCCGGCCAAATCGCAAGGGGAAAAACCCAGATCCGGCAAGCATTTGAAGCGATCGCAAAACACTTCAAAAACGCGTTGACGGTAACGCAAGGCGAGGCGCATGCGATTGAGGGTGCTGGTACGGTTTTGGTCGTCATGGAGACCCTTGTGTTCGTCAGGGGTGCACAAAGCCCCATCAAACGGCGGGCGACCTACGTCTTTAAAGGGGACTGCGACAATGGCTGGCTGTGCTCCGTCGACAACTCTTATGGCACTGAACTTTTGGATGCCACTTAAGTGCAGGCTGGGTCGAGGCGGAGAAAGCTTCGCAGAGAGTATTGTGGCGCAGATCTGCAGATATCTGCCTTCAGATCGCAAAGCGCCGATATCGAACGCGAGGCAAGGCCAGCTGGCCTGCCGTTCACTTGATCAATGCGGATGGCAGACCTTATGCTGGTCCCAAACCGACGGGTGGGGACGTCCCATATGACTGATCATACGATGGCCGCGGGTTTTGCCGCGTCTTTTGCTGACTATGCCAGCGAAAAAGGTGCTGATCGCAATGCCCTGCTAGCTGAAAGCGGCCTGACTGAGGACGATCTGTCAGACCAGGACAACCGCATCCCAAGGGCCGCGTATCAGACGATGATCGGTGTTGCGATACGGCAAACCGGCGATACGGCTTTGTTGCTGCGACACACCTTCGACTCGCGGCTAGAGACGATGTCGATCGTCGGCCAGATTGTACACACGTCTTCCTCGCTGCGTCACTCGTTCGAGCAACTCAACCGCTATCTGCACCTGATGGGCGATGTGGAGCTACCGCAGGGGGTCGATCGATACGAACTGCAGGGCACCGCTGACGGTCTATGGATTATTGATCATCTCGTCTTGCCGCCCGAGATGTCTTTCTGGTCGGAGGTGTCCTTCGCACGCTTTATCAGTGAATTCCGCAGATCATTCCCTGACGCGACTTTTGAAATTGCGATGGAGGTCACCTATCCGTCGCCGCCGCATGCAGACCAATACCCTGAGCTGTTCCGCGTGCCCGTGGAATTCAACGCCAAGCGAAACGCGCTAAAGATTGATCCGGTTTGGGACAGCCCCGAGACCCAGTTCGAGCCAGGCAACGCATACGCGTTCGGCATTTTCACGCGTCATGCGGATGAGATGCTTGCAAAGCTTCAGGCCGACACAACCATCCGTGCTCGGATTGAAGCGCAAATCCTGCCGAAACTGCATGAAGGCACGATTTCTATGGATAAAGTTGCAAGTGACCTCGCGATGAGCCGTCAGACGCTTTATCGGCGCCTGAAAGAGGAAGAGATCACATTTGCGGAAATCCACGATGATCTGCGCCGCCGGATGGCCATGGAATATTTGAGTGGTCAAAAGGTCACCGTGAATGAGACCGCATACCTTCTGGGGTTCTCGGAAGCCTCTTCATTCGTGCGGGCATTCAAACGCTGGACGGGCCTTAGCCCCACGGCCTACCTCAATCAGGCGGCCTGACCGCACTGATGTTACGAAGTGTCAATTCATTGATACTTGCGGTCATGCTGTAACCGCAACAGACCGGCTATCTGCTTTCTCGTAACTTAGACGAGAAAGGTCCGACTATGAAAACGCGGCTTACCCTAACGGTTGAGGGCGCTGTCATGAAACGCGTCTTCATCGCAGGGGCAACAGGCTATCTTGGGCGCTTTCTTTGCGCCGAATTTCAGCAGCGGGGCTGGTATGTGATCGCACTTGTTCGCAACCCGGCCCAAGTCAAGCCCATCGCGGCCGACCAATTGATCCAAGCGCAGGCGACTGACGCGGCCTCTATCCGGGGTGTGATGGCGGGAACCGATCTGGTTGTGTCCAGTTTGGGCATCACCCGCCAGACCGACGGGTTGGACTACTGGGATGTAGACTATCAGGCCAATCTCAACCTTCTGCGCGAGGCCGAGCGGGCAGGTGTCAGCCGGTTCGCCTACATTCACGTACTGCGTGCGGCCGACATGGCGCAGGTCCCGATGGTCGCTGCAAAGTCCGCCTTTGTGGAAGAGTTGCAGCGTTCGGCGATCGCCAGCACGATCATTGCGCCCTCGGGGTACTTCTCGGATATGAGCGACTTCCTCACAATGGCACGGTCCGGCCGGGTCTGGTTGTTCGGAGATGGCAGCAAACGGATCAATCCCATCCACGGGGCGGATTTGGCTGTGGCAACGGTTGACGCGGTTGAGGACGGTGTCGCTTGGCTCGATGTCGGCGGGCCGGACATCTTTGACCAAAAGGAACTTGCCGAACTTGCATTTGCCAGTTTGGGCAAGGCCTCGCGGGTGACTTTCCTGCCGGACATGCTGCGCCGGATCGCGCTGCGCCTTCTATCACTGTTCACGCCGCGCCGCATCAGCGGGCCAGCCCGCTTTTTTCTGAGCGCCTTGGCCCTGGACATGGTCGGAGACCGGCATGGCACGCGGCATCTGAGAGCGCATTTTGAAAATAGCCTCGCCACGACGCGCTCGGCGAGCATTCACAGACTTCCGACGGAAAGGAATAAATCATGACGATGCAACGTATTGGCGGCGTAGCCGCGCTGGCCTGTGCGGCCACCTATCTTTTTGGCTTTGCGCTGCTCGTAACCGTAATGGCGGAGATGGGATTCGGCACAAACGAGATCGACGCGACCGCTGTTGTCAGTGCCACAGTGGAAAATCCGGCGCTCATGATCACTTGGAACACCGTGATCTATATCGTCAATGCCTTGGCGCTGACGTTGCTCGTCGTCGCATTGGCAGGCCGGCTGAAGCGCATTTCACCGGAGTGGGGTACCACCTCGATGGCCTTTGGTCTGATCTGGACCACACTGGTGCTTGGCGCGGGTATGATCGCAAATGTTGCCACTGAACGGGTGATGGCTTTGGCGCCGACGGATTTCGATGCCGCCGTTCGGATTTGGGAGGCCCTGCACGCAGTCGAGCTTGGCCTTGGTGGCGGCAATGAAATTGCCGGTGGTGTCTGGATCTTCTGCGTCAGCCTTGCAGGCGTTGTGTACAGCGCATTCGGAAAGATTGTCACCGGGCTTGGCCTGCTGACCGGTTTGGGCGGGCTTCTTACAATTCTGCCGCCGCTGGGCGAAGTTGCCGGTGCTGTCTTCGGCCTTGGTGCAATTGCCTGGTTCATCGCGGTTGGCCTTGCACTTCTTTTCAAGAGCGAAGCGGCAGTGGACCCGCTGCGCGCTTGACTGTAACCTGATCGATGGAGAGACCCGAATGACACTTTCCCAGAATTTACAGGCCCTCATCGACGCGGAAGCCGGTAAGCCACATACACATGGGATTATCTTGCGGGTCTTCTCTGGCGACGGTCAGGTTGATTTCACAGGGAGCGCGGGGGCCGCAGTGCCTGACACACGGTTCCCGATTGCGAGCATATCCAAGATGTATACAGCGGCGCTGGTCATGCAGCTTGTGGACGAAGGGAGTATCAATCTGGATCAGACCGTCAGCAGCATTCTGGCGGATGTAGACCTGTCTGCACTGCACGTGGTGAAAGGGGTTGATCACGGGCCAGCGCTGACGGTGCGGCAGTTGCTGCACCAAACGTCCGGTCTGGCAGACTATTACGAAAGCGATCTGGCCCATGATCTGAAGCAGGGGAAAGACCGCAGCTATGATCTGGGTGATGTGCTGCAGATGACCAAGGCATTGCCGCCAGCCGCCGCGCCAGACAGCGGCAGGTCGCATTACTCTGACACCAACTACCAACTTCTGGGTGCGGTGATCGAGGCTGTGACTGGCTTGACTTACGATCGGGCGCTGCAAGCCCGGATCTGTCAACCGCTGGGGCTCACACAAACCGGTGTGTTGCAGGGGACAGACTTGGGCATGCCGGTCTACCACAAGGACCAGCGGCTGGATGTTTCCCTGATACTGGCAAGCATGAAGGCCGATGGCGGCATCATCTCGACGCTTGACGAGTTGCTGATCTTTCTGCGTTCCTTCATGGAAAGGCGGCTGTTCAACCCCGAAAACGCCGCCCAGATGCGGCAATGGAACCGCCTCTTCTTTCCGCTGCAATATGGCTACGGCCTGATGCGGATTAAGCTACCGCTTTGGATGACGCTTTTCCGCGCGACGCCGGAGTTGATCGGCCATTCCGGGGCGAGTGGGAGCTTTGCTTACTATGCACCGGATCGCGACACCTACATCCTCGGCAGCTTCAACCAAACCGATGCGCCGCGGCGTCCGATCGGTTTCATGCTGAAAGCACTGGCGCAGGTCGCAAAGTATGGGGGCGCGCGATGAAGCGGGTGCTCAAATGGACAGCGGTGATTTGCGTTGGTCTGCTCGGCACCTTTCTTTCCCTGTTTCTCGGGACGCGCGGGGACTATCCGGTGGCCAGTCTTGTCATCGATGACCCGACACTGCCTTCAGAGACCATTGCCGGTGTTCACTTGCACATGCGGGTTCATGAGGGGCCGGCAGATGCGCCAGTGATCATTGTTCTGCATGGTGGTCCGGGTGGCGATTTTCGTTCGTTGGAGGCATTGGCGGGTCTCTCGGATGAATTCACGGTCGTCTTCTATGATCAACGCGGCGCGGGCTTGTCCGAACGGGTTCTTGCGGAGATGCTTACACTTGACGGTTATCTTGCGGAGCTAGCCGCGATCATCGAGGCCGTGTCACCTGACGCGCCCCCGATCCTGATTGGTCATTCATGGGGGGCAATGCTTGCGACCGCCTTTCTTGGCCAGAACCCTGATGGTGCGCACGCCGCGGTTCTCATTGAACCCGGCTATCTCGATACGGCAGGCCGCGCGGCATGGGAGGCGGAAAGCCAGCGATATCTATCCGGCGTCACCTATTGGCGCGAGGCACTTTTGACAGGGTTTCGTGCCCAGCATGTCGAAGGGCCGGACGAGGATGCACAAGATGACTTTCTGATCGGGCATATGGTGGGTGTTTTCACGAACCATCCGGACAATCCCTATCACTGCGGTGAAGGATATACCGCACCCAGCCGGCGCTTTGGCGCATTAGCCAGTAACACATGGGGCGTCGCATCGATGGCCGATTTTGAACGCCTAACCTCTAAAGCCAAGGCCTTTGTCGGTCCCGTTCTTTTGATGGCGGGTGCATGTAACAGTTGGACAGGTGCTGCGCTTCAAGAACAGCATTTGGGGGTCTTTGGCAACGCAGACCTCAGCGTCATCGCCGCCGCTGGCCACGATGTGATCTGGGACAATCCTACGGAGTCTCTCAGCAACATTCGCGCATTCCTGAATGCCGGGAATAAAAAGTGATGGCAGATGGGAACCCACATACCAAACTGATCCGGTACATGATGCGACCGTATGAGAGCCCGCACCATTCTGTTGTCGCATTCTGGCTTCAGGATGGCGAAGTGACCTATTTCCAATCCGGTACGCAGATCTCAGAAGCGCCGCATGAGGATTGGATATTCGAGATTGCGTCGATCACCAAGGTATTCACAGCGATTCTTCTCTGTCGGCTCATCGAAGAAGGTAAGATCGACCCAAAGGCACCAGTGCGCGAGATGTCAGACGTACTGACGGACGTGCCTGACTGGATCACACCAGAGCGTTTGACTGCGCACACCAGCGGACTGCCGAACTACTATATGCAGCTTTGGAAGGCCGTGTTCCGAAAGACACCTAACGGCCCCTACGCGGACTTCTCGCGCGAGGATTTGCTCGCGTGGTTTCAGCAACGCAGCAATAGATCGGCCCCAAAGGTGCACCGCCACCACTATTCAAACCTCGGGGTCGGCCTGCTGGGGGAGGCAATGGCCATAATGGAAGATACGTCATTTTCCGACCTCCTTTCGTCCAAAGTGACGGGCCCGCTTGGGCTGAAGGATACGACCGATCGGTTGAGCAAAGCCCAGAACGCGCGCTTCGCCCAACCAAGGGCGACCAGCGGCAAAGCCGTTCCGCCCTGGATCTTTCAAAGCCTCGCCGCGGCCGGATGCCTGCGTTCCTCAGCGCAAGACCTTGCTTCTTTTGCAAAGGCCGTCATTCGCGCGCTGAGTGCACCGCAGACCGTGCTTGAGCGTGCAATTGCCCGGTCGAGCATTCCAATCCTAGGCTTGGGTCGAAGAGGAGCCCAGGTGCCAACAGCACAGTGTTCCGGCTGGCTTCTGGTAACGATGGACCAGCAGATGCCAGGTTACCTCTTCCACAATGGTGGAACTGAAGGGTCTTCTTCCGCCCTGTATATCTCTGCCGAAAGGCAAACTGCCTTTGGAATTCTGTCCAACAACGGGGTCGCCGCAAACCTCTGGGGGGCGACGAAAATGAACTGGTCTCATCCCCTACAGAAGGCACACGATCTTTTGGCTTTGGTTTGACTTTGGGTCCGGAAAGCGTCGGAAAGTCATTCTTGACGAACGCCCAACTGGCCGCGGCCACCGAGGTGTCGGTTGGGGGGAGGTCTCACGGCAGGGATCCGCTGCTATGGGCCAAAAACAACCCCGGCTTAGACCGCGATAAGTAATGCCAGAAACGCACTGTTTGCTCTGGCGGCGCATAGTCAAACCAGGACCATTACTGCCAATATCAGCGTTACAGCCATGACTGGCCCCCAAAGCTTGCGCTCTGCTTGTGATGGCGTAACCCAATTCAGCAATGTTGAAACAGCGAGAACCGCTGCGCCCAGCCAAGCCGTCCAGCGCGGCCAATTTGGCCATTGACCATCGGCGGAAAGCATCGACAGCGCGATTGCCGCCAGTACGACAATGGAAAGCGCTGCAATGACCCGACTTTTTGGTGGGAGTGCGCCTTCGATTTGACCGCCTTGGGTCAGCCGGCCAAAAGGGGCCCCCAAGATCAGCGCGATTTGAAAGCCAACAACGCCGAGTAAGATGATGCAGAGCAGATAGACCATGTCAGTGACTTTCCTCTTTGCGACGGCCACCTTTCTGGCCAGCAGACAGCGGGACCGATGCCAAGTTTGACGGTGCCTTTGGCTCGTTGGTCGTCAGCCTCTCTATGATTTCCCGTTCGCACAGGCCATTGTCGGCCCGTTGCAAGATCAGCTCTGCATGTCGCACGCCGTCTTCGTCATAGCCGTAAAGAACGGACTGGGCCCTGATATCCAATGGGCCTGAGCGCCAGGATCGGCGGCTGCGCGGATCGATGTAGAGCGTGGATTTCGAATAGTGCTCGTCCCCGCTCTTGATGTCTGTGCGAGCAAACATGATCTCGTCGACGCCTTGGTGTTCGAAAGGCTGGCTGATGCTGCGAAAATGCGAGTCCATCTTGCCATCCTCATCGACACCGTATCCCGTGATCGATAATGACGCGACACCCTGCGAAATGCGCCAAATACCGGAGTGGCATTTGCCATTGGCTTCGTAGCGATAGGTCCACAGGCCTTTGATGAACTTTTCCCGATGGTAGAGCGACAGCAGCATGTCGGAACGGTTGATCAGCCAGTAGACCAATATGATCAGCAATCGGAACAGCCCCACACTTGTAAGAAACGTGATCAGCCACGCGACTTGCGTCGGGATGTCATCAATCGTGGAAAGAAGGCTGCTGAGCGCCATGATGTAGGAGATCGTGACCAGCAGGATGAGGATGTTTACTTTTTCGAGGATCGTCATGGCCTTGGTCTCCCTAGGTTGGCCGGGCCGCAAATCGCCTTTGGGTCGGCCCGTGACACGAACGCGCCGACCCTTTGTGGCCGCGTATCACGCGGTCTGTGCTTGGTTCTGGGTCATCCAGAGCAACCCGAAGAGAAGCAGCGCAGCGGAAATGGCGCAGGCCAGCGTCCGTACCGAGTTCCAGAAGGTCCAGCGGGGCACATAGATCTGCATCCAATAGTCGCGTGTTGTGCCAGATGACGTCTCCATCCCGGCAAGCGCTTCGTTCATGGGCACGTTGAAGAAGACAGTGACGCCGAAACAGCCGATCAGATAGACCAGCCCGGCCAGCATGATCAGTGTTCCCAAAGGGCCGCTGAGGCCAAAGGCCCCATAGGCTGCGATGGCCAGCGACACCGCTGCCATGCCCAGAAACAGCGCCATGAAAATCCAGCGAAAAACCTCGCGGTTGATGACCTGCATCGCCTCGACGCCACCATGACCACCGGTCAGGGCAAGCGAGCGCATGATGAAGTCGGAAAAGGCCAGAAACACGCCGCCCACGAGGGCATAGGCAAGGATTGCGAATTGGAAGAGAAAGAAGAAAAACGTCGACATTGTTGGTCCTCCTGATTGGGGAATAGCGGCGGGCGTGCGAGACCTCCTGCCACGCGGTCTGCGGTCCAGCCAATTTGGCCCGACCGCAGGCTGTGTTCAGTGCATGATCGCGTGCATCACCACCGTCTCGCAGTGGCTGTCTGCCCAAAGATCAACGACCGAGAGCGTGCCTTCCCAGCGGTCAATCACCTGCGCGGCGCAGTCGTCGCGGACCTGCTCCATCGTGATGCGATAGGCCAGGTTGCCGTGCTGGAACTCGGTCAGCTCCATATTCGCCATGAAGCGGCCCATAAAGTCCGGCCACATCCCCAGCACGGTGTCGCGCACATCATGGGCGTAGTCGCGCGCGGTCTCGACGTCCTGCCGGTTGCCCAGCACCGAGACATGGCCGGACAGGAAGTGCTCAAAGTCATAGGACAGGAACGTGTCGAAGCTGGCCATATAGCCTTCGAGGTCGGCGGTGCCGCCGAAATTCATGAACGGCGCTTCGCCGGGGGTGATTGTATCGACGGCCATCAGAAACTGCTGGTCCGGCAGGTGGATGATCACATCCACGTCGTTGGCGTGAAAGTTCGCGGTCTGCAGTTCGATTGGAACGCCGCCCACATTCATCGAAAGCTGCTCTGCGAAGGTTTCGGTTGGCGTCAGAACACCGCGCAGCGGGGACTTGGCGAGGCTGTCGGCGAAGGCTTCGGCCCCGATGACCGTCAGCCCCTCAATATCCGCGAAGGTATAGCCGCCGCCATTGTGATCGGCGTGCTTGTGGCTGAGCACGAAATGGGTGATCGGAACGCCGGGGGCGGACATCTCGATGGCCGCGCGCAGGCGCTCGCCAAAGCTGGGGGGCGCGTCGAAGACCACGACGCCCTCATCGGTGACAAGGAAAGCGGACTGATAGATCAGGTCGGTGACAAAGAAGAGGCCCGGTTCGATTTCGCTGACATGCAGGCCGAACTCGGTGTTGATCTGCGCTGCGCGGGCGCGCATTTGCGGCAGCTCGGGCGCGAAGTGGCGGAAGCTGTCGGGGTGATCGGTTTCAATGCTGATCGTGTTGGCCGGGTTATGCCCGTGGCCTTCACCGGCAGATGCGGTGCCGAACGTGCCAAGTATTGCAAGGCAGGCGATGGCGGAAATGGAAGCGGCATGTTTCATGGAAAGTCTCCTCTGGTTTGTGCAAGAGGAGGATTAATTGCAGTGTTGCGGGTCGGTATTGACCGCGATTGCCAGGGTTTTGACATCTGCGGCCAATGCCGCATAGCGCGGGGCCTTTACCCCAGAGACTTCCGATAGGCCGCCGGTGTCATCCCCATCCAGCGCTTGAACGCGCGGTTGAAGGCGCTTTGCTCGGAGTATCCTGTGAGGAACGCTATCTCGGATAGCGCATAGCGTTCATCTTGCAGCATGGCTGTGGCGATCTCGCGGCGCGTCTCTTCGGTCAGGGTCTGAAAGCTGAGCCCGTGTTCAGCAAGGCGCCGGTGAAAGGACCGGGCGCTCAACCCCAGCTTGCGGGCGATATCTGCCATCTTGGGCAGGCCTTCACTGAGGGCGCGGGCAATCTCGCCTTTGGTTTGCGCGGGAAGATCGGGTGTATCGTCGATCTGTTGAATTTCCTGTTCGAGGTGGGACACAAGAAAAGACGTGATGCCCTCATCCCCAAGAATATTGGGTTGGGACAGAGAGTGATGGGACAAAAGCATCGCGTCCCTGTCTGCAGCGAAATGGACCGGACAGCCAAAATACGCTTCGTGATGCTCGAGTGTCTTGGGAGCAGCGTGCTTGAAATAGACTTCGATCGGTGAAAATGGGCGCGACGACACCTGCCTGCCGAGCGAAACGCCGCTTGCCATCGTCGCCTCAACCGAGATGCGCAGACCGAGCCGGCGGAAACCTTTCCGGTGCTGCACGAACAACATTCCCCGATCTGTCTTTTGCAATTCGTACTGCGTGACACTTGTCCACAGACGCCAGTACCTCGCCACACGAGAGAAAGAGCCAAGCAAATTGGGCGCGGCTTTCCACGCAAGGCCAAGCGCGCCATATTCGTCGGTGCGCATGGCCTCGCCCACCCTCAAGGGCAAAGCGGTTATGTCCATCTGCCCGGCCATCGTCTCGATCATGCCGTAGTAGCGGTCGTCATCGATCATGTGCTTGGGGTCGACGGGTCCATCGATATCCAATCCCACGGACGCAAGCACCGCCCGCGCATCCACAGCATCGCCTGCGACACCCACAACTTTCCGAGCAAAAAGAGACGTAACCTGACCCATGCGTCCAGGTTAAGCCAGTCGAAAACACGTTCCAAGTCTTCCGGCCGAATGAGAGTTATTCCCAAGGCCTTGACGGATGGCCGTTTTACCGGTGACCAAGTTGCCTGGGACCACCGCAGCGAAGCTATGATTTCGTTGTTTTGCCGAGCGCATTCGAATGACCGGATTGAAGATAAGCCTTGCAACGCGGCGCATCGCCTGCTGCAAGCGCTAACAAACGCTGCGTCAGCAATAGCCGCGACTGCACAAGTCCGGATTGTCCGCGATGCTGACCTTCGTACAAGGATCTCCAAAGGTCCGCTTTGATACTCGGTGGCCACGCACCTAGACCTTGTGTGTGAGCGCCTGTTCTCTGAACTCAGCCTCGATATCTTCACCATCCCGCACACGATGCTTCGCGATTTCGCTGCTGTCGCCATCCTCGATGTCCTCGCTCAGGGTAGAAGTATTTCCATCACCCTCTGAATCGGTCTTTGCATTGGCCTCAGCGACAATCTCTTTGCCTGGCGCGGCGCCCCCACCCTGCCCCGCCGAGTCCTCCGCGCCAATTTTCGCAAGCGCAGAGATCGTCGATTGGACGGCAGCTTTGGCGTCTGCTTCGTCGCCGGCGATCATGTCCGTCAGCTTGAAACTCTGCTGTACGGGAAGGTCTGGCTCAGCCTGATCTGTGGTCAAACCAACTTCCCGAAGCGCCTTCGAACTCTTCTTGCGCCGACTGGTGGCAAGCGTGGTGCCCGTGGACGCCGTGGTTTGTGCGGCAGCAATACTTGTTTCAACCATCTTTGACGGTGCTTTGCGGGAAGACCGCGTCTTCACGCCTTGTGCCATGGTCTCATCTTTTTCCACGCGGGTCGCCGCCCGATCCTCCTGCCCCGCCTCAGTTGCCTGGACCCGCGGTTCTTCTGCAGGAACCACTTCCGGAAACGGGAACTCGCCCGACTGTGCCTTATGAATGCTCTTGAAGAATGGGTCGTCGAAATACCGAATGCGCTTTGCCCGCACCGGCATCTGGGCGTCCACGACCATGACGATGTCATCAAGCGACATGCGCCGGGCTTCGTCCTTCGGCAGAAGCGATGTCTCTTCCGTGCGCTCGGACATGCTGCGCCCTTCGAACGGATTGCGACCGATGGAGCGTGAGCGAGTGACCACGCGTTTGGTGGTCATGCCGACCGCGCCACTCAACTCCTCGACGGTCTTTTCATCGGACGGTGTGAGATAGAGTTTGATCCCGGCATTTCCCTGCAACGCGCGACGGGTGTTCTCGCCGTAGATTTCATCGAGCGCCGGGATCGTCTGGGTCACAATCGCCAGGTGGCCGCGATAAGACCGCAATGTCTCG
>NZ_JBNAGA010000005.1:0-90597 GCF_049800955.1 Primorskyibacter sp. S187A | reverse complement strand
GGGATGAGCACCATCTGCAACACCATGAAACCGGTGGCCTTGAAGAGGAAGAACGAGGTGCCCAGCGTGGGTGTCTTGGCCACAAGCGACCAGGCAAAGCCCAGGATGATGATCATGCCGATAGGCTCCAGAAGCGCCCAGACATAGCCCCCCGGCGTGCGCCCGTAGCGCGTCGACATCTCGCGCAGGATGAGCGCCGTGATCGCGCGCAGGCTTTCGATCAGGGGCCGGCGTTTGCGGGCCGCAAAAGGCGCATCAATGGCCGGGCTGGTGCGTGCGATGTCGGGGCCCTCCTTTGTGCTGGCCATCGGTCGGGGCGCTTTGTAAAGTCTATGTCATTGGTATTCGTGGCAAAAGCAGAAAAACTGTGACGCAGGACACTCCCAAAGGCAAGGCGCAGGACGATCCCTATGGGCTTGAGCAGCCCCATGTCATCGCCAAGCGGGAGGCCGCTCTGGCGCGCAAGAGTTTTGCCAGCGAGGCCGCGCGCGCGGCCTATATCGAGAAATGGAACACGCGCTTCATTCGCAAGAAGCAGAAAAGCCGCGCCCTGCGCCGGGCCGAGGCGGAAGCCGCCCGCGAAGAGCAGGCCCATCAGGAATTGCTCGAGGCGGTCTCCAAAGTGCCGCCCGTCGCCCCGCCCGCCAAATCCAGGCGCCGCCACCGGGGGTTGATCCTGGGGGCGCTTCTGGGCGTTGTCCTGCCGGTGCTGCTGGCGGGCTATTACCTGTTTGCCGTGGCGCAGGATCAATATGCCTCCACCACGGCCTTCACGGTGCGCTCTGACGAGACAAGTTCGGCCACTGAGCTTCTGGGCGGTCTCAGCCAGATTGTGGGCGGGGGCAGTGGGGCAGGGGGCAATGCCGACGTGCTTTTCGAGTTCATCCAGAGCCAGGAGATCGTGCAGCGCATCAATGCGCGCTTTGATCTCTTTGCCCATTACCGTGTGCCGGATGAGGCAGATCCGGTCTTTTCACTGGCCGAGGATGCGACGATCGAGGATTTGCTGCGGTTCTGGAAGCGCATGGTGCGCATCACCTATGACAAGAATTCGGGGCTTTTGATGGTGGAGGTGCGTGCGCGCGATCCCGCCTCGGCCCAGCAGATTGCCGGTCTTGTGGTGGCCGAGAGCGAAGCGATGATCAACACGCTGAACGAAGCGGCCCGGCGCGACAGTATGGCCAATGCCCAGATCGAGCTGGATCAGGCCCAGGAGCGTCTGATCACGGCGCGCGAACGGCTGACCTCGTTTCGCGCCCGGACCCAGATCCTCGATCCGCTGGCTGATATTCAGGGGCGCATGGGGGTGCTCAACAATCTCCAGCAGCAATTGGCCGAGGCGGTGGTCGATCTGGACCTTCTGACCCAGACCACGGAGGCCAGTGACCCGCGTGTGCGCCAGCTGGCGCGCCGGGTCGAGGTGATCGAGGAGCGCATCTCCGAGGAGCGGCTGAGCTTTGCCGCCCAGAATGTCACGGTCGACAATACCGATTACCCGGCCCTTCTGGCGCAATATGAGGGGCTGCAGGTGGAGCGCGAATTTGCCGAGCAAACCTACCGGGCCGCCCTCACCGCGATGGACGCCGCGCGGTCCAATGCCGAGCGCCAGAGCCTCTATCTCGCAACCTACATTCGCCCCACATTGGCCGAGCGCGCGGAATATCCCCGCCGCTTCCTGATCCTGGGGCTCACGCTGTTCTTCTCGCTCACCGCATGGGCCATTGGTGCGCTGGTCTATTACTCCCTGCGCGATCGCGGCTAGGGCGGGGCAGGAGCGGGCGATGATCCATTTCGAGAACCTCTCCAAAGGGTTCTGGGTGCGGGGGGAATATCGCCCAGTGATCAAGCCGCTCTCGCTCTCGTTGCCGCCGGGGCGGGCCTTTGGCCTATTGGGCCGCAATGGCGCGGGCAAATCGACCCTGTTGCAGATGATTGCAGGCACGATGCAGCCCTCATCAGGCCGGGTGCGGATCGAGGGGCGCATGTCCTGGCCCGTGGGCGGGACGAACTCCTTTCACCGCGATCTGACGGGGCTGCAGAACACCCGCTTTCTGGCGCGGGTCTACGGTGTGGACAGTGATGCGCTGGTGGCCTTTGTGGAGGATTTCGCCGAGATCGGGCGGCATTTCCATATGCCCATCCGATCCTATTCCTCGGGCATGCGCTCGCGGCTGGCCTTTGGCATTGCCATGGGCATCCCCTTCGACACCTATCTCATCGATGAGGTCACCGCAGTGGGCGATGCGCGTTTCAAGCGCAAGAGTCGCGCGGTCTTTCAGGCGCGCATGGTCATGGCAGGGGCCATCATGGTGAGCCACTCGATGAAGGAGATGCGCAATTTCTGCGACAGCGGTCTGGTGCTGCATGAGGGCGAGATCGAGTATTACGAGGATATCCGCACCGCCATTGCCCGCCATGAGGCGCTGATGCAGTGAGGGGCCGGTCGCTTGAAAGGGCCGCTCCGCTCCAGTAGGGCTTGCGCATCTGCATTGCATGAAAAGGCCTGATCCGATGCCTCCTGTCCGCGATACGCTCTTTGGTTTTGATCCTTACGAGAATTTCGATCCTGCCTGGGCAGAGCCCGATGTGCAGGGCTGGGGGCATGAACACGGGGTGTTCGAGGACAGCATCAAGGCGCTGCAGCCCAGATGCATCATCGAAGTGGGCACGTGGAAAGGCGCCTCGGCGCTGCGCATGGCGGAGATCTGCCGTGCGGAAGGGCTGGAGACGGAGATCGTCTGTGTCGATACATGGCTGGGCCCGCCCAGCATCTTCATCCACTCAGGCAAGGGCGATCACGCGGCGCAGTTCAACTCCATGCGCCTCGTGAACGGCTATCCGATGATCTATTACACCTTCATGCGCAATGTGGTGGATGCGGGGGCCCAGGACATGATCACGCCGCTGGCCCAGACCTCGGAGAATGCCGCCAAGATCCTGCGCTATCACAAGGTACAGGCGGATCTGATCTATATGGATGCCGCCGCCGACAAGGAGCCGGTGTTCCGCGATCTGATGTTCTACTGGCCGCTGGTGCGTCCGGGCGGGCATCTGGTGGGCGATGATTTCAAGCACAAACAGGTGCGCGCGGGCATGGAGAAATTCTGTGACAAGACCGGGCTTACCCCGGAGGTGCTGGGCGGCAAGTATCGCTTCGTGAAGACCTGAGTATCTTCTCCCAGAGACGTCACAGGATGAGATCATCTGCATCCAGTGAGGGGGCACCGCGCAGATCGACGGCAAAATCCGAGCTGCCGTCGCCATCGATATCAACGTACAGCCGCCCGATGGCCTCATTGTAGCGGACCTCCCGGCCCGCGCCGGTATAGCTCGTCACGAACTCGAGCCCTGAGGCCAGAGCGGAGAGGTCGATCTGATCAACCCCTGAGGTGAAATCCTCGATCCGGTCGCGCGTGCCCGCGCCCTGGCGGCTTTCGTTGACAAAATTGAAGACGAAGACATCGGCGCCAGAGCCGCCCCCCAGCACATCTGCGCCCGTGCCCCCGATCAGCCGGTCATTGCCCGAACCGCCAAAGAGGCGGTCATTGTCCGAGCCTCCCTCGATCGTGTCATTGCCGCCATTGCCTGCCAGCACATCGCGCGCTGCACCCCCAAAGAAGACATCCGCCCCGTCCGAGCCGCGCATCGTATCATTGCCCTCGCGGCCAAAGAGGCGATCATTGCCTGTCCCGCCCGAGGCCCAATCATCGCCGTCGCCGCCTTCAATCGTGTCATTGCCCTTGTTGCCGTACAGCGTGTCATCGCCCTTGTCGCCTGACACCCGGTCATGGCCTGACCCGCCCACCACAAGATCCGCGCCGTTGCCGCCCGAGAGCAGGTCCGCCTGATCGGCGCCAATGAGCTTGTCATCGCCGCGCCCGCCGGACATCTGGCTGGCCCCGGAGGTGGCGCGCATCAGATCATCGCCGTCATTGCCAAAGAGTGTGTCGCGGCCGCTGTCGGCGCGCAGGCTGTCGTCGCCTGCGCCGCCCACCAGCAGATCATCGCCGCGCCCGCCCTGGATCGTGTCGTCCTGATCGCCGCCAAAGATGCGGTCGTCATCATCGCCGCCCGAGAGAAAGCCGGGGCCCGATGTGGCGCGCAGCACGTCCTCGCCATCCTTGCCGTACAGCGTGTCAGAGCCCGCGCCGCCCGTCAGGCTGTCATCGCCATCACCGCCAAAGAGCAGGTCATTGCCGCCGCCGCCCTCCAGCGTGTCATCGCGCTCCGCGCCATAGAGCTTGTCATCGCCATTGCCGCCCGAGAGCAGGTTGCGCCCGCCCGAGCCGCGCAACAGATCGTCGCCGTCATTGCCGTAAAGGCTGTCATTTCCGCTGTCGCCCCGCAGGCTGTCATCGCCTGCGCCCGCCATCACGATGTCATTGCCCGTGCCGCCGCGCAGCGTGTCGTCATCGCTCCCGCCGCTCAGCGTGTCATTGCCGTTGCCGCCCGAGAGCAGATTGCGCCCGGCCTCGGCCTGCAAGTTGTCCGCGCCGTCATTGCCATAGAGCGTGTCATCGCCACTGCCCGCGCTGAGACGGTCGGCCCCGTCCTTGCCCACCAGCAGATCATCACCCGCGCCGCCCGAGAGTGTATCGAACCCGTCGGCCCCGTAGAGTTTGTCATTGCCCGCCCCGCCCGAGAGTGCCGCGCCAGTATCGGGCGCGCGCAGGGTCTCTCCTGCGAGAGGGGCAGTTGCCGGGGGCGGATCAGGCAGGGGGAGCCTGTCGGCCCAGTCAAAGCGCGGGCCGAAGAGATCGAGCAATGTGAGCGTCTGGCGATCTTCGGCCTGTATGCTGAGCTCATAGCCGCGATAGCTCAGGCGCGCGCCGGTGGATGTCTCGGTGACGTCCAGGGATTGCGGCGCGCGGAGCATGGGCCAGAAGGACAGATCGATCCGGTCCACGCCAGCTTCAAAATCGGTGATCCGGCCATTGGTGCTCTGGTCTGTGAGCACGAAAGTATCGCGCCCCGCGCCACCTTGCATGATGGTGCGGCCGGGCCCGGCTACGAGGATGTCATCGCCTGCGCCGCCGCGAATGGTATCCCCCTGAGCACCTGCAATCAGAATGTCATCGCCGCTGCCTGTGGCCTTGTTTCTGGTCTCGCCGCTTTCATTGCGCCAGCTCTCGCGAAGCGATCCAATATCCAGCTCCAAAAGGCTGATCCCCGCATCCCTTTGGGATGTGGCGGCAATCACAAGCTGGTCGTCCACAACCTGCGCGGTGACATCGGTGACATTGTGCAGGCTGGTGGCCTCGGTATCCGCCAGGCTCTCGCGGGTGATCAGGCGGCCATTGGGCAGGAGCGAGAACAGCGTGAGCCCGTGATCTCCCCCGCCTGAGAGCACGAAGGTTTGCCCGCCCTGCTGGAATACCTCGAGTGTCTGGGCTGCGGCGAAGCGGGTCTCGAGCGTGTCGATCACATGATCTGTCAGGGTGAGCTGGCCCGAGCCGCTCAGACGCAGGACCGAGAGCGAGGCGCTGCCCGCCGCGGCCATGAGCACGAATGTGGTGCCCTCGATCTCCACGCTGGCGAGAGCCGTGGGATTGGCCACGCCCAGACCCTCGGCCGCGCCAAAGCGGTCGCGCAAGGCGCCGGGGCCCGGGGAGGGGCCGTTGTCTTGCAGATCATAGACAAAGAGGGCCTGGCTGGCGCTGTCTGTGGCCAGAAGAAAACTGCGCTCCGCGACGGTGGCGCGGACAAATTGCGGGGCCGCCGAGAGCGCGATCCCCTCAGGCAGGGGCAGGCCTTCGATCTGGGCCTGCAAGGCAAGGCTGGCTGTGGCGTCATCGCCGGACATCCCTGCGGCTGCGTCTGCCACCAATGGGGCGGCCTCTGCGGCACTGAGCCTGTCTTGTGGTCCAAAACTGCCATCGGGGTTGAGCGCAAAACACCATAACCCTTCCGCATCGCCCCCCACGAGCGCCAGGGGGCCGTCCGGACCGGTGGTCAGGGCGAGGGTTTCAAGCGGGCTGTCGAGGAGGGCGCCGGAGAAATAGGCCTCATCGCGCAGCACCCAAGTGCCGTCTGGCCTGTGCTCATAGCTGATCAGCCCGCCGCCGCGCCCGGTCGTCGCCACGAGGAAACTGCCCTCGTCGGTGTCTATGAAGCGCGTCTGGCGGATACCGCTGTCGAGCATCTCAGCCCCACTCAGGAGCACGCCGGTTGATCGCAGGTCCATGTCCTTGCCCCAAAACCCATTGGGTCCCAAAATCCATTGGGCCCTAAAACCCGTCGGATGAATCATCGGCCAAGAGGCAGGCGCGCAGCGTTGCAGCATTGTGGCGAAAGGGGGGAGGGTCTTTCAGATTAGACTGAAATCCGATGCACCGCGCCCCTGCCTGTTGGCGCGCGGGTGATGCCCGGGGTAGGGAGGGCCATGGCCGATCCGCTGATCTCTGTTCTGATGCCGTTTCATGGCGCCTGTCCGACGCTCGCGGGCAGTGTGGCCTCCGTGCGGGCGCAGAGCCGGGGGGATTGGGAGCTGATCCTGATCAATGATGGCGCTGCGTTCGAGACGGTGGCGCGCGCCGAGGCGCTGGCCGCGCAGGAGCCGCGCATCCACCTTGTGCAGACAGGCGTTGGGCCGGGAGCTGGGCTGGGATCGGGGCTGGGCGCTGCGGGTGCGCGCAATGCCGGGCTGGCCGTCGCGCGGGGGCGCTACATTGCCTTTCTCGATGCCGATGATCGCTGGCACCCCGAGAAGCTCGCCCGGCAGATGACCTTTATGGCGGAGCGGAGCGCGGTGCTGAGCCATACGTCTTACGCGCGGGTCACGCCGCAGGGGGAGGTACTCTCGGAAGTGCGGGCGCGGCCCGAATTACGATATGCGGATATGCTGGGCCCCAATCCTCTGGGCTGTCTCACGGTGATCTATGACCGCGCGCATTTCGGAGATCAGCCCATGCCGGATCTGCCTTTGCAGCATGATTACGCGCTCTGGCTGCGGCTCATGCGGGGCGGGGCTGTGGCCCATGGGCTTGATGAGGTGCTGGCAGAATACCGTGTGGCGTCGGGCAGCCTGTCATCGAACAAGCTCAAGGCGGTCCGCGATATCCTGCGGGTCTGGCTGCGGGAAGAAGGCCTGGGGCTCGGAGTCACACTCGGGGCGTTGGGGCGCTACGTGCGCCATTCCCTGCGCCACAGGGTTGGCCGGTAAGCCCTCCTGCGCCGCCACTAGTTGTCTGTTGTATATCCCTGCGGATTGGCGCTCTGCCAACCCCATGCGCTGGCCATCATCTCGGCCAGACCATGGCGCGCACGCCAGCCCAGCAGTGTCTCGGCGCGTCGGACATCCGCCTGCATTGCGGCGATGTCCCCTTCGCGGCGCGGCGCGATCTCATGGGGGATCTCGAGGCCCGTGGCGGCTTCAAAGGCGCGGATCATCTCCAGCACGGAATAGCCCTGCCCTGTGCCGATGTTGATCACTTCTGCGCCCGGGGTTTTCTCCGCATGGGTGAGTGCGGCCACATGGGCGCGCGCGAGATCGACCACATGGATATAGTCGCGCACGCCGGTGCCATCGGGCGTGTCGTAATCATCGCCAAAGACCATGAGCTTGTCGCGCCGACCCACGGCCACTTGCGTGATGAAGGGCATCAGGTTGTTGGGCCAGCCCTGCGGGTCTTCCCCGATCCGGCCCGAGATATGGGCGCCCACGGGATTGAAATAGCGCAGGAGCAGGACCGCACTTTGGGGATGGGCGCTGTGCCAGTCGCGCAGGATGTCCTCGGCCATGAGCTTGGTCTTGGCATAGACCGAGAGCGGCCGCGTGGGGTGGGCCTCGTCATAGGGCAGGTAATCAGGCGCGCCGTAGACGGTGGCGGAGGAGGAAAAGACAATGCGCGCGCAATCTACCGCTTCCATGGCCGCCAGCAGCGTCAGGGTGCCTGCCACATTCACATCGTAGTAATCGCGCGGACGCTCTTCGCTTTCGCCCACGGCCTTGAGCCCTGCGAAATGGATCACGGCCTCGGGGCGGATGTCCTCAAAGATTTCGGTGAGGGTGCTGCGATCGCGGACATCACAGGTGGCATGGGGGATGGGGCGCTGGATCAGCTCGCCCACCCGCGCCAGCGCGCGGGGCGAGGCATTCTCGAAATTGTCCACGACAAAGGGCTCATGGCCTGCGGCCACCAGCTCCAGAAGCGTGTGGGTGCCGATATAGCCTGCTCCGCCTGTCACCAATACGCGCATGACTGCCCTTTTCCTTGTGGTCCTGTTCCTGACGGTCCGGGGATCTTTACGCGGTTATGGGGCAGGCGGGGTGGCCCGGCAAGGTCAGGTATGCCGGAGGGGGTGCGCGAGCTTACCAGACCGGAAGCGGCAGCAAGTCCGGCGCATGGCGGCGCAGATAGGCCTCACACGCGGCCCGGAGCCGGGAGATATCTTCCCTCTGTTCTACCTTGGCCCGCAATTCCGCGGCCCGCGTCCACAGCAGCCAGCCCAGTTGCCCGCCATCCTGGGGGATCTCGGGGTCGTAATCGGGATGGCAGATCACGTCATGCATCAGCACGGCTTCTTCCAGAACCTGGCCTATCTCTTCAAGCTCCAGCGTCTGGGTGACCTCCAGCCATGTGGTCAGTTCAGCGCGGCTCACCTGGCCCATCTCAAGCTGGTAGTAGAGGCCGTGATCGTCATCGGCAAAGAGCATTTCGAGGGGCACCACGCAATCGGCCATGGCGCGCTCCAGGGGCTGGGCTTTTATGCGCCCGGTTTCGGTCCATTCGACCGCCTCGGCAAAGCTGGTCTCGCGATCCCTGCCAAGGCGCCTGCGGCGGTGCGTTTGCCATGTCTTGATCCCTCTGGGGATGATCCACCGGGTGGTAAAAAGCGCCGCCCCGATAATGGCCAGAATTTCCAATACGTTGATCAATCGATCCATGCCAGCGTCCTGTCTTGCAAGGGCTCACGGGTTTGCAAGGGCTCATGGGCGGGTGGGGGCCAAGGGCCTAGCCCTTCGCGCCCTGACCCCGGGCATAGGCATCCTCGTAGCGGATGATGTCATCTTCGCCGAGATAGGCACCGGTCTGGACCTCGATGAGTTCCATGGGCACTTTGCCGGGGTTTTCCATCCGGTGTTTGGCGCCCAGCGGGATGAAGACCGATTGGTTCTCCGCCACCAGCTTGACCTCATCGTCGATGGTGACCTTTGCGGTGCCCGCGACCACGATCCAGTGCTCGGAGCGGTGCATATGGCTTTGCAGGCTGAGTGTGGCGCCGGGGGTGACCACGATGCGTTTGACCTGAAAACGGGGGCCGAGGATGAGGGTTTCGAAATAGCCCCAGGGCCTGTGATCCTTGGGCAGTTCATCGGCCTGCGGCACGCCTTCGACGCGCAGGCGTTTGACCACCTGTCCGACATCGGCCACGCGGGATCTGTCGGCCACAAGCACGGCATCGGGCATGGCAACGGCGACGATATCCTTGAGGCCCAGCCCCACCAGATGCAGGCCGTCTGCTTCGGAGCGCAGGAGGGTGTTTTCACAATCCTCAGCCGTGACGTCGCCTGCTGTGGCAACGCCGTTGCTGTCGGGGGTGTTGTGTTGGCGCACGGCCTCCCATGCGCCCAGGTCGGACCAATCCCCATCATGTACCGAGACGGCCAGATTGCCGGCTTTTTCCATGATGGCATAATCGATGGAGAGATCTTCACAGGCCGCCCAATGATCGGGCGCAAGCCGGAGGAACCCCAGATCGGGCTGGGCCTCGGCCACGGCACGGCGCACATGGGCCAGTGTCTCTGGCGCATGGGCCTCAAAGGCCGCGATCAGTGTTTTGGCCTGATAGAGAAACAGCCCGGCGTTCCACAGGTAATTCCCCGCAGCCAGCATTTCGGCAGCCCGGTCTGCATCAGGCTTTTCGACGAACCGCGAGAGCGGGTGGGTGCCTTGCGTGGTGCCGGCCTCGGCCAGCTCGAGATATCCATAGCCTGTCTCGGGGCGGTCGGGCGTGATGCCCAGCGTGACGATGGCACCGGTGGCTGCGGCCTCGGCGCCGCGCGCCAGCGTGTCATGGAAGCGGGCCACATCCGTGACGAGATGGTCCGAAGGGGCGGCCAGCATGATGGCAGCGGGATCACGCTCAGCCTGCACCAGAGCGGCGGCCAGAAGGGCGGGGGCGGTATTGCGCGCCGAAGGTTCAATGAGCACAGCGCCTGGATCAATGCCGATGTCGGAGAGCTGTTGCGTGACGATGAAGCGGAAATCGGAATGGGTCACGGCAATGGGAGCAGCAAACATCTCGCCCTGGCAGCGTTGCGCGGATTGCTGAAACAGCGAGCCCTCGCCGATCATCTCCACGAATTGCTTGGGATAGCTCCGCCGGGACAGGGGCCAAAGCCGTGTGCCGGAGCCGCCGCAGAGAATGATGGGGGTAATGAGAGGGAACATGGCAGTCTCCTGATGCTGAATTGCCGGGGCAAACCTAGATGGCGATTTTGGCATGATTACGGCGAAACCTCTGTTTTGACAGGACGTTTTCATGCGCGCCGGTGTGGCTGTGGTGTCGTCACAAGGCTCTGTTTATAAGTATAAAATATGGTTCTGATCGCGGGATCCGCAGTGCCCCTTGATCTGTCCGCGAGGCAAGGCCTGTTCTACGGACCCGTCGGAGCAAAAACAAATCGATTTTGGCTGTGTTTCGCCGCCCCTGCGGCAAGGCGGAGCCCCGTGATCCGGTGCGGGGGCAGATTCGGCGCGGCACGGCGGTTGCCCTGAAATTGTCTTAAATCTCCACAAGTCAGGCCATAATTCAGAAAGACAATACTCCCGGAAGTTGCACAACAATAGTGCAGCACGGAAAATCTGGATCGGCAGAAAACAACCTATGGGTGCGTTTTTGGTTCGCAAGCTTGGACAAATAAACGAATCTCTGCCACTTTGGTTCCGTTAACAGAGAGATGGATTTCAACCCTATGTTGCTTTGGATGTGCCTCGGATTTCTCTACCTCGCCATCGCGCTTTTTGCGATTGCCCAAACTCATGCCGAGCATCGCCAGCATCACCATACGCTCTCCCTGACCTATGTTGCATCCTTTGTTTTATGCATGATCTGGCCAGTGATGATCGCCGTGGTCTACGTCACAATGAAGGCGCAGCCCCTGCCCATGGCGCGGCGCGACTCAGAGCTCATCTACTGAAGACATTCGCCGAATCCGAGGCGTGAATTGTGGCTCTTTCGTTTCGATTCCAGCAACAATCGCGTAATAAACAGTCAATTGTCTTTGGATTCTCCCTATGCGTGTGCATTTGGCCGAAAAAAGACAATCCAGGCACAATTTTTCCTTAATCGACCCATTGCGCCACAGGTGTGCCTCATTTAGGTTTAATGAAACCTTAACGAGTGAGGCTCTCTATGAACAAAATTCTTTCTTCTGTAGCCGCTGCTGCGGTTGTGACGTTCGGCGCGGCGGCTCAGGCTGCTACCGTTCAGATCGACAGCTTCAACGATAACCAGGCGCCCGTTGTGGCTGCTGGTGGCGCGACTGTGTCCGACACTGTTGCAACAACCAACGCGATTGGTGGTTCCCGGACTATCGAAGTTGAAAACGTATCCGGTCCGTTCTCAACAGCTGGTGCGACATCGTCCATGATGGGCGGTCAGTTCTTCTTCAGCAACGATGCTGGCACACAAGGCAATGCAGAACTGCAGTACACCGGCCTGGGCGGCGTTGACTTCACCGACAGTGGTTCAAACTCCCTCTTCCTGATGGAAGTCGTTGCAATCGACCTCGGCATGGAAGTTGGTATCACAGTGGACGGTGTGACCGTTTCCCAGATCGTCATGTCGCAGGGTAACATCGCATTCAACTTCGCCGATTTCGGCGGTGCGGACCTGACGTCGGTTAATGACCTGATCGTAAGCTTTGACAGCAACGGCATCGACTCGGTTGACGCGATCGTTGATTTCATCGGCGCCGTGAACCCGGTTCCGCTGCCCGCAGGCGGTCTGCTTCTGCTGACAGCTCTGGGTGGCATTGCAGTGGCACGTCGCAAGAGCGCGTAAGCCATCTGACAGTTTTTAAAAAGCGGCGGCGCCCTCCGGGTGCCGCCGTTTTTCTTTGCGCTTGAAGGATCGTGTTGTGCTGAGTTCTGATGCAGAACGTCAGGGCCCAGTGAGGCTCAAGGCCCGCTGAACCCGTCGCGCCATTCTCCCCGACGTGCCCAGGCCTCGCCCCAAACCGCTGATTTCTCCGCAAGGCGCGGGTTGCGCAAGAGGCGTGCTGCCAGCCCCGTGGCGATGTGACGGGAGCGTGGCCATTGCGAGAACAGCCAGCAGCCAAAGCGCCTGAGCCCCGGCGGGAAGTGGCGTTTGATCAGCTCTATCTTGGCCTTCATCAAACGCACGACCTTGTCGGCGCGCACGGTTTCGCTGGCGCCGCCGTAATGCACGATGGTGGCCTCCGGGCAGACCCGCGGCTGAAACCCGCGTTTCTTTGCCCGCAGACACAGGTCCGCTTCCTCGCCATACATCACAAAGGCCGGGTCAAACCCATCCAGCGCGTCCCAATCGGCGCGCCGCATCAGGAAGAAACAGCCCGAGACGATATCAACATCGCGCTCGGTATCGCGGGGCCAGCGGCCGTAGGTTTCGGAATTGAAGATCTCGGAGCGCGGGAAGATACCGCTCAGGCCCAGAATACGGGACAGGGTGGACCATGGGGTCATCCGGCCCCAACAGGAGGCCGGGTTGAGCGTGCCATCGCCAAAGATCGTGCGCCCGCCCCAGATGCCCGCATCAGGGGTCCGCGCGGCAAAGGCCATGAGTTTGTCGATGGCCCCTTCCAGCACCAGCGTGTCGGGATTGAGCAGCAAAAGCCAGGGCGCCCTGGCATGGGGCAGGGCCACCTCATGTCCCGGCGCAAAACCATGGTTCTCCGTCTCTGCCAGGAGGGTCAGGTTCGGATGGGTCTGCGGCGGGAAGGCCGCGGCAATGGCTTCTGCGGATCCGTCGCTGGAGGCATTGTCCACGACGATCAGCTCAAAGGGGGTTGTGGTCTCTTTGTAAACGGAGGCCAGACAGTCCAGCGTCATCTGGCGCGTGTTGTAGCTGATGATGATGATCGACAGAATCGGATCGGAAGAGGCGGTCTGGGTCATGGTGGCTTTGGACTGGATAATAGGGGCGATACTATGGCCCGGTTGGCTTATCCGATGGCATCGCGCAATGCACGGGGAAGATACCGGTGAGAGAGGGCATGGGAGCCGCCCGTCCGGGCCAGACCGCAATTTCGTCTTGGTCTGGCCGCATGGCTCTGGCATGGGAGCACCATGTCTCACACCGTTCTCTATTCTGTTGTCATTCCGCATTTCAATGATGTGCCGCGCCTGTTGCGCTGCCTGGAGGCGCTCTTGCCGCAGGTGGGCGATGAGGGCGAGGTGATCGTGGCGGATAATGGCTCCGATGTTGATCTGGCGCCGGTGCGCAGCGCCTATCCTTCGGTGCAGATCGTGATCGAGCCGCGCTCTGGTGCGGGCCCGGCGCGCAATACCGGCGTTGCTGCAAGCGTGGGGCAGTGGCTCTTCTTTATCGATGCCGATTGTGTGCCCGCTCCCGATTGGATCTCCCGGGGATTGGCGATTGCGCGGGCGGACCATGTGATTGGGGGCCGCGTGGATGTCTTTCATGAAACACCCCCGCCGATGTCCGGTGCGGAGGCGTTTGAAGCGGTCTTTGCCTTCAAGATGCAGGCCTATCTGACGCGTGATGCCTTTCTGGGCGCGGGCAATCTGGTCACGTCACGGGCTGTCTTCGATGCGGTAGGGGGCTTCCAGCCGGCTGTCTCGGAGGACAAGGACTGGTCCCAGCGGGCCGCGCGCGCAGGCTTCACACTGGATTTTGATACAGCTTTTGCCGTGTCCCATCCCTCCCGTCAGGATTGGGCCGCGTTGGCGCGTAAATGGCGCAGGCTCACATCAGAGATGTATCTGCTGCACCGCCAGGAGGGGGGCGGGGCGGCCAAGTGGCTTCTCAAGGCGCTGGCCATGCCGCTCAGCATTCTGGCCCATGCCCCACGCATTCTGCGGGCGGGGGAGCTGTCGGGCCTTGAGAAGGTCCGTGCGCTGGCCACATTGGCGCGGTTGCGGCTCATGCGGATGGTCTGGATGCTGGACTGTGCGCTGCGCGGTGGGCCGGGTTAGGTCTTGGGGGCCTTGAGCCCGACGCGCTCCAGAAACAGACGTCTGTAATGCCGGAATTTCCGCAGGGCCACGCCCCATGGCATGTGGTCGGTGTAATGCGCGTTGATCAGGCGGGGATTGATGAACAGCTTCCAGCCCGCCTCCCGCAACATGGCGTGAAACGGCACATGTTCGCATATTTCGCGCCCGTCGGGATAGGTCCCGGTATAGCGCCCCGCCAGAAGCGCATCCCGCCGATAGATGGCAAAACCGCCAAAGCTGGAGCGGACCTCTATCCAATCGGCGTCCTGGGGAATGCGCAGCATCTTGAGATAGACGGACGCCAGCCTTGACCAGATGAAGCCCGCCCCATGCTGCGCCATGAAGGCCTGCTGCTGGGCACAATCATTGGGGCACCAGGCGTCGTGGCGCAGGGCGAAGATATCGTAATATCGCCCGCTCTGATTGGCCGTGCACGCGCCCCAATCGTCCCGCTCCCAACACGACAGGACACCTTGCGTGGTCAGTTTCTGGTTGAGATTGTCCATATCCGAGAGAATGACATAATCCACATCCGCATAGTCCTGCGCCACCAGATCAAGATAGGCATTGCGGCAATGCGCGATCCGTTCGGTGCGTTTGGGCAGCGTGTCGCGCAGAGTTCCCAGAGAGACGACGCGAAAATTCTCGTAGCGGGTGGCGAGCTCTTCCAGCGTGGAGAGTGTCTCGTCCTCGCTGTCGGATTCGATCACCAACCAGGAAATGCGGTCCGCAAATTTCAGGACATCAGCCGTACGGGCCACATCCGCAGTCAGGCTCTGTGCTGCATTGCGCGCCAGACCTACGACAAGAAAATGGCTGTCTTCGGGGCGGGGCGGGGATGTCATTGGCAAGCTCTCCGGGCAATTTCGCCGCTGGTGTTGCGATTGCTTTACGGCATATCGATGTCAAAAGGTGCCGGGCTGCATAACCCCTTGGGCGCTGTAGCGCAAAGGTTACGTTCCGGGGAATTCTTGCGCATGTGCTATCGTGTGCCATGATGTCTCCCAATGGGTTTGATCATATGGCCCGACAGCCATGAAAGAGTATTTATGCAGTTCAAATTTGTCCTTCCGGCCCGAGAGGTCCTCTACCGGGCGCTTGCAACGCTGATTTTCAAAAAGCTCCGGAGGACAGATCTAAAGCTTTTTGTGCGCACCAATGATATTATTTCGCTCTCGCCCATTTTGTTCAGCGATCATGAACCGCATATGCTTGCGTTCCTGCGCGCCGCCAGTGCGCAGAATGCCCGCGATTTCATGCTCGATATCGGCAGCAATATCGGCCTGACCTGTTGTCCCGTGAAGGATGCCTTCGATCGGATCGTGGCCTTTGAACCCAACCCGCTGGCCTTCAAGATCCTTGAGGTCAACGCGGCGGTCTCGTCTGGCCGGGCGGAGATGTCGTTGCGCAATTACGGGATTGGCGTGGAGGATGCGACGCTTGATCTGATGGTGCCCCGGCACAATTGGGGCGGGGCTTTCGTGGTCAGCGATGACAATGCCTATGACCATGAAGTGTTGGCGCGCAAGGACGGGTTTCAGCAGATTGATGAGGCCAATTATATCCGCGAAACCGTCGAGATCCGGAAAGGTGCGCCGGTCTTTGCCGATGTGTTTGCGCAGGTGCTCGACGGGCGCGAAAGCGCGCGGGGGGTGGCCAAGATTGATGTCGAAGGGTTTGAGAGCAGCGTGTTGTCCGAGCTGGCCCAGGCGCTGCCTGAGGAGATATCGCTGATCATCATCTTCGAGAACTGGGATCCCAAGTTTGATCTGGAAACGGCCCTGGCGGCGTTTGGTGCCCGCGGCACGGCGTATCGTCTGCCCCGGCAGGCGGCGTTTTCCTCCACCGCGCCGCGCTGGCGCAAGAGGTGGGATTACCTCAAGGGCCTGCTGACCGGACGGGCCTCCTATATCTATGATCTGGAGCCGATCTCGCCGCAGACCCGGGGGGACCATATCCTGTGTGATCTGGTGCTGGAGATTTCAGGCACGCCAGAGGACTGAGCCGGAGAGGCTCCTGCGCCCTCGCACAGACCCCGGCAGGCGGCCATGGGGGTGCTGCGCAGGCTTGCGACTGCTGTGGCCTGCGATATGAAGAGCCCGCCCGCAGTGGGCCGGAGTGAAAGATGCATCATCCATCCCCAGATCCTTCAAAGGTATTGCTGATCAAGGCCAAGGGCGGCTTTGGCAATCGTATGCTTTCTGCCGTGACGGGGCTGGTCTATGCGGATCTGACGGGGCGGACCCCGGTGATCGATTGGCGCGATGGGGTCTATGCGGCGCTGGGGGAGAACGCCTATCCCCTGCTCTTTGACACCCCCCTGACGGGAGATCCCGCCGCCTATGATGCCGCGCGCGATGTGGTGCCGGCCATCTGGGCCGGGCAGATGGAGGCTGATCCCTCCCACATCATCGAGACCACGATGAAACACCGTCATTCTGATCCCCGGGTGTACCGCGAATTCTGTGTGGCGCTGGAGCGTGCGGAGACGGAGACAGCCGTGGCGGTGTTTTGGTCCTACCTGCCCAAGATGCCCCGTCTGCGCAGGCTGCTGCGCCGTGATGCACGCTTTGCGGGCCGCTCGGACCGGGAGATCTTCACCGAATATCTGGAGCGCTATTTCCGCCCCAATGCCCGTGTGCGCATGGAGGTGGCCCGGCTTCTCGAAGAGATGGCGCCACCCCGCCTCGGGGTCCATATCCGCTATACGGATATGAAGGTCCCGCTGGAGCGGATTGAACAGGCCATGGGGCGCTGGCTGGCAGCCCATCCCGGCGCCAGCATCTTTCTCGCCACCGATAGCGCCATGGTGCAGGAGCGCATTCAGGCGGGCTTTGAGCGTGTGCATGTGGCCCCGAAATATCTGGCCGAAGACGGGGTGCGGCTACATCTGCGTGATGCGGGGGGAGATGCCGTCTTTGAGGCGGAGAACGCCATGATCGACATGTGGGCGCTGGCGGGATGTGATCACCTGATCTACTCCTCGCAATCGACCTTTTCCTCGGCCTCGGCCCTTCTGGGCGGCCTGCGGCGCGACCAGCTGCATGATGTGGATCGCTTCAACCTCGCGGTGCAGCTCAAGCTTATTCTGCGCAACCGTTTGTAAAGACCCCGCCGCGCCCGGGTCCTGGGCGTAGCGGGGCAGAGCGGGGATTACAGGACGAGCCATTCTTCCATCTGATCTTCGCGGCTTTCCTCGTCAAAGCGAACGTCGCGCATGTCATCGGATGTGCCATCTGAATTCAGGATGTCGAAGAAGAACGCGCTGTCTTGCGAAGATGCAGAGGCGATGGGAACGCCGCTGGCTGTCATCATTATCGTTGGATCGGGCTGCGTGAGCTGGGGATCCTCCGGCGGGTTGAACTGCCATGTATCCATCTCAAAGAGATCTTCGATCGTGGCCTGTGAGCCCGACAGCCCAGTGGCCTGCGCGGGGCTGGCCCCATTGGCGGCACTGGCCTCTTGCATGGTGGCGTCGAGGGGCTCGGAGCCGCTGGGGTCCGGTGCGGGCCGGAAGCCGGGTGCTGCCACGGCCGGGATCTCGGGCGAGATCACTTCGGTGGTAACCGGTGGCGCCATAAGGCCGGGATCGGAGGCGGGCGTATTGACATCGATCTGTGGCGGGGAGGCCGGCGCCTCCCCGGTGTCATCCTCGCTGGCCTCGTTGCCCTGATCTTCTGAGGTATCGCGATCATCCGGGGTGTTCACGGAGCTTGGATCGTCTCTTTCCTCCGTGGCAGGCCGATCAGATCGGCCGCCCCGGTCGTCATCTCCCCGATCTTCATCTCCCCGGTCTTCATCTTCACGGTCGTCGTCTCTGGGGTCCCCATTCGGATCGGGATCCATGCGCGGGCTGCCCCCGGTATCCGTGGGAGCATCGGGTTCGAAGTCCCGGTCGGGGTTTTCAATATCAAAGGGGCTGTCATCATCTGTCCGCGCGCCTGTGTCCTCAGTGCCGTCATACATGGCGGACCGGGGGCTGGAGAGCTCAAGATTATCCACTTCGCCAAGCGCGGAGCGGTCCTGATGGGGTTCTCCCAGAACAAGCGGATGGGTATTGGCAAAAACGGTGCCAAAGGCTTCGGTCTGATCCACATATTCCCCGTCAAGCCGCAGGGAGAGCTTGTTGGCCGGGCCGTCAAACTGGACGTTGATCGTGCTCCATTGACCTTCCGACAACGCGCCATCGGCACTGCGCATCTCATAGGTGCCCTGATCGGTCTTGATCGTGGCCCAGATGCCCTGTTCCTCGGTGATCCGGATGTTCACGCCATTGGGCCAATAGAGCAGCCAGCCATCCTGTTCGTTGAAATCGTCAGGCTTGAAGTCGACACTCACGCTCAGCGTTTCCAGGTTGCCCATTTCCGCTTCGTTATTGCTGATCTGGAAATGGGTCGTGCCATCCAGGGTCAGGACGCCGTCAACATCATCGGCGGTTCCCTGAGGATCGACGAGATTGGTGGACAGGGTGGGGAATGTGGCGTTCAGATCGTCGAAATCCATCATGAAGAGATCGTTGGTGCCAGCCTCGAACATATATTCCTCGCTGGCGGTCCGCCCATCGGGAAGCTGGATGTCGAGGCGCACCTCGAAAGGCCCGTTCTCCTGATCGAAGGCGCGGATGACGCTGGGCCCTTCGAGAACAACACCGTCATCGAAGGTCCAGATGTAGTCACCCTCATCAGTATCGATGAGCTGGCCATCCACGGTAGAGAATTCGGCCGAGAATTCCAGCGCTGCACGGTCTTCTGTCACATTGGAGGTGATGACCACAGGGTCCACAGGCTCATCGGAGGCCTGCCACGTACTGTAGCTCGAGCCCATGGTTCCATTGAGCGCGCTGTCGGGACGGAACTGCAGATCCCGCAGATCATCGGTGCCAAAGGGCGACAGACCAATGACATGGTCATAGGCATAATTGGCCGCGGCGGAGTTTGTGTAATCGAGGGCGTAGTTGTCCTCGTGCAGGTCGGTCTCATCGAGCGTGATCGACAAGGCCACATTGCCTGTCATCTCTGTGTCGGGGGAGCCGCGCACGAGGATCCAGGGGGCGGTGCTGACAGGCTCTTCGCCCGTGTTCAGAACAAGGCCTGAGCCCTCGTTCCACAGCACTGTATTGTCGTGTATCTGCACATCCTGATAGGAGCCCACGGCGATGCCATGATGCACGCCGGTATGCACGATATTGTTGGTGATCGTCAGGCCTTTGGCCAGCACGCCCTCAAGCGGATCACCTTTGGAGAAATAGGCCTCGTTTTGCACAAGGATGCCCTGGGCGGCCATGCCTGTGCCTGTGTCGAGGATATTGTCCGAGATGGTGATGTTTTCATTGGTTACACCCACGGGCCATTTGGTCCAGAACTGGATCATATCGGGGTGATTGATGTCGTTGCTGGAGCCCAGCAGGTCATGGATGTGGTTGTTGCCCACAAGAACGTCCTTGACCCCGCCGCCGCGGATCCCGTCGCCCTGAAGGGCGTAGATGTCATTGCCGGTCACAGCCACGTTTTCCACCCCGGCGATGGAGACGGCGTGGAAGTAATGCGAGATCTCGTTGTCGCTGATCAGTACGTCTTCAGAGCCTGTGACCCGGATCGCATTGGCGGCCTTGTCAACGTCGCCGGTCTTGTCGAGCATGCCCTCGGCAGTGCCTTCCATCTTCAGGTCGGTCAGTGCGATATTGTCGGAATCCCGGACGAAGATATCAGGCAGCCAATCGGCGCGTTCTTCCTCTGCCTCGCTGGCATCCACCGTCAGACCGTCAATGCTCAGATAGGAGGCATTGTCGACATAGACACCACTCACAACCGCTTCGTTTTCCGGGTCATGCGAGGTGATCCTGATGGCTTCTCCCGCGCTGGATTCCAGATCGCGAATATCGATGTCATAGGGGACATCACTGGCTTTGAGATAGATCGTGCCTCCCGTGCCGCTGAGAGCTTCTACAGCCTCTTCGAGCTCTTCTGAAGACGAGACAATCACATGCGCATTGCTGTGAGCAGCAAAGCTACTTTGAGGTTCGGTCGTGAACACTGGCAGCGCTCCCTAGAGTGAAACAGAACAGCAGATTCTGCTGTCGATTTTTTCATCGACACCCTCTTGGCTAGCCCCGTGGTTAGGCGCGTTTGAGAAGGAAAAAAGACGAAAACAGGACATCCAAGACCCTGTGTTTCCATCCATTGCAACAGTGTGGGCTGAGGGGGGAGATTGTCGTCGGAAACTTGCTCAAATTGATTTGAGCATGGCCGATTCCCGCTTGTCGGGAATCATGGGCCATTTGGTGTCGCGTCCGCCTGATGAGGGCCGCAAAGAGGCCCCGCAGAGCGGGCCAGAGGGGAGAGGGCGCGCTATCTCACGCGGGCGCCAGTCTCCGTGACAGCCCAGTTACGGCGCGGTGACGGTGCTGCCCAAACGCGGCTCAGCGCGGGCGGGAGGAAGGAGATGCAAAGAGGAGAGCGTCTGGATCTCAGCTGTAATAGCTGTAGCCGTAATCCGGTCCCATGTAGCGGCATTTGTTGAGCGCGACACCCATGACATTTGTCTGGCTGGCCAGCTCCCGTTCACAGGTGTCGATCTCTTTTACAGTCGTGGTTTCTGCGGCCGCCACAAGCAAGACGCAATCCACCTGACCGGCAAAGGCCATCATGTCATCATTGACCAGCATGGGGGGCATGTCGAAGATCATGACGTCGGGTGCAAAACGGGCTTCTATATCCGCCAGCTGATTCACGATCTCGGCGCTGTTGAGCAATTCGGCGGTATTGCCGACGCTGCCCTTGCTCAGGGAGAAGGCCATATTGTCATTGTGACACAAGGCCTGATCGGCAAAGTCCACCCGGCCGCGCAAGACATCGGCGATGCCGTGGGGCGGGGTTATGTTCAATGTCTTGCCAATGGAGGGGCGGCGCAGGTCGAGCTCGGCGAGAATGGCGCGCAGGTCCGGCTGGCGGGCGATCGAGAAGGCGAGGTTCAGCGCAATGGTGCTCTTGCCGGCGGAGGGCGAGGGCGATGTGATGGCCAGACGGCGCCAGTTGTTGGCGCGCATGGTCTGCAATGTCTTGGTGCGCATGACATCGAAATGTGTGGCAGCCTGCCCGGTATGGAGTGTCATGATCCGCGACTGGATCAGCCGCGCCTCATCGGGATGGAATTTTTGCAGCAGGCTCCAGGGGTCGCCATCATGCTGAACCTGCGGGCCGCGTGCGGGGGCCGGGGCGGTGCGCTCGCGCGGTGTGGACGGGGTTCCCCCTTCGCGGCTGTCCCGGGCCTTGGCGAGTGCTTTTTGTATCTTTTCCATGTCGCGTCCTCGCGTCCGTGTCTTAGCGCAGCCGCCGCTGGATTTGCTCCAGCAGAAGGTCCAGTGGCGTATAGTAGGTATCGATGGCCCAAAGTGCGGCGGCAAAGAGCGCCAGCGCCGCCAACAGCCCGCCCCAGACAAGCAGGCGACGCCGGACAATCTCACGGCGCGTGCGCAGATAAGGCAGCGTGGCAAAGGTTGTAATGCCCAGGCCCCTGGTCAGATCCGCAGGCCGGCGGATGCCGGGGCGGAACATCTCGACGAGAAGCACGAGGGCCGCGCCCAGCACCACCCCGCCGCCAACACCTGCCGCTGCAATCAGCGGACGGTTGGGGCTCGTGGGTTGATTGGGCGCCACGGCCTGTTCAATCACAGTGATCCGCTGGCCTTTGGACAGGGCTTCGATCGTGTCGCCGGTCTCGGCCTTGGCCCGGGCGGCCACCGCCTCGTTATATTGCTGCTGGATTGCAGCATAGGCCCGCTCCAGGCTCGACAGCGTGCTGGCATTGCCGGGTGTGGCCTCGATGCTGGTGGTCAGACGATCAATCTCTGCCGTGATCTGCGTTTTCTGATCTTCCAGAAATTCCAGCTGGCCTTCGATTTCGGCCAGTTGCAATTGGCCAGGTGTCATGACCTCGCCATCATCTGTCAGCACCTGCGCATTCATCTGCGCTGAGACGATCTCTTCGAGCGGTGCGATTTGTTGATCAATCAGTTTGAGGCGGGGGTTCTCGGGCGACAGGATGGCCAGCAGCTGGCGCCGCTGATCCTTGAGCGCCTGCAATTGTTCCTGTTCGGGGGTTGCCGCCTCCTGCGGGATCCGGTCCGTGCTTTCGCTGGCCAGGCTGATCAGACGCTTCAGCCGTTCCTGCTGATCCAGCAGGATTGCGGTCTGGCGTTCCAGCAGAACGAGACGCTCCTGAGCGGCCGCCTGTTGCGAGCGGCGGAAATCGAGACTGTCGGGCAAAGCCTCGATATTGGCTTCCTTGAATTCAAGCACTGCCGCAGAGGCCGTGGACAATTCGCGATCCAGCCGGGCAACCTCCTGTTCGAAAAACTCCAGCGTTTCGCGGGCAACGCTCGTGCGCATGCCGACATCTTCGCGCAGTATCAATGTCACGATTTCATTGGTCACAGAGGCCGACAGCGGGCCTGTTGGCGCGGTGAAGGCGATATTGACCAGGGTCGCGGAGACATTGCGCGCATTGGCGCCCCCGGTGATCCGGATTTTGATGCGCTCGCGCAAATCCTGTACGATTTCATCGGCGGTCAGCGGGCGCTCTCCGGCGCGGCGCCTGTCGGCATAGATGTCGAGCCGATTGGCCATCTCTGTCAGGATGCTGCGCGCAAGGATGCGTTGCTGGATGATCTGCAGCTGTTCCACCGCCTGCACACGGACTGTGGTTTCTGCGAGATCGCCGGGGATCTGTTCGGATTCCACAACCAGAAGGGCCTCAGATTCATAGACCGTCGGCAAGGTGCGCGCGATCAGGATGCCCAGCACCGAACAGATCACTACCGTCAGAACGAAATAATGTATCCGGCGCAGGAAGAGAGAAAAATAAAAGCGGAGATCCATTCTCAGAGACCCTTGTCCTGGCTTGCTGCCGGTTCCGGATTGATCGCAGCGAGCGCGAGGTTACCTGCAAAAAACACGCCGTCATCCAGTACCTGCTGTACGGTCAGACGCGAAACCTTGGCATTATTCTTGGTATAGGCATAAACCAAGGAGAAATCGCAGATCTGGTTGACGAGCCGGGGCACGCCGCCCGAGGCCTCATGGATCAGATCTGCGGCCGTTGTCGAGAACAACGGATATTGTGCTCCCGCCACTTCGAGGCGGTGATTGATATAGGCGCGCACTGTCAGGCGGTCCATGGCCGGCAGGTGGAAGGCCGCCGAGACCCGCTGGGCAAACTGGCGCAATTCCGGGCGCGCGATGATCTCGCGCAGCTCGGGCTGACCAACCAGCACAAGCTGCAAAAGCTCATCCTTGTTGGAATTGATATTGGTGAACATCCTGAGCTCTTCGAGGCTCTCGATGCTGAGGTTCTGGGCCTCATCGAAGATCAGGATAACCCGGCGCCCCCGGGCATATTCCTCGATCAGATATTGCTGAAAGCGGCCAAAGAGATCGACATAGGTTTCATCGGGTTTGGCCTGCTGATCGAGCGCCAGCAAGACCCAGCGCAGCAGCTCGCCACGCGAACCATGGGCATTGGACACCAGCCCCACCTGCACATCTTCCTCTACCGATTTCAGAAGATGGTGCAGGATCGTGGTCTTGCCCGCGCCGACCTCCCCGGTGATCAATGTGATGGGGGCATGGGTCAGGATCCCGTATTCCAGCATGGAATAAGCGCGTTTGTGCGGCTGGGACCAGAACAGGAAATCCGGATCGGGCACGAGGGAAAAGGGCCGCTCGCGCAGTCCAAAATACTCTGTGTAAATGTTTAAACTGCTGCCCATGGATATCAGGCTGTTGCCCTTAAAAATATGCTGTTTACCTCTTAACATGCACCTGTGCAGACGCACCCGAGGCATGCTGCAACGCAATATCTACAAAAGATGGTCACAACAAGGCGAAGGCAGGAAGAGTTGTGGCGGGTGTGACGCTCAGATCAATTCAGATCGATTCGAGGCGCGCGCACAACCACCGGGTGAACCGCATCCATACCAGGGTTGATGTGGGGTGACCTTAAGTCAGAAACAATGCGTTTCGTAGTTTTTTCCCCGTGCATGGCACAAGGAAAACAGGGCATTGCACCGGCAAGTCAGGAATATAGCCATTGCCGAACAGGCCGAAATAGGTAAAGATGTCGTTAATTATCGGTCCTGTTACGATTGCGTTGTTTGCCTGAGAGATCACTTTTGCTGCTGCCTGTTTTAAATCAGTTTCGGGAAGACAGTCTGTCGGTCCGGTATCTGCCCGGTGGCGCTCTTGGAGGCGACGGGAAAGGGTACTCTTTTTGACAGTTCATTTTAAAGAAACTCCGCCATCAACCCTCGTGGCGCAACCTGCTCTCCCCGCAGAGCATGGTGATCGCACATCGGGATCGGCGTTTTACCGGCGCTTCGGCAAGCGCGCACTTGATGTGACGCTTGTGCTGATCTCCGCGCCGATTGTTGTCCCCGTCATCCTGATGCTGGCCTTTTGTGTTGCCCTGGGTGGCGGCAAGCCGTTCTACACTCAGGAACGTGTCGGCCGGAATGGCCGGATTTACCGGATGTGGAAACTGCGCTCCATGGTTGTGGATGCAGAAAACCAGCTCGCCGCCTATCTCGCGGAAAATCCGCAGGCCAAGGCCGAATGGGCCGCAACGCAAAAGCTCAAGGATGATCCCCGGATTACCCGGTTTGGCCGTATCCTGCGCCGGACCTCTCTGGATGAACTCCCGCAGCTGCTCAATGTGATCACCGGGGAAATGAGCCTGGTGGGTCCGCGCCCCATGATGCCTGAGCAACGCGCCATCTATCCCGGCACGGATTATTATGCGCTCCGCCCCGGCATTACAGGCCCCTGGCAGGTCTCGTCCCGCAACAACACCACCTTTGCAGGCCGCGCCCGCTATGATGCGCTCTATCGCCGCGAAACCTCGCTGAAGACCGATCTGCGCCTCATCCTGATGACCCTGCGTGTCGTCGTCCGGGCCACCGGACACTGAACTCCGCTCTATTCTGCTGTGTGACCCCCCGTGCCTCTTCCGGGCGCGGGACATCTTATGGGCAAATCTCGGATCTTGCCTCCATCATGCCCAATTTCTCGTGTAGTCCTTGATCTGTGCGGTTTCACTGCTCAAGTGAAATTGATAAACTCCGCCCGAAATTTAACGTATTTGCGCTTTATGGATCGGATATAGATACCCCAAGTGCATAACAGCGAGCCTTTCACGTGACCCGACGTATCCCCGTACCAGCCTTTGTCCTTCTGTCCACTCTCGCCCTTGCCGCCTGCAAGACGCCGGAAGAGCGGGCTCAGGAATATTTTGAATCCGCCATGTCCCTCATCGCCGAAGGCGACGAGGATCGCGCGCTGATCGAGCTGCGCAATGTTTTCCAGAATGACGGCTTCCATCTGGAAGCGCGCAAAACCTATGCCGACATCCTGCGGGAGCGGGGCCAGATGCAGGAGGCCTATGGCCAGTATCTGCGTCTGGTGGAGCAATATCCCGATCTGGCGGAAGTGCGTCTCATTCTGGCGGAAAGCGCGTTTTCGATCGGCAATTGGAACGAGGTCGAGCGTCATGGCCGTGCGGCCATCGAGATTGATCCAAACGTGCCGCGGGCCAAGGCCATTGCGCTGGCGCTGGATTACCGCGAGGCGGTTCTGGAGCGCGCAACGGTGCGCCGCTCTGACATCGCGGCGGCGGCGGAGCAGGAGATCGAGGCCCAGCCTGAGAACCTCGTGCTGCGCCAGATCGTGATCGATCACCTGATGGAAGGCCCGCTGCCCTCCGATGCCCTGCCGCATCTCGAGGTGGCTCTGGAGCTGGTGCCCGACAGTTTGCGCTACAACACGCTCAAGCTGCGCCTGCTGGCGCAGGCCGAAGATGTGGAAGGTGTTGGCGCGCATCTCAAGTCCATGGTCGCGCTCTTCCCCGAGAATACCGAGGTCAAGCAATCGATGATCCGCTGGCATCTGTCCCAGCAGGATATTGACGGGGCCGAGGCCTTCCTGCGCGCCGAGGCTGGCGATCTGACGGGCGAGACGGGACCCCATCTTGATGTGGTGCGTTTCATGACCCAGATGCGCGATCGCGATGCAGGGCGCGCCGAGCTGCGCGCGCTTGTGGCGGCCAATGAGGGCACAGCCCAGGCGGATCTCTACACGGCTTTCCTGGCCACGATGGATTTCGAGGATGGCAAGACCGAAGAGGCCATTGCCGCGCTGACCGAGGTTCTGGCCGATGCAGAGCCATCCGATCAGACACGCAACATCATGGCCATGCAGGCCCGCATGTATGAAGCCACCGAGCAGCGCGACAAGGCGCGGGTTCTGGTGGACAAGGCGCTTGAAGAGGATCCCACCAATGTGGATGCGCTCAAGCTGCGCGCGACCTGGCTGATCGATGCCGACCAGCCGGGTGACGCCATCGTGGCCTTGCGCACGGCCCAGAGCCAGGCGCCGCGCGATGCCCAGATCATGACGCTTCTCGCCGCGGCGTTCGAGCGTGATGGCAGCACGGATCTTGCGGGCGAACAATTGTCCAAGGCTGTGGAGGCGTCAGGTGCTGGCGTCGATGAAAGCCTCCGCTATGCACGCTTCCTGGCCGGGCAGGGCCGTCCTGCCGCGGCCGAAAGCGTCTTGCGGGACGCACGGCGCGCCTCGAACAACAATCCTGAAATTCTCGCGGCGTTGGCAGAGCTTCTGCTGCAAAACCAGCGCTTTGACGAAGTGCGCGAAATTGCGGACATGTTGCGGAACTCTTCTTTGCCCAGCTTCCAGGAAGCCGCGGAGCGGATGGATGCGGCGATCCTTCTGGGACAGAACCAGATCGATGAGGGGCTTGAGATGTTGCAGGCGCAGGCCGATGGCAGCGAAGGCGATTTGCGCGCGCTTGCCGTACTGGTCTCGACCCAGGTTCGTGCCGGACAGGTAAACCAGGCGCGCGCGCTGTTGGATCAACGCCTGAGCGAGGATCCTGACAGCCAGCCGCTGCGGCTTCTGAGCGCCAATGTGAACAGCTTGCTGGGCGAGACAGAGGCGGCCGAGGCGGAGCTGCGCGCGCTCATCGATGAGGCCCCACAGGCGGAGCTGCCCGTGCGGCTGCTCTATGGCCTGCTGCGCCGTGAGGGCCGGCAGGAGGACGCCAGCGCCGTGATTGACGCCGGTCTGGAGGCCTTGCCCGAGAGCCGTCAGCTGCTCTGGATCAAGGCCGGGACATTGGAGCAGCAAGATCGCTTCGATGACGCCATCGACATCTATGAGCGCATCTACGCTCTCAACAGCTCTGATGTGATTGCCGCCAACAACCTTGCCAGCATGCTCAGCGTGCACCGCGACGATGCAGAAAGCCTGGAGCGTGCCTTCAATATTGCCCGGCGCTTGCGCAGCCTTGAGCCTGCAGCCTTCAAGGACACCTATGGCTGGATCGAATATCGCCGGGGCAATGTGCAGGATGCGCTGCCCTATCTGGAGGCGGGTGCGGATGGTCTGCCCAATGATCCTCTGGCGCAATACCACCTCGCGATGGCCTATGCCGATCTGGGGCGGACGGCGGATGCCATTGAACGGTTCCAGCGCATGATCGAGCTGGCTGAAGGACGTGATCTGCCGCAACTGAGCGTGGCCAATCAGCGCCTCGCAGAGCTTACCACGGATCAATAAGTCCGTTCGGAGCCCCTGATCGGGCTCCGAACCCCCGCCAAACGTGGCCTCGAGGCCACGCCTGTGCGCTCTCGGCCCCGTGTCGCAGGGCGGAGGCGGACTTTCCCTTTTGAACGCAGGGCTTTGACGCTAAGACCTTGGTATGCTGCCCGAGGACATAGGATGCGCGGATTGCGTATCGCTGGAGGAACTGACATGTCGCGCTTGATTGCACCCTTGATTGCCTTGATCGCTCTGGTTTTTGCCAGCGCGCCGGCGCCATTGGAGGCGCAAGACGCCTATAAATTGCGTTCCGGTGATACGCTGCGCATCGAAGTGCTTGAGGATCCGTCGCTCAACAGGGCCTTGTTGATTGCGCCCGATGGTCGGGTGTCGGTGCCTCTGGTGGGGGGGGTGCGCGCAGCGGGCCGGTCTGTCGAAGCCGTTCAGGCCGATATCGCAGCCCGGTTGACGCCGAATTTTGCAACAACGCCCAACGTTTTCGTGGCTCTGCAGGCGCAGCGCCCGCGTGAGCCCTTCGTGCCGCGCGCGCCGGAGCCCGATCCCACGATCGATGTCTTTGTCGTGGGCGAGGCAGGCTCCCCGGGCAAGCTGGTTCTGGAAGAAGAGAGCACATTGCTGCACCTGTTCGCGCAAATGGGCGGATTTTCGAAATTCGCCGCAACCAAGCGTCTGCAGCTGCGCCGGGGCAATGAGATTATCCCGATCAACTACCGTGATATCGAGGCCGGTATCAGCACGCTTGGGACCATGTTGCTCAAGGAAGGTGATGTACTGGTGGTGCCGCAACGCCGGTTGTTTGAATAAGACTAAAACCACAATCGCGGCAGGATCAACGAGCAGGTCGGGGGCATGACAGGCAGATTTCCACATCAGGCGACGTCGGGGCCACTGCCCTGGCGGGGCTGCGCCGCAGGGGCGGTGATGGTGGCCGGCCTCGTCGCTGTGCCGGCGCTGGCGCAAGATGCCAGCGGTGTCCTGTTGCGCTTTGGCGTAAGCCAGGAGCTGCGTCATGAGACCAATCCGGGGCTCAACACCGATGACGTGCAATCCGAGACCAGCCTGCGCACCAACCTGTCTGCCGATCTGATCAGCGAGACCGTGAGCGACAGGCTCGTGCTGTCTGCCTCCGGGGCGCTGGAATTTGGAGATGTCGAGACCCGCGACGAGACTGTCTTCGTGGATCCCGACCTACAGCTGTCTTACCGCCGCGAGGCTGCCCGCAGCGCGTTTGATGTGACCGCCACCTTGCGTGAGCGGGATGTCGATACGCTGGATTTCGATTTTGAACTGGCCGATGACGGCGCCTTGCTTGTCAGCAGCGCGACGGGTCTGGGCCGCCAGCGGGTAACATCGGCGCGCATTGGGCTCGATCTGTGGCGGGATACGCCCGCGCGTCTGCGGCTGTCTTATGGTGTGACGGACACGCGGTATGTCGACGTGACCGACCCGAACCTGACCGGCAGCCAGCGCCACAATACCCGCGCGGCTCTGACACTGGACTTCTCCCCGGTGACCTCGCTGACCACCACCCTGTCGCATACGCTTCTGGAACAGGAAGACGATGACGACACCCAATCCACCGCGCTGTCCTTCAACCTGCAAAACGAGCGCCCCGATGGCGTCTTTGACATTGCGGGCAGTCTGACCGCCTCTGATGAAGGCAACCGGACCAACCTCAGTGTCGGGCGCAGCCTCGAGACGCCGCGCGGTGTGATGACCGGGCGGCTGGGCCTGTCGCAGGAAATTGCGGGCTCCATTGTGGTTGTGGGCTCGTTGAACTGGCAGCAGCCGCTGCCGCGTGGCACGTTCTCCGCCGGGATTTCACAGAATGTGGGGGAGAATGAACGGGGCGAAGAGACCCAGCTGTCGCTTCTCAATCTCGGCCTGTCCCATGAATTCAGCCCAAGCCTGAGCGGCAATTTCGGCCTGGGTTTGCGGAGCGCGCAGGTGGATGATGTCGAGACATCCTCGGCAGATCTCTCGGCCAGTCTGCGCTATGAGGTGACGCAGGATTGGGGGCTGAATTTCAGCGCCTCCCATCGCATCCGCGAGGAAGATGGCGCGAGCGCGGCCGAATCTACGACTTTCGGGGTCTCGCTGAGCCGCACATTCGAGGTGCGTCCCTGAGCCTTTGGGGCTGGTTTGGGCCTGTGTTTGCAGGGGTCTCCATTAAATTGCCATCACAATTCCATCAGGCTGCTGGAAACAGGGTGTTTCTGAGGCCTGATGACCTTCCGACGGGGTAGATTGAAACCCCATTTGCGCATAATTTGGCGCTCATTCGTTTTAGAGATCAGGTAGCCGGCATGAGTATTTCGCAAAATCCGACTGTTTCGTTGAGCGCAAACCCCATTGGGTTTGGCTGGATGGCGCTTATGGTTGTGGCCACGATCCCGGTCTTCTGGCTGGGGTTTGTCTCGCTTGGCAATGCCTGGGTCACGCCGGAATACAGCCATGGGCCTCTGATCCCGATCATCTCGCTCTATCTGTTTCTGCGCGAGCTGCGCATGGCGCCCGCGTTCAACCCGGCCGCGCCGCGCCGGCAAGGGCCCGGCATGGCCGTCATGGCTCTGGGTCTGATCATTGCGATCTTTGGCAATCTGGTGCGCATCCCCGATATCGTGACCTATGCCTATATCATCTGGGTCGGCGGTGTTGTTCTGACCGTGATGGGCTGGGATCGGGGCAAGAACCACCAACTGCCCGTATTGCACCTGATCTTCATGCTGCCCCTGCCGCAGTTTGTCTTCTGGAAGTTGACGATCTTCCTGCAATTCGTGGCCTCCGAAGTGGGGGTCTGGTTCATCAAGCTGATGGGGATCCCGGTCTTTCTGGAAGGCAATATCATCGATCTGGGCGCTTATAAGCTGCATGTGGCCGAGGCTTGCTCGGGGCTGCGCTATCTCTTCCCGATCCTGTCCTTCTCCTATCTCTTTGGCATCCTGTATCGCGGGCCGTTTTGGCATAAGGCTGTGCTCTTTCTGATGGCTGCGCCGCTGACGGTGTTGATGAATTCCTTCCGCATCGGGGTCATCGGGGTGATGGTGAATTCCTATGGGATCGAACATGCCGAGGGCTTTTTGCACTTCTTCGAGGGTTGGGTGATCTTTGGCGCCTGTATTGCGATCCTCTTCCTGATCGCGATTGCGCTGCAGCGCCTGACGCCGAACCCCAAGCCGCTGTCTGAAACCATCGATCTGGACTTTGATGGCATGGGCGCGCAAGCCCGCCGCATCTTTGATATCCTGCCCTCGCGTGGCCTGATCATCGGTGCTCTGTTCAGCCTCGTGGTGGGACTGGCCTTCGTCTTTACCCCGGAGCGCGAGCAGCAAACCGTGTCGCGTGACAGCTTCTCCACCTTCCCCCGCGATATGGGAAATTGGTCGGGTGTCCTGCAATCGCTTGAGCCGGAGATCGAACAGGTTCTGGGTGCAACTGATTATGTGGCGGCAAGCTATATTGCGCCTGAAGAAACCGCCTATGTGAACCTCTTTGCCGCCTGGTATTCCAAGCAGACCGAAGGGTCCGGCATTCACTCGCCGGAAGTCTGTCTGCCCGCAGGGGGATGGGAGATCTTCAGCTTCGAAGAGAAAACCGTCGAGATGCCCAATACCATCTACGGCACGTTCAATCTCAACCGCGCGGTGATCCAGAAAGGTCTGCAAAAGCAGCTCGTCTACTACTGGTTCGAGCAGCGCGGCAAGCGGCTGACCAATGATTATGTAGCGAAGTTTTCCGTGGTCTATGACAGCCTGACCATGGGGCGGACGGATGGGGCCATGGTGCGCTTCGTGACGCCTATTGCGGGCGGCGAAAGCGAGGCGGATGCAGATGCGCGCCTGCAGCGGTTGATGACCCGCGCGCTGGAGCGCCTGCCGCGCTACATCCCTGAATAGGGCAGAGCGTTTGCGGTCTTCCGCCTGTGCTTCTATGTTTTTTCCATGACCCGACTGCCCTTCGGTATTCTGGCCGTGATGGGCCTTGTCCTGGTGATCGAAGCCGCCCTGACCGGCGCGGATTACGGCCTGTGGGGCACCCCGATCTGGCGGTTTGTGGCCTTCCTGCTGGGGGCCTTTAACCCCGCCTACCTGAGTGGCAATCCGACCGCCTGGGCCGGGCAGGCCTGGGGGATGTTTCTCACCCATCCATTCCTGCATATCTCTTTCGTGCACATGGCCTCCAACATGCTGACGCTGTATCTGCTGTGGTATCTGTTGCGGGGCATGTCGCAGCGCCTGTTTCTCGGGATCTATGCGATTTCCGCCATTGGAGGGGCTCTGGCCTTCGCGCTCCTGGCTCCTGCGGGCACCACCATGACAGGCGCCTCGGGGGCAATCAGCGGTCTGGCGGCGGTCTGGGTCAGCTATGAGTTCAGCTTCATGAACGAAGGGCAGATTCTATACCTCCGCCGCAAACGTATTCTTGTCCTCATCGGCTTGCTGGTGGTGACTGTGGGGGCCCATGCGGTCTATTCCACATCCACGGCCTGGCAAACCCATCTTGGAGGGGCCATTGCGGGGCTGGCGCTTACGGTCTTGGTCAAGCGGCCGCAAAAGCCCTGAGCCATGGGGGCCTGAGGTACCTGAGTGTAAGATCCCTGAGTGTCAGGTCTGCCCCGAGGCATTGTAGGGTGTTTGCAGATCACGCCGGGTATAGGAGGCGGGGCGCGCGGGCCCTCGATCGCCTTTCAAGGAGGCGATGGGCGTTGCGCCGCCGGATGCGGGTTTTGCGGGAAACCGGCTGTAGACATGCCCTGAAGATGCCGCCTCGGGCTCGGTCTGCGTGTCCTCATCGGTCTCTTCTGCGGTCAGCATCCAAAGACCTGACGAAATCATCATCATGAACAGCGTATGGACCGGTCCCCAGACATGGACGGTACACAGCGTGAGCACCAGCGAGAGCATCGTGAGCATCCAGGCCAATTGGCAATTGCTCAATTCACTGCCTGATGTGAAGCGTCGACGGCCCACCTGGAACATGGCGAGAAACGTGCCGACGGCCAGAAACAGGAAGGCGGGAATGCCATAGCGCATCGCCTGAAGCAGCCAGAAATTGTCGACGCTGCCCAGATGGCTCATCCAGGAGGCCCTCACCCAATCGCGCAGCCCCAATCCGAAGATCGGATTGGCCCAGACATTCACCATGCCCCAGTCAAAGATAAAGGTCCGCATGTAGACGTTGTGGCTGTTGAACGTGACCTTCGACAGGATGGCAACGACGGCAGAGCGGTCAGACAGAACCTCGGCAATGGCATAGAGAACAGCCATAAGGATCGTGAAAATCAGCCAGCGGCGGGAGACCCCCGCCATGGTCACGGCCCAGGCAATCAGGATGAATTGCAGGAAAAGCGGCAGAACCGCGCCGCTGGAGACGGAAAAGATCGTCCCGCAGACAATGGCGCAGGCCCCCAGCACACGTTTGAGCACCGAGAGCTGATCGCGCAGGCCCATCACGACCAGCGAGAGCATCATGGAGCAAAACAGGCCGTAGTGGATCTGGTGATAGAACACCACTTGGGAACGGTACATGCCCAACCGTTTGTCGGTGACGAAATCAGTGATGACAGGCAGGCCCACGCGGCTGAGGATATAAGGCAGCATTGCCCGTCCGGTGCGGGCCTCGATGAAGGCAAAGGGCAGCAGGAACAGACAGATAATGAACAGGGCCCAGGTCAACCGGCGGAAATCGCGCGGTGTGCGTACCGCGGCCCGCCCGATCAGGTAGCCCCCAAGGAAATCCAGCACGTTGGAGCCGCCGAATTGCACCAGCCGGTCCGGGTTGTTGACCCCGACCGCAACAAGTTGCCAGAAGGCATAGGCCAGCATGAGGCCGTCAATCACGGTAAAGCGCCCGTATTTCCCGGCGAAAAGCTGCACCAGAAGCGGCACGGTGACGAGGAGCAACATCAGCCGCACTGGGCTCATGGTCAAAGAGCCCACATTCAACAGCAGGGGCGTGGCAATCATCACGACGGCAATCACCGCCATGTTGGCCATTGGATGTGTGGTGCTGGAGACACCGATCTGATTTGCCGCAGCCATCTGGACTCGCTCGTTACCCACACCGCCCCTACCCGGGCATCTGTACCACAGCCTTTTGCCTAGAATAAGTTTCAATTGGATTTGTGGCCCAAAACGATCCAGATTGTGCCGCTGCCGTTTTTTGCGAAGTTTTCACCTCTGTGGACGACATTGCGACTTGCGGGTCACGGTTGCCCGTCCTTGCAGCGGTCCGGGTTGCGCAAGCTGAACGGGGCTGGATATCATGCGTACCTGGTGGGGCGTCTTTAGGATGTAGTGAATTGATTGATTCCCAGAGCGACTCCGCCGCAGCGGATGATGCGGCGCGCCAGTTCTCCAAATCCCACCTGCCCGCCATTGTCGTCGATCTCGACGACACCCTGGTGCAGACCGATACATTGGTCGAGGCCTTGCTGCATGCGTTCGGACGGGCGCCCCTGGCAACGCTTTCGCTTTTTGCCCGCCTGTGGCGGGACCGCGCGCAGCTGAAAGCGGAGATCACCAAGGCCGCACCGCTGGATATCGCGACCCTGCCTTATAACGAGGCGCTGGTTGCCTGGCTGCGCAGCCAATCCGAGGCGGGCCGTGAGATCATCCTCGCCACAGCCGCCGATCGCAGCACCGCCCAGCAGGTGGCCGATCACCTCAAGCTCTTCGATACGGTTCTGGCCAGCGATGGTCAGACAAACCTCAAAGGCGCAGCCAAACGTGATGCGATCCGCGCCCATCTCGCGGGCGCCCCCTATGTCTATGTCGGCGATTGTGCGGCGGATCTTCCGCTGTGGCAGGATGCGGCGGAGATTGGAGCTGTGAATGCCGGAGAGGCGCTGGTGCGCAAGATCTCCGAGATGGACAAGCCGGTCCACCGGTTTGACACGGAGATCGACCGCCCGGCTGCGTTGTGGCGCGGCATGCGGCCCTATCAATGGGTCAAGAATATCCTTGTTTTCCTGCCGCTTCTGGCGGCCCATCAATGGGGCAATCCCGGGCTTCTGGCCATGGGGCTGGGGGCGTTTGTGGCCTTCTCCCTGGCGGCTTCTGCGGTCTATCTCATCAATGATCTGCTCGATATTCAGGATGACCGCAGCCATCGCGAGAAACGCCATCGCCCTATCGCTGCGGGCCGCTTGCGCGCCAAGACGGCCTGTGTCGCGGCCGCCGCGCTCTTTGTGCTGTCGCTGGTATTGGCGGCGCTGGTCAGCCCGGCTTTGCTGGGCATATTGCTGATCTATGTGGCGGCGACATTTGCCTATTCGATCCTGATCAAGACCAAGCCGGCCATTGATGTGCTGTGGCTGGCGGGGCTTTATACCACGCGGGTTCTCGCGGGGGCGGCGGCCACCGGGATTGTGGCCTCCTATTGGCTTTTGGCCTTCTCCATTTTCGTGTTTCTCTCGCTGGCCTGCGCCAAGCGGTGCTCGGAGCTGCAGACCTATTTCACAGGCGAGAGCGCCAAGATCAGCCGCCGGGGCTACCGGGCCAGCGATATCGAGGTTGTGACGGCCTTTGGTGTCGCGTCTGCGTTCTCCTCGGTGATCATGTTGCTGCTCTACCTGCAGGATGACCGGGTGATACAGCTCTACAGCCGCCCCGAGCTTCTGATCCTTGTGGGCGCCTTGTTGCTCTATTGGCTGTGCCGGGTGTGGATCAAGGTCAAGCGCGACGAGCTCAGCGCGGATCCCATTGTCTTCGCCCTCAAGGACCGGATCAGCCGGTTCACCGGGCTGGCCATCGTTCTTGTTTTCATCATTTCGGCAGGTTTGTAATGCGTCTGGAACATCTTATCGCCGCGGTGCTCAGCATCGGTCTGGGCGCATCGGGGCAGTTGCTGCTCAAGATCGGGGCGGGGCAGATCTCGCAGGTTGGCCGGGATGGCGGCATCGTGAGCTTTCTGATCTCCATTGCCATGACATGGCAGCTGGTTCTGGGGCTTGTGTTTTACGCGGTGTCCGCGCTGGTCTGGATCCATGTCCTGTCCAATGTGAACCTGTCGCTGGCCTATCCGCTCATTGGGATAAGCTTCATCTTCGTGGTGGCCCTTGGGGTCTTTGTGCTGGGCGAGAGCCTGAGCATGATGCAAATCATCGGCTGCGGGGTGATCCTTGTGGGGATCACATTGGTCTTGCGGGGGCAGGCCTGATGATACAGCGCGCCATTCTTCCCCTTCTGGCGGCCCTGGCCGGGGCGATCATGTCCTTGTGGTTGAACGCGGGCAGCGCCGAACATGTTCTCTCGCGTGATTTCATCAACATCTGGTTTGACAGTGATATCGGGCGCGTCGCCGATAACATGACCATTCGTGACGAAGGTCATATGGCGACGTTCAAACACCCGATTTTCTCCATCACCACCTACCCCCTGACATCCGCCGCGCGCCTTTTGGGTCTTGAGCGGGAAACGGCCCTGGCCGCGGTTCTGGCGTTGAATGCGGCTGTGTTCATGGCGCTCTTTGTGACGTTGTTGCAGCGCGCGGGCGTGCGCGCGCAGGAACAGGCGCTGGGGGCGGTGCTGTGTCTGGGATCTGGCGGTGTCGTCTTTTGGTTTGGCGTGCCGGAGACCTTTCCGTTTGGCGCGACCTCTGTGCTGGCCAGCATCCTGATCCTCGATCTGGCCCGTGCCCGGCTGGACACCGGGCCGGCCTGGCCCCGATGGGCCGTGGCCACAGCGCTCTCCTTGAGCATGACCATCACCAATATCGTGGCGGCTTTTGGCGCGGCGGCTCTGATGTTGCTGCGCAGCTCGGACTGGATGCGCAGCTTGCGTGTGATCCTGATCGGGGGCACGGCGGGTGTGATTGGGCTTGCGGTGATTGCCGTGGTGCAGGATCAGCTGTTTGGCGATGCGGGCCTGTTCTTCAACCCGCGTGCCCTGATCGGCGAAACCCAGTTCTTTGCCTCCCAGCTTGATACCTTGCTGCTGGGGCGGTTGCAGACCCTCTTTGTGCAGACCGTGGCCGTGGGTCCGCCCATGCTGGTTGAAGGCGCGCCGGGGACGGCGGGGCAATTCCGGGTAGATGCCCGCTGGCCCGAGAGCGGGTTGGGCTGGATGGCGACGCTTGATTGGATGCTTCTTGCGCTGGTGAGCCTTGGCCTGATCGCCGTGCATTGGCGCCGGATGCCTCCGGTGGTGGCCATCTGCGCGCTCTATCTGTTGCTCAATACGATCATTCACCTGATCTATGGCGCGGCGGTCTTTCTCTATGTGGCCCATTTCGTGGGCCCGTTGCTGATCGTCATCCTGTGGGGGTTTGCGCAAAAAACCGAGGCGCTGAACCGCGCGGGCAGCATTGCCCTGGCGGTTGTGGCCGTGATGGTCATGGGCAGCAATATCATGACCTATCGCGCGACCATGGCAGCAGCAGATGCCGCCTATATTGCGGCGGCGCAGGAGGCGGCGGGCTGAGGCCTGCCTTGCGACGTGGTGCATATTCATTGTGGCATGGGCCGAATTGCAAAACATGTTGGATCGGGTAGAAGGCGCGAGACAGCGATTTCTGGATCTGGCCTCGCGGCCCCGATCCGCTCTCAAAAAGGTTTCTGGACGTGATTGACAAGAACGGGTCGGCATACCGCGCCCTGCAACGCATCTGGCGCAAGGTTCGGTTGTTGCGGATGGCCAGAGCTCTGACGCGCGACCATCTCTATGATCTGCGGCGCTATCTGCGCTGGTCCCATGGCATGGATACAGACCGCACCGAAGCCCAGTCGCGCCATGCGCTCTACAAGGCGTATCACGGTGTTGAGAAGGGATTGTCGCTGAGTGAGCCGCGTCCGGGATTTGGGCGCGACAAGGTGATGGCGCTGACACGCAAGCTGCAGGAATACCGGGACCGGCATGGTGTGGAACTGGCGCCGGCGGTCTCTGCGCTGCATGCCTATCAGGCCTTCAATGCCACCCATGATGTGGACAACGCGCCGCTTGAGGCGTTTCTTGCAGGCCAGCCGGACAATGGTGTTGGCGGGACCGCCCGTGTGACAGCCCAGGACATTCGCGCGGCGGGCGCGCAAGCGGATGCCTCCTTCTTCTGGTCCCGTCATTCGGTACGCCAATATGCGCCGACCCCTGTGGATCTTGATCTGATTGCCGAGGCGGTCGATCGCGCGCGCAAGACGCCCAGCGTCTGCAATCGGCAGGGGCCGCGGGTCCATGTGTTTGAAAACGCACAGCAGGCGCTGGACTGGCAGCCCGGCAACCGTGGCTTTGGAGATCGGGCCTCACGGGCGCTGGTGGTCACGGCGGATCTTCAGGCATTTTCCGGCGCGGGCGAGCGCAATCAGCCATTTGTCGATGGCGGCATGTTCGCCATGTCTTTGCTCTATGCCCTGCATTCTCTTGGTTTGGGCGCCTGCCCCCTGGCGTGGTCGATGCGCCACAGCGACGATCAGAAGATGCGTCAGGCTTTGAATATACCCGATAGTGAGGCCGTCATCATGATGATTTCAGTGGGGCATCTGCCCGAGGAGCTGGAGGTTGCCCGATCCCATCGCATGGGGCTTGATCATGTCATGGTGCTGCATGGCGCGCCCGGGCAGGGAGACGTGACATGAGCCAGACATCACAGCCCCCCCTGACCATCGGCCTGTTCTGGCATTCGATGAATTCCGACAATCTCGGCGTGGGCGCGTTGACGCTGGCCAATATTGAAATCCTGCGTCAGGCGGCGGCCGTGCAGGGGCGGCGCGCGCAGTTCATTGTTTTGGGCTGGCGCGATCCCCGGCCTTGGTATTTTGAAGCCGATGACATTGAAAACCAGCCCTTCCGTCAGCGCGAGCTTGTGCGCCCCGGTGGCCGTGTCGCCGCAGCGATTGCGCGCTGTGATGTGATTGTCGATATCGGGGGTGGGGACAGTTTCACCGATATCTATGGCTTCCGGCGCTTCTTCAATGTGTGCCATGCCAAGACGCGGACGCTTCTGGCAGGCAAGCCCCTTATCCTGAGCCCCCAGACCATCGGCCCGTTTGAGACATGGTGGGCGCGGCCCATGGCGCGCGCGGTCATGAACCGGGCGCAGCTGGTGGTCTCCCGCGATGCGCCCTCGACGCGCTTTCTTGCGGATATGGGCATCAAGGCGCCAATTCTTGAGGCCACGGATGTGGCCATGGGGTTGAGCTATGAGCGCCCCGGGCCGCGGTCTGAGGATGGCAAGGTCCGCGTCGGGCTCAATGTCTCGGGGCTTTTGTTCAACGGTGGATATACACAGGACAATCAGTTCGGGCTCAAAGGGGATTATCCGGCATTGATCCGCGCGATCCTTGCATGGGCTGCCGCGCAGCCTGAGGTGGAGATGCATTTGGTCGGGCATGTGCAATCCGATCATATCGCGGTGGAAGATGATCAGCGTGTGAGCGAGGCGCTGGCAGAGGAATTCCCCGGTGTTCAGGTTGCGCCTGTCTTTGGCTCACCCATTGCCGCCAAGACCTATATTGCCGGGCTCGATTTCTTCATGGGCGCGCGCATGCATGCCACGATCGCGGCTTTCTCTTCTGGCGTGCCGGTTATTCCCATGGCCTATAGCCGGAAATTCGCTGGTGTGTTTGGAACGCTGGGCTATCCGCATGTTGCCGATTGCAAAACCCAGAGCAACGATGACATTCTGGACATCATTCAGACAGGTTATGCCAATCGGAAGACCTTGGCCGGGGAAGTGTCTCAGGCCATGGAGGGTGTGAACGCCCGGCTGGAGCGGTACCGGACGGCGATTGGCGATGTCATTGGGAAAGCCGCCCCTTAGGCGCCCCTCCCTCAGGCGTGGCTGGCCACCCCGGGGCAGCCCCGGGGTGGCCTGTGCATGCCTCAGCTGACCATGAGCGCAACTCCGGCGCGGGCCTGGCTTGCGCCTGAGAAGCGCGTTTCAAACAGCCGTGGCTTTTCAGCAGGCACAATCGCCGCGCTCATGGCCGCTGTGCTGCGCCAGGCGCCAAAATTGGCATCCACCTGATCCCAACCGCTTTCAACGGACCAGACCCCATCCCCGGGTCCGCGATTGTGATAGGCAAATCCAATCACGCCCGCCCCGCTTTGGGTGTTGATCTCATGCGAATAGACCATGTCTCCGGCGCCGCCGGCGCTGAACGCATTCAAGGTGGCGATTGTCGCATCCCCGACGCTATAGGCCGCCAATTCCGTGTCGAACTGGTTCTCGCCGTAGTCGATGACGACATCCATGATGCCACCTGCCGCGAGATCAACTTCATAGACGGCCACATGGATCTGGCCTGAATCGATAACATCTCCGTACCGGCTGGCAGCTGTGCCGCCGACGGATACGGTCGGGATGGCAATATCGCCGCTGTCGGTCCAGCCAATGAACACGATGGCGCGCCCAGCGGGGAAATTCAGCCCGCTCATCGTCTTGACCGAGGACCGAATGATGTCTTCACGGGTGCCCAGGAAAACCGGGGTTACGGCGGGATCAGGCACTGTTGTCCATGAGAATGTATCGCCGCTCAGCCCTGAGAAGGCGGTATCATAGGTGACGCTGCGCAGGGCCTGATCTGTTATCCGCAGCGCCAGTGTCGTGCCGATGGGCCAGCCGGCCCCGCTGGTCACCAGCATCTGGCGGCCCTGGATCGTCACGGTCCCGCCATTGTCGCCCAGACCGGAAGCGATATCGAATGTCTCGATGGCGCTGCCCGCGTCGACATCCCAACAGGTCAGCGTACCGGTGCGCGGGCTGATGAAATGGTCAAACTCAACGGCAATCGGTGTTGAAGCCGAGAGCTCTTCCCCGTTGATCGGAGCTGTCGCCACGATATTGGGTGCGGGCAGGGCGCTCGCGACGCGGCCTGCGTCAAAGTCGTAATAGCCCACCGCACCGATGAACGCGCCGTCAATGGGCCCTCCTGCGCGCGGCGCGGCGGATGCAATCACCTCCGAGCGGCTCATGGGCCGGTAATCCGCGCGCGTGTCCCCCACGAGATAGGGTTGCACAAGGCTGAGCGCCTCCGATCCGCTGCCAGCGCTCAGGGCAATGGTGCCGAAGCTGTCCCCGGCATCTCCGCCCTCATCGACAACAAGGCCGCCAGTGGTGAAGTCCCGGAAGGAGAAGGCCCCAAGGCCATTTGCCCAGATGGTGCCACGCCCTCCGCCCGGTTCGGCTTCAAACGCATCCAGCGCCCCATCGCCATTGTCATCGTCGTAAAGGGTGCGCAGGATCGTGTTGTTCCAGATGTGGAAACCGGGCACGTCCTGTTCCAAGTGAATGCCATGCACTGTCGTGACATAGAGAATATTGCCGTGCACACGGATATTCTCGTAGAGGCCCTGGGGATGGCGGTTGCCGAAGAAGCCTTGCGTTGTCTGACCATCTTCTGCCGCGGTCCAATTGCCCGCCCCGTTGCCAACGACCTCGAGCCCATAGCCCTGCACGAAGGCAATCTCGGACTGGCTTTGCCCGCGCAGCAGCAATGTATTGCCCGCTTCGGGCACAACCCGCACAGTGTTGGCCGTCCCGTCCTGACGTGAAATGGTGAAGGACTGGGCCCCGTCTTGCGGCAATGTCAGCGTGATGTCCCCTGCGCTGGCATCCACCACAACGGTGCAATTGCTTTCAAGATCGCTCAGCGTCTGGCTCTGGGTGCGCAGCAACATATGTGCCCGGTAGCTGGGCGTAAGCTCTTTCCACTCTCCGCTGCCATCGCTGACAAAGGTGGCGTGGGAGGCATTCCCGCGTGTCGGGTCGGGCAGGACAAGGGATGTACCGCCGGCCCATGTATCGTTGCCATCCAGCGCAATGGTCACGGTGCCATTCGTCCGCCGCAGGCAAAACTGCCGGCCGGCATTGGCCGCAGCGGGGGGCAGGGTGATTGTGATGTCCCCCCCGACCCGGATCTCTCGGGCATGATCGGTGGCATCAAGGGTGTGATCGCTTGTGTAGCTGATAATCCCGGCCGGGCTGATCGGATCGACTTGCGCGGGTTTTGATGTCGCCGCGACAGAGGCGGTGTTGCCGACATATTCGATATCACGAATGGCGCGGCTGTTGTTCTGGGGCTGAAATTGCAGCAGATCGGTATGAAACAGCGACGCCCAGCCGGTTTGTTGTTCGTGATGGTTGTTGGCGATGCGAATATTGGCGCAATCATTTGAGGGCGGGTTTTGCAAAACGATTGCATCGTTGTGAAAGCGCCGGAAGAGATTGTCCTCAATCACGGCCCCATTGATCCCCAGCGCAATGCCGGTGCCCACGTGTTCCACGATATTGCGGCGGAAGGTAATATTGGTGATCTGATCGCCCCGCATGAAGAGAGCCGGATTTGTCGCCGTGAAACGCCCCCCTTCGGCCCAAGGCAGCAGGCCGCCGTCAAACAGGCAATCCTCGATGATCAACCCGTTGATCCCGGCCGCATTGTCGGTGCGCAAAATGGCATGCACGGAAGCGGAGGCCGGCGCCCAGAAGGGGACATTCGTGGGGTAATCGGTCTTGCGGAAAATCAGCCCGCGAAAGGTGACGTTGCTGATGGGTGTGCGGCTGAGATCCCAGTAATCCAGCTCTGGCGGGGCAAGGGGATCGGCGGAGGCAAAGGTCACGTTGGAGGGATGGCCATCCCATGTCGTGAACCATTCCAGCGCCTTCATCTCGTAGATGCTGCCCTTGTCGCGAATGTAGATGGTCTCTCCCGGGGCGACGGGCACATTGGCATGCAGGATATCCTGCAGTTCGCTTTCACGCGCGACACTCCGCGATTGGGGCACGACGGCCACCTCGAGGGTATCCCCGCTGTCCAGCTCAAGGGCATAGCTGCCGTTGAGTGCGCCTGCACCAGCGGCGCTTGGGCTCAACATGTTCTGGCTGATCTGCCAATGGCCCTCGGGATCGCCCGTCACGATCGCAGATCCCGTGACAGCCACGGCGCCCTCTCCCGCCCGGGTCGCAGCACCAAAGCGGATATCGGCAGTTGTGACCGCCTGGATCAAGGGCCGTTTGGCGGCAAAATTTGTTGATACGGCAATTTGCATTTTCGTCTCCTTCGCTGTGTCGCACGAACGGGTCGATCTGCGCGCCAGAGCATCGCGTGATAACCACGTGGAAGAGGTGTTGCGGAGCCGGACTTATAAGGAGAAATCAGCTGTGTTGCGTTCTGCCCGCGATGGCAGGGCGTTGCGTTATCGTGTCTGGTCTGTGTCTGTGCCGCGCGCAGCCATGCAGGCGCTCAGGGCAAGGGCATTGCGAAGAAAGTACCATGAAAACAGCGCGCTGAGCGGGTCTTGCCTGCGCCTTTACACGACGCACGGCGTGGTCATGTTTTGCTCACGCCTCCCCGAAAATGGGTGCCGCGCAGTTCCGCAGGGCGGCAGAAATTATCATGGGTGGCTGCGCCGCCCACGCGCTCCGCAGCGCAGCCTGCGGGTTTGATCGGTCGCAGTGGCAATCTCATGGCGCTTGAGATAGGCAAGGCCAGCCATACCACCGAGGATACCTGATCAAAGATGCTTAAATCTGCTGGGCTTGTTTTCATCAGCCAGGTTGTGATGATGGTTGTTCTGTTTTTGCGCAACATCCTGATCGCCCGGTTGATTTCGGTGGAGGATTTCGGGCTTGCGGTGAATCTGTCAATCGCTGTGGCCTTCATTGAAAATGCCTCCTACATCGGCATGCAGCGCATGATCGTTCAGGACCGTGACGGTGAATCCCGGCACTTTCAGGCGGCGCTGCACATGCTGCAGGTCATTCGTGGCGTTCTGGGCGGGCTGGCGGCGCTGGCGCTGGCCATTCCCTATGCACATTTCATCGGTGTGCCGGAGGTGGGCTGGGCCTTTGCCGTGCTGGCGCTTCTGCCTCTGCTGCGTGGGTTTCAACATCTCGATTTCGCGCGTTTTGAGCGGAATATGCAATTCGGCGCCACGGTCACGATCACATGGGCCTCCCCGATCCTGTCGCTTGTTGTGGCCTTGCTCGTTTATTTTATCTCGGCCGATTACCAGATGATGCTCTGGGCGATTGTCGCGCAGCAGATTGCCCAATGCGTGCTGTCACACCTGCTGGCGGAGCGGCGCTTTGAGCTGGCCTGGGATATGGCGATCATGCGCCGGGCGCTGGCCTTCGGCATCCCGCTTCTGGCCAACGGGCTTTTGCTTTTTGCGCTCACCAATGGGGATCGGCTCATCATCACCAATCAGTTTGGTCTCGAAGTGCTGGGCTGGTTCTCCGCGGCTTTCATGCTGGTGCAGGCAGTGGCCACATTGGTCAAGCGCACCTTCTCCTCCGTGGTGTTGCCAAAGCTCTCGGCCCAGGCGGACAACCGTGCCATTCAGGCGGCGACGCTGCAGATGGGGCTCTTTCTGGGGATTGGGCTGGGCCTTGGCATGATGTTTATCGGCCCGGCCCTGCTGCTTACAGCCTTTGATATGCGATATGCGCCCGCGCTGGAGGTTCTGGCGATCCTCGCGCTGATCCAATCTGTGTTGATGTTCAAGGGAACCATTGCCACCGTCGCCATGTCGATGGCCGATACGCTCAATGCGGTCTATGGCAATTTGCCCAGGCTGGTCTCGTTTCCAATCGCGTTCTGGGCCGCGCAATCAGGGTATGATCTGATTGCCGTGCTGCTGATCGGGTTGGTGGGTGAGCTGTTCGGGACGGGCCTCTCGCTTGCGCTCCTGAAGCGCCAACGCGGCGTGCCATTGCGGTCCCTGGCGCTGCCGACGGGGCTTGCATTGGCGGTTGGCGGGCTGGCCCTGTGGGACAGTCTCCAGAACCCACCCTCACCGGAGATGTTTGTGGCGTGGAACCTCAACCATGTCGGGCTGTTTATTCTCAGTTGCTGTTTTGTGGTCAGCCTGCGCGAATTGCTCAATATCGTGCTGCGCCGCCGGTAAGTCTGCAGCACCGGCAGCTCTGATCTTACCTGTCTGGCACCCAGCTCCAGTCATAGGGATCGTTCTCGGGCCGAACGCCCACTGCGCCAATGCCCGCGGTGCCCAGCATGCCATCGGCCCGGGGACGGGCCTTCTCGATGGCTTCGCGCGGTGTCGTTGGCATGAATGTCCCGCTTTGGGGGTCGGGCGTGAACCGGCTGAGCATCGAACGCCCACTGTCCGTGTGCCGCAAGCCATTGTCATTCCCGCTCCACCCCGGCTGGCGCCCGCCCCGCACACGGGTGGAGGAGATATTGCCCCGCACAACATTGGCCATGCCTTCCAGCCTGATCTGCGCACCGGAATGGCGTTCATTGAACCCATCGGAATGCAAGTTGGGACGCCCATCTCCGTTGGCGTCTCCGGGAAATGGTTGCAACAATGAATTGTTCAACACGCGAATATTGCGATTGTCCGGATCGCCGAAGGAGATCCCGTGACCAGAGGTGATCCACAGCACATTGTGGCGCACAATAATGTTCTGGTACCCATCCGGGCCTGCAATATTGTTGGAGAAGATACCCTGTGGGCCGGGTTTGGCAGTGTCGAGGTCCCACGTTCCCCGCGTGTCGGGCCGGCATGTCAGGCGGGCCACTTCCCAGTCTCCCAGCAGATCATAGGCGGGCTGACGCACACCATTGACCACAAGCACCGTGCCGGGCGGGGGGCGCAGGCTGAGCGGGCCTGAACCGGGCACGCGCTGCACGGCAATCCGCACACGCTCTTCAGGGCAGCTTGCGGGAGGCAGTGTCACATTGCCCGGAGCGTTCAGGCGCTGAACAACCCGGGGCTGGCTGGGCAGCACGGACGGTGCGGGTTGCGGCGCGGTTGCGGTGAAGCCCGTTGGAAACCCCGGCTGGCGGGCCCCTTCGCGGCCAAGATAGACGATATTGCCTTCAATCAGCACATCCTTGAGCCCACAAATGACCTTGTGGGAGGCAAAGAAGTGAATGAAATCCGGATGCCGGTTATTGTTGGACCAGATATCCGACATGATGTTGTTGCGCAGCACGATGCGTTCGCTGCGGCGACAGGGCCAGCCATTGGTGCGCCCCTCTGGTCTGGGCAAGACTTCCGGAGACACCTGAAACATATCCCCCCAAAGACGATGCCCGCGCACATGCTCCACAAGGATGTCACGGCCCTGGAGATGTATGGCGTTCATCAGGGTTTCGAAATGTGCGTGGCGAATGATGATCCGATCGCCCTTAGCCTGAATGCCATAGATATTGTGATACGTGGGATGGGCGCCTTTGAACGCCTCGCCCAGCGGGCCGCGGACCACAATGTTTTCGACCAGCACATTGCGCGCCGCAGGGCCTTGCCAGCCGATATAGATTGCAAAGAGATGCTCGTGCAGGCCGGGATCGCTCAGATCTGCCACGGGCGGTGAGGCCACCTCAAAGACGAGATTGCGCAAAATGACATTGCCCGGTGCGCGCTCATCGGCTGATCCGATGAAGAAGCCATCCAGCACGGCGGGACGCGCGGGATCTGTTGATTGAAAGACAATCGGTTTGCCATCGGGGATCCCCGTGAAGGCGCCGCGCAAGCCCCACCAGCCGAACCCGCCATAGCGCCCTGGATTGAGGCAAATCGTCAGCCCGGCCTTGTCTTCGGGGGCCAGTTTCAGAACGGCTTCAAGCTCGTCTGACGTGCTGACGCAGCGATGCTGGTCACTGATTGTAATGGCAAGGCTGCGCGCCTCGTCCCGCAGCAGGACCTGTCCGGCGGCGGTGGGGGCGGAGGCAAGGGTAAGCTGCCCTCGGGCCACGGTAAATGTCGCGATCTCTGTGTCGTAGCGCCCCTCTGCAAGATCTGTCGGGATTGCAGCCTGGCCTGGCGTGTTCTGCAGTCCAAAGATCACCTGACGAGGTGCCATGTTGGCATCCGGCAGCGTACTGAGCGCGGCGGCAGAGAAAGCCCACAGGTTCAGCAGAAACGTCAACAGACATCTGATCAAAAACATACCAAACCCTCCCGTGCCAGCTTAGGGACAGTCTATGCATGCGTTACGGGGTTTGAAACTCTTTCGCGTCTCTTGTGCCAAATTGGCAAACAGATCCGCCATTGATGGCTGGACGGGGCCTGTACGAAAGAGCCTGTACGAAAGGGCCCGTGTGAAGGGTCCCGGCAATCATGCGATATGCTTCGCCGGCCACCGCAACAGCACAGTCTGTATGACTGTGCTGCCCATGTTGAACTGGTGTTGGATCTGTGATCCGGGCGGGTCTCAGCGCAATCCGACGATTGCCGTCGCTGTTGTCCCTGTGGCCATAACTTGCCGTACCCGCAAGGGGTAGACCATGCCAGCCTGAGCGCCGGACAGGGTAACGATGTCGCCATTGACCAATGTGACGCGCAAATCGCCCGCACCACCCACATAGATCGCACGGGTGACATTGGGCAAAGGCTGGGCATCACTGGGTGTAATCTCTGCCGCGGCTGCCGCGGGAGAGGTCAGGCTGGGTTGATGGGTGGCAAAATCGTCTGACATTTGGGCATCCTCACGCTGGCTCCCCAGGGGGAGCGGTTTGAGCGCGGACCTTGCTCAAAAGACTTTAACAGCACGACATCATAGCGCACGACCACTAGGCAACGCCTGATTTAGGAGGCGGTATCAAACATCCTGAGTCTGGCTGGAGACAGGCTCTTGCACAGTGCGGCGTTTGGCAAAAATTCGATCATAGGCCGCAAGAAGTTCAGGCACCGAATGATGCCAGGACAAGCGGTCCAGAACACGTGCGCGCCCCTTTTCGCCCAACCGCGCCCCTTCCTCGGGGTTGTCAATGAGCCAGGCAATCTTCTCGGCAAAATCCAACGGATCATTGGCCTTCGCATACAGCGAAGCATCGCCTGCAGACGCGCGGCCCTCGGTGAGATCAAACTGCACCAGAGGTTTTGCCAGGGTCATGTATTCCATGACCTTGTTCATGGTGGAGATGTCATTCATCTCGTTTTTGGGATCAGGGGCGATGCCGATATCAATCGCATTGAGCGCGGCCAGCATATCATCGCCAAAAAGCGCGCCGGTGAAGGTAAAATATTGCTCCAGCCCATGGGCCGCGACATCCGCCTTTACTTCTTCCAGTGTGGGGCCAAAGCCAATGATGACAAAATGCACATCCGTATGGTTCAACGCGCCGGTCAGATGCGCAACCGCCTGCACAAGCAGGTCCATGCCTTCTTGTTGTCCGATCACGCCCACATAACCCATGACCGTCTTGGCGCCCTTGCGATATTGCACATCGCCGGGCCCGGGCGTGAAACTCTCAACCCGGGGGGCGGAGCGGATGACAAAGACATCCTCGGGATCCATGCCACCGCGCTCAATTGCGATCCGGCGAAAGCTCTCATTGGTCGCCATGGAGACATCCGCTGTCCGGAATGTCAGCCGTTCCCACCAGAGCATCACCTTGTAGAGCAAACCGCGCTTGCCAAATTTGGCCTCGAAAAGCTCCGGGCAGACATCATGATGATCAAACAGGAACCGTACCCCCGCCAGACGATACCGCAGGCCCAGCAGGAAAATCAGATCCGGGGGGTTGCAGCCGTGAATGACATCAAAGCCGCGCTCCCGGCGCGCTTTGCGGGCGAGGCGAAACATGTGCCACAGGGAGAGAAGATATTCACGCCCGTAAGCGAATGCGCCTGAATGCGCTTCGGGGGGTTGAGGATAGCGATAGATATGCACATCCTCGATCACTTCGAAGGTCTTGTCCCAGCCGCGCCCGGTAGGGCAAATCACCGAGACATCATACCCTGCATCGCGCAAAGACGTCGCTTCAAGCCAAACCCGTCGGTCCAGAGGGACCGGCAAGTTCTCTACAACAATCAAAACACGGCGCGGCGGTGAAAACGGCATAGGGGCTCAAACTCAACCTTGTCTTGGAAAAGCCATAACCTTCCCCCTCGGACAATCCAAGTAGCTACCCTGATGTACCGTCCATTTGGCGGCGACAAGACGCTGAAACGCAGAAGTTGTGCAACATTTCGGGCAATAGCTTGTCATTGTTGACCCAATCAGATTGAGTGCCTGCACGACGGTTTTCGGAGCCCTTATGGTTTTGTCGCAATGGCTGACGTTGTTACGTCGCTCTCCCACACCCGCCTCTTGCCCCGAAATCACTGCTCCCGTGGCTGTCGTGGGAGATATACATGGCCGTCTTGATCTGCTGGACGCCCTGCTGGAGCGGTTGCAAAAGACGACGGACGCCCCCCACACGCGCCTGGTTGTCGTCGGTGACATGGTGGATCGGGGGCCTGATGCTGCGGGCGTTCTGGCTCTCTTGCATGATCGCATGAGCCGGCCCGCACCCTTTGCCCAGACCATTTGCCTGATGGGCAATCACGAACGGATGATGCTCGATTTCCTGTCGGATCCAGTAACCCATGGTCCGCGATGGCTCTCCAATGGCGGAGCGGAGACCCTGCACAGCTTTGATCTTTCCCCGGAGCGGTTCGGGCAGGGGGATGCCGATGCGCGCCTGCGCGCCCTGGGGCAGGCCATGAGAGAGGCGCTGGGGCCGGTACGGCTCGATTGGCTTTCGCAATTGCCGCTCTTTTGGCAGGAGGGAACACTGGCGGTCACACATGCCGCGGCCTTGCCCGGGCGTGCCATGGCCGATCAACCGCCTGAAGTTTTGCTCTGGGGTCACCCAGCGTTTCTGCGCGGGCGGCGCAAGGATGGGCTTTGGGTGGCCCATGGCCACACGATAGTAGCCGAAGCCGCCGCAGAGCAGGGGCGAATTTCCGTGGATACAGGGGCGTGGCGCACGGGATGTCTGAGCGCAGCCGTGATTGACGAGGAAGGTATCCGCTTCGAAAGCGTCGTTGCGCACAAGTAGGAATGCCGTCTGAGCTGCAAAGCGAAAAGGCCACCAAAGGCGCTGTGAGTGTTGCAACCAAGTAGAAATGTCACCACAGGGCGCGACGCGAGCAAGGCTTAGCAGCCCGGAGACCTCAAATATCGCAGGGCTGAAAAGCCTTGCGGATAACTGAATTGACGCCTGCCTTTTGACGATTCAAGCTATTTGAATGAAGAGCTTAGTGATGTCCGCCAGTTTCGCTCTTGGATTTTTTGCCCACCCGGCGATTGCGGAAGAAGAGTTGCCAACCCCTGATGTGATTGCCTGTTTGAAAGCTATAGAGCCTTTAGACTTGCGCTACCGTGGCTGGATGGAACAGCAATGCGTCGGCGTTGCGGGCGACACCTGTGTCGCGATTGATCGTGGCACCGGAACTTGCTTGTCAGAATTGGTTGAGTCAATGCGTGCCTTCTATGCGGCCTTGTCTCCGCTTTTGCCCAACACGATTGAGGGAAGCGGCTTCCAAGTGAGGGGATATGAGCGCGCCTTGAAGCGAGCAACCGATACATTCGAGAATGTTCCCGAATGCGCAGAACTGGACGGGTATGAGTTCACGACATGCGAATATATCCAGTTAGGTGTTGCCACGACTGATCTGTTTTATCGTGCAAGGCAGGCTGAAGTCTCCTTGCCTTAACTCATGTCTGCGCGTTCTTTACGTCGTCGCTCATAATATGCTTCCTTCTTTGAAGGTCGTCCTGGCGGGCGGCGACCCGTCTTCTTGTAGCCATTCTTCGCACTGACTGGTTTGACTTTGTGCGGCGGTGCAGCCTTCTCCTGTTCCTTTTTGATGTGGGCAAGGACAGTGTGAGCGATACCTGTAATCCTGATTATGTAAAAAGATTACCCATTTGCCTGGCGTGCTTTATAACCCGCCACACCCTCGCAGATGGCGGCGTAAAACTTTCCGGGCGCCTGTTTGCGCCGTTCCTCGAGCAAGCTCCATTGCTGGCGCAGGAGTTTGGACCGCGTGGTTGTGTCCACCAGAAGGCTGCGCGCCATGGCAAGCCCCTCTGAGAGCGCATCCTCCGCAAAGACCGCCTCCGCGGGCTGCAGCGGGGCCACATCGGAATGCTCAAAACACAGGATCGGCACATCATTGTTGCGCGCAATCGAGGCCCCGCCGCCGCCGCCCGTAAAGCCCGGCGGCTGGAAGAAGAGCGCGGCGGAGGCGGCCATGTGATAGAATTCGTCGTAATCGAGCACGGGATGCACCACGATCCGCCCGGCCTTGCGCATCTGGGAGAAGCGCTTGTGCTTCTCAAGCAAGGCGTCCGGGGCATCCGCCCCGATCAGGTGCCAATCCGCATCCGGCACCCGGTCCAGAAGATCGAGGATCCGGTCCACCTCGCCCTGCGTGTAGCCATGCAATGTCTTGTCGAGCCGCACCCCGACCCAGGCCGTCACGATGCGCTTGCGGCTGTGATCCATCTTGCTCATGCTCTCGGGGATCACGGCCGCCTGCAGGCCCGGGAACGGCGGATAAGGGCTGTAGCGAATGGGGGCATCCTGAGGATCGCCATTCAAAGGATGAGGCCCCCGCGCGATGATGACGTCGCAGATTTCGTCCACATCATTGTTTGATTGTACGAAGAAAAAGCCGGTGGGCACGTATTTGTACAGGATGTGGCGCACCACGAGACTTTCATTGGCATGATAGCCCGAACGCCCGCCGCCATAGAGGATCATATCAGGCTCCATCTCCATCAATGTCCTGCAGGTGTTCATCACCCCGCGCAAACCGAAGCTCTCAAAATACCGCACATCGATACGCGCCCGCAGGTCCTCGGGGATCTTCTCCTCGATGAAAGCCTTGAGCACCTTGATATTGTCGGGCCGGTAGTAATCCTCGAACCCTGCATTCCAGCTGATCTGGCGTTCATAGGTGGCCACGAGGCTCACGCGGATATTGGGGTCCAGCTGGGTCAGGGCGGCGGCCATGGAGAGATAGAGATGCTTGTGCGAATGCACGGCGGAAATCTTGATCACATCGAGGCAAATGATGATGTGGCGCGGCTGATCGGGCACAATGCGCGCGGCCAGACCATCACGCTCCAGCACATCGCGCGCATAGGCCACGATGGGATCCACCATATCGCGGCGCACTTTGAGATAGATCGAATAATCCACCGCCTCGATCGCCTGCGACATATGCTCTGCCGCCCTGACACGATCCCCCGCCTCCAGCGCCTCCAATGCCAGCTGGGCATTACAGCGCATGACCTTGCGGCGAATTTGCTGGGTGATTTTCTCATCCCCCCGCGCGGTCATGGAGGAGGTGCGATACCAATAGTCCAGCGAGCGGCGCCATTGCTCCTGCTGAAATGTGCATTCTCCAAGGAGACGATAGACATCCCGATGCGGCACGCCTGACGCCAGCGCCTCCTCAAGGATGGTCATCGCCTGCTCGATCTCCCCCAGTTTGATGTATTCCCGCGCCAGATTGGCCTTGGCTCCGATGAGTGGTTGCATCTTCGACATGGCCGCCTGCATCGCCTCGGAGGGGGTGGCCTGTGAGCCAATGCGCTCAGATTGGAAGTCTGGCGGTGGTGTGGACGCGGCGTGATCCAAGGCCGCGGTCTCCTGAGATGGTTCAGACGTTGTTGATTGCTCCGCATCCTGTGCCGATCCGGCGTCTGGTGCAGATACCAGGGCTGATCCGGGCGCGCGTGCGGCCAGACGCGTTGCATTGGCCACAGGGCCTGTCACATCAGCGCCCTCAGATGGCGGCGTGGCGGCACTCGAAGAAAGGGATGCGGAAACAGACACGGGACGACACAATCCTATCGAAAACACAGGGTTCAAATGCGCGATATCGTTCAGCGCCCGGCCTTTTGTGGACATAATCTTGGATGATTATCTCCGGCAGGGTCGCAGCCTCTGCACCGGGTCGGCTCTGACGTATCACCAGACCGCAGTACCAAGCCCCCGGCCCTGCCACAAGTCAACGAAGTCTTAAGACGCGGTCTACAGGATCTGCACATGTCCCTTTCTGCTCGTCATGACATGCACCCCATGCGCCCGGCCAGACCCCGCGCCTTGCAGCGGCAAACCCCTCAAATCGAGCGAAAATATGCCCAGGCCCGACAGAGCGTCACGTGGTGTGATGCGCGCGCAGATGGTAGCTTTCCCGCATGAGTGCGACATCGAATCCCCTCTTTTCCCAGCAATGGCATTTCCCGCTGATTGGCGAGATCGAGACCGTCTGGCAGGCGTATACAGGCGCCACGATCCAGATCGGGGTCTATGATGACGGCACCGAGCAATTTCATCGTGATCTGAGCGCCAATTACGATGCCAGCCTGCATTACCGCGGTCTGGGCAGCGATGATGGCCAACCGTCCAATTCCTCCGCCTCCCATGGCACCGCCGTCGCTGGCATCATCGCGGCCGCCAACAACACCACCGGCGGTGTGGGTGTTGCCTATGATGCGACGATTACGGGCGTGGATTTGCTCAATGATGTCTTCGCACAAGGTGGATCGGTGGTTCTCGATTCCCTGCGCTACATGGCGAATTTCGACATCACGAACAATTCCTGGGGATATATCCCGACCTATGCCGCCTTCCTGAACCTGACCAACAGGTTTTCCCAATCCAGCCGTGAGGCCGAGGCCTTTGCCGTTGCCACCAGCACCGGGCGGGACGGGCTGGGCACAGTGATCGTCAAGGCGGCCGGCAATGATGCCAATAGCAGCTTTCTCGAAAACACCTATGGGCGCTATGGCAATGCCCAGGGCGAAGGGCTCAATTCCCTGCACACTATCGTCACGGTCGCCGCGACCGGGCGCAGCGGGGATGTCGCCAGTTATTCCAACTGGGGAGCGAATGTGCTGATCGCCGCACCCGCGGCCTCTGTCACGACAGACCGGGAAGGATCGCGCGGCTACAGCTTCAATGATGTGACCACAGGTTTTGGCGGCACCTCTGCCGCCACCCCCGTCACATCAGGCGTCGTGGCGCTGATGCTGGAGGCCAATGACGATCTTGGCTGGCGCGATGTGCAAAACATCCTCGCCCTTTCGGCCAGCCACACCGGCTCGGATTACGGCAGCAATGGCCAGATCTATGAACAGGGCCGCTGGTTCTCCAATGGGGCTGAGCATTGGAACGGGGGCGGCATGAGCTTTCACCTCTCCTATGGCTTTGGCATGGTGGATGCGCGCGCCGCCGTGCGCATGGCAGAGGCCTGGGACCTCCTGCACGACAGCCCCGCGACCACCGCCAATGAGCGCACCCAAAGTGTCGTCCAGAACGGCACCCAGCAATGGGACAATGGCACCCGCAGTTTTACGCTCAACGTGCAAAACGACATGGCGCTGGAACATCTCTACATCCGCCTGATCGGGAGCCACACCGCCATTGGCGAACTCTCCGTCAAACTCGAGGCCCCCACGGGTGAGATCTATGATCTGTTCCTGCGCGAAGGCCGCTTTACCGACCTGCCCGGCTCCTGGACCTTCGGGGTTGCCGGCGTGCTGGACATGGCGGCCCGGGGCACCTGGCAGGTCCATATCAGCGATCACGTCACAGGCAACAGCACGCGGATTTCACAGGTGCAGATGGATATGCACGGGTCTGAGGCCCGCGCGGACACACACCATCACATCACGGAAGACTTTCGACTCTATGCCGCCCGCGACACGGATCGGCGCCTTCTGCGAGAGACCGACGGCGGACAGGATTGGCTCAACCTCGCCAGCCTTCAGGGCGATGTCGATCTGGCGCTGCGGGACGGTGGGGCGCTGAGTGTAGACGGGACCCCATGGGCCACGATCGAGGGCCGGATCGAACAGGTCATCGCGGGCGATGGGGATGACACTCTGCGGGCCGATGGCGCAGACAATGCCCTGCATGGCGCGCGCGGCGATGACAGCCTGCGCGGCGGTGGCGGGGATGATACGCTGGAGGGCGGCGCAGGCGCGGACCGGTTGCACGGCGATGCCGGTCATGACCGGGTCTCCGGGGATGCGGGCGCAGATCTGCTGGTCGGCCGGGATGGCAATGACACTCTGGACGGCGGCAGCGCGGCAGACAGGCTTTATGGAAATGACGGCAGGGATGCGCTCTTCGGCGGCAGCGGCGCCGACACTTTATCCGGGGGCAATGACGCGGACCGGCTCGAGGGCGGCACAGGCGCCGACAGCCTGCGCGGCGGCAATGGCGATGACACGCTGGAGGGCGGCGACGGTGCAGATGCATTGCGTGGCCAGAACGGCGACGACCGGCTGACCGGCGGCGGCGGAGAGGACACGATCAACGGCGAGGATGGCGATGATTGGGGTCAGGGCAGCGATGGGGATGACATCGTGCTGGGCCGCGCCGGGAATGACACATTGCGCGGGGGTGCCGCCGATGATCTCATTTACGCAGGCCAGGATGACGATCTTGTGGCCGGCAACGACGGGGATGACACGCTGGAGGGCGGCTCCAATAACGACCGCCTCTTTGGGGGCAATGGCGATGACCTCCTGGTTGGTGGCCCTGGCGCCGACACGATGTCTGGCGGTGCGGGGGCGGATGTTTTTGTCTTTGATCTGACCCGGGATATGATGGCGGATGTGATTTCCGATTTCATCAGTGGCGAGGATTTGCTCGCCATCAGCGGCCCTGTGCCGGAACTGGCGCTTGTTGCAGAATTCAGCGGCCGCGCAGGCGAGCTGCGCTATGATGCTCAGACGGGACAGCTCTTCGTGGACAGCGATGGCGATGGAACGGGCACCCGCATTCTGACCCTGACGAATGCGCCTGATCTGAGCACCGGGGATTTCTTCCTCTAGTGCTTAAAAAGCTGCGGTTTTTGGCCCTCTGTGGCCCAAGCCACGCCTCAAAATCGCCCCATGTCTGAGGGACGTTTGGCCCGGGGACCCAAAGACATGGATTTGTGATGACCGCTGCCAGCGACCTTGAACGCCATTTTGTTGATCTCGTGAATGCAGAGCGCACATCGCGCGGGCTTGATGAGGTCAAAATCGAACTCAATCTCAACCTGGCCGCCGATCGCCACAGCCAGTGGATCACCGATGCGGACACGTTCAGCCATACCGGTGTCGACAATTCCCGCCCCATTGACCGGATGCGGGATGCAGGCATGGATTTTGCAGGCGCATCACGGGCCACGGAAAACATCGCGGCGGTCTCGGTCTCGGGCACGTCGAGCTATCTCGACGAGGTGGCACGCCTGCACAACAATCTGATGAACAGCTCCGGCCATCGCGCCAATATTCTGGATGCCGGTGTCACCTATATTGGCCTGGGCATTGCCTTTGGCCCCCTGACCTACAACAGCGGTGTCTTTGAGTCCGTGATCGTGACACAGAAATTCGTCGGCACCTCGCAAGGTGTGCCGGATCTTGATCTGATGGGAGATGGCGCGGCAGATATCCTGATGGGCGCGCAGGGCGACGATCAGATCAACGGCGCGGGCGGCAACGACTACCTCGAAGGTCTGGCAGGAGATGACAGCCTGCGAGGAGAGAATGGCGCGGATACGCTCGAAGGCGGTGCGGGCGACGATACGCTGCGCGGCGGGGCGGGCGAGAATGACCTTCTGGGCGGTGCCGGGGCAGACAAGCTCTATGGCGATGACGATGACGACAGCCTCGACGGCGGGGCTGATGACGATCTTCTGGCCAGTGGCGGCGGCGCGGACGATGCCCGCGGTGGCACGGGCGCCGATACGATCTACGGCAATGGCGGGGATGACACGCTGCGCGGCGAGGATGGCGCGGATTGGGCCTCCGGCGGTAGCGGCGATGATCTGCTCGCAGGCAATGATGGCGCAGATACCATGCGCGGCTCCTCCGGCGAAGACCGGCTCTTTGGCGGGGCCGATGATGATTTGCTTGCAGGCAATTCCGGCAATGACCTGCTACGCGGCAGCGCGGGCGAGGACCGCCTGTTCGGGGGCAGCGGCAATGATACGCTCGAAGGCGGCAGCGGCGCAGATGTGCTGAACGGGGGCAGTGGGGCAGATGTCTTTGTGTTCGAAAACATCTCCGACAGCCGTCAGGGATCCGGCAGCCGCGATCGGATCACCGATTTCGAGGTCGGGCTCGACAAGATCGATCTCTCTGCCCTGGGCGACACTCTGAGCTTTGTTCAAAGCTATTCCGGCACCGCCGGCGAGCTGCGCTACAATCAGGAGATCGGCAGGCTTTATGTCGATATCGACGGAGATGGCGGCTCGGAATTTGCCATCGACCTGGTGGGAGATCCCGCGCTGAGCGCGTCTGATCTGATCCTTTAGCCAGCTCTTCGCCCCCCCAAAATTGGCCGGGGCAGATCACGACCTGTTCATCACTCTGGTGAAAATCCTGACTGGGGCATGGGGTAATCTGTGGTAGCGTGCAACCCGGATTGCACGCATTTCAGACAGGAGATTTCCCATGCCCGATGTCGCTTTGACAACAAATTCCATTGGCAGCGGCACCCGCGCCAATCTTGGATCGGATCTTGGCGCCGCCGGCGTTGTGGCCTCCGGCATCACTGTCGGCAGTTTCACCACCACGGCCATCGTTGGATCAGGCAGCAATCAGGATTTCTTTGTCTTTGGGAGCGTTTTTTCTGAATCCGGTTATGCCATCAACATGTCAGGCAACCGCGCCTCGGTCATGGTTCAGGCCAGCGGACAGGTCTCATCCAGTACGATCTCGGACCTTGCGGCGATCCGGCTATCGGGCGACAGAGCCAACCTGACCAACCTCGGCGCCGTCAGCGGGGGCACCGGAGTTGAGCTCAGCACCATCGGCACCGATACGATGCAGGTGAGCAATCATGGCCTGATCTCAGGGTCCGGGCTTGGCTTTTCTGGCACGGATTATGCGCCGGAATATGGCGCAGGCATTACCATCGATGCCGGGATCTACGGCGGTGCAGGCCCGGTCTCACAGATCAACATCACCAACACCGGCACCATCTCTGGCGCCCGTGACGAGGCCAACGGGCCGGGTTTCGCGGTCTGGATTGACAGCTACACCATCCCCGGCGAGTTCCAGCGCAACGCCGAAGATGAGGCCAATGTGGCCGTCCGCATTGAGAATTCGGGCACGCTCTCGGGCCGGGTCAAACTGCTCAATCAGAATGACCGGATCGACAATTCCGGGCTGATCACCGGTAATGTCGAGCTGGGTCTGGGGAATGATCGCTATGACGGGCGGCAGGGTGAGGTTCAGGCCATCGTCTTTGGCGAGGGCGGCGATGACACGCTGATTGGCGGCGCCGAGAGCGATGACTTTGTTGGCGGCACCGGCGATGACAGCATGTTTGGCCTTGATGGCGCTGATTTTCTGAGCGGCGATCTTGGTGATGACACGCTCTTTGGCGGCGCAGGCGATGATGATCTCTCGGGCGGCTCCAATGATGACGATATCTTCGGCGGCTCCGGCGATGATGTCATCAATGGCGACAGCGGGGCGGACTTTATCCGCGGCGAGAGCGGCGACGATACAATCAATGGCGGATCGGCCAGCGACACAATCGATGGCGGATCGGGCGAGGAGAACATCTCCGGCGGCTCCAGCGCCGATGTGATCTTCGGCCGCTCCGGCGATGATTTCATCCGGGGCGACAGCGGCTCGGACACGATCGAGGGTGGCGCGGGCGACGATACGATCTCGGGCTCCACCGGCAATGACAGCATCAATGGCGGATCGGGCGGCGATCGCATCTTCTCAGGCGCCAATAACGATACGCTGCGCGGCACGCTGGGCGATGATTTTCTCTCCGCCAGCTCCGGCAATGACAGCCTCTCGGGCGGGTCTGACAATGACACGCTCGATGGCGGTACAGGTACTGACACGCTCTCGGGGGGCACCGGCGCGGATGTCTTTGTCTTTGACAGCGCCTCAGACAGCCCCAGCAATTCCACGCGCGACACGATCACCGATTTCACCGCAGGCGAGGATGTTATCGATCTGTCGGGGTTCTCCGGCACGCTGAGCTTCGTGTCGAGCTACACCGGAGCGGGCAACGAGGTCCGCTACAACGACAGTATCGGGCGGCTCTATATCACCACGGATACCGATGCGGCGTCGGAATTCTCGGTGGATCTCGGGGCGGGTGCCGGGCTCACCGAGGATGATCTGATCCTCTGAGCGCGTCAGAAAAGCAATAGTCGGCCGAGCGCCGCAGGAAAGCTGTGGTCCCCTCCGGGAGCCATCGGTAATGTACGGGCAAAATACATCCGATCCCGAGGCACATCCCCATGAGACTGACCTATGCAAGCGACAACAGCGCTTTCTTCAATGATGCGTTTTTTGACGAAACCAACGCTATAGCCATCACATTGCTGTCTCAAAGCAGCACGCAGATTGTCTTGCAGAACACCAGCACCGGCATCATCACCACGTTGAACGGGTCCGGTTTTGTCCTCAGTGACACCGCAGCCCCGCAAGCCGGCACCATCTCGTCCATGTCGATGACAACCGGTGGCGGCACACCGCTGGGCTCTGTGGGCAATATCAGTTGGGGCCTCGTGGCCTTTGATGACGCGCTTGATGCTCTCGATCAGGGCAATCCCAATGGGCTCGCGGCTCTGCTCAATGACAGACCCATCGTCATTGACGCCAGCGCCGCCACCGGGTCCATCGATTTCGAGACGGCTTTCCGGAATTTCGCGCCGATCATCACTCAACCGATCACGTACCTCGACAGCCCCTTCAGTGATTTCATCGTTGGGGGCACAGGCGATGACCGCATTCTGCTGGGCGCACAATCAGGCGCCACCAATGCCATAATCGAAGCCACCCAGGGCAATGACACGATCAGCTTCTCCGGCCTTGGCGATCAGGCCTTTGCCTTTATCGATTATGATTTTGACTACGGGGGCACGGGCCCCCTCACCGCCACACTCAACGGCCAGCTCAATATCGGCACCATCGCCACCTCCGGCTTCACCGACAGGCTGCTGGACATAGACGCCATTCTGAGCGCCGATGGCCTGGGGCTGGGCGGCACAACCGGGGATGACACGTTCAACATCACCCTCGATGCCCCCCACTGGATCGATATCGAAGGCGGCGAGGGCGATGACGTCTTCAACATCACGCTCAATGATGGCGTGGTCCGGCTGACCTATCTCTTTGGCGCACAAATGGCTCCCAGTTCCGGCATCGTGGTGGATCTCGAGGCCGGCCTGGTCTCCAATGATGGTCTGGGCGGGCAAGACACGATCACGGTTGCCGACACCAGCGGCGGGCTCGAAATCCGCGCCACGGATTTTGACGACCTGCTCGAAGGCTCTGATGGCAACGAGAGCTTCATCACCGAGCGCGGCAACGACACGGTTGATGGCAAGGGCGGCATCGATCAGATCCGCTATGACAGATCAGATGTGACGGGTGTCACGGTCGATCTCGAGGCCGGTACGGCCAGCGGCACATGGGAAGGCACCGCCTTTACCGATCAGCTCACGGATATCGAAGTTGTGCGTGGATCGCGCACAGCCGCCGATACGCTCCGTGGCAGCGCGGGCGAAGAAACACTGGATGGCAATGGCGGGAGCGATCTTCTGGTGGGCCGGGGCGGCAATGATCTGCTGCTTGGCGAGGAAGGCGACGATACGCTCGAGGGCGGCGCTGGTGACGATATACTGCAGGATGGCGCGGGCAACGATAGCCTTCTGGGCGGTGATGATGATGACACCTGGGAAATGGACACAGGTGAGGACACGTTTGACGGCGGCGCCGGCATCGACACGATCCTTGTCGATTTGAGTGGTCAGATGCCCCAGGAATTCGTTGTCGAGGTTGATTTCGTCGCAGGAGACAGCGGCGCGCGCGGCACCACGGACCTGCGCGATACCTTCATGAATGTGGAGAATTACACGCTCATCGGGGATTACGACATCGACATGCTGGGCGATGGCATGGCCAATACGCTGCGCAGTGATCTGGGCGATGATACGCTCGGAGGCGCAGGCGGCGCAGACAGGCTCATCGCAGGCGCAGGCAATGACAGCCTGCTGGGGGATGATGGCAATGACAGCCTCTTTGGCCAGGATGGAGACGATACGCTGCGCGGGGGTGCTGGCGAAAACCGTCTCTCCGCCGGCGCCGGCGATGACAAACTCTATGGCGGCGATGATGCGGACACCATGATCGGCTCCTCCGGCGAAGACCTGCTGGCGGGCAATGATGGCGACGATTCCATGCGCGGCGGCTCCGATGATGATCGCCTCTTCGGCAATAGCGGAGATGACACGCTTGATGGAGACAGCGGCGCGGATTCCCTCTCTGGCGGCAACAACAACGACAGCCTGCTCGGCGGATCGGGAGATGACACGCTCCTGGGTGGCAATGGCAATGATACGCTGCGGGGCGAAGCCGGTGACAACACCCTCGAGGGCGGCGCTGGCGATGACAAGCTCTACGGCGGGGATGACGCCGATACGCTTGAGGGCGGCGCGGATGATGACCTGCTGGTCGGCGCACAGGGTGATGATCGCCTGCTGGCCGATGAGGGCCGCGACACGCTCTATGGCAATGCCGGAGAGGATACGTTGAACGGCGGCGCAGGAGATGACTGGGCCTCGGGCGGCGGTGACGATGACCTTCTCCTTGGCCGTGAAGGCAATGACACGATGCGCGGCTCCTCCGGCGATGACCGCTTCTTTGGGGGTGCGGATAATGATGTTCTTGCCGGCAATTCCGGCAATGACACGCTGGAGGGCGGATCCGGCAATGACAGGCTCTTTGGGGGCGGCAATAATGATCGCATCATCGGCGGCGCGGGCGCCGATGTCATGGGCGGCGGTGCTGGTGCGGATGTGTTTGTCTTTGAGGCGGTCTCCGAAAGCGTACAGGGCTCCGGCACACGGGATCGGATCACCGATTTCACCGTCGGCGAAGATCAGATCGACCTCTCCGGCATTGCCTCCGGGCTTACCTTCGTGACGAGCTACACCGGCGCGGGCAACGAGGTTCGCTACAATGGTACGATCGGGCGGCTCTATATCGATATCGATGGGGATGGCAGCTCCGATTTTGGACTGGATCTGGACGGGGATCCCGCCCTCACAATATCCGACCTCGTCTTGTAAGGGGCGCTACAGCCCCCTGCCCTGATCTGTCCTGAAAGGTACGCTGTGCGTCGACAGCTTTTTGATCTCTACCACGCTCATCTGGCCCGGCCCTTGCGCCATGTGCCAGGTGGGCTGCGGGGCCGTGTGGCAGGTCACCTCTTCCAGGCCACACGCCATCCCGATTTTGCCTTTGCCCATGCGCGCATGCTCACAGACCGCGGCCAGCAGGCCGAGGCATCAAAGCTCTATGGCGGACCAGAGGCCGCCCCCGTCGAAGATCCCCTCTTCGCAGCCCGCCTCCAGTCGGCGGGCAAGGAGCCTCCCGCGCTGCCCGCCCCTCTGCGCGGCTTTCTGCAAGCCCAGATTGGCTATCTTGGCCTGCGTGTCAGCGCATCGCTCAAGACGGCGGAGCCTGTGGAGCTGACGCTGGAGCTGGATGGCTGCGTGCTGCGGCGCGAGACATTGCAATCCAAAGCCGGGCGCGCTGTCTTTCGCATGATCATTGCCCGTCCCGTCCTTGAGCGCTTCCCCCCTGAGGCGCTCTTGCAGGCACGGGTGAATGGCGCGCTTTTGCCCACATCCGAAGCAGGCGCGGGCTGGCAGATCCATATGCCCCATGGCCAAGGCGATATCGCCCGGATCATCGAGGCCCGCGGTCCCTTGAGCAAAAAGGGCCAGTTCCGCCTGAACAGTGCCGAGTTGGAGGCGCGTCAGGGCGGCTATCTGGCGCTCTACAGCGCATTGAAAGACGTCTTCGCAGAAGACTTTCAGCGGCCGCTTGTCGTTCTCTATGGCACGCTTCTGGGGCAGGTGCGCGCGCAGGATTTCATCCCCGGGGACGATGATTTTGATGTCGGCTATGCCGCCCCCCAGACCGACCCTGATGCCGTGCGCTCTGACGCGCTGGAGATCATGGCGCGGCTGGCCGCACGGGGGTTTGTCATTGGTTTCAACGAACAAGCCCGGCCCTTCCGCATCCGCCAGGAGGGTGGTGACGTCTGGTGCCACCTCGACAACAGGCCCGTTTTCAGCCCCGAAGCAGGCAGCCGCGAAGTCTGGCTGCACAAGCATGCGGCCCTGCCCCTGCCCCTGTCGCATTTCGAAGCCGCAGAGACCGCTGTGATGCGAGGCACAGAAATCCTCAGACCTCAGCATCCTGAGCAATTTCTGGAGGCCTATTATGGGCAGGGATGGCAGGTACCGGATCCGGGATATACCAATACGGGCCGAAGCTTGCCCCCGCAGGCGCGCCGCGCATTGGCCCGTCTCTGCCTAAGTGACCGCGAACAGCGCGACCTCGCGGCCCGCTATCCGAGCAATGTGGTGCCTGTCCGCCACCAAGCACTCTACCCGCTCTCAGGATATGCCGCCCGCGTGGGATTTTAGGCTCTATTCCACTGCTTTTCGGGCGTGATAGGCCTCAACTGTCTCGCAAAGACACCCATAGAAGCCTTGCGCGGCCGTCTCACGTATCCATTGCTTATGCGCAATCTGGCGCGAGACAACCTCCGCCCATGCTGCATCGCTTTGCAGGATCTCACAGGCCTTGGCCGTCAACCCGGCCATGTCACGGGTCTCGAACACAGTCTCGGGCGGCTGGCGGCCAGAGACATCACTGTCCCGACAGGTCAGGATTGGCACACCTGCCTTGCGCGCGACCGCCGCGCCCCCCGACCCGCCGGTGAATCCGGGGGGATGAATGAAGAGAGCCGCCGCCTCAACGCGTGTGACAAACTCCGCGAAAGGCAGGACAGGATGCACGACGATCTGACCCTTGGCCACCCGCTTGCCAATGACCGGCAAATCCCGCGCCAGACCTTCCGGATCAGCGGCCCCAATCATATGCCAGACCGCGCCGGGCACGCGGTCCAACAGGGCAAAAAGCGTCTCTAATGTTGCACGATCCTGCTGCGCGAGGCGCGCGCGCATCCTGAGCCCGGCAATCGCAGAGACAATGATCTTGCTCCCTCGCTTTGCGGGCGTGATCTCAGGCGGTGGCGGCTCGGTCTCATCATTCACAATGGTGGGATAAGGCTGCACCCGGATCCGGGCGGCGCCGGCATCGCCCTCAATGGCATGTGGGCCACGGGCAATGATCATATCCAGCGCCGGATCGACCTGATTGTTGGATTGGATGTAGAAAAAGGCACTTGGCAGATGCTCGAACAGAGCATGGCGCACCACCCGGCTTTCATTGGAGAAGAGCCCGCGATGACCGCCCCCGTACAGCACCACATCCGGCTTGAGATCCAGCATGAAGCGACATGTCTCCAGCACCCCTTCAAGCCCGGGGCTCTCGCGCATGTGCAAGAAAAAGCGCGTGCCATAAAGCGGCCCCAGAGCCGCAGCCGCCTTTTGCGCCGCAAGCACGCGCCGTTGCGGATCAAAGGCGGAGGCCACAACAGGGGTCGTGACCGCAAAGCGTTCACGGGTCACCACAAGATGGGTCGTGAGGTTCGGATCCAGTTCCAGCAGATTGCGGCAGATCGCAAAGAGGACGCGGGCATGGGTGTGCACGTCAGATATTTTGAGAATATCGAGACACAATACGATCACATGTGGTTTTTGCGCCGAAACAGTGACTGTTTCTGGCCCCTGCCCGTCTTCCGCCAGAGCCCTGCGCAGATAGTGGCTGACAGCGTCCAGAATGATCGGCTCGTTTTTGAGCATGCGGTGATCTGGCAGGCTTTCAACCACCTGCGCGACCAAGGCAGCGGCCTTGCGGGTGTCGCCTTGCGCAAACAGGGCCATCGCCTGATGCGCCCGCGCCCGGCGCAGCCCGGCCAGCGCGTGGCGCGTTTTTCGCAGCGCATCGTCTTCAGGCGCGTCGGGCTGGAGCGGCGTCAGAACGGCAGGCGGATCTCCGGCCTCACCGCGCGGCGGGTGGCTCAGAATGGCCAGATGCTGCCAATGGCCCATGGCCGCCGCCCAATCGCCCTGCTTCTCCGCTGCCATGGCCTGATGGCGCAGATGCAAATCCTTCAGACCCGGCCGGGCCGTGAAATAAGACAGCGCCTCCCGCACCCGCGCCTTGAGGGATTTCGGCAAGGCGCGTTTGAGCCGGTTGGGCACAAGCTTGCGGTAGCCGGAGAGAAAGAGGCGCTCCATCCCCCTGGATTAGCCCAGGGCCTGCGCCAGCCTGTCCCGGCCAAGCCTGGCCGCCTCGGACAGGCAGCCATGGAACCCCTGCACAGAGGTTTCACGGATCCAGTTGGTATGGGCAATCTGACGCTCGGCAATGCCCACCCAGGCATCGGCATCTTCAAGCAGGCCAACGGCCATCTCGGCAAAGCCTGCGATATTGTCTGTCTCGAACACGGTCTCTGGCGGCTGGCGCCCGGAGACATCGGAGTGATTGAACGTCAGGATCGGGATGGCCGCACGACGCGCCACAGCCGCCCCGCCCGAGCCCCCGGTAAAGCCCGGAAGATGCAGAAACAGAGACGCTTGTGTCACAAGATCGGTGAAGTCCTCAAACGGCATGACCGTATGCAGGACAATCTGCCCCTCCGTCATGCGCCGGGCAATTTCGGGGTTCTTGGCGCGCACCATCTTGATGTCGCGACAGCCAATGAAATGCCATACCGCGCCGGGCACACGATCGAGGATAGAGAAGAACCCCGCCATCTCCTCGGCACCCATCTCGGAGAGCCGCACGTCCATGCGGACCCCCGTGATGGCGGAGACAAGTGTCTTGCTCTCATGCTTGGCGGGATCAACAGGTTGCTGCGCGGCGCTCAGGGCAGCATCAACAATCGTGGGATAGGGCTGCTCCCGGATCGTGGCCCTGCCCGGATCCCCCTCAACCGCATGGGGGCCGCGCGTGATGATCATGTCGAACTTGGGATCCACCTCGTTATTGGCCTGAATGTAGAAGAAGACGGCTGGCAGCAGATCATAGAGCACATGGCGCACCAGACGGCTTTCATTGGAAAACAGCCCCCGGTGCCCACCACCGTAAAGAACGACATCGGGCGTCAGGGCGAGGATGTGCTGCGCCACTTCCGCCACCCCCTCAAGCCCTGGTGCGAGATGGCTGTGCAGGTGAAAGCGCGCGCCAAACAGATCCCCCAGCGCGGCCCGCGCACGCTCTTCGACATCCGCATCCCGCGTGGGATCGAAGGCTTCCGCCACAACAGGTGTTGTGACGGCAAACCGTTCATGGGTGATGACCACATGGATCTCGAGCCCGGGATCATGCAGGAGCAGATTGCGGCACATGGTAAAGATCACCCGGGAATGGGTATGCACCTCGGAGACCTTGAGAATATCCATCGCAATGACCACACGGCGCAGCCCTGCATTTCCAACCGACGGTGTGAAGAGACCCTCCTCACGCAGGGCGTCTTGCACATACAGCCGCGCCACCTCCAGAATGCGGGGATCATATTTCAACAGCCGCTGGTCCGGCAGGCTCTCCACGATCCGCACAGCCATTTCGCGAAAGGCGCGCATCTGGCCCGCCTTATGCGCATCCAGCGCCTGTTCGACCCGCACCCGGCGCAGGCCCGTGCGTCCGACATTGGCCTGACGCGCCCGGGTTTCGGCATTTTGGGCTTTGATCGTGCCGCTCTTGGTCGAAACCGGGTTCATGATCGCGGCATAAAGCTGCCAGTCGCGGGCGGCCGCCTCCCAATCCGCGCGGCGCTCTGCCATGCGCGCGGTCAGGGACAAAGCGCCTGCACTGTCCTCCCGACGCTCCTGAAGCGGCGCGATAAGGCGGGCGGCTGCGTCGCTTTCATCCATGTCGAGAAGCCTGTGCCCATAGCGCAGGGCAAACTGCCAGAGCTGGTCGGACGTAGCGTCCCCGACATGCGCCGCGCGTGTCTCCAGAAACAGATCCCATTGCGCCAGAAGCGCCCAGACGGGCTCGGTTTGCGCTTGGGTCTGATAGGCGTTCATCAGCATTTCGAGCAGAGCCTTGTAAACCTGCGGGTAGACCGTCTGATAGGCTGGAAAACACGACAGGACCGGCTGCAGCGTAAACACCGCAGTGGTCGAACGCCCGGCCCGGTTCTCCGCTGCGGCCAAGGCGGCACAGGCTTTGCACAGACGGCTCTGCTGGGGGGGTTCAAGCCTGTCGGCGCCCTGCCAGAACGCCTCAACAGATGCCTGCAATTGCGCCAAATCCCCTGAAACAGGCTCTGTATCATCCGCTGGAGGCAAAGGCATATCAAAAGCCGTGAGCGCTTGCCCCACGCGGTCCCCCTGCAACAGCGACGCGAGGCGGATGTTCCGCTCCATCCGGATCAGTTTGCGCAGGCCTTTCCCGCGCAGCTTGCTCTTTGTCAGGCTCAGCGCGGCCCAGACATCAAAGGCCAGGCGCAGATTGCCCTGCTCCTCAGCCTGCCATCCCAAACTCTGCAATTGCTCGGGCTTGTTGTGCATCCGTGCGATAATCTTGCGCCAGAAACGCGCTTCGCTCTGTCCTGAGGGATCGCGTTTGTGCAAGGCCGCAGCCGTGCCAAAAAGCGTGCGTTTGACACCAGAACGTAAGCTGGAGCGAAGCGAGACCATGGGCAGCTCTTCCTTGAAGTTGGGCCCAACCTACGCAAGAGGGGCCGCCGCTTCAAACCGTTCTGCTCAGACTGTGGCGATCGGTGTCGCCGGGGAGCCCACAGCCCCCGTAAGCCGCAACGGGGGCGCCGTCAGCAGGAACCGCGAGCGCCCCTCCGCCTCCAGATATTCCGCCAGATCGCAGAGCTGCCAGAGCTCAGCCAGAGGCACGCCAAGTTTGAACAGGCAATGCTCGTGCAAGGGCAGGATCGAGCCGCAATAATCGTCCGGCAGGGGATTGCCCGCGGCCTCCACCGCGATGTTGTCGGAAATGAGTGCGGCCACGCCTGAATCGCTGATCCATTGCAAGAGCCGCGTGTCATGACCATCGAGCACCGCGCAGGCCTTCTTGATCGCCGGGTCAGGATTGCCCGCGCCTTTGAGGATCATCCGGTCGATGCCCGTCCAGAAGAGCGCCATGTCGCCCTCTTCGATCTCGATCCCATCCGCCTCCATGACACGCATCAGATCGTCATAGCCAACATCGTGTCTTTCATTGCCGAAATGCTTGTGCAGGTTGATAAGCACCCCGCGCCCCTGAACACCGTGGGCCGCGAAATTCTCGATCCCAAGCTTATGGGCGCATGTAACGTGATTGTCGTCCATCGTCAGGTCTTCGCCCGCGCGGAACCCGTTGTAATAGACCGGCACATCCGTCCCATCACCCATCACATCGAAGTTCGAGCCACGATGGGCCAGCGCATCCCATTGGGTCGAATATTGCGTGTAAAGCAGCACCGCATCATCGGCGGCGATATCGGGGAAGCGCGGGTCGAACTCACGCCAATTGTAGTTGAAATAGGGCGCGTCATTGCGGATCACGGGCCGCAGGGCGGGCGGGAAGCGCACCGGCGAGAGCACATTGCCACCGGGCAGATCAAGCGGCAGCGACAGACAGAAGGTGCGCCCCTCGCGCACCTCCGCAATACCTTTTTTGACCTGTTCGGCCCCCACGAGGTTCATCCGGCCCAACTGATCATCCGGGCCCCAATCGCCCCATGTGGAGCCTTCGGGGCGGACCTTCCATCTCGGGTTCGTCATTGTACAAATCCTTGTTGTGCTGCGCGGGCCAAAACCGCATCCACCATGGCCCCGCAGGAGCCGGTATAATTGCCGGGATCGAGCAGGTGATCGATCTCTGAGGTGCTAAATTCCGCTGTAACAGTCTCGTTTTCCAAAAGCGCGTCGCGCAGATGCCGCCCACTGTCCATGGCCGCAGCCGCAGCCCCTGTGACCACCTCATGGGCCGCGCCGCGCCCCAGCTTGGGGGCAAGGCCCGACATGACCGCTTCCGACATGATCAGTCCGCCACCCGAATTGAGCGTACGCGCCATAGCCGACACATCCACATCGAGCCTCTCCAGCATGGGGCGTGCGTGATGCAGTGCGCCGGAGGCCAAGAGGAACGCCTCGGGGATCACCATCCATTCCACGGGCATGGCGGCGATGCCGCGCTCGTGTTCCTGAATCTGGCTCTCCATCATCTGCGGCACCAGAGCGCGCATCCGGTTAGCAATCGCGATGATCTGGGGGCAGGCAATGGGATTGCGTTTCTGCGGCATGGCCGAGGAGGCGCCGCGCCCGGGCACATAAGGTTCACGCACCTCCGAGATCTCGGAGCGCATGAGCATGGCCACTTCCGTGCCGATCCGACCCAGAAGGCCGCCCACGAGACCGAGCCAGAAGATCACCTCGGCGAAGCTGTCGCGGCCCGTATGCCAGGTGATGTCAGGATCGCGCAGCTCCAGCTCGCGCGCGAGTGCGGCGCGCACCTCGGGGCCCTTCTCGCGCAGGGGCGCCAGCGTGCCCACGGCGCCGCCATATTGCACCGCCAGCGCGCGGTGCTTGATCTCGGGCAGCCGCGCGCGATGGCGCAGGGCCTCATCAAGCCACCCGGCGACCTTGTAGCCAAAGGTGATGGGCACGGCATGTTGCTGAAACGTGCGACCCGCCTGCGGCGTATCGCGATGGGTGGCAGCCAGCGTCACAAGGGCCGTGATCACCCCATCAAGCTCCGCCTCGATCATCTCGAGGCCCGCGCGCATCTGCAACACGAGGCCCGTGTCGAGCACATCCTGCGTGGTCGCGCCCCAATGCACGTAGCGCGCCGCATGCTCCGGGCAGGCGGCGGTGAGCTGTTTGACCAAAGGCACGATGGCAAAGCCCACCTTCTCATAGGTCTCTTTCATGACCTCGGGATTGAGATTGTCGAGCGTTGCCGCAGCGCTGATCGCCTCAGCGGCCTCCGCCGGGATCACCTCACAGGCGGCTTCCGCCCGGGCCAGTGCCGCTTCAAAATCAAGCCAGGATTGAAACCGCCCCGCATCCGAGAAAAGCGCGCGCATCTGGGGCGTGCTGAACTGATCGGCATAATAGGGGCTGTCATAGAGAGATGCGGTCATGGGATAAAAAGGCCTTTTTGGGCTGAATTAGTCTCTTAATTGGCTCAGAACATCGCGCCTTAGCAGCGCGTGGCCCTGGGTGTCATAGGCTTCAATCCGGGCAATGGCCGCCCGGGTGCGGGCAAAGGCTGTCGCGCTATCTGGCGCGGTCACAAGGAAGGCACCCACACGCGAGCGGGTCGACATATCGTCACCGATCTCCATGCCGGGCGTCTTGTAAGGCATCCAGCGCGCGATCACGCCCTCCTCCAGCAGTGCCTCTATCCCTTCGATCCGGTCAAAGGTGCCGGGCGCGGCGTAGAGCGTATTGGTCATGAGCACGATACCGGGCGGATTGAGGGTGACCTCAACAGGATTGCCGAGCCAGCTGTCGAGCGAGGCCTCGATGGCGTCGAACCCCGAAACCTGTTTCGTGACAGCGGAGCCCGTACCACCAGAGAGACGCGGGGAGAACTCGATGAGGTGGAACCCACGCGGCGAGAGGAACCCCTGCACGAGCATCGGCACGTTATCCAGATCAAAGGCCCGGGCCAGCTTGCTCAGGGTTTCCTCGACCTCTGCGGCCTGATCGCCTAGATCGTGGGGGGCGATGGAGCCCGTGGATTGGATGACCTTGCCCTCGGGCACGCCGATCATCGGGAATTTGCGGCGCACCAGAACGATCCTGGCGCGGCCCTTTTCGATGAAACAATCCACCGAGAGCTCGTCACCTTCCAGAAATTCCTCCACGATGGCCTCGCCCACGCGGCTGATCTCCAGCGCGGTTGTGAGATGAGTGCGCAGCGCGGCCAGATCATCGGCCCGGCGCACACCATTGGAGCCATTGCTGTCGGCGGGCTTCACGATGAGCGGGAAATGCAGCGCGGCGATTTTCGTCTCTAACCCAGCCAAATCTGCCTTGGTCAGAGACACATGGCGCGCCGTGGGCAGGCCTGCCTCGGCCAGCCTGTCCTTCATTGCGCCTTTGTTGCCGATCAACGCGGCGGTGGCGAAGCTGTAGGGCGCAGGCAGGCCCAGCCGCTCGGAGACCTGCGCTGCGATGACATTGGCCTGATCCACGCAAGTGGCAATCACCAGCGATGCGCCCTCTGCGCGCGCCACAGCCTCAACAGCCTCCGGATCGAGCGTGCTTTCCTGCACATGCAGATCCGCATGGGGCGCGGCAGGCGGGGCGTCGAGATAATCCACCAGAACGACCCGCCATCCACGCGTTTTCAGAGACTGAATAAGCGCAATATGGGGCGCCGTGCCACCAAGGACGAGGGCCGTGGGCACGGGACGCGCGACCATCTCAGGCGCGCCCCAGAGCGGCGACATTGGTCTCAGCCGCCAGAGCGTCGAGCTTGGCCAACACGGCCTCGGAGAGCGGCACGCGGGACCCCTGCGCCGCCAGGGTCCGCGCCGCCCGCTCGCCGGGCAGGGAGACTGCGCCCTCGGCACCTGCGGCCTTGGTCGCGGTGATCAGGGCCGCCATCTGCGCATCATACTCTTCGCGTGGCAGGAGACGGTCGAGATCAATGGCCAGCAGCATATGCCCACAGCGCGACGGACCATCGGGCGTGTTGAGATTGCGCGCCTGCCCGCCCGAGGCCGAGCGCGTCATGAGCCCGGCCATGACATCGACCACCAGCGAGAGCCCGTAACCCTTGGCCCCGCCCAGAGGCAGCATGGAGCCTGCCAACGCGGCATCCGGATCGGTGGTGGGCTGGCCATTGGCGTCAAGCGCCCAATCGCCCGGGATGCTCTCCCCATTGGTCTGCGCCAGTCGGATCTTGCCGCGGGCCACCTGCGAGGTGGCCATGTCAAAGATAATCGGCGGATGGCCCTCCGGCGTGGGAAAGCCCCAGGCCATGGGGTTCGTGCCAAAGACCGCGCGTTGCCCGCCGGTGGGCGCGATGGCCGGTGCGGCGTTGGAGAAGATCTGCACCGCCATCCCCTGCCCCACGCCGTGTGCGGCGATAAAGGCGGCGGTGCCAAAATTGTGGGAATGGCGGATGCCCACCATGCCGATGCCGGTTTCGCGCGCCATGGCAACGGCGCGGTCCATGCCCCGGATCGCCGCCACTTGGCCAAAGCCATCGCCCGCATCCAGCAGCGCCATGGCAGGTGCGGCGGAGAGCTCGGTCAGCGGCGTTTCGGGCTGCATCAGACCCTGTTTGAGCCGGTGCACATAGATCGGCAGGCGGCTGGCCCCATGGGTGCCCTTGCCAGTGCCATGGGCGTAAACGATAGAGGCCACGATGATCTCTGCATCCGCCTCGGGCACGCCTGCGCCTATGAGCACCTGAGCGCAAAACCGCTCGAGGTCTGCCTGCAAGACATCGGGCATGGTTCAGCCCTTCTTCGGTGCAACAGTCACGGCATCGGGGTAGTATTCATCAAGCATGCGCTTGACGAGGGTCACCTGTTTGGAGCGTTTGGCGGCATCGGCATCCGAGCTGTCCCAGCTGTGGGTCTTGGCGACCGAGCCGCCTGTCTTGAGATAGATGGGGGCGGCCACGCGCACCATCTCGGGCACCTCGTAGTGACGGATGAAGCCGCCGGTGGAGGCGGGATTTTCCGTATGCACATCAAGCGGCACATCCACCGCGGCGCGCATCGCGGCCAACATCTGCATCTGGATATCGCGCACCGGGTTGATCGAATTGGCGCCAATCCCCACGAGCATCGCCGCCGCGCAGGGATTGCCATGGCCGGTATGGGCGGAGACCTTGAAGCGCACGCCCTCGGGGATATCGCCCGCCGCGCGCATCTGGTTCATCAGCCACAGCTGCCCTTCGTCATAGACGAGATAGGACATCACACCCAGATCCACCCCCCGGCGGATCTCCTCGGTGGCGCGGATGACCTGCTCCTGCCCGCGCAGGCGGTAGCCCATGCGCAGCCCTTCGGGCGTATTCACGGAAGCCGAGGTATCGGTTGTGGCCCGCGGGCCTACGGAGAGGACAAGCTCGACGCCCGCCTCAGCCGCCATATCCACCATGGCGGTGATCTCGCTATCCAGCAGCGTCATGACACCCTTGGTCTGGGTGACCCGGTGAATGGGCACGCCGTTTTTGGCCACCGCCTCCATGAGCGCGGCCATGGCAGAAGGCCCTTGAATGCCCGGCACTTCAAAGCGGTATTGCGCGCCATCCTCAAAGCGTTTTTCAGAGGTCGGCAGATCAAAACAATCTCCCGCGGGCTGGCCGATACGGGTGAGAAAATCGCGGGTTTTTTGCATCATATATCTCTGTTTGCATCGGCCCCGGAGGGGGTGGACAGGGGCCGGAAAATCCGCGCGGACCATAGGAGCGGGGCCTTGGGGTGTCAACGCGGGCCCCTGAGGGGGCAGGCGCATTCCAAAGCGGATTTCCGGGCATGGGCAACACCCCGCCCGCAAAGGCACACAGGGGCTTTTTTCCAGTGGTGCCGCGAGGTCAAAACCCCTATGGAAAGCAAAAGAGCAGCATATTTTCCGGCAGGCCTCCATGGCAGCGGAGATCGGGCAAACGCCCGGCAGACCCGATGCGTCCCGTGGCCTCCCCTGTCGGCAAGACATTGGAAGGACATCGAGGGACCATGAGCCAGGCAACACCTCGCAAGGGCATCATTCTGGCCGGTGGATCAGGCACCCGGCTTCATCCCATAACGCGGGCCGTGTCCAAACAACTGCTGCCCATCCATGACAAGCCGATGATCTATCATCCCCTCTCGGTGCTGATGCTGGCAGGAATGCAGGACATCCTCATCATCACAACGCCCGATGACATGGCGCAATACCAGCGCCTTCTGGGCGATGGCAGCCAGTTTGGCATCCGGCTCAGCTATGCGATCCAGCCCAGCCCCGACGGGCTGGCGCAGGCCTTCCTCATTGGCGAGGAGTTCCTGGATGGCGCGCCCTGCTGCCTGTGTCTGGGCGACAATATCTTCTACGGGCCCGGCTTCACCCAGTTGTTGCGCGACACGTCCGCCAAAACCGAGCAAGCCACAGTCTTTGCCTATGCGGTCCATGATCCCGAACGCTTCGGCGTGGTCGAGTTTGATGAGGACCGCAAGGTGCTCTCGGTAGAGGAAAAGCCCGCAGCGCCCAAAAGCAATTTCGCGATCACGGGTCTTTATTTCTATGATCATGACGTGGTCGAGATCGCCAAGGATGTGAAGCCCTCTGACCGGGGCGAATTGGAGATCACCGATATCAACCGCGCCTATCTGGAGCGCGGCGATCTTTATGTGGAGCTTCTGGGGCGTGGATTTGCCTGGCTGGATACCGGAACCCATGCCTCGCTACTGGATGCCTCGACATTTGTTTCTACCATTGAAGCGCGTCAGGGCTACAAGATCGCCTGTCTCGAAGAAATCGCCTATACTCAGGGATGGATCGGGCGGGATCAATTGCTCGAACAGGCCGAAGCGCTCAAGAAGACCGATTACGGCCGCTATCTCTTCATGCTCGCGGGGGAGCAGACATGACAGACGACACCAGCGAAAAGAAAATTCACGTCACCCAGCCCTTCCTGCCACCGCTGGAAGAGTTTCTGCCTTACGTTGAGGAGATCTGGGAGAACCGTTTCCTGACCAATGGCGGCCCGCTGCACCAACGGCTGGAGCGCGATCTGGCGGATTATCTGGGGGTTGAGCATCTGGCGCTTTTCAACAACGGCACCATCGCGCTCATCACTGCGCTGCAGGCGCTGGAGATTACCGGCGAGGTCATCACCACGCCGTTTTCCTTCGTGGCCACCACCAATGCGCTCATCTGGAACAAGAACACGCCGGTCTTTGTCGATATCGACCCCGAGACGCTCAATCTCGATCCCGCCAGGATCGAGGCCGCGATCACCGACAAGACCTCCGCCATCCTGCCCGTGCATTGCTATGGCAACCCCTGTGATATGGAAGCGATCCACGAGATTGCCGAGCGCCACGGGCTCAAGGTGGTCTATGACGCGGCCCATGCCTTTGGCGTGCGCGACGCGCAAGGCTCGGTTCTGGCGCGCGGCGATCTGGCGACGCTGTCCCTGCATGCCACCAAGGTCTTCAACACGTTTGAGGGCGGCGCCATCATCTGCCCCGATGCGGAGACAAAGGAGCATATCGACCAGCTCAAGAATTTCGGCATTGTCGATGAGCTGACCATCAAGGTCGCGGGCTCCAACGGCAAGATGAGCGAGATCCATGCCGCCATGGGTCTGGCACAGCTGGGACATATCGACGCCTGTATAGACCGGCGCGGCGAGATCGATGCCGCTTACCGCGCGGCGCTGGCCGATGTACCGGGGATTGAGCCCTTGCCCAAACTGGGACAAACACGGGCCAATTACGCCTATTTCCCGGTGATCCTCGATGAGCGCTATCCGCTCTCGCGCGACGAGCTTTATGATGCGCTGCGCGCGCAAAACATCCTGACGCGGCGCTATTTCTTCCCGCTGCTCTCGCAGCTGCCGATGTATGCGGGCCTGCCCTCCGCCGGGGCGGAGAACCTGCCTGTGGCCACGGAAATGGGCCGCCGGGTGCTCTGCCTGCCGATCTTCCCGGCGATGGAAGACGGCGATATCGCGCGGATCTGCGCGGCGCTGCGCGCGCCCGTCTCTGCCGGGATCATCCCCACCGCCGCCGAATAACGAGCCCACCCATGCAGCACAATCTCGCCCCCCGTGATCTCTTCGTGCGCCCGCCGCAGAGCTTCACGCGCCACTCGCCCCGCGCGCTCCTGCGCTATTGCCTGGGGGGCACGCTCTACATGCCCTCGACCCGGGCCGTCATGGACAAGATCACCACAGGCGGTCTGCCCGATGTGCTCTCCATGGTCATGTGTTTCGAGGATGCGATCCGCGCGGAAGATCTCTCGGCGGGCGAAGATAATGTGATCGCGCAGCTGGGCTATCTGGCGGAACAGGTGCGCGCCGGCACACTCAGCGATGCAGACGTGCCGCTCATCTTCCTGCGCGTGCGCTCGACCGAGCAGTTCCACAGCTTCGCCAAACGCCTGACACCGGAGCTTGCCGATATCCTGACGGGCTTTGTCTTCCCGAAATTCTACTCCTCCAATGCGCGCGATTATCTCGATCTGCTGGCGGATCTGAACACACGCTTCGAGACGCCGCTTTACGGCATGCCGATCCTCGAGGGCCGCGCCATTGCCTTCCGCGAGACGCGCAATGCAGAGCTGAGCTCGCTGCTGGGGCTCTTGCGGGGATATCACGAGTACATCCTCAATATCCGCGTGGGCGGGACGGATTTCTCGTCTTTCTTTGGCGTGCGGCGCGGTATTGGCTCGTCGATCTATGACATCCTGCCGGTGCGCGACGCGCTGGCCGATATCCTGAATTTCTTTGGCCGGGCGGAGGAGGATTACGTGGTCTCCGCGCCCGTTTGGGAATATTTCCTGGCCTATAAGCGCGATGATCTGGAGAAGGTCATGCAGATCGACCTACACCGCTCCTTGCGCACCAATACGCCGATCCTCAACGATGCGATTGACGGGCTCTTGCGCGAAGTGGCGCTGGACAAGGCCAATGGCTTCACCGGCAAGACCGTGATCCACCCCTCCCACCTGCGCTACGTCAATGCGATGCAGGCGGTGACGCGGGAGGAATATGAGGATGCCAGCCAGATCCTCGGCACCTCAGGCGGGGTGATCAAATCGGCCAAGTCCAACAAGATGAACGAGATCAACCCGCACCGCTCCTGGGCGCGGCGCATCACATCGCTGGCCGATGCCTACGGCGTGGTCGAAGATGAGCGCGGCGTGGTCCGGCTCTTTCAGGCGGGCAGCGATCCCCAGATCAACGCGGCGGAATGAGCGGGCACACCACCACCTTTCTCGATGGGTTGGAGGCGCTGGCCGCAAGCCCGCTCTCCCCTGCGCTCGAGGAGACCACGCGGCTGCGCCTGCTGGATTGGCTGGGTTGCACGCTGGCGGGCGCTGCCAGTGAGCGCGCGCGGCTGGGCCAGATGCTGGCGAGCGCGGGCGACGGCCCCGCCCCCGTCATTGGCACGGGGCAAACCGTAGCGCCGCTCTCGGCCGCCCTGCTCAATGGCATGGCCTCCCATGTGGTCGAGCTCGATGACGGGCACCGCTATGGCATCACCCATGCGGGCGGGCCGCTGATCGCCGCACTTCTGGCCATGGCCCATGATCCGCGCATGGATCAGGCCCGTTTCCTCAAGGGGATCGTGCTGGGCTATGAAGCGGCTTTGCGGGTGGCCATCGCCTGCCAGCCTGAGGCCAAGCTCAATGGCTGGCATGGCTCGGGCGTCTTCGGTGTGATTGGGGCCGCAATGGGAACGGCTGTTGCCTTGGGGTTTGACCGGGTGCAGCTCAACGCCGCGCTGGCCGCCGCCTGCACCTCTGCCTCGGGCATGGTGAAGGCCTTCGGTCCGGGCTCTGAATTGAAACCTTACAACGCAGGCCACCCCGCTTTGAACGGTCTGGCCGCCGCACTGGCCGCCGAGGCGGGCTTTCCCGGCCCCGAAGACATTCTCGACGGGCCACACGGGCTCATCGAGATGCTGCGCGGCAGCCCCGTCCCTCCGGGCGCGCTCAGCGTCGCCCCGCCCTATTGCATCGAGACCGTCTATCTCAAACCCTATGCGTCCTGCCGCTATGCCCATGCGCCGGTTGAGGCGGCGCTGCGTCTGAAGGCGGAGCATGGGATCGCACCGGCAGACATTACGGCTGTGCAGGTCGAGACGTACGGTTTGGCCGTGCACAAACATGACCATACCGAGATCGATGGGCCCTATTCCGCCCGTCTGGGCATTCCCTATTGCGTGGGCGCGGCGCTGGCACTGGGAGAGACTGGCATGGCCGCGTTTTCGGAAACCGCCCTCAACGATCCCGAGACCCTGCGCCTGATGCGCGCGACCCGGGTGACAGAAGACCCCGCGCTCAGCGCGCTGGTGCCTGCAAAACGGGCAGCGCATGTGTCTCTAACCTTGCGGAACTCCAGCGAAGTGGCCACGCAGGTGGACCTGCCTCTGGGCGAGCCGGAGGTGCCGCTCCGCGCCCCCGACCTGCGCGCGAAGTTTGCCGATCTCGCGCGGACTGCCGCGCTTTCCGAGGCGCGTATCACCGCGCTGGCCGATGCAGTGCTGGATCCTCAGACAGACCCGCGTACCGCTCTTTCAGACCTCTGAACCATGCGCCCACTGGTTTCCCTCCGAGGGTTAACCCGCTATGAGGGCGCAACATCTCTTGGAGTATGAGCCCGCCCATGACCTCTGTTGCCGTCATGCAGCCCTATGTCTTTCCCTATCTGGGCTATTTCCAGCTGATCGCAGCCGTGGACCATTTCGTGGCCTATGATGATGTGAACTTCATCAAACGTGGCTGGATCAACCGCAACCGCATCTCCAACCGGGGCCAGGACGCGCTCTTTACCGTGCCCGTACAGGGCGGCTCACAGAACGTGCCGATCCGGGAGGTCATCACGGCGCTGGATGACAAATGGCTGCGCAAGTTCACCACACAGCTCGAGCATGAGTACAAACGCGCGCCCTATTTCGCCCCGGTGCGCGATCTGGTGCTGGGGATTTTTGAAGAGGCCGCCGGTCAACCGGTTTCGGAACTGGCCGTGGCCTCCATGGCGGCGGTCATGGGCTATCTGGAGCTGCCTTTCACGCGGCTGATGTCCTCCGAGCGCTTTGCCGAGACAGCCAGCCTCAAACGCGCCGATCGGCTTATTGCCATCACCCGGGCGCTGGATGCGGCGCAATATGTGAACCTGCCCGGCGGGGTCGCGCTCTACGGGACACAAGAGTTCGCCGCCCAAGGGATCGATCTGCGCTTTATCTGTGAACGTAGCGTACCTTACGCCCAGTTTGACCACCCGTTCCTGCCCCATCTCTCGATCATCGATGTGCTGATGCACAACACCCCCGCCGCCGTGCGCGAGATGCTGGGTCAGTATGATCTCAAAACAGCCGAAGACATGGCCACCGGGGGAGCGCCCCATGACTAAGCCCACGGCGCTGGTTCTGGGGGGCGTCAGTCCGCATATTGCGGTGGTTCAGAGACTGAAAGCGCTGGGTTACCGGGTGGTGCTGGCTGATTACAAAGATGCCCCGCCTGCCGCCCCTTTCGCAGATCTGCACCTGCAGATTTCCACACTGGACGCGGGAGCCGTGGCGCAAGCCGCGCGCGATGAGGGGGCGGAGGCCATCATATCCGTCTGTCTGGATCAGCCCCTGCCCATTCTGGCGCAGGTGCGGGCCGAGCTGGGGCTGGCCTCCCCGCTCACGCCTGAGGCCGCCCATCAGCTCACCAACAAGGATGCGATGAAACAGGTGCTGCGCAGCGCTGAGGTCGACACGGCCCGCTGGGTTGTGGGTCCGAGCGCCGAGAGCCTGAAGACAGATGATCTCACCTTCCCGGTTGTGGCCAAACCGGTGGGCGGCACGGGCTCCCAAGGGGTGATCTTTGCGGCTGATCGGGCTGAGTTAGAGACACAATTGACTACCTGCTTCGCCGCCGCGCGGGGCGGAGATGTGTTGGTGGAGGAATTCATCGAAGGGCTGGAGCTGTCTATCGACTGCATCGTGATTGGCGGTAAGACCCATGTGCTTTTGGCCCGCGAGCGGCACAAGACCTTCTTTGAAGGCGGCTCAGGCGGGCAGGAGGCCACCTGCCACGCAACGCTGGCCCCTGCCGCGCTGGCCCCTGAGACAGAGGCGCTCATGCAGGCCCAGGCCCGGGCCATGGCGCAGGCCTTTGGCCTGTCGGACGGGCCGATGCTGATCCAGTCCATCCTGACCGCCGAGGGTCGTCTGGTGGTGCTGGAGGTCGCGGGGCGTATTGGCGGGGGGCCCGGGGCCAATCGCTGTGTCGAGCTTGTGACCGGGTTTGACTATGTCGGCGCCTCGATCGACCAGCAGCTGGGGCGGCCTGTGTCCCTCGAGCTTGATCCTGATCCCAGAATTTTCTCGGCCAACAACGCCTATGCCAGCGCCGGTGTCTTTGACCAAGTGACGGGAATGGAGGCGCTCATCACGGAAGGCCTTGTTGAGGAGCATTATGTCTACCGCATGCAGGGTGAGGAGATCGACGCGCATCTCTCGGGCCGGGCACGGGTCACGGCCTTTGTCTCAGCGGCTGAGAGCCGCGAGGCGCTCAAGGCGCAGCTCACGGAGGTCTTTGCACGGCTCGATGTGCTGGATCCCGAGGGTCGCTCGATCCTGCGCCGGGAGATCGGGCTGCACCACTCGCTCTAAGGCGCGCAGAGCCAGCCCCTGGGATGGCGATACGGCGGGGCTGACGCCCCTTGGTTCCGCGTTGCTGCTCCCTGTACCGGCCCTACTCCTCGGCCACCTTGGCGCGCACGAAGCCCAGAAAGGCCGCCGCCGGGTTGCGCAGAGGCGCGCGGCCTGAGCGCTGCCAATAGGCGCGCCAATCGGCCTCCAGCCCGTAGACATCCCAGCCCGGCGCCATGCGCCGCGCCTGCTCCAGCACCTCCGGCGTCAGCGGCGGGCCGCGATCCTGGCTGGCATCTCCCGCCTCCACCACCTGATCGCGCGGCGAGAACCGCAACAGATCGCCGGGGATTTCCTCGATGACGTAATCAGGCAAGTGATCCGCGGCGATCATATCGCGCATCATCTTGCGAAAGACCCGGCGCGGCGAGGCGGAGCCGGATTTCTTCAGAAGCGTATCCACCGAGACCGTCCAGCCCGGCTGGCGCCCGCAATGTTTACGCGCCAGCTCATAGATCCGCCGCTCCAGCGGTTTGCGCAGACGGAAGTAATCGCGGCTCAGCGTCAGCACCGATTTCGCCACCACCGCGCGGTAGAGCCATTCCGAGAGCGTGACCTTCACATGAGCCATGCGCCCCCCCTTGGAAGCGCGCACGATCTGCCAGCTCTCGATCAGGCCAAAGCCCGTGGTGACCTCCTGGCCCCCGGTCTCGAGATTGGTGGTGATCCGGGTGCCTGCGAGCCGCTCGAAGGCTTCACGCAGCCGCTTGTAGCCATCGCCCGAGGTTTCCCGATTGGTCGCCACAAGCAGATCATGAGCCTGCAAAACCAGCGTCCGCGCGACCGTCTTGCCCGCGTTCAGCGCCGCCACCAACTGGGAGATACAGAAGATCAGGATGTCCTTGTCATGGATCGTGGCCAGCCCTTTGACAGAGGGCGTCACGGTGATCTCCACATCATTGTGCATGTAATTCAGAATGCGCCGGTCGGGCCGGGTGGAGAGCGAAAAGAGCGGATGCTCCATGCTCGCCAGATCGCCCTTGGGCAATGCATCGAAGATATCACAGACGAAAAAATCGCCCGTAGGATGACGGTCAGGCAAAAGCCCGCCGGGTTGGGAAACGCTGCCCATGTGCCTCAATCCTTGCGCGCCTCGTTGGACGCTGCCTGCTCATGTCCGATCCCCTCGTTGGAGAATCGTGTTTTCATTAACGCCCAGCCTAGAGTTATCCACAGGAGGCGTCCACTCTGACAAACGTGGGATCAGAGTCGCTCTTTCGGGGGATTGGAATCGCCTGATCGTGGGATCAGAGTCGCCTGGCTGGAAAAGCCTTCAAAAAAAAACGCAGAATCAAATACTTGGGAAAGACAGATCTCACCGTAACTAAAGATATAACAGATTCATAACAGCGATTATTTTCTCATCACCCCTGCATATTGAAAGCGAGCCCTTGGAATTGCTTAAAAAAGTGATGGGATGTGCGGTCATGCGTTGCATGTAACGGCTTTTTGCGTACACTGAAGAAAAGGCGTTACATCGCTGAGAACAGAGCAGATACCACCATTATATGCAGGCGCATCCCCATGACCAAGGCTGACATTCGCCCTCCCTATTTTGGCATCAATCCCGATACAGCGCTTGCTGATCTGGGCGATCCCATGGCCACGTCCGATTTCAAGGCCATTTCAGAGGCCTGTGCAAGGGGGCGCAATGATCTGGCCTCCCGGGGGCTGGATGAGAGCGGCGGGCGCAAGCTACGCCTGTTTTCCACCTGGGAGATTTGCCGCTATCTGATCCCGGTGGCGCAAGCCCATTTCCGCCGCGTCCTGCGCCAGAACCCGGACCTGCCCCAGGGGCGCTCCGAGACCGAGGGCGGGGCCAAATGGTTCAGCCTTGATGAAGTCCAGCGTCTGCGGGCCTTTTTTGCCACGCAAGGCGCTAAGGGGCGCAGCTATGCCCCCTACCGCCCTGAAGGCCTGCCCGCCAAGATTGTCTCGGTCGCGAATTTCAAGGGCGGTGTGGGCAAGACCTCCACGGCCGCGCATCTCGCGATGTCCGCGGCGCTGGATGGCTACCGTGTGCTGGTCATCGATCTCGACAGCCAGGGCTCCATGACGTCGATCTTCGGCGGCGAGGTCAAAGATGAATGGCAGACGGTCTTTCCCCTGCTCGCAGGCCATTACGCACGGCATCTGCGGGCGACCAATCAGGGGCGTATTGATCGGGGCGAGGCGCCCATTCCGCTCGATGATACGCTCTCGGATGCGCTGGACACCGATCCGGCAAGCCTCATCCAGAAAACCCACTGGCCCAATATCGATCTGATCGGCGCGCAGCTGAACCTCTATTGGGCGGAATTCCAGATCCCCGTCTGGCGCATGCAGGCGCGCGGCTGGAAGCTCTGGGATGCGCTGACCGAGAGCCTGGAGGAGGCGGGCGTGCTGGAGGAGTATGACATTGTCTTCCTCGATACCCCCCCTGCCCTGGGCTATCTGACCATCAATGGGCTGGCGGCGGCGGATATCCTGCTGGTGCCCCTTGGGGCGTCCTTCCTCGAGTTCGACAGCACCGGCCGCTTCTTCGACATGCTGCACGCAACCTTCGCCTCCATTGAGGAGAGCGAGAACATTGCCGCGCGGGCGCTCGGGCGCGACGAGCTCAATTTCGAGTGGGACGCCGTGCGCGCAGTCATCACCCGCTATGACGATGCGCAGCAGGCAGAGCTTGGCGCGCTCATGCAGGCCTATCTGGGCCGTGTTCTCTCGCCGCACAGGCAGAACTTCACTGCGCTGATCGGTCAGGCCGGTGAGCAGGTCAACGGGATCTACGAGGCGGATTACCGCGATTTCAACCGCGAGACCTATGCCCGCGGCCGTGAGACTTTTGATGCGACCTACGCGGCGTTCAAGTCTCTATTGCTGGGGATTTGGCGCCGGGATGAGCTGGAAGCGTCCTCAGAGAGCGCGGCATAAGGAGAAAGTGATATGGCCCGACGCAAACGCCTGACCCCGCCCCGCCCAGACTACCTTGAGAGTGAAAGTCCGGCGCCCAAGGGGGGGCCGCTGTCCATGCCACCTATCGCGCAGGTGGCGGGTGAAGCCGCCTCTTCTGCGGCATTGCAGACCCTCTCGGATGAAATGGCGCGCGCCCGGGCTGAGGGGCGGTTTATCGAGACCCTGCCGCTGGACGCCATCGAGGCCCACCACCTCGTGCGCGACCGGATGGATGTCAGCGATGAAGATCAGGCGGCGCTGATCGCCTCCTTGCAGGCCCGTGGTCAGCAGACGCCCATCGAAGTGGTGTCACTGGGGGAAGGACGCTACGGGCTGATCGCAGGATGGCGTCGCCTCATGGCCCTGCGCCATCTGTTTGAAGAAACAGGCGCGGCCCGGTTTGGCACGATCGAGGCGCGGATCACCCGCCCCGGCGAGGCAGCTGAGGCCTATTGCGCCATGGTCGAGGAAAACGAGATCCGTGTGGGCCTGAGTTATTTCGAGCGCGCGCGCATTGCCCTGCGGGCCGTTGAGGAAGGCGTCTATCCTGATCTCAGCGCAGCCTTAAACAGTCTCTATTCCAGCGCAAGTCGGCCCAAGAAATCGAAAATTCGCAGTTTTGTCTCTCTGGTGCAGGCGCTGGATGGTGTCTTGCAATTCCCGACATCCATTGGGGAGCGTCTTGGCCTGGGTCTGGCCAAGGCCCTGTCCGAGGATGCTGCCCTGCCCGCGCAGATCACCAGCGCCTTGCAGGCGGCCTCTCCTGCATCTGCTGAAGCGGAGCAGGATGTGCTTAGACAGTCTCTAATCAAGCCCAAAATACCCGAGACAACCCCGCCTGCGCAGGCCGGTGTCTCGCTCAAATACTCCGCCAAGACAGGGGAGGTGCGGCTTTTGGGCGTCGATGCGGCGCTGGTTGCCGATCTCAAGCTCTGGCTGGCCGCACGGGAGGGCTAGCGGCGCTTTAGTGCCTTCAACATGTTTCGCGCGCGAAACGCAGCGAGGCCGGGGCGCGCAGAGAGCCGGGTGACTTCCCCCTGCCCCTTTGCTAGAGCGCCCCTGCAGGCGCAGAGACGTAAAGAGGGCACAGATGGATATCCTTGTATTCGGCAAGACGGGTCAGGTGGCCACAGAGTTGCAACGACAGGCGCGTGTGACAGCGCTTGGTCGGGATGAGGCGGATCTGAGTGATCCAACAGCTTGCGCCGCTGCAATTGCCCATCGCCGGCCGCAGGTTGTTATCAATGCAGCGGCGTATACGGCTGTGGATCGGGCGGAAGAGGAGGAAGACCTCGCCACATGTATCAATGGCAGAAGTCCGGGCGCTATGGCGGAGGCCTGCCGTGATCTGACGATCCCCTTCCTGCATATCTCGACTGATTATGTCTTTGATGGCACAGGCACTGCGCCGTGGCGCGAAGGAGATCCGGTGGCGCCTCTGGGGGCCTATGGGCGGAGCAAGCTGGTGGGCGAAGAGGCTGTCCAGACGGCGGGTGGCGCCCATGCTATCCTGCGAACCTCCTGGGTTTTCTCGGCCCATGGGGCCAACTTCGTGAAGACCATGTTGCGTCTGGCGGAAACCCGCGATCATCTCACTGTTGTTGGGGATCAGATTGGAGGCCCGACGCCGGCTGCTGATATTGCGGCAACCTTGATTGCCATGGCGCGTGCCATGACCGAGGGCCAGCCCGGTGGCATATTTCACTACGGCGGCGCGCCCGCTGTGAGCTGGGCGGATTTCGCGCGCGAAACATTTGCCCAGGCCGGGCGGTCTGTCACTGTGACGGATATTCCCTCAAGTGACTATCCGACGCCCGCCAAGCGCCCGCTCAATTCGCGGCTGGATGGGGCCGCCTTGCACGCTGCCTTTGGTATTGCCCCGCCCGATTGGCGCGCGGGGCTCGCCGCTGTGTTGGCGGATCTGGGTGCGGCTCAGTAGGTGTTGAGGAAGCTGTAGGCGTAGCGCCGCGTGCTGCCTGTGCGGTTTTCCAGAAGCAAGGCGCCTGTGGCCACGGCGAGGCTCGAGCGATCTGCCGCGCCGCTGGTTCCGGTGAGGGCTGTGTCCCCAAGATTGTCCATCCGTGTGCCCGAAGCCATTGTCTGCAAGAGGAGAGATCCGCCGGTGTCATAGGAGAAAATCCCGCTATGAGCCGCTTGAGGGAAATTCGGATCCACGATGTTGAGGACGATCATCCCGCCCGCGCTCGGAGTGGTGATGGAGCCTACGGTATCGTCAGCAATATCGACCATTCCCGAATACAGGCAAGGCACGCGGACAGCCCCATCGCTCCGCCGGGCGGAGACGGCATCTGTAAAGCTGGAGCCGTCAGCGCTGACCCGGATATTGAAATCTTCACTGCCCGCAAGCCCCATTTCCGCGCGCCCCGAGAAGCCTGACTGGAAGACCATGGAGGCGGTGTCTGTGCTGCTGGCCTTGTTGATGGTCAGGCGATGATCGCTGCCTGCATGGGTGAAAAGGGCCGCATCAGAAGCCACCGAGAGGCGGTTTGTGGCGTCTGAGCTGGCCCCGATGCCTACGCCGGGCAGGTTCTGCAGCTCAGGCGCCACAGGAAGCCACATGCCGCCGCTATAGACCCGCAAGGCCCCTGCCCCCATGTCCCAGGCGCGCCAGCCATCCTGAGGCTCCACGAAGAGCCATGCGGCATCACTGAAGACGGCCAGCCGGCCCGCCTGCCCGGCCCATGCGCCTGTGGGCGCGCTGCCCAGGGCATGAACCTCACCATCCTGCGGCGTTGCCGGAGGCGCGTTGGCATCAATGGCCTGAAGGGTCAGTTGCGCGAGGGCATCCAATTGGCGCAAGGCCTCGTTATGGGTGACGTGCTTTTGAGCCTGAGAGGGCAGCAGGTAGGGCAGGGACAGATTTGGCGAAAGATCAGACATGGGGCTCTCCGGAATGATGCATCGAGTATCGTGGCGCCGGCACAGCGCCCCGGTTGCGCCAGCCTTAACAGGGCGAACCTTGCGGGATCGCAAAGCCACCGAGCGGGGCGTTCATGATCTTTCAAGGTTTGAGCCGCGGGCCTGCGGTCAAAATGCCCCGCAATTGCCACGAAATCAGACCCACTTGCGCTTTAAGCCTGCTTAAACGGCGGGGTAAATTGACAAACCGGGCGCATGCGCCATTAAGAAGCCGCCAGAGCTATGGCCGTGTTGTGAGAGAGTGCGAGAACCTGTGATGAAGATTGAGCAAACCCCAATCCCTGGCTTGTTGCTGATGACGCCAAGACGGTTTGGCGATGGACGGGGCTTTTTTACCGAAAGCTGGAACCGGCGGACCCTGGAAGCGGCAGGCGTTCACCTGCCGGATTTTGTTCAGGACAATTACTCGCTCTCACACGGGGCCCATACCGTGCGCGGGCTGCACTTTCAGGCACCGCCCCATGCGCAGGGCAAGCTCGTGCGCTGTGGGCGTGGCTCGCTTTTTGACGTGGCCGTGGATATCCGCAAAGGCTCCCCGACATACGGCCGCTGGGTGGGCTATGAATTGTCCTTTGAGAATGCGCGCCAGCTTTGGATCCCGCCAGGGTTTCTGCATGGCTTTGTGACGCGCCGCTTTGACACGGAAATCCTTTATAAATGCACTGACTTCTACGCGCCCGAATGCGAAGGGGCCGTGATGTGGAACTCGCTCGATATCGATTGGGGGCTTGATGGCGAAGAGCCATTGCTGTCCGAGAAAGACGCGGATGCCGTGCCATTTTCCGAATTTGACAGCCCCTTTGTCTGGGAAGGATAAGAACCGATGAAAATCCTTGTAACAGGAGGGGCGGGGTTTATTGGCTCGGCCGTTGTGCGCCATGCCATTGCCGCGGGCCATCACGTCGTCAATCTCGATGCGCTCACCTATGCGGCCTGCCTTGAAAATATAGCTTCAGTCGCAAGCAGCCCCAACTACGCGTTCGAGCAGACCGATATCCGGAATCGGGTAGACATAGACACTGTTTTTGCCAAACACAGCCCCGATGCCGTGATGCATCTGGCGGCGGAAAGCCATGTGGATCGCTCCATCGATGGGCCCGGGGATTTCATCGAGACCAATATCACGGGCACCTACAATATGCTGGAGGCCGCCCGCACCTATTGGGACGCACAAGGCAAGCCCGAGGGCTTCCGGTTTCATCATATCTCGACAGATGAGGTTTTTGGCTCTCTGGGCGCGGAAGGCCAGTTCACCGAAACAACGCCGTACGACCCGCGCAGTCCCTATTCCGCCTCAAAAGCGGCCTCTGACCATCTGGTGCGCGCCTGGTTCCATACCTACGGCCTGCCCGTTGTCCTGAGCAATTGCTCCAACAATTACGGCCCCTATCACTTCCCCGAAAAGCTGATCCCGGTTGTGATCCTCAATGCGCTGGCAGGCAAGGATCTGCCGATCTATGGCGATGGGTCCAATGTGCGGGACTGGCTCTATGTCGAGGACCATGCCGATGCGCTGCTGACCGTGCTGAGCAAGGGGGCCTTGGGCGAAAGCTACAATATCGGCGGCGAGAACGAGCGCAGCAATCTTGAGCTGGTCAAAACGCTTTGCGCGATCCTCGATGCCAAGCGGCCCAAGGCGTCTGGCTCCTATGCCGATCAGATCACCTTCGTGCGTGACCGTCCTGGCCATGATGCGCGCTATGCCATTGATCCCACGCGCATTGCCACGGAATTGGGCTGGCGGCCCTCTGTGACGGTGGAAGAGGGGCTGGAGAAGACCGTGCAATGGTATCTCGACAATGAGGCCTGGTGGCGCGCTTTGCAGGACCGTCAGGGCGTTGGCGAGCGTTTGGGTGTGAAGGCCTGAGCGTTCTGAGTTCTGTCATGCCTCGGGGGCGTTGCCCCCGAACCCCCAGCGTATTTAAGGCCAGAAGAAACTAGCCATGTGGTTTCAGAAGGCTGCGCAGATCCTCGATGATCATTTCGGCTGCGGGGCGCTCAAACGGGGTCAGCTGTGCGGCAATTTTGGCGCGTGTGTTTCGCAGCGGATCATTGCCCTGCACGATGAGGTTTTCGAAAACAGTCTCTAATTCCCCTGAATTAGAGACTTTATAAAAGGCCTCTGCCAGGGTTTGACCAAAGGCATTCAGGGGGGCCGCGCAATTTTGCTCCAGCCGGATCAGGGGCGCGCCTGTGGGCAGGTATTCCGCCAGAAAAGAGCCGCTATCGGTGATCAGCGCGTCGGAGCTGCGGAATACATCCCAGTAGCTGCCGCCGTCCTGGACGACCCCATTGGGCAAGGCGGACCATTGGGCTTTGTAGTGCTCCCATTGCGCCTCTGTCATGATCCTCGACCGCATGAGGCCAAGCGCCATATTGGGGTGGGGGCGGAGCAGAAAATCGATCTCAGGGTGCTTTCGAGCCACGTCCAGTAAGGTCGGCCCGGACCAGGCGAAGGTGCCCAGCCCGAGAGAGCCGCGCTCAAGCCCATGGTGGGGCGCGACGATCACCCGCTTGCGGGTGGCCTCACCGGGCCAGATCTCAACGTCTCTTCGGGGAGGTTCCGGCGTGAGGAAGGTGTCGAACTTGGGGTGGCCAGTGATGCAGATATGGGGCGGTTTAGAGCCTTGTGCTGCCTGAATCATATCCGCATGGAGGCGCGTGGGCGCATAGTAGCGCCAGAGCCAGGGGTGAAACTGGGCCAGTCCGAACTGCATCGTGTCATTGGAGATGACGGGCATGCCGTAATGCACGTAGGCCACGCGCGTATGGCGGGCGAGGCGGCGGGGCAGGTCTTGCATGCCCCAGGGCTGTTGGATGAAAACAACATCCGCATCGAGCCTCTCAAGCGGCCACATACGGTCGCTTCTGGGGTCGTAAAGATCAGTAATATCTGTCTCTAAATGTGCCCAAAACCGTCTCTTTCGAGTATAGGTGGATGGCCTTTGCCTGCCTGGTAGGCGGCGATCCGTATCTGATAGAATGGGGTATAATGTAACCTCAAAGAGAGGATCTGCCTGCAAGGTTCTGACAAGGGATGTCAGGCCCCATTTTGCCGGGCTACAGACGACAAATCCCACATGCAGGGAGCTGCCCGGGGCGGGGTGTGCGGGCGCTTTGGGCGGGGTGGGGGTGCCTTGCGCGCGCCAGAAGGCACGGCGGATCAGCTCCATGCTGCGCGCAATGGGGATCGCGCCTGTCCAGGGCGGGGCGGAGGGTGGGGGCGTCTGGGCCATGGGTTTATCCATAGCAAGCCCGTGCCGGGGGGGCTATCTTGGCGTTGCTTGTCTTCCGCAATGTTCTGGCGGTAAATGGCGTATCGTTTTCAGCCCTCAGGATTGACCATGTCAGAGCCCCTTTCTCCGCGTGTGATCGGCTACACCACCGGTGTCTATGACATGTTTCACATTGGGCATCTGACCTTGTTGCAGCGGGCCAGAGAGGCCTGTGACCACCTGATCGTGGGCGTGACCACGGATGCGCTTGCGCAGGCGCGCAAAGGCCGCGCGCCGGTGATCCCCGAGGCAGATCGGGTGGCGATTGTGCGGGCGCTGCGCTGTGTGGATGAGGTTGTGCCGCAAAGTGACATGGACAAGATCGCGGCATGGGAGCGGATCGGCTTTCATCGCATGTTTGTGGGGGATGATTGGAAAGGCGATCCCAAATGGGTGGCGCTGGAAGAGGCTCTTGGGCCCAAGGGCGTCGAGATCGTCTACTTCCCCTATACTGCCCATGTCTCGACTACGCGCCTGCGCAATTCGGTTGACCCGGATACAGGGACGTAAACTCCCGCATTAGGCGGAAACAGTCTCACATGTTGAGCAGATCGCGGTTGTATTGACGCAGCAATAAAAGCCCGATGAGCATTGGCGCCACGATCCAGACGCCCAGATAAACAAACGAAATGTAATTGGGATGATAGAGCGGGTAGAACCCGTCCCGGATGAGGCCTGTGAGATGCAGCACGGGGTTCCACCAGAGCACAGCCTGGGCCAGATCGGGCAAGTCCTCGTAGATGAAGATCACCCCGGAGATCAGGAACAGGGGCCGCGTGGTGATTGTCCAGACCTGCTCCCAAACAGGGATGCGCTGGAACATGTAGCAATTGAACACGCCCACGGAAAAGCCCATCAGCGCCGCCAGCCCCATGGCCAGAAAAATGGGCCCGAAATCCAGGACGGTGCGGATCTCTTCATATAGGATGATGCCGGTGAAGATGATGGCGCTCACAATGGTGACCACAAGCGTGTTCAACACAAAGCGCGCCAGAAGCGCGTCAAGCCAGCGCACGCGGGGGTAAAACAAGAGCGCCCGCGAAAAGCGCATCCCCCGGCCCACCTGATTGGCGGGGATGAGCACCATCTGCAACACCATGAAACCGGTGGCCTTGAAGAGGAAGAACGAGGTGCCCAGCGTGGGTGTCTTGGCCACAAGCGACCAGGCAAAGCCCAGGATGATGATCATGCCGATAGGCTCCAGAAGCGCCCAGACATAGCCCCCCGGCGTGCGCCCGTAGCGCGTCGACATCTCGCGCAGGATGAGCGCCGTGATCGCGCGCAGGCTTTCGATCAGGGGCCGGCGTTTGCGGGCCGCAAAAGGCGCATCAATGGCCGGGCTGGTGCGTGCGATGTCGGGGCCCTCCTTTGTGCTGGCCATCGGTCGGGGCGCTTTGTAAAGTCTATGTCATTGGTATTCGTGGCAAAAGCAGAAAAACTGTGACGCAGGACACTCCCAAAGGCAAGGCGCAGGACGATCCCTATGGGCTTGAGCAGCCCCATGTCATCGCCAAGCGGGAGGCCGCTCTGGCGCGCAAGAGTTTTGCCAGCGAGGCCGCGCGCGCGGCCTATATCGAGAAATGGAACACGCGCTTCATTCGCAAGAAGCAGAAAAGCCGCGCCCTGCGCCGGGCCGAGGCGGAAGCCGCCCGCGAAGAGCAGGCCCATCAGGAATTGCTCGAGGCGGTCTCCAAAGT
>NZ_JBNAGA010000004.1:0-97882 GCF_049800955.1 Primorskyibacter sp. S187A | reverse complement strand
GTGGCCGACCGTATCCTGGCCACGGAGGGGTTTGACCAGCTCGACAGCGACACAAAGTTCGAAATTCTGCACAGCAAGGTGACCGAGGCGGGCAGGGCACCCCGGCGCCGGGCGGCGAAAGCCACCCCGGCCAAGCGCACCTGGACCGCCGGAGAGGGCCGGATCAAGGGCGTCATCGGACGCGCGGGCCGCGCCTATACCATCTCGCTGACATCCAAGGATTCCGCAGGCTTTGGAGAGTTTCTCTCGGAGAACCTCGACCAGCTCTATGCGGAGTATCTGTCTCAATCGGAGGAGACATCGACATCATGACCTGAGGCAAAAGAAAAGCCCCCAAGCCGATCCGGCCCGAGAGCTTATCCAAATAGATTAGACACCTTCTGGATACCGCTCCCGCGAATCACTGTCAACGAAAGAACGTCGTTTTGGCGCACGGGAATCTTTTGCCTCCACAAAATCGGAGGTGAGATACAGGCATGACACAGAGCGGTTGGCGCAAGCCGACGCCGGCTCTCGGGACCGCGGATCAGCTGGCTCGAGACGGTGAACAGATTTCCATTGCCAAGACACGCAGTGTCGTCGCGGCGAAACGTGTGGGGGCCCATATCGGGCTGAAAGCGGCGGATCTTCTGCTGCTCGATACGCTTGCGGCCTTTACCCAGCCCCAGGATTGGGAAGAGGGGCGACGGCCCATCGTCTGGGCGTCGAACGCCTATCTGATGGAGCGGACCGGGTTTTCCCTGTCGACGCTCAAACGCCACGCCCGGCGCCTGGCGGAGGTCGGTGTGATCACCTTCCGGGACAGCCCGAATGGCAAACGCTGGGGCCGCCGCGATGCCGATGGTGTGATTCTCGAGGCCTACGGGTTCGATCTCGCCCCCTTGAGCGCCCGGGCCGCGGAGTTCGAGGCACTGGCGGCCGATCTGGCAGCGGAGCGCGCGCTCTGTCAGCGTTTGCGGCGTCAGATCACAATTGCCCGGCGCAGTATCCGGGCGCGCCTCGAGGCGGTCCTCGAGCGCCAGGAACACATGCCGGGGCTCCGGCGCCTGCAACAGGCCTTTGAGGCGCTTCTGGCCTGCCTTCCAGGCCCGCGTGCGACGGCCGACATGCTTCAGCGACTGGCAAATCGCTTCGCCGACCTGTTGTCGCGGGTCGAGAAGGTGTTTCTGCGGGAGGCAAAACCTGTGGATCAAAGTACCGAGATGACCAAGGAAATGGAAAATATGGACCCCAGGGAGGTCATTTCCGGACCTCACATACCAATTACAAAACAACTTCATCCTGTAATTCGTAATTCCTCAGAAAATGAGGAAGCGGCGGCCGAACCGCCCGGACCGGCACAGCCAGCGCCTGTGGCACGGACCGCATCGGACAGTGGGGCAGGGGAGGCGAACAAACCGCAGGTCGGGATCGAGTTGGGAACGATATTGCAAGCCTGCCCGGAATTCACTTCCTGGGGGCGCAATCTGGGTGGCTACATCCGCGATTGGCGCGATTTCGTGCGGGTCGCCGGTGAATTGCGGCCAATGATCGGCATTTCAGAACATGCCTGGGTCGCCGCACAGGAGCAGATGGGCAAACCCGCCGCTGCGGCTGCATTTGCCTTGGTCTTCGAGAAGGTCCATTCAGGCGAGGTCAACTCGCCGGGCGGATATCTGCGGGGCATGGTCGAAAAGGCCGGGGCAGGGGAGCTGCATCTCGAGCGCAGTTTCTTCGGTCGGCTGAGCGAGATGGCGGCGTGAGACCGGGCTTTGCTTTTCGAAAACCTTGCAAATCTTCCATGAGATGGAATAAATGCAAGGTATGATCGTGCGCAATCACCTCAAACGGGTCGAAGACGCCCTCGATGTCCAGGCGGGGGTCGTCCTTCTCGGGCCGCGTCAGGTCGGCAAGACCACGCTGGCCCAGGATATCGCAGAAACCCGCGAGGCGATCTATCTCGACATGGAGCGGACCGCGGACCGGCAGATCCTCGAGGAGCCCGATCTCTATCTCGACGCGCAGATGGGCAAGCTGGTGGTCATCGACGAGGTGCAGCTGATGCCGGGGCTGTTCGGTGCCCTTCGGGGGCAGATCGACCGGCGTCGCCGGGCCGGGCACCGCACCGGGCAATTCCTGCTCCTGGGGTCGGCCTCCAATACGTTGCTGCAGCAAAGCGCGGAATCGCTGGCAGGCCGGGTCAGCTATCACGAACTGACGCCGTTCACGCTGGATGAAGTGGGGCAGGGGGCCTTGCAGAGGCTCTGGCTGCGCGGCGGCTTTCCCGACAGCTTTCTCGCCCAATCGGACCGGGCCAGCCTGACCTGGCGCGAGGATTTCATTCGCACCTATCTCGAACGCGACATCCCGAGCTTCGGCCTGCGCATCCCGGCCGAAACCCTGCGGCGGTTCTGGACCATGCTGGCCCATGAGCAGGGCGGGCTCTTGAATGCGGCGAAGCTGGCGGCGGGCCTCGGCGTCTCTGGCCAAAGCATTGCGCGCTATCTCGATCTGCTGGTGGATCTGATGCTGGTGCGACGGCTCCCGCCCTGGCACGCGAATACCGGCAAGCGGCTCGTGAAATCGCCCAAGGTCTACATCCGCGATGCGGGCCTGACCCACGCGCTCTTGGGGATCGAGACGTCCGAGGCGCTGCTCGGTCATCCGGTGGTCGGCGGCTCCTGGGAAGGCTTCTGCATCGAAAACCTGATCGCGGCGGCCCCGCGTGGCACGGAAGCCAGTTTCTACCGCTCCTCGGCCGGGGCCGAGATCGACCTGATCCTGAAACTGCCCGGCGGGGCGCTTTGGGCCATTGAGGTCAAACGTACGACCAGTCCCAAGGTCACCCGCGGGTTCCATATCGCCGCTGACGATCTCGACGTGGCGGAGCGGCTTCTGGTCTATGCCGAGACCCGCGACGTGCCGGGGCAAGGCGGGCTGCGTGCCATGCCGCTGTCGGCCGTAATCGACCGGCTGCGCGCGCTCTAGGAGCGCGTCTCCGCCTGGGTTCCCGACCAATCCGCGGCCCAAGCCCCGATGACACGGGGGCTGATCAATCCTCGACCCGCCTGCCAGCTGCGCCTCCCGTCAGGTCCCCCGTGCGAGCAGGGGAGCGCGGGCCTGACAGACGCCGCCGCCAGCGCAATGGCCTGCCCGCGCCGGTCGCGGACGCTCCCCCGTGTTGACCATGCGCCGTCGGCTCACGGCGTCCGTCCTGCCTTTCCGCGTCCCGCACGAGGGATCTGCCGAAAGGAGGACATCATGGCAAAACGACCCGACATCTACACCCGCGTCACCGCGAAGATCATCGCCGATCTCGAAGCCGGGACCCAACCCTGGCACAAGCCCTGGAACGCCGAACACCTTGCAGGGCGGATTTCCCGACCCTTGCGGCACAACGGGGTCGCCTATCGCGGTCTCAACATCGTCCTGCTCTGGGCCGCCTCGGTCGCCAAGGGCTTCGCCGCGCCGACCTGGATGACCTATCGTCAGGCGCTGGAACTCGGCGGCCAGGTGCGCAAGGGCGCAAAGGGCGAGCTGGTCGTTTATGCAGACACCTTTCGCAAGACCGATACTGACGCCGCCGGTCAGGACCGTGAGGTCGCGATCCCCTTCATGAAGGGCTACACGGTCTTCAACGTCGACCAGATCGAGGGCCTTCCCGAGGCGTTCTATGCCGTCCCGGAGCCGATACTCGACACAGTCGAGCGCGATGCGGCTACAGACTCCTTCTTTGGAGCCACGGGGGCCGACATTCGTCACGGGGGAACTCAAGCCTATTACGCCGTTGATCTGGACTACGTGCAGATGCCGCCCTTCGAGACTTTCCAAGACCCTGAGAGCTACTACGCCACACTCGGTCACGAGATCACCCACTGGACCCGCCATCCCGATCGCCTGGACCGGAGTTTCGGTCGAAAGCGTTGGGGCGATGAAGGCTATGCGCAAGAGGAGCTTGTCGCGGAACTGGGCGCTGCGTTTCTGGCCGCCGATCTGGGATTGTCGCCGGAACCGCGCGCGGAGCATGCCGCCTATATCGATCATTGGCTTCGTGGTCTTCGGAGCGACACGCGATACATCTTCCAGGCCGCGGCCCATGCGCAGCGTGCAGTGGATTTTCTGCAAGGTCTGCAACCGGATCAGGACGAGGCAGTCGCTTAGGTGGTCTCAAAACAGACCTGCCTAAGGGTTCGCAGGTGACGGTTCCGAACCTTCATCGCGCCAATAATCGGTGGCGGCAATGCGGGACACAGCCGCCTTTTGCCCGTGTCGCCAATGCTTGCGCAGAAAGTCTTCGCCCTTGCAGCGCGAAAAATTCGGCGATGCAGAAGATTTCACCGAACCGGGCATTCACCCGTACTGATCTCACTGGATTTCAAACCGCTGTTTCTCTGCGTCTGATCACAAGCACCGAGGCGCGTACCTTGCTGCCGTTGGCCCGTACAGCTCTCGCTCATGCAGAAACCGATTGCACATGCAACACGTCTTCCGCCGCTGCCACATTGATGCATTGCGGTGTTCACGTTTGACTAAACCCACCAGCAGAATAGATTTTTTCACGACCCCATCGGGAAGCGCCGGGAACCCAATATGCTGGGCATCGGCAAATCCGCCCGATCTGCGCGAGATCTTGGAACTTAGAAGGCAACGTGAACGTTGATATCGCAGCGGGTGTGCTTAACCGAATGTGCGACTGCTGAGCGCCACGGGGATTTCTGCGGGCCCATAGCTGAGTTTGGCAAACTAACGTTCGCATAATTTGGGGCGATTTTGAACATGCAGCCGCTGTTCATTGTCACCCTCGAGACGGGTGTCCTGGCCACGGTTCACGGCAGAAAAACACTAAGCTTGACTCGTTGGAGCAATTTACACTATTGTTCGCATAATTGGAAATCAAAACCGCATAGTAGAATTTAGGGAGGAGACCTAATGAAACCCCTGCTAGCTTCCACCGCTACTGCACTCTGCTTGGCAGCCGCGACAATCGCGAGTGCCGAAACCACGCTGATTCTGGGAGAGGCCGGTCCGAATCGGGGCGCCCGGGCCGCAGCATTGCAGTCCTTTGCCGACGACGTAACGGCCCGTACCAACGGCGAAGTCAATATTGACATTCAATGGGGGGGCGCGCTGTTTAAGGCCAATGCGGCTGCACAATCCATTGCTGACGGGGTGGCTGACCTCGGCACAGTGATCGCAGTGTATTTCCCGCAGGAAATGCTGAGCTACAGCTTCGCCGACCTGCCTATGCGCAATGAGGATGCCTGGGTCGGAATGCGCGCGACGGACGAGTTGATGAGGACATCTGACGCGATCGCGGCCAGCCTGGCAGACCAGAACCTGGTATACATCGGCACCTTCACAACCTCGGCTGTGAATATCGCGTGCAAGGACGTGGCAATTCGCACGGTCGAGGATATCTCGGGCCTGAAGATCCGTGGTGTCGGTGCCTATGGCGACACTTTCCGGGACTTTGGTGCAAACATGGTCGCAATGCCGATCTACGATGCCTATCAGGGTCTCGATACCGGGTTGCTGGACTGCTCGCAGGGCTACTCCTACGCGGTAACCGCGCTGAAACAGCAGGAGGTCATGACCAGCTATACCCTGCTCAACTGGGGGCAGGTTGGCGCCTTGGGCATTTTCATGAACAAGGACGCCCATGATGCGCTCGACGCTGAGACGCAATCCGCGCTGTCCGAGGCCGGCATTGCGATGGCCGACAAGCTGGGTGAACTGATCACCGCGGCCAATGATGCCGCGGTCCAGACCATGCAGGAGGCCGGTATCGAGGTCATCGACCTGCCCGCGGAAGAGCGCGACAAGCTTGTGCAGAAAGGCCAGCAATATGTCGATGAATGGGTCGAGCGCGCCAATGCAGCAGGTCTCGACGGGGTTTCGCTGTTGGAGCAATACCGTGCCTTGCTAGAAAAATATGCCGGTGAGCGTGACAGCCAGGGCTATCCCTGGGCGCGCAACTGATATCGGTCGCATGTCTGCCCGCGGCGCAAGACCGGCGCCGCGGTACTTCAATGTCCCCAATCTCAACGGAGTTGACCGATGTTGCGTCGCATCGAAAGGCTGCTGCTCGACTTGGCTGTATTTGCCGTAATCGGCCTTGGTGTGTTGATCACGGCAAGCGTGCTTCTGCGGATCACCGTCAATTCCGGTATCCCCGACACAATCGTGATCGTTCGCGAGTTGATGGTCGCCGCCATCGTCCTTCCCCTGGCCGTGGCGACGTTGGAGCGGGCACATATTGTAGTCGAGTTTCTCAGCAACAAAATGCCAACCCGTGTGCAAGACTGGCTGATCGTCGGTGGGAGCATATTCGGGCTTTTCGCCCTGTCACCCCTGATCTTTGCTGGCTGGCGAGAGACCGTCCACACCATTGAGAGCGGTGCTTTTTTCTTCGGTCAGCTAAACCTGCCAAAATGGCCAGGCCGGGTGATTTTTCTGATCGGAATTTCATTTTGCTGGCTTCGGCTGCTGCTGATGGTGATCGGCGACATCCGCACGATCCGCAGCGGCGGCAGTGTGATCAAACCGACACATGAACATGAGGAGAGCGTCTGATGGACGGCACCTTAATTGGCATCGTCGCCTTCGCATCAGTCATCGGTTTGCTTGCGGTACGGGTGCCCATTGCATTTGCGCTTGCCGGTGTCGCCACGGTGGGAACCTTTGTGGTCTTTGCGTTTCGCACCGGAGCCTTTGCACCGGAGCGGGCGCTAAAGCCTACGACCTCGCTGGTGTTCTCCAACTCTTTCGACCTGATCCATTCTTACGATCTGTCGATGATCCCGTTGTTCATCGCACTTGGTCACATCGCCTATCGGGCTGAGATTACGACGAAAATATATCATGCCGCCCGGGTCTGGCTGGCGAGCGTGCCGGGCGGTGTCGCGATGGCCTCGGTTGTGGGCTGCGGCGGGTTCTCTGCCATCACCGGATCCTCCATCGCTTGTGCATCGACCATGGGCCGCATCTGCTCGCCGGAGATGCTGCGCATGGGCTACGACAAGCGGCTTGCGACCGCCAGCGTCGCGGCGGGCGGGACACTTGGGTCCCTCATTCCGCCCTCCGTCCTATTCATCATCTACGGTATCTTCACCGAAACCTCGATCAGCGCGCTGTTCCTTGCGGGCATCCTGCCCGGGATCATCTCACTGCTTGGTTTCGTTCTGGTCATCTTTGTATGGGTTCGCCGGACACCCGAAGCCGCGCCCAGGTTCGAAGGCCAGATCTCGATGCGGGATCGCGGCCGGGCTGCGTTCGAATCCTGGCCAGCCATCAGCCTGTTCGTGATTATTGTCGGCGGCATCTATGGTGGTTTCTTCACGGCAACCGAAGCAGCTGCGATCTGTGTGTCGGCCGCTGTCGCCATTGGCTTTGCGCAGGGCAAGCTTGATCTGCGCGGGCTGATTGACTCCTTGCGCGAGACCTGCGTCCAGACGGCCAGTATTTTCCTGATCGCCGCCGCTGCCAAGATCTTTGTGGCCTTTGTCGCCCTGACCGGGGTCGCGCCCGCCATCGTCAGTGCCGTGACTGAGGCACAGCTTTCTGCCGTCTTGCTGCTGGCGGCCATCGCGGTGATCTATCTGGTGCTTGGAATGTTTCTTGATCCGATCGGCATCATGGTGCTGACCCTGCCGCTGATGATCCCGCTGGTGGAAACCTACGGGTTCGATTTGATCTGGTTCGGGGTGGTTGTCATCAAACTGCTTGAGATCGGGCTGATCACACCACCGGTTGGGCTGAACGTATTTGTCATTGCCAACGTGGTGGGCAAAGAAGTTTCGATCGACAAGATCTTCTCGGGTATCCTGCGGTTTTTGACGGTTGACGTGATTGTTCTGATCCTGATCATGGCCTTCCCGGTCATTTCGCTGCTGATCCCGAATTCGATGTGATAAGGGGCCCCAAAATGTTGAGGAACGTCACGCCCAACGAGATTGAGACAGACAGAAGGTTCGCAACCACTCTTGCGCGGGGCTTAAGCGTGCTGCGGGCGTTCAGGCCATCCGATGACGGCTTGGGCAATGCGGAAATCTCGGAGCGTACAGGCATACCGAAATCCACCGTTTCCCGCCTGACTTTCACCTTGCAGAAGCTCGGCTATCTCACCCATGCGCGGCGCCATGACCGATATCGCCCCGGCCCTGCGCTGTTGGCGCTTGGCAATATGGCCAGCGCATCGATCTCTTTTGTCGATCTTTCATCACCGCTGATGCAGCGGCTGGCGGATGAAACGGGCACACTTGCCCTGTTGTTGGTCCGCGACGGGGGCAAGCTGCTGATCGTCAAGACATGGCGCCCTCGTGGGGTTGCCTCCCTCTGGCTGGAGGTCGGGCATCGTTTGCCGTTCAACGGCACCTCGTCCGGCCATGCGCTGCTCGCCTCAACCTCCGAAGAAGGGTTTGATGAGATTTTGACAGCGGCAGACGGTGATCGCGGGGTGACCCGGGATCGTGCGGAAGAGATTCGGCGCGTTGCGCACAATCAGCTAGTGACAACAGGCTTCGTCGTCACCGACCCTGGCGAGTATTTTGCAGCCAATATTCACGCGGTTGCCACTCCGTTCTACTCTCGCGACTTGAGCGAGCCTGTGATTTTCACCTGTGGCGCTTTGCCTGAGGTCCTCTCGGTGCCCCGCATGCGCACGGATGTCGGGCCGAAACTGCGCGAAACAGTCCAGGAACTTGAGCGGATGATGGGTCTCGGCGTGTCCCAAGCATATCGTGACCTGTAAGTTAGGAAAATACCGCATAGTAGAATTCACTACTGCATATTGAAATTTATAGTGTGATCCCTTATCAATCCAGTGAATCAACGAAAGGTGAAATGATGGCGTCGGTATCCTACGAAACTGTTGGCCGGGTGGCGGTGGTGACCGTCGACAATCCCCCGGTCAACGCGCTGTCCCGGGTCATCCGCAGCGGTCTGTCAGACGCTTTCGGCCGCTTTCAGACCGACGAGTCGGCCGATATTGCCGTCATCATTGGGGCTGGTCGGATGCTCATTGGCGGCGCTGACATTTCCGAATTCGGCAAGCCACCACAAAGCCCCAGCCTGCCCGACGTGATCCTCCAGATAGAACAATCTGCAAAACCTGTCGTCGCTGCCATTCACGGCATGGCATTGGGCGGCGGGCTTGAAGTTGCCCTTGGGGCGCATTACCGCATCGCGGCTCCCGGCACGCGGCTGGGTCTGCCCGAGGTCAAGCTGGGCATCATGCCCGGCGCGGGCGGGACACAGCGTATGCCGCGCCTCGTTGGTGCTGACACAGCGCTGAAAATGATCACCAGCGGCACCCCTGTGACCGAAGCTGAAGCACTCCAGTCCGGGTTGATCGATCAAATCTGCGAAGGCGTTGATATTCGCGAAGCCGCAATCGACTATGCGCAATCGCTGCTGTCCGACAATGCCCCGGCACGACCAATCAGCGGTTTGCCCCGCGCCACGGACAGTGAGGGCGTCATTCAGCAATGGCGCGCGAAGCTGCAGAAATCGTCGCGTGGCGAAGTGGCCCCGCTGGTTGCAGTCGATGCGGTGGAAGCATCGGTCCAGAAGTCCTTTGCCGAAGGGTTGAAGGAGGAACGCCGCTTGTTCCTGCATCTGATGGACACTCCCCAGCGCGCCGGGCTCATCCACGCCTTCTTTGCCGAACGCGCCGTGGCGAAACTGCCGGAAATCGCCGGTATCGCGCCCCGTGACTTCACGCGTATCGGCGTCATCGGCGGCGGCACGATGGGGGCCGGTATTGCCACTTCGGCGGTGCTGAACGGCCTGGCGGTGACGTTGGTGGAGCGGGACTCTGAGGCCGCCGACAAAGCCCGCACGACCATTGCAAGCAACCTCGACGCCGCCGTGAAACGCGGCAAGCTGAATGCCGAACGGCGTGACGCGATCCTCAATGACGCCCTCACGACCGTCACCGACTACGACGCCTTGTCCGACGTCGATCTGGCCATCGAAGCCGTGTTTGAAAGCATGGATGTGAAAAAGGAAGTGTTCGCCAAGCTCGACGAAATCCTACCGCGCGGTGCGATCCTGGCGACCAATACCTCATACCTCGACGTAGACGAAATCGCCGCCTCGACTTCGCGGCCCGAGGATGTGATCGGCCTGCACTTCTTCTCTCCCGCGCATATCATGAAGCTGCTGGAGGTGGTTGTCGCCGGCAAGACCGCGCCGGACGTGGTGTCCACCGCCTTTGCGCTGGCGAAGAAACTCCGCAAGACCGGCGTGCGTGCCGGTGTCTGCGATGGTTTCATCGGCAACCGCATCTTGTCGCACTACCGCACGGCGGCCGATCATTTGGTGCTGGACGGGGCAAGCCCCTATCAGATCGACAAGGCGCTGACCGATTTCGGCTTTGCCATGGGTCCCTATCAGGTCTCGGATCTTGCCGGGCTCGATATTGGCTACGCCACCCGCCAGCGCAAGGCGGCGGACGCCCACCCGCGTGACCGCTACCCGGCCTTCGCCGATGCGCTTTACCACAAAGGCTGGCTGGGGCAGAAAACCGGTCACGGCTATTACATCTACGAAAAGGGCGATCGCAAAGGGCAACCCGACCCCGAGGTCGAGCAAATCATCGCGCAGGCCCGCAAGGAGGCCGGCACCAGCACCCGCACCTTCACCGATGACGAGATCGTGCGCCGCTACATGGCCGCGATGGTCAACGAAGGCGCGCGCGTGGTGGAAGCCGGCATCGCGCAGCGCCCGCTCGATGTGGATGTCGTGTTTCTCTATGGCTACGGCTTTCCGCGCTGGCGCGGCGGGCCGATGAAATATGCCGATATGCGTGGCCTCGACAGCATTCTCGCCGACATCCGCACATTCGCCGAAACCGACGATCATTTCTGGACCCCCGCGCCGCTGCTGGAAAAGCTGGTGGCCGAAGGCCGCAACTTTGACAACCTGAACAAGGCCGGAAAGGAATAAACCTATGTCCAAAGCCGTTATCGTATCCATCGCCCGCACACCGATCGGAAAGGCCGGGCGTGGCGCGTTCAATATCACCCATGGCGCGACAATGGGTGGACACGCCGCGGCAGAGGCCGTCAAGCGCGCCGGGATCGACCCGGCCCTGATCGAAGACAGCATCTGGGGCTGCGGCTATCCGGAATACGTCACCGGCGGCAATATCGCACGCCAGATCGTGATCCGCGCGGGCCTGCCGGTCAGCATCGCGGGCACCACCGTCAACCGGTTCTGCGCCAGCGGGCTGCAGGCGGTCGCTATGGGCGCCCACATGATCGACAGCGAAGGCGCAAAGGCGGTGCTGGTCGGTGGCGTTGAAAGCATTTCGATGGTGCAACCCCCGGTGCGTCATTCACGCGAAACGTGGATCGAAAGCCACAAGCCCGACCTCTACCTGCCGATGATCGAAACCGCCGATATCGTCGCCAAACGCTACAATGTCAGTCGCGAGGCGCAGGACGAACTCGGCTTGCAAAGCCAACAACGCACGGCGGCGGCGCAGGACGCCGGACGGTTTGATCAGGAGCTTACCCCGATCACTGTCACCATGGCGAAGAAAGACAAGGAAACCGGCGAGGTTTCGGAGGTCGAAATCACCATCTCACAGGACGAATGCAACCGCCCTTCGACCACGTTGGAGGGGTTGCAAAAACTTGACCCGGTGCGCGGCCCTGATCAATTCATCACCGCCGGGAACGCATCGCAGCTCAGCGATGGCGCGGCGGCGCTGGTGATGATGGACGAGAAAGAGGCGGAGCGACTTGGCATAACCCCGCTTGGTGCCTTCCGCGGCCTCGCCGTTGCCGGATGCGAGCCGGACGAGATGGGCATCGGCCCGGTCTTCGCCGTCCCCCGTTTGCTGGAACGGCAGGGGCTGAAAGTCGATGATATCGACCTCTGGGAACTGAACGAAGCCTTTGCGAGCCAGGCGATCTACTGTCGGGATACGCTCGGCATCGACAATGACATCTGCAACGTCGATGGCGGCTCCATCGCGGTTGGGCACCCGTTCGGCATGACCGGCGCGCGGATGACCGGGCATCTGATGGCCGAGGGCGGTCGCCGTGGCGCGAAACTGGGCGTCGCGACGATGTGCATCGGTGGCGGCCAGGGTGCCGCCGGTCTGTTTGAAATCTACTGAATAGGAACGCGCAATGGATCTGAACTACACGGATGAACAGAAGGCGTTTCGCGACGAGGTGCGCAGCTTTCTGGCCGAAAAACTTCCCTCCCGACTGTCCGACAAGGTGAAGCGCGGTCAGACCCTTACCAAGGCGGATCACGAGAAATGGCACGCGATCCTCAATGAAAAGGGTTGGCTTGCAGGGAACTGGCCTAAGAAATTCGGCGGCGCAGGCTGGAACGCGGTCGAGCGGCATATCTTCGAGGACGAGATGACCAAGGCCTCCGCGCCGCGCATCTTGCCCTTCGGTCTCGCGATGCTCGGCCCGGTGTTGCAGCAATTCGGCTCGAAGGAGCAGCAGGAACACTACCTGCCGCGCATCCTCAATGGCGACGACTGGTGGTGCCAGGGATATTCCGAACCCGGCGCGGGTTCAGATCTGGCGTCTGTCCGCACAACGGCGGAACGCAATGACGACCACTATATCGTCAACGGTCAGAAGACCTGGACGACGCTGGGCCAGCACGCCAACATGATTTTCTGCCTTGTGCGCACCTCGAAAGAGGGCAAGCCGCAGGAAGGCATTTCCTTCCTTCTGATCGACATGGACAGCCCCGGCATCAAGGTTCGCCCGATCATCCTGATCGACGGCGAACCTGAAGTGAACGAGGTCTTTTTCGACGATGTGAAGGTTCCCGTCGAAAACCTGGTGGGTGAGGAAAACAAGGGGTGGACCTATGCCAAGTACCTGCTGACCCACGAGCGCACCAATATTGCGGGTGTCGGCTTTGCCAACGCTGGACTTGAGAACCTGAAGCGCATTGCCCGAGCCGAACAGGCCAGCGGTCGCCCGCTGATCGAGAACCCCCATTTCGCGGCGCGTATCGCGCGGCTCGAAATCGACCTGATGGCGATGTCCACTACCAACCTGCGCGTTGTCTCGAAGGCCGCGGCAGGGCAGGCGCCTGGCGCCGAAAGTTCGATGCTGAAAATCAAGGGCACGATCATCCGTCAGGAAATCAACGCGCTGACCCGTTCCGCCGTTGGCCCCTACGCGATGCCCTTCGCCTCCGAAGCGCTGGAGGACGGCAGCAACCAGCAACCCGTCGGCCCCGATTACGCCGCTTCAGCCACCGCGCAATATCTGAACAACCGCAAGCTGTCGATTTATGGCGGATCGAATGAGGTCCAGCGCACAATCATCAGCAAGGCCATTCTGGAACTGTAAGGGACAGAACATGAATTTTGAACTGACAGAAGAACGCCAGATGTTGCAGGACGGCCTGCGCCGTTTCCTGCGGGACACCTACACCCCTGCCTTGAGGGCCGAACTTACAGAGGCCGAAAGCGGATTTTCTGCCGATGTCTGGAACGGGCTTGCGGAAATGGGTGTCATCGGCGCGCTGTTTTCCGAAGACGACGGCGGTTTCGCCGGGGCCGGGTTCGATATCGCGCTGGTGTTCGAGGAACTGGGCCGCGTCGGCGCGGTCGATCCCCTGCTGGACACTGCCATCCTTGGCGGTGGGCTGATCGCCGCGCTTGGTAACGACGATCAGAAGCAGATGATCGCAGACACCATCGCAGGCACGACCCAGCTAGCCTTTGCCCACAGCGAGCCGTCCAGCCGCTATGACATGTCGCGTGTCGAAACCAATGCGACCCGTGACGGTGACAGCCATGTGCTGAACGGGCGTAAGTCCGTCGTGGTCAATGCCCCGGCGGCGGACCACATCCTGGTCAGCGCCCGGTCCAGCGGCGATGCAGCGGCCAAATCCGGCATCAGCCTGTTCCTTGTTCCGGCCGACGCCCCTGCCATGTCGTTGCGCAGCTACCCGCTTGTCTCCGGCGGGCGCGCAGCCGAGGTCCTGCTGGAAGACGTCAAGCTTGGCGCCGACGCCCTGATCGGCCCCGAAGGTGCGGCGTATGACGAAATCACCCGCATTCACGCCCGCGCCACGCTTGCCATCAGCGCCGAGGCACTTGGCCTGATGGAGAGCATCCGGGAGCTGACGACAGATTACCTGAAGACCCGCAAGCAATTCGGCAAACCCATCGGCAAGTTCCAGGCGCTGCAGCACCGGATGGCCGACGTTCTGATCGAAATCGAACAGGCGCGGTCCGCTGTCATCAACCTGGCAGGGCACGTCGACGAACCAACGGACATTCGCGATAAGCATGTCAGCGCAACCAAGAACCTGATCGGCAATGTCGCGAAACTCGTTGCCGAAGAGAGCATTCAGATGCACGGCGGCATCGGCATGACCGACGAGTACGAGTTGGGGCATCTCGCAAAACGGCTGATCATGGTCGATCACCGCTTTGGTGACGCGATCCATCATCTTGAACGCTTTATCGCGCTGGCAGTGGCTTGAACTATGGTGCCCGGCGATCTGATCGAAAACGAAACCGGCGCGCAGCGCCTGATGGGTTATGTCCTTGACGTGGGGCAACCGGACATGCGCGCACGTTGTACCTTGTCGATGACGGATCTGCATCTCAACCGACACGGTGTCCTGCACGGCGGCATCGCCGCGACAATGCTGGACAGCGCGATGGGAGCGACCGCCAGCCTGTCGGTCGACCCATGCGGCCGCGCACCATTCCTCACCATCTCGCTTTCGACCCAGTTCATCGCCCCGGCAACCGGCCAATCGGAATTGATCGCAACCGGTCAGATTGTCGGCGGTGGCCGCGCACTGGTGTTCGCCAAAGGGGAATTGCGCGACGGATCGGATTGGCTCATCGCCACGGCAACGGGTGTGTTCAAACGCGTGCCGCCGGACCAGTTGACCGTACCGAAGAGGGGTGGTCAGTGATGCAACAGCTTGCCCGTTGCGAAGATCATGGCGACCGCCTGATCGTCGTCAATTCGAACACTAGAAAGCGCAACGCCTTGTCGCCGGAACTATATCGCGTATTGGTCGATTCAATGGACCTTGCGACGAGAGAGCCTCGCATCACCTCGGTCATCCTGCGCAGCGAAGGCGGCTATTTCTGCGCCGGTGGCGATCTTGGTCAGCTGGCGACCCGCCGGGACATGCCCCGAGATCAGCGTGTCGCCCGCATTGAAGAACTGCATGACGTGATCCGCGCGGTGATGAACTGCCCGAAACCGGTGATCGCCGCCGTCGAAGGAGGCGCGGCTGGTGCCGGGGTCTCGCTTGCCTTTGCCTGTGACATGATCGTGGCCGACCGGGATGCGACTTTCACCGTCGCCTATGTCAAGGCGGGACTTGTCCCCGACGGTGGCCTGACCAGCACATTGGCCGCCCATCTGCCGCGCGAGCTGTTGATGCGCATGGCGCTGCTCGGGGAGCCGATGACGGCGGAACGCCTTTTCGGTCTCGGCGCAATCTCGCAGATCGAACCGGCGAGCAACGTGCTGCCGGCGGCACTTGCGCTGGCCGGCCGGTTGGGCGCTGGACCAACGCACGCGCAAGGCCGCATCAAAGCGCTAGTCAACAGCGCACATACGTCATCCCGGTTGGATCAGATGAATGCTGAACGCGATTCGATGGCTGATGCCATTGCTGCCGCCGAAGCCGCCGAAGGCATCGCCGCATTCCTCGAAAAGCGCCGTCCGGACTTTGCCAAAGCACGAGCCTCCAAATGACAGATCCGACCTTCAAAACCGCTGTTACACGTACATTTGGGTGCCGCCTGCCCATCGTCGCGGGTGGTCTGATGTGGCTTTCAAATGCGCCCTATGTCGCTGCCGGCGCCAATGCGGGCATCATGTCCTTCATCACGGCGGCCAGCTTTCCCGACCCAAACGACCTGCGCGCGGAGATCGCGAAATGTCGGGAACTTTGCGGTGATCGCACGTTTGGTGTCAACGTGTCCATGCTGCCCAAACTGGTCGAAGGTGAGAGGATCGCGGACACTTTCCGCCTGATCGCAGATGAGGGCGTGCGTTTTGTCGAAACCTCGGGCCGCAATCCCGAGGCCTTCCTGCCGATCCTCAACGACGCGGGCATCAAAGTGCTGCACAAGGTTCCAAGCGTGCGCTACGCCGTGAAGGCGCAGGAGGTTGGGGTCGACATGGTCTCCATCGTCGGTGCGGAATGCGGCGGCCATCCCGGGCTCGATCTGATCGGCAGCATGGTCAACCAAGCGCTCGCCGAGCGTCGGCTCGACATCCCTTTCCTGATTGGCGGTGGCATCGGTGCCGGCAGTCAGATCGTCTCGGCCTTGGCCTCCGGCGCTTCGGGTGTCGTGATCGGCACGCGTTTTCTGGTGTCCGAAGAAATCTCGGCGCACCCGCAGTACAAGCAGGCCCTGGTGACGGCCAATGAACGTGACACGACATTGACGATGAGCAGCGTGCGCAACACCATCCGCACCCTCACCAACGAAACGACGGAGATCGTACGGCAGCTTGAGGTTGATAACCCCGATGTCGGCATTGCCGAATTGATGCCTTATGTGTCTGGCGCAATTGGCCGCAAGGCTTATGAGACCGGCGATGTGTCGCGCGGGATGTTGTCCGCAGGGCAGGCTCTGGGCCTAACCAACGGCATCGCCCCGCTGGCAGACATTGTCGCCCAGCTGGAACAAGAGGCAGGTGTCGCCCTGGCGCGCCTGCGTCCCCAACCCCTTGCAACGCAACGCCCAGAGGTGCTGGTGTCATGACCGAATACAGCTTCCGGATACATCATCTTGTCGAGGACAGCGCGCGTGCCTATCCCGATGCGATTGCGCTGATAGATGGCAGCGGCCATCAGGTCACATATACCGAATACCAGGCCGCGATCACCGAAGCTGCAGCCCTGTTGCAAAACCGGGGCGTGCAGCCAGGCGACCGCGTCGCGATTGTGGCAGAAAACTGCATCACCACTGCCGCTTTCATCTTTGCCGCTAGCACCGTCGGGGCCTATGCGCTGCCAATCAATGCACGGATGACCGCAGCCGAAATTGCCCGCGTGATGACCCATGCAACGCCGTGCGTTACCGTTTTCACGACCGAAGCGTCCAAGGAAGCGGCGGCACATGCTGCGACCGCAAACGCGGGCACGCAGGAAACATCTTTTGGAAGTTTCGCCATCGCCGTCACGGGGACCAGCGCACCGGAACAGGTCGCAGACGGCCCGGACGAAACCGCCGTTCTTCTCTACACGACCGGCACGACGGGCGATCCCAAGGGCGTGATGCTGACCCATACCAACCTGCGCTATGCGGGCTGGGCCTCGACCGAGTTGCGCGGCATGAGACAGGACGACAGGATTTACGGCGTGCTGCCGTTGACCCATGTTTTCGGGCTTGCATCCATGCTGATGGCCGCCAGCGGTATCGGCGCAACCATCCAGCTTGAACCCCGGTTCCGTCCTGATGCGCTTTATGCGGCACTGATGGACAAGGCGACCATCCTTCCGGCAGTGCCGCAAATGCACGCGCTGCTTATGCAATACGCCAGGGATCAGGGGCTTTCGCGCCTGGAAAACAGCAATCTGCGCTATGTTTCCTCCGGAGCCGCCCCGCTGGACCCGGCATGGAAACGCAAGGCCGAGGCCTTTTATGGTCTGCCCCTGCAAAACGGCTATGGCATGACGGAAAGCACTGCAGGTGTCTGCGGTACTCGCAATTCCATCGGTTCACCCGATATCAGCGCGGGCTTTCCGTTGCCTGAGACCGAAATCCGGCTTGACGCTTCGGTAAGTGCCGCAGGCGATCCCGATGCTGGTGAAATTCTCGTGCGCGGGCCGCAGGTCATGAAGGGGTATTTCCGAAATCCGGCGGAAACCGCCCGCACGATTGATGCAGACGGATGGCTTCGAACCGGTGATCTAGGAAAGATCGACGAGGTCGGCAATCTGCACGTTGTCGGGCGTTGCAAGGAACTCATCATTCGCGGTGGGTTCAACGTCTACCCGCCCGAGGTCGAGGCCGCGCTGAACGACCATCCCGATGTGATTCAGTCAGCGGTGATAGGCAATGTCACGGACGGCGACGAGGAAATCCTTGCATTCGTTCAATGCGCAGATCCGGCGACGCTGGACCAGGACGCGCTTGCCGCTTTTGTCGCCAAGCGGCTCACGGGCTACAAGCGCCCTTCCCGCATCATCCTGACAACCGAACTTCCGGCCGCCCCGACTGGCAAGATACTGAAACAAAAGCTGGCTTCCGTTTTCGCGGAACAGCTGGCCCAACCCGCAACAAAGGAATGACTGAGATGGCAAAAGACATGAACGGCCCCGGCCTCGGCCCCTTCGATTGGGCTGACGCGTTCCGAATCGAGGACCAGCTGGATCAGGATGAGCGCATGCTGCGCGACGCAGCCCACGACTTTGCCCAGGACCGGCTGCAACCCCGCGTAATGAAGGCCTATAGCGAGGAAAGTGACGACCCCGGCGTATTCCGCGAAATGGGCGAGGCGGGCCTGCTTGGCGTCACCATTCCCGAAGAATACGGCGGGTTGGGTGCGTCTTACGTCACCTACGGGCTGATCGCGCGCGAAATTGAACGGGTGGACAGTGGCTATCGCTCGATGATGTCAGTGCAATCGTCGCTGGTCATGTACCCGATCTACGCCTACGGGTCGGAAGAACAGCGCAAGAAGTACCTGCCAAAGCTGGTATCGGGCGAATATATCGGCTGTTTCGGCCTGACTGAACCTGATGCGGGTTCGGACCCGGCCGGGATGAAAACCACCGCCAGAAAAACGGCCGAAGGTTATGTCCTCAATGGCTCCAAAATGTGGATCTCCAACTCCCCCTTCGCGGATGTATTCGTTGTCTGGGCCAAATCCGACGCTCATGGCGGCAAGATCCGCGGGTTCGTCCTTGAGAAGGGGATGGAGGGCCTGTCCGCGCCGAAAATTGGTGGCAAGCTTTCCCTACGGGCATCGACAACGGGCGAAATTGTGATGAAGGACGTGGCCGTCGGCGAGGATGCCCTTTTGCCCGGTGTCGAAGGTCTGAAAGGCCCGTTTGGTTGCCTTAATCGCGCGCGATACGGCATCGCCTGGGGCGTGTTGGGGGCGGCAGAATACTGTTTTCATGCCGCGCGACAATACGGTCTTGACCGCAAGCAGTTCAACAAACCGCTGGCCCAGACACAGCTTTTCCAGAAGAAGCTTGCCGATATGCAAACGGATATTTCGTTTGGATTGCAGGCCGCGCTGCGTGTCGGTCGATTGATGGATGAGGGCCGCGCCGCGCCCGAAATGATCTCACTGATCAAGCGCAACAACTGCGGCAAGGCGCTCGATATAGCGCGCCACGCCCGCGACATGCATGGCGGCAACGGTATATCCGAAGAATTTCACGTCATTCGGCACATGCTGAACCTTGAAACCGTGAACACCTATGAAGGCACCCACGATGTCCACGCGCTGATCCTCGGGCGCGCAATCACCGGCCTTCAGGCGTTTTATTAATTCCAAACAACAACTCGGAGACCATGCCAATGAAGGTGCTCGTACCTGTCAAACGCGTGATCGACTATAACGTGAAAGTCCGTGTCAAAGCGGATGGCAGCAGTGTCGATCTCGCCAATGTCAAAATGTCGATGAACCCCTTCGACGAAATCGCCGTCGAAGAGGCGATCCGCCTGAAGGAAGCTGGAAAGGCTGAAGAGGTCGTTGCGGTCTCCATCGGTGTCAAGCAGGCCCAGGAAACCCTGCGGACCGCGCTTGCAATGGGTGCGGATCGGGCGATCCTTGTGGTGGCTGCCGATGACGTGCACACCGACATCGAACCGCTGGCGGTGGCCAAGATCCTCGCCAAGGTTGTCGAGGAAGAGCAGCCGGACCTCGTTCTCTGCGGCAAGCAGGCGATCGACAACGACATGAACGCCACCGGCCAGATGCTGTCGGCGCTGCTCGGCTGGTCGCAGGCAACCTTTGCCTCCGAGGTCGACATCGAGGGCGACAACGCCAAGGTCACCCGCGAGGTTGATGGCGGGTTGCAGACGATCTCGGTCAAGATGCCGACCATCGTGACCGTGGACCTGCGCCTGAACGAGCCGCGCTACGCGAGCTTGCCGAACATCATGAAGGCAAAGAAAAAGCCGCTGGACGAGAAAACCGCCGCCGATTACGGCGTCGATGTCTCGCCGCGCCTGTCGATCGTATCGACCACTGAACCCGAGGCCCGCAAGGCCGGCGAAATCGTCGGCTCCGTGGATGAGCTGGTCGCGAAACTCAAAGAAGCGGGGGCTGTGTAATGGCTGTTCTTCTTCTCGCAGAAGTCACCGGTGGTGAATTGGCGCTCGACGCAACCGCAAAGGCCGTGACGGCTGCTGCGAAACTCGGTGATGTGACCGCGCTTTGCGCAGGCGCCTCGGCTTCGGCCGCAGGCGAAGCTGCCGCCAAGATCGACGGCGTGTCGAAGGTGCTGGTCGCCGAAGACGCCTCGCTGGGCCACCGCCTGGCGGAATCGACCGCGGCGCTGATCGTTTCGCTGGCGGGTGACTATGACCACATCGTTGCCCCGGCCACCACCGACGCCAAGAACGTGATGCCCCGGGTTGCGGCGCTTCTCGACGTGATGGTGATCTCCGACGCCTCCGGCGTGGTTGATGCCGACACGTTTGAACGCCCGATCTACGCTGGCAACGCGATCCAGACGGTGAAATCCTCGGACGCGAAAAAGGTTGTGACCTTCCGGACTTCGACCTTCGACGCCGCTGGTGAAGTTGGCGCAGCCCCGGTTGAAACCGTTTCCGCCGCGGCTGATCCGGGCCTGTCGAGCTGGGTTGAGGACAAGGTTGCCGAAAGCGATCGTCCGGAACTCACCTCCGCCGGTGTGGTTGTCTCCGGTGGTCGTGGGGTCGGTTCGGAAGAGGACTTCAAGATCATCGAAGCGCTGGCTGACAAGCTTGGTGCAGCCGTTGGCGCGTCGCGTGCGGCGGTCGACTCCGGCTATGCACCGAACGACTGGCAGGTGGGTCAGACCGGCAAGGTTGTTGCCCCGGACCTTTATGTTGCGGTTGGTATCTCCGGCGCGATCCAGCACCTTGCTGGCATGAAGGATTCGAAGATCATCGTTGCGATCAACAAGGACGAAGAGGCGCCGATCTTCCAGGTTGCCGACTACGGACTGGTCGCCGACCTCTTCGACGCCGTGCCGGAACTGAACGAAAAACTGTGACAATCGCGCGGCGGTGAGGGAATCCCCGTTCTCTCTGGTCGGGATCCCGGACGTTTTTCAAGTCCGGTCACGCGGTTGGGCATTGCTAATGGGAGAGAGGCCAGCGGGCCAAGTGGCCCGCTGGCCCGATCCGGTGCATGTAGCTGCCGGCACGGGCGGCATCGCAGAACTGGAGACGATATGAACAGACCCACCGAATTCGTATCGGTGCCGCTAATGACCGCGCAGCGGGTCAGCCTGATCGGCGGGTTGATGGTCGCGATTGGTCCGATTGCCATGGCGCTCTATACGCCGGCGATGCCGGGCGTGGTTGCAGCGTACGAGTCCACCAATAGCATCGTGAAACTGACCCTGACGCTCTATTTCGCAGGTTTCGCTATTTCCCAGCTGGTCGCGGGGCCGTTATCGGATGCGATCGGGCGCCGTCCGGTGACGGTGATCTTCGCGGCGATTTTCTGCGCAGCGTCGCTGGGCGCGCTGCTGGCGCCGACAATCGAGACGCTGACCTTTGCCCGCTTCGCCCAAGGGGTTGGCGCGTCTGCCGGGGTGGCGATCTCGCGCGCTATCGTACGCGATTGTTTCCAGGGCGACGAATCGTCCAGCATCATGAACATGATCGGAATCATTCTTGCGGTCGGCCCGGCGGTTTCGCCGACGATTGGCGGGTTGCTCGTGCTGCATGTTGGGTGGAAATCGGTGTTCGCGGTGATGATCCTCTTCGGCCTTGCTGTTGCGCTGGTCGCGCAGGTCGCGATGCGCGAAACCCTGCCTGCGCCGCAACCGCTGCGGCTGGCGGCCCTGGGCAGGTCTTACCTTCGGCTCCTTGGCAACCGGAATTTCATGACGGCGAGCCTGACGGTTGCGGGCTCGGTCGGGGCAATCTATGCGCAGGCGACACTGTTGCCCTTCATCTTGATGGGGCAGATCGGCCTGAGCCCCAGCAGCTTCGGCCTGGCGATGCTGTTACAATCGGGGCTGTTCTTCTCGGGCGCACTGGTGGCACGATCTGTCATGAAACGAACCAGCGCATACCGGCTGGTCTGGCCCGGGCTGGGTGCCATCGCCCTGGGGGCGTTGTTCATCTTCTTGCTTCTCTGGGCGGATGACCCGAAAACCTTCCGGGTGATGGTCCCGGTGGGCATCTACGCCTTCGGTATCGCCTTCGTGATGCCGGCAATGTCCACCGCCGCACTGGCGCCCTTCCCCCGGATCGCCGGGGCGGCAGCAGCGCTGATGGGATTCCTGCAAATGGGTGCAGGGGTGTTGGTTGGCACAATCGGCGCATTTTTTGCGGATACGCTGGTCGCGTTCGCGGTGCTGATCCCCACCATGGCTGTGGTGGCCTGCATAAGCTACGCGATCTACCGTCTGAACCCGCATCTGGCCAAACCGGAACCGCGCGAAAACGTGATTGGCGCTGCTCCACCAGGGCGAACATTCCTGCGAGAGGAGTGAGGATACAAGACACCACACACCTTCTTACGGACTCTTGGCCCCAAGACAAACTGGTGGCGGTGGTACTATGCAATATACTCGATACAAAGTTGATTCATGATCCTGCTCCTCCTGCAGTGAAGTGGTCCTCAGCTAACTTTAGAAAAACGGAGGATACAGATGCCGGATGCCTCGACAATTTCGGGATCGGGGCGCGGACGGCGATCAAGGGTGTCGCCGATCGCATAGAACTGATCGCCCGAGATGGTGCCGCAGATGCAGCCATTGGCGCGAAACTGTTGTTGGTCACTCGCAACTGGTCCGGCAAATTGATACGCGCGCTACGAAATACTAAGGACTATGAGTCCGAGTTAAAGTCGCGTTCGCCACCAGTTCTTGGACCGGCTATCAAATGATGAAGGTCGCCTTTGGCCCGCGACCCGGTTAATGCCGATCAATACTTCGCGGCACTTGGCAAGAATGGCTGCACTACACGATGCGCAGCGGCGTTACTGCGCGCCGCATGAACGGCAGTCTTGCACGCCGTGAAGCGGCACCAATCGTCACGCTCTCGCAGCAACTTTCGTGCTGCATGCGCGCGCAGCGAGAATTTGAGAGGTCTCCTGAGGGCTCAAACCAGCCGTAAGCTGCATGTCCGACAAAGGTCCGCTTGCAGTTTTGGTGGTGTCGGCGGCTTACTGACATCCAAAAGGACTTGCCACCATCAGATTTTGAATCGTGGCCTAATCTACAGCGTCTAGCTGCACCCTTAGAAAATGAGCAGCAGCGTTCTGCATGCTGCTCTACCTGGGCTTTGCCTCGCGGCCTGTCGTTTAGCTCCGATGCATCTTCGCTAGCGCCTCTACCGTACCTGGAGTCAGGTGTACCGTGCCAAGATGACGAGCTGTCGATCTCCTCGCGTTTTCTTCCGAATGCAATCTCCGGAACCTGGCCCGGCTGACGGTCGCGCGCGCGGCTTGCTCTCTTCAAGCAGAACTTTCCCCTGTCCGCTGACGCGGCCATTCCTCGCGCAGCAAAGTTCCGCCTGACAGCCTGTCCGGACGGTCCCGGTCTCTTCTTGCATCGAAAACGAGAGGAGATCGACATGACCCGCTACTACACCGTCACCACACCCGACGAAGGAAAGGACGGTAAGACCCGTTTCCACAAGATCGGCGTTGCCTTCCCCCAGAAGCCCGACGCGAAATCCTTCCTCACCATCCAGCTCTTCGCCACGCCTGTGACCGGCCAGCTCGTTCTCTTCGAGCCGAAGCCAGACGGGCAGGGCGATGCCCCGGACCTCGTCGAATGAGCTGTCCTCCGGGACGGTGTCTGCCGTCCCGGCCTTTTTCACACCGACATCCAGGAGAAACCTTATGGACCTTCTGCCACAATCCATCCTCGACCAGCTCGCTGCGAACGGGCGCACCAACCAGGACCGCATTGAAGCAGGCGAAGACACCCTCGACTTCGAACCTGTCGTGAAACTCTTCACCCCCGATGCCGGGGCGACCTGGCTGCTTTCCGAAACCGATCCGGAAGACCCGGATATCGCGCACGGCCTCTGCGACCTGGGGCTTGGCTTTCCCGAGATCGGTTCAGTACGCCTCAGCGAAATTCGAGCCGTCCGCGGTCGTCTAGGATTGCCCGTCGAACGGGATCTGCACTTCAAGGCAGATGGCACCCTCAGCGCCTATGCCGAGCGCGCCCGCAAAGCCGGAGGGATCGTCGCATGAGCACCAATATCCGCAGAGATCACGTCAGCGCCTTCGAGGCGCTGACATCCGGTCGTTTCGAAAACTTCGCGCTCTTCTCCTGTTTCGTGGACGGAGCGCCGGCCTCGGCTATCGTCGCCGTAACAGCACCTGAAGACGCAGGCGGCGAATATGTCATCACGCCGCTCTTCGTCAGCGTGACCGACACGATAGTGGTCACTGACCACGGGGGAAGACCGGCCTGACATTGTCTTGCGGGCCGCTCCGGTGACCCGCCAAGCATCAGCGCGACACGCCGGACTTTTTCCTGAATAGACGAGTGTCGCCAGCAATTCTTCTTCCCGCAGTGGTCCCGCATCGATGGCGCCTCGGTGCGGTTGCTTTGCTCTTGGGCTCAGCGTGAGTGCGGGCTTCGGGCCGTGCTAGACTGATCTCGACGACTCGGCAGTATTTTGCGCAGTGACACGACGTGCAAAAAGACAAATTGCGCAGATTCACGCATTGATGTATTCCTGAGGATGAAATGAGAGGGACGTTGGCAGGATATGCCAAATGTCTGCGACTTTTGTCCGAGGGGTCTGAGACGTGAAACCGGGACGCCCAAAACGCCTAAAGCTCGAAGAGCGGATCGAACTCGCGCGGCGCTATCTTGCCGGGGAAACGCCGAGGGTATTGGCGGAGGCCTACGGTGTGTCGCGGCGACACGTGACCCGGCTCGCGAAGGAGGAGCGGGGCGACGGGCAGGAGGTCCGGGACCCTTCGGTCGCGGTGAGTTTCCGCGCGGCGACCTCTGAGATGGCCGCCTTCGATGCGGCTTGGCAGGCCCGCGGCTTTACAAGCCGCAGCCAGGCCTTGCAGGCGGTTGTGCGGGCGCGGTGTGGGCTGCTTGATCTGATGCGAGACGATCTCCGGGCGTTCTCGGAGACGTTGCAGCAGGCACAAGACGTTGCAGACAGCGGCCGTGTTCTGGCGAAGGCGGTGCAACGCGGAAAGCTGACGCTGTCCCCGGAGAACCGTGCAACGCTTGTCGCGCTGCATGATCTCGCGCAGCGCACCTATCGCGATCTGGCCGCGCTGAAAGCGTCGGCCTGTCAGCGCCGGGGCGTGGGGTGGGACGCGGCGGATCCCGAGGCGCCAGACGTGCATGAGGAGTTGGTGGACCATGTCTGAGCTGCTCGCCCTCTATCACGCCGTAATGGGCAAGCTCTGGGAGACGGAGCGCATCCAGGGTCAGCGTCAGGCGCGCATAGACGCGCGGCTGGCAGGGCGGCGGCAAGGTCGCAGTTACCAGCGCGTGGGCCGGGCCTCGGCGCGCAATCTGATGAAGTCAGTTATGCCGGAGAGCCGCGCCGCGGTGTTCAAGCGGATCAGGGCAGGGGGGTGCAAGACGAAGCGGAGCCTTGGCAACCAGCTGTCTTATGTGAACGACAAGGCGGTCTACACCTACGCGACGATGACCAACCCGCTGACGGCTGAGGCCGTGCTGACCGAGGCGCAGAAGGCGGAGATCGTGGAGGCCTGGGCGCAATCCTGGCGGGGCACGACGAAGCTCGGGTTTACCTCGCATATGCTGCTGTCGTTCCCGACCGACGTCACGGTGGATCAGGTGCGAGAGATCACACTCGACTGGGCCGAGCATTTCTTCGAAAGCGGGGATTACGGCGATCAGTGGGATTACGTGCTCTCGGTGCATGATGACCGGGCGCACAAGCACGCCCATATCCTGCTGAACAACCGGGGCCTCACAAAAGGCACCTGGTTCTCCTGCTGGGCGGAGGGCGTTATGTCGCCCCAGCTGATGCGGGAAAAGCAGGCGGAGATCGCCGAACGCTACGGTGTCATACTAGAGGCCACGACCCGTCTCGAGCGTGGCATCTTCGAGAAGGCCCCCGGTATCGCAGAAATCTACCGGGCAAAGGACGAGGCGCGCCTGCCGCGCGAGATTACACTGTCGCCCGAAGAGCGGGCCATTGCCAAGGCGCAGGTGACAGGGTTTGCCAAGGACTACCGCAACCTGGCCGATGTGCTGGATCGCATGGATCAGAAACACCTGGCCTACGCGATGCGCCGCATGGCGGCCTCAATCGGCTCGGACACGCCCTACAGATTCACCGCAGGAGAGATCGATATGGAGACCATTCGTACGGTCGGTGAGGCCATCGACTATGCCGAGAAAACCATCGAAGCGCTAAGGCTCAAGGCAGAAGAACTTGATGCCACCGAGCGCCCGGGATTTGAAACCAAGGCGGCGGGTGTCGTTCGTGATCTCTCGCAGATGGTGCCGGACCCTGATTTGCGCGCCCGGTTCGGGCGCGACTTGACCGAACCCTATCCGCCAGGAGCCGGAGACGGGCGCTTGAGTGCTGCGCTCTCATCGGGCAAGGACCCTGTCCTCGAGGCCCTGACGGTGGACGCCGCAAGGGCCGGTCTCGATCCGCAAGAGATGGCTGCCCGGATCGAAGCCGGTGGGACGACGAACTACGGGCTTGCTCAGGATTGGGTGGACCGCGACATGGCGGCGGTTCTGGCCAAGGATGGCATCGATCTCGCTCAGGCCAGCGACGATCAACAAGATCGCGCGTTGGAAACAGTCGATCGGTTCATGGACCGATTGCTGGAGCGCGCGAAGGAGCTCGGCATAGCGACGGGTCTGTCACGCGCATCGGACGATTTGCAGGTGATCGATGACGAGGACCGTGGGCCAAACCCGTATCTGCAGGACCTCGCAGACATGCTGCGTGACGGCACCCTTTCAGAAGCTCAGGAAGAGACCGTCGAACGCACGCTGAAGGCCGAACTCTTCAAGGAGCTGGGCGAGGAGGGACTTGGGGAGCTGCGGCGCGGCAATTACGAGGTGCTGGCAGAGGTGCTTCCCAACCGGATCGATCAGATCACGGTCACGCAGGAATTCCTCGAGCTGACCTATGAGGAGACCGGTGATCAGGTCTTTACCGACCGTGCCGCCGCCTTGCAGCAGGACAAGGTCGAGGCATTGGCCCGCGACACCCATCTCGAGATGCAGAGGGGCAGGGGGCTATCGCGCGATCTCGACGATGAGATCAGCTTCTGATGAGCACCCGGCTTCCTCTCTGGGCTGCCGTGCCAGTGGGTACCCTCTGCGGAACCGCCCTCGGCACTATCGCGGCGAGCTTCTATCTCGCACTGGCGTTGAGAACGGGGTTTGCCGAGTTTGACATGTTTGCCGTCTGGACGGCGAGCGCGGGTCTGCGCGCCGCGCATCCCGAGGCGTTCAAGGTTGCGTTCGGCGCCGTTGGCTTCGGGGCCATTGGACTGGCGGTTCTGGCCTTCAGCTGGACCTGGGCCCAGGACCGGGATGATTACGGGTCCGCACATTGGCAGACCAGACGTGAACTCAAGGCGAACGGCATGCTCCAGACACCGGGATCCGGGTTTGTCTGTGGCAAGCTGGGAAAGCCCGCGTCAAAGGCGCCCTACATCTCTGCGAGCGATATCCCGCATGTGATGATGGTGGCCCCGACCCGGGCCGGCAAGGGCGTGGGCTTCGTGATCCCGAACCTTTTGTCTTTCGCAGGTTCGGTCGTGGTTCTGGATGTGAAAGGCGAGAATTTCGAGAAGACGGCAAGGCTGAGGGCGCTCAACGGCGATGAGGTCTTTCGCTTCAGCCCGTTCGATTGGGCGAACAGTTCGCATCGCTACAACCCGCTTGCGCGGATCGCGGCCGCCCCCAGTTTCGCCCAGCAGTTCACAGAAGTCTCGATCCTGGCGGACCTCTTCCTCGACAAAGACAACAAGACACTCGACACCTTCTCCGAGGCAGGCAAATCGATATTCGTCGCCGCCTGCCTTCTGGCGATCCAACGCGGCAGGCCGACCCTGGGCGAGGTCAACAAGATCGTCACCGGTGGGGATTACAAGAATGCACAGTACAGTGCCTATGCGGACGAGGCGAAGGAAGCGACGGTGCGCGAGCTTTGGATCAATGCGGCCAGCGCGTCGTCGCGGCTGCTGACGTCCAACATCCAGGCTTTGATGACGGCCGGTCTGAAGCAGTGGGACAACCCGGCGGTCCGTACGGCAACCGATGCAAGCGACTTCGAGTTCGCGAACTTCAGGAAAAAACCGCACGCGCTCTACATCGTGGTGTCGGAAGATCACATCGCGACGCTGGCACCGCTCCTGCGGCTCATGTTCGCGGATCTCATTGCTAGTTTGCGGCAGAACGAGCCGGGTCCCGACGAGCCGTGGCCGGTCATGATGATGATCGACGAGTTCCAGCAAATGGGCGCGATGCCTTATCTCGAGCGGGCGATCCATTCGCTCGCCGCCTATGGCGGGCGCGTCGCGATGATTGCGCAGTCGTTGGCCTCGCTCGATCGCATCTACGGACCCGAGGGGCGCGAAAGCCTTGAGAACGGGGCAGGGCTCAAGCTCTACATAACGCCTCGCGACCAGCGTACCGTTCGCGAGGTCTCGGCGGCCGTCGGCAGCACTACCCGGGAAGCGGTGACCCGCATGTATGGTCGAAATAAGGGCATCCTGGGTGCGACCTCAACGACTTCACGTCTGGAGGAACGTCCACTCCTCTCCGAGACCGAGGCGCGCACCATGGATCCTGATGAGGTGATCATCCTGGCCTCACCGCAGCACCCGATCCGCGCACAGCGCATCAAGTATTTCGAGGATTCCTTTTTCATCAAACTGGCGGATCGCCAGGCGGGCCGCGACTTCCCCTATCCCCCACGTGTCGACGGAGTGGGGCCCTGGTTCGAAGAACCGAAACCCGCTCCTTCGACATTGCAACCTGCCTCTGTCGAATCTACTGCAACAAGCGAGCGTGCACGCCGACGGCAATCGCGATCCATGCAGACGCAAATCAATGAAACCACTGCAGGTGAGCTGCGTCCGGAAATCTTGGATCGGGAGGACCCGGTCCCAGAAAAGTGGGAGCAAGTCTTCCGCGAGCAAGGTGACTTCATCGACGAACTGCTCGGGGATGGTCAGTAGGCGGGGGCGGGAAGCCGTCATTCGCTGCATGGGCAAAGCATGAGGAGTCATTTGCCACGAAGCGGACATTCAATAAGGAATTTAAGTCTGTACTTGATCGAGCAATATGACGCTTGAGGTTGGGAGCCTCAAAGCATTGAATGTCTGCGTCTCGGACAGCAATATGCCGCGAAGCTCATGAATTCGGACCCTTCCAAGGGTCACCACATTGACCCATAGAAAGTAATCGAATTAGGCCTGTGTTTCCGCTATCGATTTGGCACATTTCAGCAAAGATCCATAGACGACCGACGCAATGAGCCAGATTCCGGAGGGATGCTTGAACCAGGAACAGAAAGGCTCCAGTCCAGTCGGTCGCGGAGGCGCAGGAACCTATATTGAGGGCGAGCTTGGCGCCTATTATCTCCTGCAGATGCTTGCGGGCAGCGAAGCGCGCGGTCTTCCCAATGCCCGGATTGAGCAGGTACAACTGCAAGGGGAAAATGAAGGCTATGCGCTTGACGACCTGATTATCCATGGCGTGTCGGACAAGGGCACAGCGATCCTCGAGATCCAGTCCAAAAGAACCATCCGCTTTTCGCCCAAAGACCCTATCTTTATAGGCGTCTGCGAACAGGTTGTGCGCAGCAATCCCGCTCAAAAGCCGACGGACCGCCATTTACTGGCGGTTGCGACCCAGCGGACCAGCTATTCTATCTCCGGCCCTTATCAGGACGTGCTCGAATGGGCGCGCAGAGCGGAAAGCGGCGTGCAATTCTTCGCGCGGTTAGCTCTCCCGGGCGTCGCCAGCGAGGGGATGCGCACTTTCACCGAGGCGTTCCGGAAGCATCTTGTGGCTCAAGGCGTAGCGGACGACGACGAAGCCATCTGGGACATTCTTCGGCGGTTCATGATACTCGAGTTCGATTTCGAGTCTTCTGCACCTGAGGCAAGGGCCCATGCTTTGACCTTTGCTCGCCAAGTTCTCGCGCCTGAGGATGTGATACGCGCTGAAGCGCTTTGGAGCAATCTCATCGAGATCGTTCTTGAGACCGGCAAAGCTGGCGGCTCGATCTCGCGCCAGTCTCTCATCGAGCGACTAACGGTGCGGGGCTTCCACCTCGCTGGCGACCAGAATTTCGCGCTGGCCCGCGCCAAACTGGCGGAAATGTCGCGCCACGCACTGATGGAGATCGGGACTACGGTCGGAGGCGTTAATCTCCCCCGCCTGAGCGCGCTTGCCGATCTCGAGAAAGCGCGCGACGAGCATCGTTTTGTTGAGATCACCGGCAAACCGGGCGTAGGCAAATCTTGGGTCTTGAGACATCTTGCTGAGCGGATAGGCCGCGAGGGCCATGTCATTGTCCTTGATCCCGTAGGCACGCCAGATGGCGGATGGTCGGCGCTCGCGCAACGTCTCGAAGTTTCCGGGACCGCAAAGGATTTCTTGTGGGACCTTGCGGCAAGTGGCGGCGGGGTCCTATTCATCGACGGCCTCGAGATGTTCACGTCCGTCGAGCGCCGCCGTACAGTGAATGACCTGCTGCGCGAGATTACAGATGTCCCAGGCTTTTCCGTGGTCATGTCAAAGCGGCCCGATGTCGGCGCCGAAGACACTGCTTGGGTGGCAGAGGACGCGCTCGCGAAGCTGGGTAAGCCCTGCCAAGTGGTCGTGGACGAACTGAACGACGATGAGGTTGCAGCTCTGAGCACTGCCGCCCCAGAACTGCACGCACTGCTGTCACCGGACCATCCGGCCGCGAGCATTGCGCGCAATCTCTATCGATTGGCTCAATTGCTCAAGGTCCCGAGATCGGCCGAAATTCGAACTGAAGCAGCGCTTGCCGATCGTTGGTGGAAGAGTGCTGATGGCGCAAAGCCAGATGATGTTCGCCCGGCACAACGGCTTTTGGCCGAGCTCGCAGAAGCGGCTCTGGCAGGGCAGGACTTGATCAAAGCGCCGACGGACACGCCGGCACGAGCACACCTACTGCGTAGCCTGACGCTGTCCGAACCGAGGCGCGACCGTCTCAGCTTTTACCATGATGTGCTGCGCGACTGGGCGATCGGCGCGCGCCTCAACGAAGACATCATGTTGCTCGACAGAATCGATCTTTCGGTGCCGCCATCGCCTCGGGTGTCGCGTGGCATCGAGTTTGCCGGACGCTTCGCGCTCGAACAGGGACCGGATGGCTCGAACTGGATAGCCCTCCTTGGGGCCCTCTCGCGACCAGGCGCCCATGATGCATGGCGTCGCCAAGCTCTCATGGCGATAGTACGATCCGAGTTGTCGTCGCAGCTTCTGAACCGCTGCCGCGCCGCATTGCTTTCCGACGGGGGCAAACTGCTCGTCGAGATCTGTACCGCCATCGTCGCGACGGAAACGATCTCGGCCGCATCCGCAATCAAGCAGATCGCCGCGAAGGGCCTTGAGCTTCCTGTCGAGGCACCAGGCTCACTGCGCATCGCCACGACGCTATCGGCGCCCACGGTTCTCACGTGGTGCGCTGTGAAAGCCAGCGAAATTCCAGTGCAAGCGATAGCTGCTGTTCTGAAGCTCGTCGAAGTCCAGTTTCTAACATTGATGAGCATTCCTGAACTCGGGCAACTTACCGCAAAGATGCTGTTTGGGTGGCTTATGCAGCTTGACCTGCGTGCATCCAGCGTCACGATTCCGGGTGCTCAGGATACGCCATGGACAGAACGTTCAAGCCGCGCGACGATGATCGAGGATCTTCGAACCATGGCGCTTCTTATGGCGTCATACGCGCCGGAAGACACGAAGGCCTATTTGACCGCGATCGCGAAAGAGAACGATCACTACAAGGTCAAGGCAATTCGGCTGTTCAGCAAGGCCTTGGCCAGCGTCGCGCCGAACGAGCTAGCGGCGCTTATCACGTCCAGTCTTATTGAACAGCCGCGTCGAGACCGATCACGACGGGATTCCCTGAACGGCGCGTTCGGCTTTGCGGATACCGACTACATGCCGGTGTCGCCAGCGCAGCCTCCTTTTCTCGACTTGCTCGATGCGGACCCCGAGATCGGACTCGGCCTAATCCGAACACTCGTTGAGGCGGCGGTCGCGCACCGCGCGGACGGCGTGAAGGCAGGAACGGACGGCTTTACGATCGTCTTCGACGGGAAGCCGCGATTCTTTCCGTGGGTGCAGACCTATTACTGGTCACGCTCGAGCCAAGCGCAGGAATACTCTGCGTCTTCTGGACTAATGGCACTCGAAGCTTGGTCACAAGAGCGCCTCGACAGAGGTGAGGATGTTGACGCGGTTCTTCGGGACATCGTTGGACCGGAAGGTAGCTGCGCCGCCTATCTGCTGATCGGTCTCGACGTGCTGCTATCGCATTGGCCGATGACGCGCGACGCGCTTGTCCCGTTTGTGGCTAACCCGGACCTGCTTGCCAACGATCGCACCCGTTTGACGTTGGAGAGTCTTGGAGGGACGATGATGCTGCAGAAGGAGCCCAAAGGCCGCGTCATGCTTGCCGATCTTGCAAAGCGCCAATCGCGCTCCATCTCGCTCGAGCGACTTATCCCCTATTACATCGGCGAGGATGACTCCGGGCAGAAGGTGCGCTCCTTGTTGGCTGAGGAAGTCAAAAAAGCCGGGTCGTATAGTGACGACGCGAATTTCGGCGATCCCGCGTTCATGGGATCCTATGCACTCAATATGCTCAACCGGGCGAACTGGGTGGAGGTCGAAGAAGGCCTCGCCTACAAGTCGCCACCGGATGAGGCCGAGCATCTCGAACGCCTCGAGGCCCGCCGACAGGTGCATGAGCGCTCCAGCACGATTGAGGTGAGAATTCAGCTGGCTATCAGCGATCCAGCGAAAGGTTCGCCGGATTTGGCGCGCGAGGCCGTCGAATACGCTGCCGGCGAACTGCCTGACTTTAGCGATACAGATCATCTCAAGTCACGATCGACGCGGTTGATTTCGACGGCCATGCTTGTTGCGCGGGACGGTTTGGATACTCTCCTTGACGAGCATGAGGACTGGGTTCGGACCGTGATTGCCACCGCCTTGGCGGAAGAGGTCGACCGCTACGGCTCGAAAGAACGGCTGGACTACAATCGCCCGGCGCAGGGAATATGCACTCTAATCCATCTTTGGTATCGAAGACGGCGGATCGAGGACCGCGACCAGCTACTGAGAACCGTCGCTCGACAAGACCAGGCCGCCGTCGTTTCTATGGCGGCAGCACACGCGAGCATAAGAGATGCTGAGCCGAGACTGATCAAAGCTGCAATCCGTATCGCTTTCACCTGCTGCCGTTGGCGTTGGAATCCTTATGACGAGGACGCCTCTACTCAAGAGGCTTACGAGGAGGAGAAAGCAGGGAAGGACGCTGATGCGGTTGAAGCCGAGATCGCTTGGCTCAATGGCGGGCCCGAGCCGTCTTGGCCAGAGCTTCCGGAAGAGACACCGGCATTTTCCCGTCGGCCGCGTGCAATTGGCTCACTGACCGGTGAACAAATTAACCTCGAAAGTGATGGCCCATCCCAGAGGCGTAGTTCGAGGGAGGCGGTCGTTCACGCTAATGATCAAGAGCTTTCACGATGGTTGAGTCTGCTCAATGTTGAAGGAAGCGCTCGGCCCGGCTGGTACCTTGAGATCATTGAAACATACGCGCCATGGTCAGCACGAATGAATGGTCACGGCTATTCCGCTGATGCTGAGCTCAGTCAGACACCAAGCGATTGGAACAATCAGTTCTATGCCTTGTTAGCAACCGCTTTGATGGACTGGGAGGAGGATCAGTTCTTATCGCTTCTTCTGCCGATAGTTGAGCTACCTGATCGGTCATTCTGCGATGTTGCTGAAACGGTCATACATGCCGCTGATGTTCACTATTTCAATGAGCCGGACAGGCCGTCAGTTCGGGCGTCGGCTTTGCGGCAGAAGATGGTTGCGCGTGCGATTGAGCTAAATCGATGGTCTTGGGATCGTCGCCGGGGAGAACTCGGGATCGATATAGAAACCGGTCCATTGATCGGCATGCTGCTTATGAACCTCCACAGCCCGTTTTCTGGAACAAAGACTTATCTTGTTCCGGCTGTGTTTGACCGAGTTGATCCAATTCTTGAAACGCTACGCCCGATGATGTCAGGCGGTCCTACCGCTTTCGTCGCGCTTTGCACGATGAACACCCTAAATGTTGCTCCGACTGCACGACATCTCGATTTCCTGTTGAACGCGCTCGAAACTTGGCTCGAAGTAACGGACGGCGACCGCTCGATGTGGCATGAGCTCGGTATCGGTCGCAAAGTCACGGAATGGTTGAATAAGGCGGCGGTCGATGATCCGTCTTTGTATAGCAGTTCTCACTCTTCACGCAGCCGGATCGATGCCATCTTAGGGCGCCTTGTCAGCTTGGGTGTGTCAGAAGCTCATGAGCTAGAGCTAAGGATCCAAGCGGAAGCGAAAAACCGGTAAGCTAGCAGACCATCTATCGCGCCGCTGCAAGCGCTATCCCTTTCGTATCCATACACGAGCTTTGGTCTCAGTCTTCCATTCGCGTGGGATCCTCCAAAATGGCGGCACTCAACATCTTGTGGTCTGCATGTGCCCCCATGTCAGATCATGCTAGAAACGTCGCCATGTTTTCATTATGTTCTGGTATACTGTGGACTCGGAAAGGTTCTGGCATGAGCGAAAGCAAAAACGAAAGTAAGTCTGAGAACGTCACAATTCTGACTGCTAGGCCTGAGAATGGTTTTTGCGTCTCGATCAATTCACAACAACCGATGGCAAGTGCACCTTCCGCGTCACCACCTCCAAAGCCGAAGCGGTAGACATGGCAAAGAAGCCAACACCGCCGCCAAAGCCCAAGCCAGTCCCGCGTCAGCGGGGTGAAGTCCGGGTGCAAGGATCACAGCAGCCCCGTGCCGCGGCACCGGGCACGCCTCCACCACCCAAACCAAAGAGGTAGAAAGCATGGCCAAGTCACCATCGTCCAAGCCATCGCCTAGACCTGCACCGCGCCAGTCTAGCTCACGAGTGTTGATCGAAAGATCGCAGCAACCGGTCGCCAGCAAACCCGCATCATCGCCGCCCCCTAAGCCGAAGAGGTAGGTCAATGACTAAAAGGCCATCAGCCCCACCAAAACCGCCGCGTCCTTCTTTGCCGCCATCGCGACCAACCCCCGAGACAAATACACGTCCCGCACCAGCGGTACCGTCTTCGCCGCCACCACCCAAGAGGTAGCATTATGCAAGTTATTGAAATGCAGTCAGGGGGTGGACCCGTCTACATCCCCGATAACGCCAGACCCACCCCCAGCGCTCCGTCCGCGCCTCCACCGCCTAAGAAGTGATGGGTTGTGACGAATACGCACTTCCGAAATTTCCGTGGCAGGAATGACCGTAATTTCCGGTCCCCAGTCGCCATGCTCCGGGCTGACCGTTTCCCATTGTCCGGTTTTGTCCCGGTAATCCGTCACATACATTGCGATTGAGCCGTCTTGCCCTAATATCACCGGACCGAAAGGCGCATCTTTGAAGTCGTCAAGCCGCTCGCATTGAACTGTAATCCCATCCTTTTTGAGAACGGTAATCTGGGTCGGGCCGGAGTCTTCGCGGTTGATAACGGTTTCCCATGCCGCGACATTTCTATCCGATGAAGAAATTCCTGCCTTTCGCAAGAATGCTGGAAGGCTATTTACGCTGACACGTCGCCAAACCGCAGCAGCAATAAGGGCGACGATGATCCCGCCGACGCTTGCCCCGTAACCCACCCACAGCGGCAATTCTCCATCCGTCGGGACAGGATACTTCCAGTCATAGAGGATCAAGAGGCCCGCTGTCGCAGCCTGCGCAACGAATGCGAACACAAGCGCTATCGCCAAAGTGTCTAGCGTGCGGTGTGTTGTGTCGCGGCCTGTGTAGGCCAGACGATACGACAGGTATCCCGCGACCAAGATCGCGAGAGTTTGATAGGGAAGTTGGAGAAGGTTTTCGAGTGCTTCCATCTATTCACAAGACCACCAATTTCAACCGTACACAACGTGCCAGCAAGAGATGTTCACTCTAACAACTTAGTTCTTCAGAGCGGGTAATGTCGAAAATTGCTCGGGACCGCTTAGTCACCGGGTGAATACCTTATGTACGGCGGCAAAGTCGGCAATCAGGTACGGCGTCTTTGCAGTGACTTCGCGTCTGCAGCGAATGTCCGGAAGGCGACCATCGATCTAGCAACCAAGCCGACTCCTATATGTCCGGTCAGGGCCGTCGGTTGTGCGGCGGAGGATCGAATTAGCAGAACCGACCTCGACCAGTATCATGAGTTTCTAGCTTGTTTGGTTTAGTTGTGGGGTTTTGCTAGATAATGAGCATGGTGAAACTAACCCCGCCCGTTCCCGTGCTTCGAGTTTTCGATGAAACCAAGACCAAGGCATTCTATGTCAACTTCCTTGGCTTCGAGTTGGATTTCGAGCATCGATACGCAGAGAATTATCCGCTGTACCTGGGGGTGTCGCGGTCCGGCTGCAAATTGCATCTTTCGGAGCACCATGGTGATTGCAGTCCTGTTGCGAAGGTCCGGATTCAGATCGACGATCTAGAGGAGTTCTGTCGCGAGCTTGGTGCGCGAGAGACAGAGTTCATCGCACCGAAGTCCGGCAGTCGGATGCCATGGGGCTCTAAGGAATGTACAGTCGTTGATCCGTTCGGCAACAAACTCGTCTTCTTCCAAGAGAGTTAGCCGCTCAAGACCCGCAGCAGGCACTGCCTTCCTGTATCGGTGGACATGCGACGGTTCCGTACGAGCAATAGACGCAACAGTCGCCCTGCTTTGGCTTCAGAACAGCTCTGCAGGACGTGCATTCATAGAACCACTGGCAGGCGTCGGTTGGCATCGTCTCTTCGACGGAATGTCCGCATTCCGGGCAGGTGATCGTGGATTGAAGTACTACTGCGTTCGTCTGCGTCGCCATAGCGCGTACCCCGTAAGAATGAGAAACCCTGCCAGGATCGGAAGCAGCACGTCGTCTCGATACACATACCCGAGCGCGCCGCTGATCCCGAGGAGCGAAAACAACCAGGGAAGGAAGGGCGTCAGGCAGCAAATCGCCGCCAGTCCTGCGCCGCTTAACCCCAGGGGTAACAGCCAGTCTTTCACCGTGTTTGCCTCCACAACGTCCACATCGTGGGGGCCGCATCTTCTTCCCAGAGCGGAGAGCTTGCGGCGAGCAGGAAGCCGAGTGTTGCAAATCCGAGAATGAACAGCGTTGATCGCTTGTGGCTGACACAACTCCATCGACGCCAAAGCCTCAGCCATCCCCAGGCCAAGATCAGCCCCACCACGACCAGTATTTCGACGCGGTATGCCACGAACGGTCCGAGCATCGTCAGCCAAGTGCCGCCCAGACCGATGATGGAAAGCCCGATTGGCAGGACGCAGCAGGATGCGCTGAGGAGCGCGAGCAAGCCTGCACCGCCGATGACAAGGCGGTTCGGCCCGTTCGCCTGATCTGGCAGGGTTCCGGTATTCGACATCATGCGAAACTTATGCATCCTGTAGTCACTACAGGAGCAAGCGGAGATTGATCACATGGTTGCGATTGGAGAAGCGTCCCGACTGAGCGGCGTGTCGATAGAGACGATCCGGTACTATGAACGGGAGGGGATCATCTCAAAGGCAGGTCGAACAGCCTCTGGTCGCCGGTCATACTCCGACGCTGAGATTTCGGAGCTGCGTTTCATAAAGCGCTGCCGTGACCTTGGGTTTTCCATCCGCGACGCTGTAGCGCTCCGCAGCCTCGCGAATGAACCTGCGGGTGCATGTGAGACGGTGGAAAACCTCGGACGAAAGCACCTTGCTGACGTTCAGGCCAAGCTTGCGGAACTGAAGCGACTGGAAAGCGCCTTGGCCGAGCTAGTCGCGAACTGCGCCAAAGGACAGCGAGACTGCCCTATGCTGAGCTCACTTATGAGCCAGAATACCTAGGTCATTTGCCAAGTTTCATTTGACGGGAGTTCATCCCGTTACCTGTACTGCGCCCAGGCAGATGCAGCGAATGTCCTGTGTGGATGGCTCCTGCATAGCAAGTCCTTTTTGATCTGATTTGTGCGTTTGTCAGAAGCAGTCATGTGTCCGGCCTGTTTACGCGGTTTTGACCGCTGGCCCTGATGGGTTCCGCAAACCAGGTCCCTTACAGCAAAGCGGGCTGTGGCGCCCGGGACATTCGGCGGGGTGTCCTGGTTTTGGCGGCTGACTTATGCACCATCATCTCGCAGGTCTTGCTAACTCTCTGTTCCTTTCGTCTTAGGCCACAACGCGTGGGCTGTAGGGTTCGTTGCGGATGAGCACCGCCCAGACGATCCGGGCGGTCTTGTTGGCCATGGCCACTGTCGCGACACGGGCGGGTTTGCGCTCCAACATTGACGTCAGCCATTTGCTGGCGCGCTCTGGATGGGATCGGGTTTGTCGGACCAGTGATGTCATACCGACGACAAGCAACGATCGTAGATACTGATCGCCCATCTTGGTGATCCGACCCAGCTTCTCTTTGCCGCCGCTCGATTTGTTTGCCGGCGTCAGGCCCAGCCAGGCCGCGAATTCCCTGCCGTTTCGGAACTGATGCCCATCGCCGATGCTGGCGACAATCGCTGAAGCCGTTACGGCCCCAACACCAGGTATCGTGCGCAACAAGCGCACCCGTTCATCTTCTTTGGCTACTTGTTTGAGGCGCTGTTCGTACCAGCGGACCCGCTGATGCAAAGCCATGAGTTGTGCGGACAGGTTACGGATTACTTCGTTGGCGATGTCCGGTAAGTCGAGCACTTCACCAAGGGAAATGTCCTCGGCAAACCCAATCACGCGGGCCAGCCCTCTGGGGATGTAGATGCCGAACTCCGCGACCAGACCGCGCAATCCATTGATCAATTGCGTCCTTTGGCGAACAAGAAGGTCACGGGCCCGATGCAGCGACAGCAATGATTGCTGCTCCACGGTCTTAATCGCCACGAAGCGCATCGTTGGTCGTGTCACTGCCTCGCAGATCGCCTCGGCATCAATGGCATCAGACTTCCCCCGTTTGACGTATGGCTTCACGTACATCGGCGGGATCAACCGGACTTCGTGGCCCAGGGCCGTAAGTTCGCGCGCCCAATGATGGGCGCTGCTGCAGGATTCCATGCCAATCAGGCAGGGCTCCAGCTTCGCAAAGAAAGGTAGAAACTGCGCCCGCCGCACGGGCTTGTTGAACACCACTTCCTCGGTTGCAGTGATCCCATGGACTTGGAAAACGTTCTTGGCCAGATCAACGCCGATTGTGGTAACTTGCATGGGGTGGCTCCTCTCATAAGCAGATTTTGACACCTGCACTATGGCGCATCGCGACGCCGGTTGAAGCAGGAGCCATCCACCCCATCAGCAAAGCGGGCTGCAATCGCAGCATCGATGCCGTGTGACCAACGGCAGCTTCGGGCCGTCAGCGTGTCCCAACAACCAAGACCTCCGAGACACCGCGTTTACCGCTGTCGCGTCCCAGCTGAACGATGACATCGATAGATCGGCGGATGTAGCTCTGTACCTCGGCGAAGGTCAAAGGTGTCCCTGCCTGCAAGACCATGATCGCCAACCGGTCTATCGCCAGCTCAGCGGTTTCGGCGTGGATTGTCGTCACCGATCCGCCGTGACCCGTGTTTATGGCTTCCAGATATGTCAGCGCTTCAGCACCGCGCAACTCGCCCACAACGATGCGATCCGGGCGCATGCGCAAACTCGCCTGTAGCAGAGCATTTGTTGACCGCTGAGATGTCGGAACACGCTCAGACAACAGGCAAACAGTGTTTGGCTGACCAGGGAAAAGCTCGAAGGCGTCTTCTATGGTGATAAGCCTCTCGTCGTCCGGAACCGATTTCAGCAAATGCCTTGCGAATGTGGTTTTGCCGGTGGACGTCCCACCGCTGACCAAAAGATTCAAACGATGGCGGACGAGCGACGACAAGGCTCTGGAGAGGTCGCTCTTTGCAATTTCCTCGACTTCTGATAGTCTCGATTGCCGCCGATCATCGAGCGAGACCGGTTTCCCGAACAGATACTCAGGATCGAAGGTTGTCTGGCCACCAACGCCAAATAGCCGAATGGAGATCGCTGCGCCGTGTTCTACCGCGGGTGGCACAACAACCTGGATACGCAGCGGGCGCTCAAGGTAGTCGATCTTACCTGAAACCAAAGGCGATTTCTGCGACACTCGCGCGCGTGCATCACCCACCAGAGTAGCAGCCAAGTTAGCCGCCGCCGCCGCCTCGACAGTGCGGTCAATTCTCTCCATGGCGTGGGCACCTTGGCGTTCGATCCAGACATTACCATCCGGGTTGATCGCCAACTCTATGATGTCGTCCTTCAGGATCAAATCGCGATAGGGTTCTAGGTATTGCTCGAGATACGAGGAGGGGAGGGACGCTTCGCTCAATAGATCACGATGTCCCTATCGACCAGTACGGTTACCATGGCTCCCTGATCGACGTAGATGGTTGGCGAGATCGAGACCTGATCGGCGATCACCGAACTTGTCGCGTCTTCGAGGTCATTGCCGACCTCCTCCAGAACCTCGCGGGTCACTTCGTCTTCCGTGGAATTGGCGGCGACTGCGGGGGCCGCGCCGATAATCGATATGAGAGCAGCTCCTCCAAAGCGTTCGTCGAACTTCGTATCCACCAAACCGGTCAGGCCGGAGCGTCCGAGTTGATCACCCCCGACAGAGGCGATCTGCATGGACGTACCGTCCGGCGTGAGGACGCGCGTCCATAGAATGAGGATGCGCTTCTGGTTCACTTCCACACCAGATCGATATTGCCCGAACAACCGCGAACCTCGCGGGATCAGCACTGCGTCGCCGGAGAACGCGTAGACAGGTTCCGCGACGACCGCGACAACGTTTCCGGGCAGATCACTGTTGATGGCCGTTTGCAGTGCCGCCTGTATGACGGACCCTTGCGCGAGAGTGCGTTCAGGTTGCTCCATACGAGCCGCCTCATCGATTTCAAGCGGCCGCGCCGCGCCTCTGAGATAGGCTTCGTTTTCATTCAGTGGGATATCTGCGCCTGGCGCGCCGTTCTGCAGGCCGCTGGCGTTTGGTGCCGGGACCGATGATCCTGTCGAATAGACTACGGCAGGAGACTGGATCTGAGCCCTCAATAGTTGTTCGGCCTGCTGTTCGGCCTCGCGGCGCTTTTGTTCCTCTTCCTGTCTGCGACGTTCCTCGAGAAGCTGTTGGTCGCGGATCAGGGCGTCATTGGCGCGTTCCGCTTCAAGGGCTTCACGTTGCGCGCGTTCCGCCTCCAAAAGGCTCTGAAGAGAGTTCAGCTTGGTCTCGCTGTCGCGTTCCAGGGCCGCGATTTTTTCATCTCGCTCTGCGACCGCGGCTTCGAGGGCTTGTGCTTGATCTGCGAAGGCACTGCGCAGTTCGGTGACGGCTGACTGAATCTCGGCGTTTCGCTCGAGCTGAGTAGCGGCGAGTGCTTCGCGAAGCTCAGCCAGTTCGGCGAGGATATCAGCCCTTGGTTCAGCCGCGGGCGGGACCGGCTCGGGGGCCTCAAGGGCTTCTTCCACAGCGATAAGGGCATCGTTCACGCGCTGGTCCGCTTCATCGGCAGGAAATTCCAGCCGACCACCATTTGAGAGACCGTCATTCTGAAACTGCTCGACATCCGAAGTCTCTAGTTGGTCTGGATCCGATTGCCAGTCAGTCGCCAGGAAATACGCAACGCCCGCACCGCCGAGGCCGAGAGCGAGCGCCAGGGCAGTGACACCGAATCCCGATCTGGGTTTGGAGCGTTTTGCCTTGCTGAATGTATTCAGCCGGTTCTTCAGGTTGGGATCATCCGACATGGCTCAGTTGCTCACGTATATCGCGGAGGTGTCTCTGTAGATGCAGAGCGCTTCTTCACCGAGCCGCAGTGTCCAGAAGTTGTTGACACCGGAGACGCGGACGGTGTTGCCGTTCTGGGTCCAATTGACCGTGCGCTCGCGACCGCGGTTGTCAGCCTTGAAGATCGCGGGTTGCCGTCCGCTTTCGGGAAAACTGAAGTAGGTGAACCGACCGTCGTCATAGACCGTGGCCGGGCGAAAGTCGCCTTCGCCGGCGATCTTGTAGTTGTAGTTGCGCGGAACCTCGAACCCTTTGGGCTGTGCGTTCGTCAGTGTGGCAAGGCGCTCTTCGCCCGGGTAGCGAAACCGCACTTCGAAGAACATGCCCGTGCGACCCGGAATCGAGCCTTCCCGGAGATGGAATGCATAGCTGCGACGGTTGGTGATCACGGTCATGTTGGTCGAGGCATTTTGGACGTGCGGCTTGATCGTCAACACATTGCCAAGCTCGGGGATTGGATCGACCTGAAAGCTTTCGGTGTCTCCCACGATCACAGCCTCGAACCGCTCCCCGTCGCCAAACTGGATCGTGGTCGAGTGCCGCAGATCCGTCTCGATACGGAACACCTGCTGCTCGTCGTAGACCGCATATCGTATGCGGATATCTTTCGGCCCACCCTGAGGCGTGGCTTCCGAAAGCACTTGGGAAGGTGCCAGAGCCAAAAGCAAACAGGGCAGGGCGGTGCGCAGCTTCATCACTCAGTTCTCCAACGTTTCGGCGTCGACACGGTAAGACGTGACGACAAACCCGAGCGGGTTGGCCCAGACCTGCTGCAACCGCTGACGGGTTTCCGGGCGAAACTCGTAGCGCAGCGTGGCGACGTAGGGCCGTGTCACAGTCCTGTTGTCACGCGGTTTTCGAAGTGTCTTCGTGAACCGCACCTGCGCCACCCCGGGTTCGACCTGGTTCACAGACCGAATGACCACGTCGATCTTCGCGTCCCGTCCATAGACCGAGATCGGATAGTCAGGATTGGTCGAAGACCAAAAATCGCGAAGGGTGCGCGCGGCGTCTTCGTCAGACCGTTGAAGGACCGAATTGATCCGTTCTTCGCCGTCGGTCAGATCGTAGGTTTCGCGATCATCCACGTATGCGACCAGGTTGGCCTGAATGATCGCATCACTTTCATCGAGGCTGAGCGCCTCGACGGCGGCAACGCGGTCCATTTCGCCAGTTTCCTTGTCGACGACGACCACAAAGGTCTCGACCGTCTTGAGCGGGAACAAAGCAACGGCCCCGACGAAACTGACCAAGCCGATAATCACACCAGCGGCGGCGACAAAATAGGCGAAGCGTTCCCGCCTGCGTGGACCAAAGATGAAGTCGGCCTCGAAGGCGTCCTGATCGAACTCCGCGCGGGTCATGTCTTGCGAAAGGATTTTGTCAGAGCGAGCGCGGCGGCAGGCGTACGTCGGATCAATTCGTTGCTCTTCGTGGCCGCACCGCTGACATCGCGCCGGAGTTCGAAGGGTGTCCTGCCGGTCAAGATGCGTCCGGCACCACCCGCGCCATACTCTCCAGCGTTGACCACGCCGCGTCGCGCCAATCCCGTCAGGCCGATCGCGTTCGAGGCGATGCCCATGACACCTGTGAGGTTGGATGCGATGAACGGGACGGCGGCCATCACGCCAGCTGAAAGGAGCAAGATCACGAGGAACGGCAGGATAAGGCTGACCGTTTCGACGTTGTCCGGGTCGGCGGATGCGTCGCCAATTGACTCAGCGATGGCGACGATGATCCCGGCGGCTCCGGCAGCAGCCACAGGCATCAAGGCATAGCCGATGGTTGCCCGGGTCCAGGCTTCGAAAAGCGATTGGGTCGGTTTGAAGAGTGACGTCAGGATCATGAACGGCGCGATAACGATCATCAGTGTGAAAACGATACGCGCGTAGGCGATGATCCCGGCGGTGACGGCTGCGAAGATGGCGGACAGAACGAAGAAGATCGCTCCGAGCACTGCGCCAAACACCCAGCCTGCACGGTCGCCGATGGCGTCGCCATAGGCGGTGATCCGGTTCACCATGCTGTCGAGGCTTTCGTAGACCCCTGCTTCATTCCCGGAATCCGTAAGCGCGAGAATCGATGCACCAATGCTTTCTGGGACTTCTGTCACAATCGTGTACACGACTTGGAAGTTGTCCCAACTCTGGGCAAATATTCCAATCAATGCGATCTTTATTCCAAAAGCAAAACCACTTCCAAAGGTCATCGGTCTGATTTGCATCACTACATTGGTGCCGATTAAAATGAGCAAGACAGCTGACCCAATCGAAAGAACATCACCGACGGCACCTGCAGAAGAGACAAATCCATCTTGCGAAACCGTATCGATGGCGTCATCGACTTGTTCGAGTATGTCCCTTATTATTCCCATCAGTCTGCCGAGCATGCCACAGTGCGGGCTTCCTCGAACTCAGTTGCCATTTCGTCCAATTTAACGACGTCAAACGGCAAGCGCGGGTTGCCAGAGGTGACAAATTCTTCGGAACGTTCAACGACCTCCCGCCACGAAAACTCCGCGATCTGGCAGTCGCAGCCACCTGTTTGCCTCCAATGCTCTGTAGCGATGATGCGCAAAATCGCGCGGTAGCCATTACGAATGTATGCGGTTTCCGCAAGGTCCTTCGGCGGCCGCGGAGCCTTGCATTCTGTTTGGTCTTCGGTCGGTTGCGCCATGGTTTCGAACCCGCTTTGGGAGGTTTGAGCGCTCAGCGTCAGAGGCAGGCAGACCAGCGCAAGCGCGGTCAGGGAAACGGGGCCCACTCGGATCATTTCGGCACCTCCATGGAGCGGAATTTTCGCTCCTCGGCGAGGGTCGCGGCATCAACGACACCCAACTGCCCGCCATTGACGCCGGCGGCCGCTTCCAGACGCCAGATCTGCGTGAGGATGATGCCGAGTTCGGCAGTCACGCGCGTGTTGAGATCGACCGCGGCTTTCAGACCGCCTTGGTCGTCGATGAGCCCCACCATGGCCTCAAGACGGCCAAGGCTTTCCCCGGCTTCGACATGGCTTTCCTGTGCGGCCACCGACAGCATCGCGCTGGACCCGGCTTGCGTTGCGATCCGATTGTCTGCTGGCTCATCGCTGGTCGCCAGGGATGTCAGACGCTCTTGTGTGAACCCGCTGCCGGACAGAACCCGTTCAACGGCAGCATCCAGCTCCGCCCCCGGTCGAAAGCCGCTCAGAAAGTCACCGCTCGAAATGGCTTCAGCTGTCGCGAGTGGTGCTGTCAGCTTGCCACGGACCCTCTCGAACTCCTCGACGGTCGCAAAGAGTTGGCCCAATTCATTGCCATCGATGAGAGAGGCCAGTTGCCCCTCGAGGTTCAGAAGCTGGCTCAATTGCGTTTCCAACTCCTGCCGCATCGTCGCGAGCTGTTGCAGCTGGACATTCAGATCCTCTGCCATGTGTTCGAGCTGCAAGACCAATTGTCGAAGGTTTGAGTTGTCAAATGTCGGGACACCCTGGGCATCGGCTTGATCTGCGGGCGTGACGGCGAGAAGCGTGGCGAAGGCGGTGCCGAAGGTTTTTCCTTTCATCGGATGACTCCCATGCGCATGAAGTCGCGCTCAGAGAGCCGGTCCGCGGCCAGATGTTGGCCATGGGCTGCCTCGCGCTGACGGTTGGCAGCCATCAGACGAACGCGAAGGTTGAGGATGCGGCCGATTTCGGCCTTGGCGTAGGTGTTGAGCTCGAACGCGCGCTTGATATCCGGCGTCTCGTCGATCTGCCGGATGATCGCGGCGAGCCGATTGATGACTTGCTCGGTCGTGGCGTGGCTATCGGCGGCGTAGTAAACACTGGCTTCTGAGATGCTGCTGTACTCTGCCAGCGCCATGTCCGTTGGTGAAAGCGTGCCAAGCGCATCCGCCCCACCGACAACGGCGAGGTACTCGTTGTAGAACCGCGAGATATTCCGGACATAGCCCTGGGTTTCGGCAAAGGGTGGCACGCCGCCATATTCATGGACCCGGCCAGGTCCGGCGTTATAGGCGGCAAGTGCATGCGGGATGTTTCCGAAGGTGTTCAGCTGCGTCGTGATGTACCGCGCGCCGCCGCGGAGGTTGTCCATCACATCGTAGCGGTCGACGCCCATGTCGGACGCCGTTCCCGGCATGAGCTGCGTCAGGCCATAGGCGCCCACGGGGCTTTGCGCGGTGACGCTGAACCGGCTTTCCTGTTTGATCAGCGCCTGGAAAAGGCAGCGCCACTGGGTGGACGAAAGACCGGCCCGCCGCACTCCGGCCGCTCCGGCATATTCATCGGCCACCCGCACAATCATCATCTCGACGGTCTCGCGTCCCTCCCCGAAGAGGCGGCTGTCCATGGGATGATCTGCGGCAGCGGGGTAGACATCGCCCGCAGGGAAGTCCGCGTTTCCGTCCAGCGCGCGAATGTCGAGCCCCGGGCCGGTGAGTGCGGCTGACATCGCCTCCAGCACCCGAAGCTGATCGGATTGAACCGATGAGAGCGTTTCTCCCGTGTTTAGTTGGTCGCGCTGCGCCTCCATATCGTCCCCCAGTTTCGAGAGGATGGTGAAAAGCTGCCCAAGCCCTGCGTTGTCTTGCGTCGGCACGCCTTGCGCCTGGGCGAGGGGCGTCGAGCAGACCAGAATGGCAATGAGAGAGGCCGCCGGTTTCATGGGTTGCGCCCGATCGCTTCGAAGTCGCAGTCCTTGGTGCCTTGCGCTGCAAAGGAGAGTACCTCTGTGCTCGCCCGGCTCACGGCAGGCGCGCCGTCGCGACCGAAGCACGGAGAGGTGGCATCCGTGTAGCGTTCACAGGCGGTGAGTATGGTTGCCAGAAGGATCAGTGCTAATCGCATAGCTGCCTCCAGAATTCAGGAGAGCTGCGCCAGTTGTTGCCAAGCTGCGCCTCAGCGGATCGACCTCCTCCCAAAATGGTAAGAAGTGGTCCAAGTGCTGTGAGATCCGCATCGACAAAGACGCTGTCGCCCGCGGATCGCACCAGCGAGATGCGCTGACCTGCTGTGGGTCTTGTCAACAGCTCGGCCTCCTTTTCGTTCACGCGCAGGAAGTCGTAGTCGGAGGGCGTCGCCCGTTCGTTGGGGAAAAGTATTTGCGTGGGTACCGTCTCGATGATGGTCTTGCCGACCCGAGCCTCTCGCAATTGGCTGGGGTATTGGGTCATCATCACGACGACGCAGTTCATCTTGCGGAGGGTGACGAGCCAGTTCTCAAGTCTCGCCGCGAAATAGGGATCGTCGAGAAGCTTCCAGGCTTCGTCCAGAACAATCACTGTCGGTCGGCGATCTTCTACGATCCGCTCGATCCGGCGCAGGATGTAGGACAGGACGGCCATGCGTTCGGTCGACATGTCGAGGATCTCGGTCATGTCGAATCCGACAATGTCGCCGTCCATGTGCATGGCATCGTTGTCCTGCGGCATATCGAAGACCCAGCCATAACGACCGCCCGGTGCCCATTCCCCAACACGCGCCTGCAACTCGCCATCGTCGTCGAGTGATTGGAAGAGGGTTTGAAAAGAGACAAACCGTTGCAGCGAGGGGCCGGCATCCGCATTCTGCGACACCGCGCTCTGAACGTGCCGAGACTGCTCTCCGGACAGATCGCCCGCCCGCGCCAGAAGCGTCGCCAGCCAGTCCGACAGCCAGGCCCGTCCGCGTTCATCCGTCTCTGACTGCAGCGGGTTGAGGCCCGTCGGGATACCGGCAAGGATCGTATTGTAGTGACCGCCCAGGGCGCGCACCGCCATCTCGAGCCCGCGATCCTTGTCGAAGAAAAACAGCCGCGCGCCGACCCGCTGCGCTTGGGCTGCGAGAAAAGCAGTCGTGAGGGTCTTGCCGCTGCCCGTTCGGCCCAGAACAAGCGTATGGCCAACAGTCGGTTCGCGCTCGGGCGATCCGGGTTCGTGGAAGTTGAAGCCGTAGGCAGAGGTGCCCGTCGTCGGGAAGACTGTCGCGCGCGATCCCCACGGTGTCTCAGGGTCCGAACGTCCTTCGACGCATCCATGCAGCGCCGAGAAATCCGCAAAGTTGATCGTGGAGATCGGTGTCTTTCTAGCACGGTAGCCGTAGTTACCGGGAGCCTGCCCAAAATAGGTTGCCTTGAGGGCCATGTTCTCTCGTACGATCACGGCCATGATTTCCTGCCCCAGACGTTTGATCTCGGCTGCGGCCTGTTCGAGCGTCGGTTGATCGGGCGCATAGACGGCGATGGACAGGTGATGATCGCCGAACGCAATGCGCCCGGCTTCCTGATCATCGGCCGCTTCCATGAGCTGATCCCGCAAGGAGACTGCCGCGTCATCGGCCGCACGCATCTGCCGAACGATCCGTTGAATCCGTTCTGCCATGATGTTTGTGGGGATCGGGGTAAAGGAATTGGTCAGCACGATATCAAGCGGAAGGTCGAGACCGTCAAACAGAGAGACATCCGTAATCGCGGGATAGCTCTTGATGCTGAAGAGGGCCCCATACCGTGTCTCGCCCGTCGTGCCACATGTGATCCGAGCCGTATCTCCGTCAAAAGTCGCTCGGCAGGACCCAAGCGCGTAGGTCAGGGGCAGCGGGGCGTTCGGTCGGGCAATCGGGGCGTATTGGCCGGTGAGCAGCGTCGCAAGAAACCCGAGCCATTCGCCGGTGGTGTTGCCGAGACGAACGGGTTTTGCAGGTGCAAGCGCAGTCTCGAAGAATCCGGCCACTTCATCGAGTTCCCGCGCACGGCCCGCGCGGTCTTTCATCCAGGTTCGCTTGGCAAAGGCGTTGAGCAGCGGGACCCGTGCCCCGATCTCCGGACGTCGCAAGATGCTCAGATAAAGTTGCGGTTTCTTGGGCGCGAGTTGCGCGATGTGAGCTTGCCAGCGTCGGTCGATCTCCGCTGCAAAGCCGTCGCCTTGTACAGGACGCATCGCGAGCTTCTGAGGGACAAATATGCGATGGACATAAAAGCCGTAGAGATTGCCCGTTTGCGCGATGACGGCCGCGACCGCGCGTTTCATGGCATCAAGATCGGCGTCCGGCGTTGTCGGTGCCGCAAGTCCCTCGAGACGGAGCGTGGCCATCAGATCGCCCTCCCGCAAGACCATGACATCGGATTTGGCGAAGGCGACGTAGGGCAAATGCTCGGCGAGATGGCTTTCGCGTGCCAAGGCTGCGCCGCTGGTTTCAATGACCGCCGGGCTGGGTTTTGCATATTTCATCCCGTCAAGCGCCATAGCTGTCTCCGCCGTGAAGCGCTCGATTGCGCGTGCCGCGCACCGTGCCGTAGGAGACTCGCAGAACTTCGAAGAAATGCGGTTCCTTGTCGGCAACAAACCAGAGGACAGGATAGACGAGCGCGCCGACCAGAAAGAAGACCGGTGACTTCGTCCAGATAAAGGGCAGGACCACGCCAAGCGTGAGCACGACGAGATATCCGACCGGCAAGCCGAGATATTTCGGCGGACGGGCCAACCCGAGAAAGAGAGGGGATCGCATGGCCATCAGGTAAACCCGTCAACGATGGTGCCCGCGGAGAAGATCAGGACGATCCCGATCACCACGGAGGCGAACCATCCCCAGTTGAGCCGCCCCATCATGCACATAAAGCCAGTGCCGATGACGGCGAGCGTCGCGACCGCGATGCCGATTGGGCCGGTGAGCGCCGCTTCGATTGTCTCGAGCATTGTCTGGATGGGCGAGAGGTCCTGGGCGAGGGCAGGGGAGGCCCATAAGGCCAGAAGGCCAATGATTGGAGGCAGGTATCCTGGGGGCAATCTTCGCATCGGTTTCCCTCGTTTCAGGTCTTACTTCAGATCGAGCACGACGACGGGACGCGTGGCGTCGCGCATCGTCGGTCCGGTCAGGTCTTGCGTGGCTGCGCCGGAAAGGCGGGCGCGGATGCGATGCACCCGGGCGATGTAGTCGCGTGTTTCCGTGAAGGGCGGCACGCCCCCGTATTCTACGACGCGATGCGGCCCGGCGTTGTAGGCGGCCAGCGCCAGATCGACATCGTTGAAGGATGCCAGCTGCGCCAAAAGATACCGTGCTGACCCGTCGAGGTTCTGCGCGATATCGGCTCTGTCTACGCCAAGGTCGCGTGCGGTGGCAGCCATGAGTTGGCCGAGACCATAAGCGCCTTTGTCACTTATGGCGTCAGGGCGATAAGCGCTTTCAGCTTCGATCAGGGCGCGGAACAGAGCCAGCCAGTCATCGGAGCTGATCTCGAGTGCTCGTAGGGCCCGGTTGCGTTCATGTCTTGAAGCTGTCGCATGAATGGCCGCCAGCACATCCGACAGGGCCGTGGTCGCAAAGCTTTGCGAGTGTGTGGGCGGGGGGTTCTTGTCTTCCCGGCCGTGAACCGTCCAGCCGTCAGTTGTTCTGACGCTTCCGTCCGCTCCGAAGATCATCGCCTCCGCCGGGAGCGTCGAAGGGGATAGAGTAGTCGCTGTCAAAACACAGAGTGCGACCATCGCCGAACTCGTGGTGATGTTTGAAGAGGCCGGGCCAGATGTTGAAGAGGCGGGGTTCTGGTCCGTAAGGTCCGAACCGTGTGGAGACGAGGATCGCCTCGGGCTCTCCTTCGCGCAGGTAGACACACTGATAGCGGGGCTTACCATCGTCCGTGAACTCGACAAGCTCGTACCGACAGCGGAAGTCGACTCCCGACCCGATGAGGTCCTTCACCCCATCAATAGTAATCAAGATTTGGTCTCTTGCGATCGGCACCGGACTCCCCCACTGGGAGTCCTTCTACAATCGGCAGCATTCCGCAGAAAGCCATCACTCTGCAATATATAATATTGCGCAATACGTATTTTGAGCGAGAATTGGCCTAACCACTCCAGGAGGCCGATATGAGACACACCCGCCTTGCGTCACTGGTTCTGGCAGCCGGGCTGACGGTCGATGCCCAGAAAGCCCGTGCCTACGATATGGATTGCGCCATCATGCTGTGTATGGCCGGGGGGTTTCCGTCGAGTGCTGTGTGTTCAGCCGCCTATGCCGAAATGATCCGGCGGATTACGCCTTGGCCGAGCCGGCCACCCTTTGGGGTCTGCACCTATGCTGCCGTTCCGGTTGCTTTGGGCGGACCGGGTGCAGAGGATGCTCTCGATATTTCGACACCGGACTACGAATGGCTACGCCGAACGCGCGTGCTTTGGTGGCGCGGTCGATCTTATGAGCCGCGCGATGAACCACGTCAGTGGGACTGGTCCATCAGATCCTGCGATCATGAAAACAAGAACTGTCATTACATCGTGCGCGTCTACGGCTCACATTCGCCTTGGCCGGCTTCGTTCGCGTCGGAAAACGGTCAGGACATCCCGACACCTAGCTCGGGTGGGCTTTGGACCTTCTATAGCCGCGCCGTCATGATGGAGTATGGCGATTACGACGGCGCCATGGATTACACCGATTGGGTCAGATACTGAGGCTTCGTTCGGCAACTAAAGGTATTCGATATCGGCACGGGCCTGCGCCGCCAGTTTCGACAGGCCATGCCGGGTCAGGTCGAGCAGGAACTCGGACGGTGTCATCGGCGGGTTTTCATACCTTTTTCTCACGCGGCGGAGTGCACGGGCGCCGCCGGATGGATACAGGTCGTAGGTATTGGCGAGCATGTCATCCGCGCCGAGCGTTTCGACGCCATAATCGTCGAGAACTTCGCTTGGGAAGTCTCGATGGTTTTCTGTCACAATAACCTGTGCCGAGCATCGGATCGCTGCCGCGAGAACGTGTCTGTCGTCCGGGTCCGGCAGGTCCAGACCAGCAATCAAGGGCTGGTATCCGGTCACGAAACATTCTTCGAATGTCTCTCTGATCGCGGCTTCCTGCTGGCGAATGCTCTCTTCGAGATGTGGTTTGAGCGCGATCAGGTTGCGTGTCCATTCGTCGAGAATCTCATCTGTGACCCTGGCCCGAAACAGGCCTTCTTGTGTGAACGTCAAGAGGACGTCCCGAACCCGGAACGGAAACAGGACGTTGGCATCGAGGACAACCACGAAGGGGTTGGCCACAAAGCTCATGCGTTGTCGAACTCCTGACCCAATCGCGCAAGGTCGCGCATCGCCTGCTCCTGGCGCCGCTCTTTCTCTTCCCGGTATTGCATGAGCGCCGTCAGAGGCACGCGCCGGTGCTTGCCCACCTCTTCAAATCGGATCTTCCCCTCCTTGAGCAACTTCGTGAGATGAGGGCGGGATACGTTCAGCATGTCGGCGGCTTGTTGGGTTGTGAGCATGGTGCCGACCGGAACGAGCGTGACCATGTTGCCATTGCTCACATGGCCGAGCAGTTCGATGATCAGTTTTCCAACCTCTGGCGCGATGGAGACCGGATCGCCGTTCTCTCCCGAGACTTTCAAGCCTCCGTCCAGCTCCATAGCCACGGCGATGGCCGTTGCGGCATGCGCGGCACTGTCGATTTCTTCCGGGGTCGGCGGGCGCTCCATGAGGCCGCTCTGGGCTGGTCTTTCCGCGGTATCGGCCATGGTTTTTCTCCTCGGTTCACCCCCTTAGATGTACCCAGGGAGTCACGCATGCAAGAGAAATAAACGGAATAAGTGAAATAAGTGTAAAGATTTGATAGACGGGTCGCGCCATAGGGTGTAAACAAAACAGGAACAGAATCGCCTTACGGAGCAGTATCATGGGCAAGAACACGAAACGCACCTCGCGGAAAGTCGCATCGCAGGCAGCGGCCACGCTAAGCGACCCGAACGCCTCCGCAACCGCCAAGAGCCTGGCGGCATCCGCGCTGGCGCAGTCCGGGACTGGTAAACAGACGGGGGCGGCGATGGAGGACAAAGCCTCCAAGGTCCTGCAAAGCGACAAGTACAGCAGTGACACGAAATCGTTGGCAGGAACGGTTCTCTCGCAATCGAACAAGGCGCGCTAGACTAGGCGGGTCCGGATCTATCGAGATCGATATCTCGTTCGATGATATTGACTACGCAAATCTCCTCGGGCCTTACGAGCCAGACCCGCGTGCGGTCGCCGGTGTTCCAGAGATGCTCTTGCCAGACGACAAGTTCTGACCCGTTCACGATTGCTACGCCTTCGCGCACGGGCACGCCTTTGAGCGGACGATCATCCACCCGCCATCCCGGAGCAGGGTGTCGTCCGGCCTCCTAGCTGCGGGGTTTGAGAAGTTCCGAAGGATCGATGTTCAGAGCTTGGGCGATCTTTTCGAGCGTTGTCAGCGAGGCGGAATACTTGGCGTTTTCGATCTTGCCGACATAGCCGCGGTTCACACTTGCACGATGCGCCAATTCCTCCTGACTGATGCCCTTGGCGCGCCGGGCATCTTGAAGATTCAGACCTACTCGTTCCTTCAGATTCATGACCGAAGCTCGGCCATGATGTGGCGTATTTAACCACGCAATATACTATACATTCGACGATGAAGCGGCTGATACTGTGTGATTTTCGGTTTCTAAAGTTGTCGATCAAGCTCGCCATTTGGTTGAATAAGATAGCATGGTGACTTCATGCAGCGAGGCGGAGTGGTCCTGTTGGGCAAAGTTTTGCCCATCGTCGCGGCTGAGGCAGGGGTGCGCCGCAGCGGGTATTCTGAGTCTGATAAGGTTTATTATGTAAATTCAAGGATAGCTTTCTAGCTTTTGGCCTATGGTTATCCAAAGAACCTAGGTGTCACTTTCAAGTAGGCTTCGTAAGCTTCGCCGTAGCGTTCTTTCATCCAACTTTCCTCTGCATGGGGTGCAAAAAGAAGAACAGTTATTGCAGCCGCGCCCACGAGAAGTGCCGCTACGGAAGAGGAAAGCAGGAGCCATCCTAAAATCATGCAGGCATCTGCAACATATTGCGGATTTCGCGAGTAGCGATACAGGCCGTCGGTCTTAAGCGTACCCTGAGCACCACCTGTCTGAGCAATTCCAAATCCTCGGACGGCACTCCAGACCACGATATTCGACAATACTATGATTGGGATGCCCAACCCATACCGCATCCAAACCGGCAACTCCATTTGGCCCCAGCCAATCACTCCAAGTGCAATGAGCGTCCCAAACAATGCGAAGGTGGGAACCCAAACAAGGATCGGCGTCCAGACACTGTAGGCTTTCGGTGGCCATATGCGCCTCGCAGGACAGGCGATCGACCAAACCAGCGCACCGAGAGTTGCCACGGCAATCAATAGGCCGATGATTATAAGCACGGAAGACACCTGAGACCTACTGACTGTGGAGCTTGTCATGGCCGAACAGTGGAGCCTCACCGTCACAGACACCGTTGCGCTCGAACTCTAGCGTGGAATGTGTAATCCCGAATTCTGCACCAATTCGTGACTTTAACTCAGACTTTAACTGCTCTAGCCGGGCCCAAGCTGTGTCCTCAACGACGACATGTGCATCGAGTGCTGGTGCGTTTTCTTCCATCTGCCACAAGTGCACGTGGTGGACGTCCTTAACGCCATCTGTTTGGCGCAGAACGGCCACCACCTCCCCTCCGTCGATGTCCGGTGGACTGCCGAGCATAAGCGTGCGGATCGGGCCACCAATCTCAGCGAATGCCAGGTACAGGATGTAAATCGCGATCCCAATCGTGATCGCGGGATCAACCCAACGCATGTCGTAGAGAATAATGAGCGTGCCGCCGACGATCACGGCGACCGAGGCCAAAGCGTCGGACAGGTTGTGCAGGAACAAGGCGCGGATGTTCTGGCTGCCCTTCTGCATAGAATAGGTCAGCGCCGCTGTCAGGGCGTCGATCACCAACGCTAATCCCGCGATGATGACGACAGTCCACCCCTGAACCTCGGGTGGTTCAAACAAGCGCATGCCGCCTTCGTAGATCAGATAAAGGCCGATCATGATCAGCGTCGTGTAATTGATCAGTGCTGCCACGGTCTCGATCCGGCCATAGCCAAACGTCATCCGTTCATCGGCAGGCCGACGCGCGATCTTGCGGGCCGCAAAGGCAATGACAAGCGCCGCCATGTCCGAGAAGTTATGGAGCGCATCCGCGATCAGAGCGAGTGAGCCTGCAAAAATGCCGCCCACGATCTGCGCAACGGTCAGAAGACCGTTGGCCCAAATCGCAATGGCCACGCGGCGATCCCCGCTGGATGGGTCCAAGTGGGCATGGCTATGACCGTGGTGATCATGCGGCATGGGTCTCTCCCTCATGCTGGTGCGCAACGGACGCGTCGGGTTTCAGACGGCCCGCGCGGAAGGCTCGCACGCGGGCGTTCATCCAATGCCGGATGATGTTGCGATAGAGCCAACCGCGCAGACGACCGAACTTCTGCTCATGTTCTGCATAGAAGACGTCGGGCGTGTCGAAAGTTCCAAAATCCTGAACGATCCCGGTTTCCTGAATGTAGGTGTCCTGGCCGTTCCATTCGACGGGCGGCGCGCTCAGGCAATCCGTTCCCGCGCCGAAACCGCACAGGTTCTCGCGGTCGGCAAACGAAGATTGCAGAATCTTCAGAAATGCGCTGTCAAGAATGAAGCCTTCCAGGTTGATCCATCTGCCGTCCAGTTCGACCTCGATCCACGAGTGTAGGATCTCTTCCGGTGCAATTGGGTAGACTAGTTCCGGCACAACGCCGCGCTGAAGGCCCTTGTGGATCGTGAACCCGTGGATCCTGCACTTTATGCCTACACCCCGAAGGAGCGCCATAAGGAGCGTGCCCTTGGTGTTACACTGACCATAGCCATCGGACAGCACCTCGGACGCTGGAATGTCGTCGGCGCGGTTGTATCCGAAGGCGATTTCGTTGCGCACAAAGTCATAGACAGCTCCGATTTTGTCGGTATCGGACAGATCGCGCCAGCCCCTTCCATCAATTAACTGCGCGATAGGGGCCGCGCCAAAATCCAGGATTGGGGTTGCCGTCAGCAAGGGGTTTTCATGTGCCACAATGGGTCTCCTCGAATCTTTCGAGGATATAAATAATTGCTACAGTCACTGTAGGTTCAAGTAAGAATATCGAAAAGTTTGCCGTGCCTTTTCAGGCGCCAATCTGATCGTGCTCGGTCAGACACTCTGAATGGTCTCTAAGCACCTCAAGAACACGGCATTGCGCGGCGTTACCGCCGCTGCATTCCTTGACCATGCGCTTCAGTTCCGCGCGCAACGCTTTCAACCGTTCCATCCTCTGCTCAACGAGCTTCAATTGTCGGCGCGCGATTTCATCAGCTTCATGACAGGGCCGATCCGGTGCGTCCGACAAATCAAGTAACTCGCGGATCGCGTCGAGTGGAAACCCCAATTGTCTGCTATGCCGGATGAATGCGAGACGATCGAGCTCAGCGTCACCATAGCGTCTTTGCCCGCCTTCGGTTCGGCCGGGCTCCGGCATCAGGCCTATCTGCTCATAGTACCGGATTGTCTGAACCTTGGTGCCGGTCTTCTTCGCGAGCGTACCAATCGTGAGCATGATGAAACCCCGTTAATCCTCCAGTGAATGTAGATTTGTCTCGCCTGTAGCGCAACCGCGGAACTCACGTTTTGGCGATCTCCGGCGCGCGCTTTACAAAACCTCTTGAACCTACAGTTGCTAGAGGGTGTAACCCAGCTTGAAAATTAAGAATCAAACAGGCAGGACGAATTGCGTCTTTCAGGCATACAAAAGGTTTTATGGGTTCTGGCAGGCACAGCGCTTCTTGTGTTTGCGGTTTTTCAGTTTGCCGGACATCGGACCGATACCGACGCAGACATGTCTGACCCAGCCTTTCGCGCGGCGTTCGAACTGACAGATCACCAGGGAATGATCCAGACCGAGCGCGACTTCTCCGGGCGGTGGATGCTCGTCTTTTTCGGCTTCGCGAACTGTCCGGATGTGTGCCCAACAACGCTCGCCGAAGTTGCAGCCGTCATGGAAGACCTGGGAACGGATGCAGAAAAAGTACAAGCGATCTTCATTACGATTGATCCTGAACGCGACACTCCCGCTGCGCTGGCCGAGTTCGTGCCCTTGTTTGATGCAGGTATCATCGGGCTGACCGGAACGCCGGAGCAGATCGCAGAGACGTCTGAGACCTTTCCGATCTTCTATGAGCGGATTGAAGAAGCCTCCGCGCCAGATGGCTACACAATGGGCCATACATCGCATTTGTTCCTGTTCGATCCCGACGCGGGCTTCGCGGATTCGTGGGCTTACGGCACACCCGCCGAAGAGATCCTCGCCGACCTAAGAGAGAGGCTCTGACCGAAATGATCCGCATATACGGAGAAACGGCCCTCGGGCTGGCGTGGGTGATCGCGCTTGCAGCCTCGCTGGCCGTTCTGTTCATTGGCGAGGTCCTGGGGCAGACACCCTGCCTGCTCTGTTGGTTCCAACGGGCCTTCATGTTTCCCCTCGCCATCGTGCTAGGACTTGGCCTCTGGTGGCGAGATGATCGCGTGGGCCGGTATGGGATCGCGCTCGCCATTGGCGGTGCCGCTGTCGCGCTCTGGCACCTGGGGCTTTATTTCGGTGTCATCCCGGAACGGATTCAACCCTGCACCGCAACAGGCCCCTCCTGCACGGACGACAACCAATTGGTGTTGGGCGTCCCAATCCCGCTGATGGCGCTTGCTGCTTTTGCCGCAATCGCGGCGCTGTCCGCTCTTTCGTTAAAGGACAAACACGCATGAACCGTCGTGGCCTCATTCTCTCTGTAGCAGCCCTAGGCGCCGCCGCTTTCGGGGGAGCAACTTGGTATGTAAACCGCCCTGCCCCGGTATCTGAGACAGAAGCCGTCGCCCCGGAATTGGCAGAAGTTCTGATACGGCCCTACTCTCCTGTTCTTGGTCCGGAGGACGCGCCTGTAACCATCGTCGAGTTTTTCGATCCCGCCTGCGAGGCCTGCCGGGCGTTTCATCCTATTGTGAAGGACATCATGGCTGAGCATGGCGATGCCGTGCGCGTCGTCATCCGCTACACGCCGTTTCATGGTGAGGGCTCGGAAGTAGCCATCCGCGTTCTTGAGGCCGCGCGCATGCAAGGCGTCTTCGAACCTGTATTGGAGGCTGTCCTGCGGGATCAGCCCCAATGGGCTTCTCATGGCGGCATGCGGCCGGAGTTGCTGATCGGGATAGCAGCATCTGCCGGACTGGATCCAGAAGCAGCGCAGGCGCAACTTCTTGCGCCACAGACAACCGGCGTTCTCAACCAGGATCGCGCCGATGTAGAGACCGTCGGTGTGCGCCAAACACCAACCTTCTTCGTCAACGGCAAACCGCTGGATCCATTTGGGGAGGCGGAGTTGCGCCGTTTGGTGGCAGATGAAGTCACGGCGGCCAACAGTTGACGCATGAGAGAAAAGGGAAAATCAAAGTGAAGACAGTAGTCTATGGCCTGATGGCCGCCCTCATGTTCGCATCAAACGCCGCAATGCCCGCTATCGCTGGTTCCGAGGACATTGTCGTCGAAGATGCCTGGGCGCGCGCGTCAATCGGCGTAAACCGTCCGGGGGCCGCGTATATGACAATCCGCAATACAGGCGAGGAGGCTGTGACACTCACCGGCCTCCGCACGGATTTGGCGATGATGCCTGATATTCACCAGACATCCACAAACGCCGAAGGTGTCAGCTCTATGGCCCCCGCAGGCGAAATTGAGATTGCGCCGGGTGAATCTGTGTCGTTGGAACCGGGTGGCCTGCACGCCATGCTGATGCGCTTGCAGCGACCGATGGCCGAGGGAGAAAGCTTCTCTTTGACACTCGACTTCTCGGACGGCGGTGAGATCATGGTCGAGGTTCCGATTCTGGGTATTGCCGCGCGCGGTCCAGAGGGCTGATGATCCGGCGCACGGCCCTCAAGTATGCCTTCACAGGTATCGCGGCGGTTGCCCTGACACTTGTTGTCGGGTGGTGGCGGGTTGATGGCCCCGGTGCGCCCGAACAGACGGAACTTCGACCGGTCGCCCTATCCGAAATGGAATTCCGCCTCTCCGATCACGAGGGAAACGAGGTGGGACCCGAAACCCTAATCGGCAGCCCAACGATGATCTTCTTCGGCTTCACCTACTGCCCAGACGTTTGTCCGACGACATTGTCGGACATCTCCGGTTGGCTTGATGACCTCAGTGAAGAGGCGGAGGGGATGAATGTGGTGTTCATCACCGTCGATCCGGAGCGGGATACTATCGAGGCGATGGCCGAGTATGTTGGCTATTTCCATCCATCGATACGCGGGTGGACTGGCCCGGAAGAGGAAATTGCGCGCGCGGCACAGGGCTTCCGCGCACGCTATGAGCGGGTGCCGACCGACGGCGGCGATTACACCATGAACCACACCGCCAGCGTTTTCCTGTTCGACGCCGAAGGCCGGTTCACCACCATGATCGACTATCACGAGCCGAAGGAATTCGCGGTGCCGAAAATCCAGCGAGCGCTCAATGAAGAAACTGAGGGGGCAACATGAAGATCAGACTAATCACGGCAGGCTTCGGAATTTTCGCGGCACTAACGGCCGGGGGTTTGGCAATATCGGGTATCTGGTCGAAGGATCCGGTCCCTCCAGATGTGGCCGCTGCCACCGCGTGGTCGCCAGCTCAGCTCCGGCTTCCCACATCTATTGAAACGGAATTGCCGCAATTCGCACAACCAAGTGCGGCGCCCGCAAGACCACTCCAGCCCATGCCACAGCTGAATGTCGCGATCGCAGATACTCTCTTAACGACGATAGAACCTCCGCTCGCCAACTGGTCACGCGATATCGCCACCGGCGAGACGCTCGACACCGTTCTTGAAGAAGCAGGTCTTTCAGCGACCGACCGTACCGAGGTCGCTCTGGCCCTCGGCGCGGAATATGATCTGAGGCGACTTAGGCCGGGGCACTCGGTCACCGTTGTCTCGACGATGGACGGCAGCCCGCGCAGCGTCGCGCTCTCCGTCGAGGACGGTGTGCGGATCGAGGCGATCTTTGGCGAAGAGCTGGCCACGCAGGTCGTGACCCCGGATCCCGAGTTCATAACATTGGCGGGCGAAGCAGTGATCGACAGCTCGCTTTTCGCCGCGCTCGAAGACGCTCGAATGCCCGCCCGCTTCGCTGTCGATCTGGCACAGATGCTGGGTGGAACCGTTGACTTCCGTCGTGAGATGACCGGCGGAGAAACGCTTCGTCTACTGTGGCGCGAGGCCCGTGTTGGCAAAGACAGGATTGGCCAGCCGGAACTGACCTTTGCATCGCTGGAGATCGGCGGCGCACTTTATGAGGTCGTCTGGCCGGAAAACGGGAGCGGTCAGGCAACGATCTACGTCGATGGCACGGTTCTCCGCGTTTTTGCACAGCCTGTCGAAGGGGCGCGATTAAGCTCGGTATTTGGACGCCGTACGCACCCGGTCTACGGCAATGTCCGGATGCACACAGGTGTCGATTTCGCGGCGGCAAGCGGAACGCCGGTTCAAGCGACAGCACCAGGACGGGTCAGCTTCATCGGCTGGCGGGGCGGCTATGGTCGCGTGGTCGAAATCGCCCACGGTTCAGACACAATGACACGCTACGCGCATCTCAGCGCTGTACCCGAGGGCCTGGCACAAGGCCAACGCGTTGCGGCGGGAGATGTGATCGGTCGCGTCGGCGCGACTGGCACGGCGACTGGTCCGAACCTGCACTACGAAGTCCTCGTGGATGGACGCCCTACTGACCCGCTCTCTGACGACCGACTTGCCGAAGCGGCTGAGAGCGAAGCGGATGATACAGCCGCGCTTTTGCGTCTGGCCGAGACGCGCGCGCTTCTGAATGAAAACCTCGGCAGCGAGATTGCCGAAACTACAACCGAAAGGCTCTGACCCATGAGACGCATGACCCAAGCTCTTGCCATCACACTCGCCCTTCTCCCGGCGGCGCAGGCCTTCGCGGAGGCAACCCCAATCGACGTCCGCAAGACCAATGGATGCGGTTGCTGTCTGTCCTGGATGAACCATCTCCAAGAGAACGGCTTCGCGCCAACGGGCCAGGACATGTTCGGCGGCCTTCTCGTTCGTTTCAAACTCGACAACGGAGTACCGCAGCGCATGGTCTCTTGTCACACCGGACTCGTTGACGGCTACGTGATCGAGGGTCATGTGCCTGCCGCCGACATCCGCCGCCTGTTAGAGGAGCGTCCCAATGCTGTAGGCCTGGCAGTGCCAGGAATGCCCTATGGTTCGCCCGGCATGGGACCCGAGGAGGACCGCGAGGCTTACGACGTCTTCTTGATACAGGAGGACGGTTCGACCGAGATCTATTCGAGCTACCCCGAAGGCTGAGCATTTTTAGGATGGGTTATACGTGCCCGAACATACGCGGCGCATTCTCCGCGCTCATTGCCGACGTCTGGGGTGGGTGACGCAATGCATTCGTTCAAAGGAGAACCAGCCATAGGGGTGCTGGCCGCCCTCACTTCCTTCGCGGTCGATCAGGTCACAAAGGCCATTGTCGTATCAAATGCGACCGCTTTGAATGCCGGGGTGTCGGTGGTCCCCGGGTTCAATCTTACGTTCCACCGCAACGATGGCGTGACCTTTGGACTTCTCGGAGGTGCGCCGTGGTGGAGCCTCGTGGTTCTTGCACTCGCTGTCTGTGCCTGGCTCGCTATCATGATGCTTCGCACACGGAACCGCATCGAAGCGATTGCCTACGGTTCGATCCTCGGAGGCGCGCTCGGCAACGTTATTGACCGCGTGAGATTTCGGGCCGTGACAGATTTCCTCGATTTCTATGTTGGCTCCGCGCACTGGCCGGCTTTCAACATGGCTGATTTTTTTGTGGTTGGCGGTGTCGGATTGCTTCTGATCCCGACGAAGTTTCTGAACCGGTCCCGGACTGACCCGTGAGCCAAACCTGATCAAGGTGCACGAAGAACAGCCTCAGCCTTCTCCGGTGGTATTGCCAATAGCTTTTTCGAATGCAGCCAGTGTTTCGTCGCTCACATGATGTTCGATCCCTTCCGCATCACGTTCTGCGGTTTCCGCGTCGATTCCAAGGCTTAGAAGAAATGCAACCACAATCCGATGCCGTCTACGACAGGCTTCGGCCAAGGCTTGGCCCCGCTCGGTGAGGAATATCGCGCGGTAGCGTTCACGTCGCACCAAACCTGCCGACTTCAATCGCGAAATGTTCTTTGTGACGGTTGGGGGTTTCACACCTAATCGTTCGGCAATTTCGACAGGTCGCGCCTCTCCTCGGGTTTCAATCAACTCTGCGATCAGCTCGACATAATCCTCTGCCATCTCGCTTTCATGCGCTTGGCGCACGATCGCAAAACCTTCCGCCTGAGCTTCCGGAGCCCGTTCCATGGGTTGAATGGTTTCACGGTCATGTGATTGCAGCTTTGTCATATCAGGACTTTGCCTTCCAACTGAGCAATTGACAACTTGTTTGCTTTGGGTAGATAAGTTAGACGTGGCTAACTTTTGGGGTTGGAGACTAAAGTGATCCGGAAACTCTCAGGCTTGCTGGTTGCGGCGTGGATTGGCGCAACAGTCTCATTTGGGCCTTCCCATGCAACACCGGCAAAGGAAGCGCCGTGGTTGCCAGATGCAGCGGCCTATCGGCTGACCCTCTTTCTGGGAAATTTGGAGCCAATCCCTTGGGATCAGGTCGAAACCGCCTGGTCCGATCCCTATCACGGCTCGGAGTTCTCTGCGGGCGCGCTTGCATGGCTGAGCGCGAATAGCGACATCGGTGCGGAACCCGTACTGGACGCGATTGCGCGAAGAGATCGTCAAGCCCTTTTCGAAGCTGCGACACAAACAATTGCGCACAGAATCGAAGAGGAATTGGACCGCGCGCTCAACGCGGACGACCCAGCCACCGCGCAGCAGGCGGTACAGACCGCGCGCAAACTCTACCGCGCCTTTGCGGATGGCATCGGCGCAGCCGATGCCGATGCAGCGCGCCAAATTGGCCGTGCATGGCTGGAACTGAACAACAGCACCGGCTCCGCCGGAGTTCTCGGCGCGGGAGCGACACCTGCCGACCGAGAAGCGATGGTCGCTGCACGGACGACCATCTCAAGCTATCTCGCTGAGAATTACCTGGCCGAAGACTTCGCCCCGAGGCGACTGCTTACCCCATTGCCTGAAACAGCCATACTCAGTGGGCGCGATATCGACTTACCGCCGAGCCTTCCGCCGGGGGCGGATATCTTTGATCAAGACCCATTGCCGCTGCTTGTCCTGAACTTCGAGGAACAGGGCATCGATGAAACCGATCTGCCTCTGATCGCCTACGGCGACATGCTCTTCGATAGTGCCCAGATATTCGGCGGCCCCGCGCGTGATCTTGGAATCGCGTGTTCGACGTGTCACAACCGGTCGGACATCAATCAGCGGCTCTTCATTCCGGGTGCCAGTCATCAACCCGGTGCCGTCGATGTCGACGGCGCCTTCTTCAATCCGATCTTCAACGACCGGCGTGACGATCCGCTCGATATTCCCAGCCTGCGCGGCCTGCGGTTTACCGGACCCTATGGCCGGGACGGTCGGTTTGCATCACTGCGCGACTTTACACGCAATGTGATCGTCAACGAATTTGCTGGCGCGGAACCAACACCCTTCATGCTGGATGCGCTGGTCGCTTATATGCAGGAATTCGATTTTCTTCCAAATGCCATGCTGACAAAGGACGGCCAGTTGACCGAGGCCGCCACAGATGCGGCGGTGCGCGGGGAAATCCTTTTCAACCAAAACTTCGAGGGGCTCGGCGACCGGTCCTGTGCCAGCTGTCATGTGCCAAGCGGCAACTTCCTGGACCGGCAGGCGCATGATATCGGATCGGTTGCTCCGGGTTATTCGGGCGCGCGCTCAGGTGCCCTCGATACGCCCACGCTTCTTGGAACGGTCTATACAGCACCTTACTTTCACGATGGATCGCTGCCGACACTTGCCAGTGTCGTTGACTGGTTCAACGACACGAAATCGCTTGGCCTCACGGAGGCTGATCAGGCAGATCTGACCGCCTATCTCGAAACCATCGGCGCGGCGGACGAACCCTATGAGGCCTTCGATGCCGAGAATACGCCCTTCCGCCTTGCGTTCGCGGAACTGACCACATTCGCGTCGACGCTGGATACGCTGCTGCCCCGCCGGGACGCGGAACACATCCTTCTCTTGGTCGAAACGGTCGGGGCGGACCTTTCGGCTGACGCAAGTACGATGTCCAATCTGTCTGCCCGCCCGGACGTCTATGCGCTTGCCGAGCGGTTGAACCAGGTTGGCGCGGCCGTGCGCGCAGAGGACTGGGACACCGCAGAAGCAAGCTGGGCGGCATTCAAAGCCGAGGCCATGACACTCGAAGCGAGGGCATTCTGATGCAGGTCCGTTTGAATCGCAGATCATTGCTGGCCCTGTCCGTCGCCGGTGCATTGTCTCTGGGAACACCTCTTGCGGGGCAAGAGACGAGCCTACGCCTCGCCTTCATTCCGCAAGAAAATCCTGACAAGTTGCTTGGCGATATTGCGGCAATCACCAACTGGCTTGCCGAACAAATCGGCGCTCCCGTCGAGGGGTTTGTCACGATTGATCACGCTGCTGCCGTCGAGGCGCTTCGCAATGGAGACGCAGATATCTCGTTCATGGGTGCCCTGCCCTTCGTGCTGGCAGAGGCCGAGATCGGTGCAATACCGCTCCTGTCCGAGGTTTACCGTGACCAACCGAGCTACACAGGTCGAATCTTCGTGCGCCGAGACAGCGGGATCGAGACGCTAGCGGATTTGCGGAACAAGGACATCGCGTTCGCCGATCCCATTTCAGAATCGGGCTACCTGTATCCGCTCGCCGAATTTGTGGACGCAGGCTTGTTCGCTGCACCAAGAGACGCAGACGCGTTCTTTGGTCGCGTGTTTTTTGCAGGTGGCTATCAGCAGGCCATGCAGGCGATGGCCGAGGGCCTCGTCGACGCCGCAGGAGCGAGCCAGTACGCCGATCTACTTCTCAGCCCCGAACAACAAGCCCAGGTGACCTGGATTGCGGAGAGCGATGCGATCCCCAGCCATGTGGTTATCGCGCGGCCTGGACTTGATGCAGGGCTTCAGGCGCGATTTGTCGACACCATGTTGCGGCTGAACGCTTCGGAAAACCGCAACCTTCTCCGCTATCTCTATGGACCCGATGGATATGTCAGGGCGGATACGGCCAACTATGAAGGGGTGCGCGCCATGGCGCGGCGATACGGGTTGCTGGGATGAAGTCAGCCATTCAAATTGACGATCTCAGCTACACGCATCCGGGTTCAGACTTTCGTGCTTTGGAGCATGTCTCTCTTGCCGCGCCTGCAGGCCAGAGTATTGCTTTGCTGGGTCCGTCCGGTGCGGGCAAGACCACATTGCTGACACTGCTCGATGGGCGACTTCGTGGCTGGCGCGGTCGCGCTTCAGTTCTGGGGGCATCCCTTGACCCCGATCATCCGCCCGCACGCGCCCGACGGCCCGACACCGGCTTTGTATTCCAGGAATTTGCCTTGGTCGAGCGCTCTTCGGTGCTGCGCAACGTGCTGAATGGCCGTCTTGGCCGCATGTCTCCATTGCGCGCGGTCCTTTGGAGACCCACCTCTCGAGACTTAAATCTTGCGCGGGCCGCACTTGCGGATTGCGGCCTCGCGGATCTGGCAGAGCGTCGAGTCGACAGTCTCAGCGGGGGGCAGCGGCAACGGGTTGCAATAGCGCGCTGTCTTTCGCAGGAACCTCGGCTGATCCTCGCTGACGAACCGGTCAGCAACCTCGACCCTGCACGTGCGACAGAGATCCTGACACTGCTGACCGGGGCAGCGCGCGCTCGGGGCGCGACCGTGATATTCTCCTCGCACCAGCCTGATCTCGCCCGGCGCTTTGCCGATCGTATTGTTGGCATGCGGGACGGGCAGATTGCCTTTGAGGTGGCTGTTGATGACCTGAGTGAAGCCGCAACGGTCGAGCTTTATCGCGAGGCTGGGATCCCTCCCGGTACCGGCCTCAGGGCGGTCAGCTGATGAGGTCGCGCGGGTTAGGCAGTTTCGCCGCCGGGCTTCTCATCGCTGGCGCAATTCTTTGGTCCCTTTTGACGACCGACGTCGAACTGTCGCGTCTCTTGTCAGCAGGTCCTCGGATTGCCGACTTCCTCGGCCGCATGGTGCCCCCCGATCCAACTGTCATGAATGAAATCATGAAAGGCAGCGCAGAAACATTGCGCATCGCGATCCTGGGGTCCTTGGGCGCGGTGTTTCTCTCCGTACCGCTCGGGATACTCGCGTCCGAAACAATGGTGTCCCCGGCGGTCTTTCGTCCCGTCCGCACCTTGCTTGCCCTCATTCGCGCGGTCCCGCTGATCCTCGTCGCTATGCTCATGGTCGGCGCGGTCGGGCTTGGCCCTCTGCCTGGCATCATCGCGGTTGCCATTCACGCGACCGGCATGCTCGCAAAGTTCTATGCCGAAGCTATCGACAGCGTATCCCGCGCACCGATTGCCGCACTGGAAAGCGCTGGCGCGGGACCGCTAGCGCGGCTCAGGCACGCAATCTGGCCGCAGATGGCACCCGTCGTCGCGCGAGACACAATTTTCCGGTTCGAATTGAACCTGCGGGAGTCGCTTATCCTGGGCATCGTAGGTGCTGGAGGAATTGGGTTCTACATCCAAACCTATGTGCGGTCGTTTCAGTACGACAAAGCGGCAAGCGTGACTCTGGCCGTGATCGCCATGGTAATCACCATCGAGGCAATCAACGTGGCGCTTAGACGGCGGTTTGCGTAAACCCACCCAGCGAAGACCCATCCGAGGCCTTCGTCTTAAGCATAAATCTCGATGGGTGTACCGTCACTGACCATGGCGTAGATGTCTTCGATCTCTCGGTCCGTGACCGAGATGCACCCTGCCGTCCAATCCCGCTTATCCTTGGGATCAACATCAGGGCGTGGGCCACCGTGAATGAAGATATCTCCGCCGGGCGAACGCCCCTGCGCCTTCGCAAATGCGATGTCCGCCTCGTTCGGGTACGAGATCCCAATGGAAAGATGAAACAGGCTGTCAGGATTTCGCCTGTCAATCACATAAGAGCCTTCTGGCGTGCGACCGTCCCCTTCAAACTGCTTGTGACCTTCGGGTGCGAAGCCAAGGCCCATGGGAAACGTGCGCAAAACACCTTCTGTCCCATCGAGGACAATCATGCGCTGACTCTTATAGACCCTCAGCCGGGTCACCTCCGGCCCCCTGTAAGTGCGGAACTTGTTCGCACATCCAGAAAGAAAGGTCGCCAGCGCTCCCAGGAGGATCGTGCGACGTGAAACTCGAAAATTCACTGCTCTATGCCTCTTTCGTGAGGTCTCTTCCGAATTTGACACTAACGTGGCGTGCCAGCCCATTCAATGGCCGTGCGCCAAAGCACCTTCGGCCAATCTGTCACCGACGCGGTCACCGCCTTGGGGTGGAGACTCCGCACGGTGTCCGTTCAAAAGTCTGAGCGCATTTGCGACCACCAGCAGTGACACGCCAACATCTGCGGCAATTGCCCCCCACATCGTCGCCATGCCAAAGGCCGTCAGCCCCACAAAAACGGCTTTGGTGGCGAGAGAAATGCCGATGTTCTGCCGAATGATCGACATCGTGCGGCGCGAGTGACCGATCAGCCAGGGAACTTTGCCAATGTCATCGGTCATCAAAGCGATATCAGCAGTTTCTATGGCCGCATCCGAGCCGACAGCGCCCATGGCAATCCCGTAATGCGCCCGCGCCATGGCAGGCGCATCATTGACCCCGTCCCCGATCATCGCGACCATGTCATGCTCTGCGACCAACTCCTCAATAGCCGTCACCTTGTCTTCGGGCAAAAGCTCGGCCCGTACCTCATCAATGCCAACCTCGTCGGCCACGGCACGGGCTGTGCGCTCGTTGTCACCGGTCAGCATGATGATCTTTGTGACGCCCTGCGCGTGCAGCTGTGCGACAATACCTTTGGCATCGGGGCGAATGCGGTCGCGCAATTCCAGAAGCCCTGTCACACCGTTCTCATTGCCTACCGCTACAAGCGTGCTGCCCGCTTCCTCGATCCGGTTCCGCAGATCAGATGGAATGGTGTCGCCAAAGCCCTTTTCGACCGCGAAGCGATCCGAGCCGAGCCAGACACTCCGCCCGTCCATGCGTCCTTCCAGCCCACGACCCGGAACCGTGCGGGTGTCTTCGGCGGCCTTGACCGAAATCCCGTCCTGCTCGGCTTTGCCGAGAATGGCGCGCGCGAGGGGATGCGACGACCGGGCCTCCAAAGCCCCAGCGATGGTGAGGAGATCGGCTTCGGACACATCCCCCAAAGAATACACTGCGGCCACCTCCGGCTCGCCCATGGTGATCGTGCCGGTCTTGTCCAAGGCGAGGGCCGTGGTGCGGCCGGGCGCTTCAACATAGGCGCCGCCTTTAATCAGCACTCCAGCGCGCGCGGAAGCCGCGAGGGCGGCGACAATGGACACTGGCGTCGAGATGACCAGCGCACACGGACAGGCGATGACCAGCAAGACCAGTGCGTTGTAGAACCAGTAGTTCCATTCACCGCCCAAAAGAAGCGGAGGCAGGACGGCGATTGCGACGGCAAGTGCCATCACGATCGGCGTATAGATCCGAGCAAATTTTGCGACCCATTGCTCGACCTCAGCGCGTTTGGAGTGCGCGTCGCTGACCATGCGGATGATTTTCGACAGCACCGTGTCAGTCGCCGCTTTCGTCGCGCGGACCGTGAGCGTTCCCTCACCATTGATGGTTCCTGCGTAAACCTCATCCCCGGCCTCCTTCGGGACAAGCGCGCTTTCGCCTGTGATCGGAGCCTGATCAACCGCCCCTGCCCCGTCCAATACCTCACCATCAAGTGGGATGCGATCGCCACCCCTGACAATGAAATGCGCCCCAACGGCGACTGCGGAAGCCGGAACGTCTGCCTCGGATCCGTCGTCGTAGAGGACACGTGCTTTTGGCGGTGCGAGATCCAAGAGCGCTGAGACCGCGTTTCGGGCCCTCCCGACACTCCAGCTTTCCAGATAGAGAGACAAAGAGAAGAAAAACGCGACAGTCGCGGCCTCAAAATATTCCCCAAGCGCGATGGCACCTGCCACGGCCACAACCATCAGCAGGTTCATGTCGGGAGACATTCGACGCGCAGACGACCATGCTTTCGGTGCGACCAACCAAACACCGCAAAGAATTGCCAACCCGAAAAGCGCGACCTCGGCAACCGGCATTGCAGCCTCGCCATGTCCCGAGAACAGACCGAGTGCGCCGCCCAAGCCAGTTTCCACGATATGATACCCGAACCCTGCGGCCCAAAACCCGCCACTCAGAAGCGTGAACCATTTCTGCTTGGCGAGATGCGCCGCCTGATCGGCGCTGGCATTGTCCGCGTCCCACGCACGGGCCGTCATCCCCGTGCTGGCAACCAAGTCCAAGATCTGGCTGTCCGAAATCTGTGCGGCGCTTTCCAGCACGGTCATCCGACCGTTGATCACATCAAAAGCCAAGTGCTCTGCCCCGCCGAGTTTCGGACCGACGACTTTGGAGAGGATGGAGACCTCTTCGGCGCAGTCGAGGCCACTCACCTGAAAGCTTCGGCCATGCTCGGGCAGCGTTGAAGGGATTGCGCCCGCAGATCCCGCGCCGCCACCGCAGCAGGTTGCCTCACCAGACCCATGCGTTGAATGGTCATGTGCGTGAGAGACGTCGTGTTGCTCGGTCTCGGAATTTGCCGCCATTTGTTCTCTCCAGAATCATATGTTGAAACGACTCTAATGTCTCCAGTGGCTTTAGGTTCAAGGCCTAACTCCAATGTCGTTGTAGATTTCCAAACGGCACAACTGAGGTCGTTGCAACATGGCGCAGAGAATGCGATTGATATCCGTAGAAATGCAAATTGTGTGAACTGGCAGGGGGTTGTCGTGCGAATTGGATCAGGAACACTATTGGTAGGCGCTATTTTATTGAGCGCGTGTTCAACCACGACGCCTCCAAACGGGTCATCGAATATCGGCAACGCTCCGGAGGCCGTTGTGGAATTGGCCGGGCCAGGTCAGAATCTGGCTACAGCCCGCCTTCGCCCAGAAGACGGTTGCTACTGGTACGAACACAACGGGCCAGTCGAAACCACGCTCTTACCTTTGCGCACAGCGAATGGTAACCCGATCTGCGTGGCCAAAGAAGCCTGACTGTTCCTTGCGGAAGAGGTCATTCGGCAGCGTAAAGGTATGCCGTCGAGCCGATCTGAACATTCGGATAGAGATCGTTGATATGCGCCATCACCATACGGACGCAGCCTGAACTGGCCCGACCACCGATAGATCGCGCCTGAGGCGATCCATGTATTCTCAGATAGGTGTCTCGATTGCCAACAAAGAGGTAAAGCGCACGGGATCCAAGCGGATTCCTCGGTCCCGGTTCTTGCCCATCTGCCCATTGAGCGTATTCGGGGTTCCGCTCGATCATGGAGGCCGTTGGCGTCCAATGCGGCCATTCAACCTTGCGCCTTATTGTGTAGGTCCCCGGCTCGTAAAGGTTACCCCTCGCAATCGCCACACCATAGCGCATCGCTGTGCCGCCATCCTCGATGTGATAGAGATAGCGCGCAACCGCATCGACGTGGATGTCCCCGGGTATCAGCCCATCGTTCGCAGCCACCCGCTGCGGGAGAAACCGAGACTGCAGCCCCCATGGGTTTGACGTCGCCGGATCGTACCCTACTGGAGTGACTTGCGCATCCCAGGCGGCCTTCTCGCTATTTGTCGGCCAGCTTTTTGCCAACACGGGGCTTGCCAACGGTGCCGAGAACAATGCAGCGCTCGTTGAAATGAAATGACGTCGTGTCAGCATTAATCGTACTCCGGCTTCTAATTCGAACAGTCTTGCGGCATTTGTCATCAGGTTTGTATCGTGGTGATACAACCTCAAGCAACTATAGGTTCAAGTATCCATCCCGGTTTTCTGGTCAAGTTTTCTTGAGCAACGGGGCTAATCAAACAGCCGAATTTGACTTTTCACATGTCATTTGTCCTCGACCGTCTTGGATGCACCTATCTCGTCATCAAGGGTTTGATTGGGCAATCCGAGAGCGAGCGACAAGGTGTTTGTAGGCGGCAAGGGCCCAAAGCACTGCGATCGCAAGACTAAAAATTGCGTTCCAACTGGCCATTGAAAGGGACAAAAACTCCCACGCAACTTCGTCACACATCACCAAGGTTGACGGTCCCGATGCCGCGGTTGGCAACAGGTCCGCGCCTGACAAGTTCGATATATCAAGACCAGAACCAGTGCATGACGTCGGTCCTTCCCACCATCCTCGCTCTACGCCTGTATGAAAAAAACCAATGCCTGCTGTTGTGAGCGCGGCAGCAGCACCTGCCGTCAAGAGGAGTAGGGTGGGCACGCCTGTCAGGAGCAGTACGCCAATTGCCACAGCGATGCCGTGAGGATACCTTTGCCAGATGCACATCGCACACGGCGCATAGCCAAACGATTGAAAAGCAAATGCCGACAAGAGAAGTGTTGCTGACCCGATCGCAGCTAACAGCCCAAAGTGTTTTCCCGTAACCGACATTGTTCTGTTTCCTGTCGGGGTCTTGCAGAATGTAGGCGCGCCCGAGCTTCGAGTATTTCCGTATCGCGCCAACTCAGTGTTTTCACGAGAAGAAATGTATCGGTTTGTAATGTTGACCTACTCCAAGACGGGGCGGTACGACGTCGCACGTGATCCCTTTCGCAAGGCCTCAGATGGATTCCAAGAAACGATCAACACTCTTGACGATCAGTGCGATCATCGCGGGCTATGCAGCGCTTCGAACCGTGCCCTCTTTGCTGCCGGAAAAACTTGAACTTGAAGCACTCGATCGTCCGAAAGGCTTCCGGAGATTTATCGCCGGTGAGACATCCGGATCGTTTGACGCGTTCGTCGGCTTGGACAGTCCGGACAGTGTGGATGTCGCAGCACGGAAGGCTGCGGCTATCGAGCGAGTCTCAGCAGATATTTGCGGCGCTCTCTACGGAGACCTCGACATGAGCAGGGCACGTATCCCTTTGGCGTCATTTTCTGACTATTATTGTCCTTTTTGCAGAGTACAAACCAAGAGCTTCGCCGATATGACAAGTAAAATGCCAGATCAGGTTGCAATAGCATGGCACGAGCTTCCTTTGCTGGGCGACAGCTCTAATCTGGCAGCAAAGGCAGCCCTGGCCGCCAAGCGTCAAGGTGCCTACGTCGCATTCCAGGAACGTTTGATGACCTCGCCATTTCAAGCCACACCGGAATACCTCGCCCGCCTCTCTGAAGATCTGGGCGTTGATGGCGAACAATTGGTCGCCGACATGGAGAGCCCCGAAGTCGCGCGCGAGCTGGAAAACAGCGCGGCTCTCGCGCAGGTTTTTGCCTTTGTTGGCACGCCTGCCCTCGTCATTGGCCGTACAGTTGTCCAAGGTCAGGTCAGCGACAGAATGATACGAAGGATCATTGACCTTGAGCGCGAGGAAGGCTGGGACGTTGCCTGTGTGTCGGCCTGACAAACCTATGCTGTCTGCTGTTCTCTCCGCCTTCCTCTTCTATCGAAATTGGAGACGGAATGCATAGACGGCACTTCATCCTACTAGCTTCTGCGTTGGTCATGGTCCCCTTTTCTGTGACGGCCGCCACGCGCAAAGTCTGGTCAGCCGTCGAAGCCTCGGCCGCGTTGGCGCAGGGCGAGATTTCCCTGATTGATATTCGTTCACGCGTTGAGTGGATGGAGACAGCTGTGGCGAAAGACGCTTGGCCGATCAGCATGCATGAACCGAGGTTTGAGCAGAGGTTGTTGGCTGCACGCGATCTGTCCGGCGAAAAACCAATCGCCTTGATCTGTGCCACCGGAGGGCGGAGTGGCCGTCTCTTGAGCGCTCTAAATCGAGCGGGATACCCGGGCTTCATCGATGTCTCAGAAGGCATGTTGGGATCACTGAAAGGGCCAGGCTGGATCGCACGGGGTTTGCCTGTGATGGATCTGGAGGCGGCCTTGGCCAATCTGCCGGACGTTCTCCGTTGATCGTGGGTCCGCGTCCATGAAGGGAGCGGTTTCTCAAATCTGGGCTGGATTGCTGTCGATTGTTTTGGGTTGCGTAAGCATCCTCGTCTTCGATGGTGCCCATGCCGCGGAATCCGAGACTTTTTCAAATCCTGCGGTCACGGCGCGTCTGATCTCGGCCGAAGACGGGATTGCGCCGGATGCCGCCTCCGTTTCCCTCGGATTGGCCTTGGAGTACGGCGAGGGCTGGAAAGGATACTGGCGTACGCCCGGCGAGGTTGGCTTGGCACCCGAGATCAACTGGTCGGGTTCAACCAATCTGAAATCCGCCGAGCTCCTCTGGCCCGCGCCGGAACGTTTCGAGGCCTTCGGGATCGAGAACTTCGGCTATTCAGGTCGGGTTGTCTTGCCGATCCGCGCGAGACTTGAGGACGCCGGCCACCCTCTGGAACTGCGTGCCCGCGTGTCCTTGCTGACATGTTCGACGGTCTGTGTGCCTCATGACTTCGAACTTTCACTCGCCCTGCCACAAGGCATCGGGATCGATACAGACTCGGCTCGCCAGATTGCTACTTATGCCGATCGCGTTCCCGCGGTACCCGAGAACAGCGACATCAGGATATCGGTCACGGCCCTCGATTCGCGCGACTCGGCTCTCATAGTTATGGCAACGAGCGACACGCCGTTCGGTAAAGTCGACGTGTTCCCGGAATTCGGACCCCTTGTGACCTTTGGCAAACCAGATATCCGATTGGATCGCGATAGAACGGAACTCTGGGCACAAATACCGATCAACGCCTGGACCGAAGAGCACGCAGAGCCTTCGTTGACGATCACAGACACCGCACGTGCAATCACGGCGCCGATCACTCTTACCTCAGATCCCCCTGCCCCACCGTTTTCAAGCGCGAACCCTCGCGCGAGTGTGCTGAAAGTCGTGGCGGTGGCCGCCATCGCCTTTCTCGGTGGTCTGATCCTGAATGTCATGCCCTGCGTGTTACCCGTTCTATCGATCAAGCTCACATCCGTTTTGAAGGCAACCGGTCAAACCCGGCAGATGACGCGCAACGGATTCCTGTTTTCAGCTTTGGGGGTACTGACATTTGTCTGGGCGCTTGCGGCTGCCTTAGTGTTTCTTCAATGGATCGGAGTATCTGTCGGCTGGGGTATACAATTCCAAAATCCGGTCTTCGTGACGCTGATGTTCATGGTCATCGCCGTCTTTGCCGCCAATCTCTTCGGTGCATTCGAGATAACCCTGCCCGCGGCCCTTCAAGACCGCCTGGGTGCAAGCAGTGCCAGAGCCGGGTACATCTCAGACTTTGGCACCGGACTGCTTGCGGCCATCCTCGCTACGCCGTGTTCCGCACCGTTTCTCGGCACCGCGATTACCTTTGCGCTCGCGGGTACATCACTGGACGTGATGGTGATATTCACGGCGCTCGGTCTTGGACTGGCCCTCCCCTACCTCGTCATTGCCGCACGTCCCGAGTTGGTCACGCGACTGCCCCGGCCCGGGCGATGGATGCTTCTGGTCAGGATCCTTCTTGGCGGTCTGTTGCTGGCAACAGCCGCATGGCTCTTGTTCGTTCTTATCGGCGTGGCGGGTGGGCGGGCAGCTGCCTTTATCTCGGCACTCACAGCTGTGTTCATCGTCGCCGCATCAATCCCACAGGCAAACCAATGGGTACGGCGTGCGGTTCTAAGCGCCTGTGTTTTTCTGGCGATTTTCGGGGCAGGTCTCATCTCAACCCCTGACCGCACCACTCCGGGGGTTGATGCGACATCTCACTGGCAGAATTTCGAACCTCTCGGCATCGCGCGCCGCGTCTCTGAGGGAGAGATCGTGTTCGTCGATGTGACTGCAGATTGGTGTCTGACCTGCAAAGCCAACAAGTCTCTCGTGCTCGACAGGGATCCAGTGCGTGCGCGGTTGCGCGGCGGTTCCGTGATCGCCATGCAAGCGGATTGGACGAGGCCGGATGACAACATCACGCGGTTTCTCGAGCGGTATGACCGCTACGGTATCCCTTTCAATATCGTCTTCGGCCCGGGGGCGCCTTCTGGTATTGCACTCCCGGAGATACTGACACCACAGGCCGTGATCGACGCGCTCGACACCGCTTCTGTGCGCAGTCTTGCTAGGGAATGACGCCATTTCTTACGCTGGAGCTCCCGCGCCCTTTTCAGAATCAAACGTCCGGCGCTGGAGGCTTCCTAAACCAGATGCGTTTTCAGGGGAGGTTCTTCAATTCACCAGAGAGATCCTTCAAGATCGGGCAATCCGGCCGGTGATCTCCGTGACAGGCCTCGACGAGATGAGACAGCGTCTCGTGCATCTCCTGAAGCTGGGCAATCTTGTCGTCGATCGCTCTCAGGTGCTCTTCAGCTATGGTCTTTACCTGGGCACTTTCCCGCGTTTCATCCTCGTAAAGGCTCAAGAGATTGCGGCAATCCTCGATCGAGAACCCGAGCGCGCGCGCGCGACCCAGAAACGCAAGCTTGTGCAGATCGGTCTCGCGGAACGCACGGTATCCGTTGCCGCTGCGCTGCGGCCTGACCAGGCCGATATCCTCGTAGTAGCGGATGGTTTTGGGCGGGATGCCGGACCGCTCTGCAACTTCTCCAATGTTCATGAGACGATCCTCCTATTCTGCGGGTTGGGTCTGTGCACTGATCCGTGGTGCGGTGATGTCTCTGTCTTCACGCAAGGCCGGCGCGATGCGGCGCAGACGCAGGGCGTTTGTCAGAACCGATACCGACGACAGGGCCATCGCACCCGCCGCGAAGACCGGGGAAAGAAGCAAACCAAAGGCCGGATAGAGAACCCCGGCGGCGACCGGGATCAGCGCGACATTGTAGCCAAAGGCCCAGACGAGGTTCTGGCGAATGTTGGTCATGGTGCGCCTGGAAACCTCGACCGCATTCACCACGCCGCGCAGATCGCCTGACATCAAGACCACATCGGCGGATTCGATGGCGACATCGGTTCCGGTGCCGATGGCGATGCCGACATCCGCATGGGCCAGGGCCGGTGCATCATTGATGCCGTCGCCGACGAAAGCAATCTTTCGGTCTCCCGCGCGCAGATCGTCGAGCGCTGCGACCTTGCCATCCGGCAGGACTCCCGCGATGACATGGTCGATTCCGGTTTCGCGCGCGATGGCCTCCGCCGTCTCGCGTTTGTCTCCGGTGATCATCGCAACCTTGAAACCGCGCGCGTGCAGGGCTGCAACGGCTTCCTGGCTGGCGGGTTTCACGGGGTCTGCCACGGCGATCACTGCGGCCAGTTTGCCGTCGATAGCCGCATAAAGCGCTGTCCGGCCCCGCCCTGCCAGCTCGGCTTCCGTTTCGACCAAAGCGGCGATATCGATGCCTTCGCGGTCCATGTAGCGGTCCGCGCCGACCATCACCTCCTGTCCTTCGACGGTCGCGGCGACGCCATAACCCGTGATCGACCGGAAGCCCGTGGCATTTGGAACGGCGATCCCTTCTGTCTGCGCGCCGCGGACAATAGCTTCGGCGATGGGATGCTCAGACTGGGCCTCAACAGCGGCGATTAGGCTCAGCACTTTGTCTCGGTCGAAACCGTCGGCGGTAACCAGATCGGTCAGCGACGGCTGGCCTTCGGTGACAGTCCCCGTCTTGTCGAGCGCGATGACATCGACTTCGGACAGGGCCTGGAGCGCATCGCCCTTACGGAACAGCACCCCCATCTCTGCGGCGCGCCCCGTTCCCACCATAATCGACGTGGGCGTGGCCAAGCCCATGGCGCAAGGACAGGCGATAATCAGAACCGAGACGCCGGCCACCAGCGCAAAGGTCAAAGCCGGGTCCGGTCCGACAAGCAACCAGACCATCACCGTGAGCGCGGACAGCGCCATGACCGCAGGCACGAACCATAGTGTCACGCGGTCAACAAGGCCCTGGATGGGCAGTTTGGCGCCTTGCGCCTCCTCGACCATGCGGATGATCTGTGCGAGCGTGGTATCCGACCCGACCCGTGCGGCCTTGAACGTCAGGCTCCCTGTGCCGTTGACGGTCCCGCCCGTTACGGCGGCACCTGCAGCCTTCTGCACGGGCACAGGCTCTCCGGTAATCATGCTCTCATCCACATTGCTGGATCCCTCGGTCACCTCGCCGTCCACAGGGATCCGCTCACCCGGTCGGACCAGGATCACATCGCCGACGGCGAGTGCTTCGACATCGACCTCTACCGTGTCACCACCCCGGACGACGCGCGCGGTGCGCACCTGCAGGCCAAGCAGAGCCTGAATCGCGGCGCCGGTGCGGCCCTTGGCGCGTGCCTCGAGCCAGCGGCCAATCAGGATAAGGACGACAATGACCGCTGCGGCTTCGAAATAGACCGCGCGTACCCCTTCTGGCAGAAGTCCGGGAAGAAAGGTTGCGACCACGGAGTATCCCCAGGCCGCGCCGGTGCCGACGGCGACGAGGCTGTTCATGTCCGGCGCGCCCTTGAAAAGCGCGGGAAACCCCTTGGTGTAGAAATGGCGTCCCGGCCCGAAGAGGACGAATGTTGCGAGGATGAACTGGATGATCCAAGACGTTTGGAGACCAATCGTCGTCATCACCAAGTGATGAAATGCCGGAATAAGATGGGAGCCCATTTCTAGGATGAAGACCGGGAGCGTTAGAATTGCTGCCAAAAGGACGCTGCGGCGCAGTCCGTCGGCTTCTTCTGCCTTGCGTGCGACGCGAGACTGGCTCGCCTGCGCCTCTGCAATCTCGGCCGGATAACCAATCGCCGCCGATGCGGCCATCAAGTTGCCCAAGGACACCGCGCCCTCGAGATACTCAACCGTCGCCGTTTCTGCCGCCAGGTTCACGCTGACGGAAAGCACTCCGGGCACGTCCGCCAGTGCCTTGTCCACCCGTCCGACGCAGGATGCGCAGGACATGGACGCAATGTTCAAGGTGACCTTGGATGTCCGCGCGGGATACCCCAAGGAGGCAAGCGTCTGCGTGGCGTCGGTAAGCCGAGACGGATCATCCAGCGAAAGGCGCGCCGTCTCAGACGCGAGGTTGACGGCGACTTCGGAAACCCCGTCGAGCCCCGCCAAGGCCTTTTCAACACGTCCCACGCAGGATGCACAGGTCATGCCTTCGATGCTGAGCGTTGTTTGGCTGGTGTCGGTCATGGCGTGTTACCTCGATTGCGTGCTCGAGACAGATATAGGGCTTCCAGTCACTGGAAGCTCAAGGGGTTTATCGGAGGTTTCTTTTTGGGGCCGGCACAGCAGCAACCTACAGTCTCTCTAAACCCCTGTTTCCGATTGAAATGTATCGATTTGTAAACTTGTCGCACGAGCGATTGGTGCGCTATCTCCGAGGTAGGAGTATGTTCGATGAATATGTCAGATCAAGAAAAGCAGCTGCAGAATTCAAAGATGATGCACGTCGGCATGTGGGTGTGCTGCGCGGTGATGCTGCTTCCACTGCTTGTTTTCTTTGCCCGCGGCGGCACAGTTTCTGGCCTGCCGGGCAGTTTCGGCGCTCTAATCCCGATCGTCCTTTGCCTCGGCGCACATGGCGTGATGTTCTTCTTCATGGGGAAGTCCTGTCATGGAGGCAGCAAGTCATCGGACAGCGACGCGCCCGGCGTGGCAAAAATCCCTGTCCAGACATCAATGGACGCTTGACCTTCTACTAACCGGAAGCCCCGTCTCTCATCTGGTGAAAGAAAGGGGGCTCCATGCGACTTCACGTTCCGGACATGAGATGCGGTCATTGTACCGCAGCGATCACCAAAGAGATCACGGCCCTGGACACTTCGGCGAGCGTTAGGGCTAACCTAGACTCGCGAACGGTCGATGTGGACACGTCGTGCACGATCAGTGCTGTCGTCGAGGCGATCAAAACTGCCGGATACGCAGCTGAACCTATTTCTTCATAGCCCGCGCCTCTTGGGTGAGACGGATCATTTGATCTGCCTCGATGACGCCCGGAACCAGCGCATCTCCGATCACGAAAGACGGGGTGCCATTGAAGCCGAGCTGGCGGCTCATCTCCATTGACGCCGCGATATGGGCATCGATCTCAGGCGCCTGCATGTCCCGTCGCAGCTGCGCGATATCCAAACCAATCTCCTGTGCGACCTGGATGACGGACGCTTCCTCGGCCCGGCCTTGCATGCCCATCAACGCCCAGTGAAACTCCTCGTATTTGCCCTGCTCTCGCGCGGCCAATGCGGCGCGCGCGGCAAACACCGAGCCATCACCGAGGATCGGCCACTCTCGATAGACCAGCTTCACGTTGGGGTCTTCGTCCAGCAGTGCTTCGATATGCGGCTTCACCCGACGACAATAGGGACAGTTGTAATCGAAGAACTCCACGACCGTGACGTCGCCGTCTGGATTCCCGAGAACCGGCGCGTTCGGGTCGTTCTCGAGGAGATCGCGGTTTTCGGAGAGGACACTCGCCGCTGCGGCCGCCTGCCGCGCCTGTTCACGCTGTTCAATGATCTGAACCGCCTCGAGGACGATTTCCGGGTTTTCGCGGATGGCCTCCAGAACCAATTCCTTGACCCGGTCTTCGTTGAGTGCGTCGGCATGAGACGCGAGTGGGATAACCAGAGTGACAACCAGTGCCATTGCCGTTGCGATCTTCATGAGCGTTCTCCTAGTTCACCGCCACGCCCTTAGTGCGCGCGGCCTGCATGTCCTGAATTTCCTCGGGCCAGGTCGACTTGATGTACCCGAGAATGTTCCAGATTTCCTGATCGGTGAGTTGATCTCCGAAGCCGGGCATGCCGCTGTCGAACTCCATGCCTTGCGCCGCCATCATCTCGCGGCCTCCTAGTCTCGTGTAGTTAAACAGAACCTGGTCTTCGTGATGCCAGGTGTGACCGGTTTCATCATGGGGTGGTGCGGGCAGCCGACCGTCCTCGCCCGGACTCCGCCAGTTGTCCTGACCTTCCAGATTGACCCCATGGCACGCGGCACAGGTCTCGGCATAAAGCGCCTTGCCGGCGACGAGATCGACGCTTTCCGGCATCACACCGCTTTGGACATCACCGGCAGACCCGGTCCAGACATAAGCCGCCGCTCCGAGCGCCGCCAGGACACCAATCCCCAGGATGGCAGTCATAGCTCTCATGCCACATTGACCCATGCCATCATGCCGGACGCCGCGTGTGACAGCATATGGCAATGCAGCAGCCATTTTCCGGGGTTGTCTGCCACGAAGGCAATATCGCGCACTTCGCCCCGGTCGAGCAGCGTGGTGTCGCGCAGCGCGCCGAGGCTGCCATCGGGTGCGATCTCGTGAAAATGCATGCCATGAAGATGCATGGCATGCGGAAACGATGTGTCATTGGTGATCTTCAGCCGGACGGTTTCGCCACGCGACAGTTCCGCCAGTGGCGGGCCATCCATGCCCCCCACTGCGCCGTTGAAGGCCCAGAAGTTTCCTGCCTCCATCATGTCGCGCATCGAAGACATCCGTCCGCCCATCATGGCACCGCGCATGCCGCCCATGGCCCCGCCCTCCATCAGCAACGCGATGTCCCTTGCCGATGCCAGATCGGGCATGGCATGGGCATTCGGCGGCAGGGGTTGAGGCGTTTCGCGCCGCGCTCGTGTGCCGTTGCCTTTCACCTCGAAGGCCACTTGAGAAAAGCTTTCATCGCGGCTCAATTGCACGATATGGCCCGCGCTGCCGGCCTCTGCGGTCACGTCGACGATCAGGTCCACCCGTTGTGCCGACGACAGCAGGAATGGACCCTTCACATGTTGCGGTGTGGCCAGCGGCATCCCGTCCATGGCCACGATCCAGCCATCGAGCCCCTCCAGCGCGAGTTGGAAAATCCGGGCGTTGGACGCATTGATCAGCCGCAAGCGCAGACGCTCATGCCGTTTCACGCTCTTTGCGAGATTGTAGACGCCGTTCGTTGTGATGTAGTTCCCGAGGCGCCCGGCATGGCTGAGGTCATGCATCGCCCCGAAGGTATCCGCGATCTGAGCTGTTTCCGGATCGATGCGCCAATCGTCAAGGATCAGGACCTCTTCCCGGTCGATATCGATCGGCTCCGGCTCTTCGACGATCAGCGCACCCTGAAGACCACGTGCGACCTGCTCGAACGAGCGGTTGTGCGCGTGATACCAGTATGTGCCCGCGTCGGGGACGACGAAATCATAGTCAAAGCTGTCCCCGGGGCGAATGGCATCCTGCGTCAAACCCGCTACTCCATCCATCGCATTGTCGATGCGAATCCCGTGCCAATGGGTCGATGTCGGATCGGGTAAGTCATTGATAACACGCCTCTGTACCCGCGCGCCTTGCATAACCCGGATTTCCGGGCCCGGTGCGATACCATCGAACCCCCAGATCTGCGTTTTTCCGTAGTCGTCAGGTAAAAGCTGCATGTCGGCGACCCGGGCTGTCACCGCGCGCATGTCTGATTGTGCAGACAGTGCATTCGGCATGCACACCAAACCGGCAGCACTCATGCGAAGAAAATCGCGTTTTGAAAGTTTCATGATGGCACCGTTAGGATTGAGGTGAAGACAGCCGTGGCAAGCAAGATGACACCGATACAAACCCATTCGAGAGAAATCGATCTTGCAAGGTGCGGCCCAGCTTTGGGATCACCGCTCTGCAAAGCGGGCACAAGCCGTGTTTTGTTGATGGCGGCAAGGGCCAGAAGCAGCGTCACGACGGCAATCTTTGCCAGAAGTGTCAAACCATAGGCAGTGCCGAGAAGCGCGGGTAACGAACCAACCAGTCGCCAGGTCATTACCACGCCAGCGAGCAGCAAGAGTGGGACCGCAACAGATGCGACCTGTCCAAAGCGATGTCCAAGCACGCCAGCAACTGGCAGCGTGTCCGCAGACCCGGAAAGCTTATGGAGCGGAAGAAGGACGCCGATCCAGAATGCGGCAACGATCAGATGACCGAACAAGACGCTCTGAAACCACAGGCGATCTTCGCTGGCGACATGACCGATCTCGCAAAAACTCCAGATTGCCAAGAAACTGCCCAAGAGCGCGACCCATAGCCACCGTCCCCCCAAGGCCACACCGGTCAGGAGTGCGCCCAGGCCCAGTAGCCGCGACAGCAGGGCGTCTCCGGGCGGCGTTTCCCAGAGCAACGCCAGGATCGCCAGATCAGTCATGCCTGAAGCATCATCCATGAGCACTGCGCCCCGCACGGCAAAGCCGAGGAATGACATTGCAGCCGCCAAAAGAGCAAAGAAAACGGCCCAGGCGCGTAGAAAACGGTCGAGCCCAGCCAACTGCTCGGAAAAGACTTGGCGACAGAATATCAGCCCGGCACTCGTGAGGACGCCGAGATAGAGCAAAAACTTTGTGGCAACCGCAGCCTGTCCCCAGATATCCGGCACCGCTCACTTCACTTCAAACGAGAAGACACCGTTCATCGGGTGCCCATCAACACCAAGCCCGCGCCATTCGATGTGATACATCCCCGGCCCCATCGGCGTGAGAGGCAGCGAGAATTCTTTGACAAAACCGGATTGGGCGCCGAGGTCCAGAGCCTCGGTGTGCGTTTCAGCATGGGTCATTTCGACTTTCGTCAAACGCATCCCATCGTTGAAGCGCAGTTCAATCGTTTCTGGCACGACCTCAAGAACGGCACCATTTGCAGGCGTCATGCTTTCCTTCTCAGAATGAGCAAGAGCAGTCGAACCGATAAAAGTCAAAACCATGGCAAAAAAGAAATTGTACTTCACTGGAATACCCCTTCGTTAAGCATCACGATCGGTTGTGCCCGTTGCGAGCTACCCTGGTGATTGGCATGATCCTGCCGCGCCATATCAGATCAACCTGACTTTCGTGCCAACGGGCACTCGGTCAAACAATTCTTCAACCTGTTCGTTGTAGAGACCAATACAGCCGTTGGAGGACCGTCGTCCGATCTTGCGCGTGTCCGCCGTGCCATGAATTCGGTAATATTGCCACGACAGGTATAGCGCACGCGTCCCGAGGGGGTTTTCAGGATCGCCGCCAGGGATTCTTGCCGGCCATTCGGGATTGCGCTCGCGCATGGACGGGGTTGGCGCCCAACTTGGATTTTTCCGCTTCTCGACGACTTCGGTGTACCCACGCCTCGTCAATTCTTCTGTCATGGGAACGGAAGTTGGATAGAGGCGCATTTCGCCATCGGCTGTCCAATGCTGCAGCACTTTCGAGTTGGTGTCAGAGATGATCAAGCCGACACCGAGCGCGTCGAAATGGTCCTGCCAAGCATGCGTTCGAAAGGACGACACATTGCGCCGCACCGAGTTGACCTCCTGCGCTCTGACAAGAGAAGGCGCGAAGAGCACCGTGGCGCCAAGCCCGCGCGCAAAGCTGCGCCGGGTGAAAAAAAATCGGTTTCTTGACTGCATGGGCCTGCCTCGTTTCCATGTCGAACGCTTTGTTTTCTATCGAAGATCAGTGAGCGACGGAATGCAGGAAGGCCCGAAATTTTGTAAGGTTATGTATCAACCCGCCGGCTGGATGGTGGCGCTACACTTTCTTGGTTCGAGCCGAAAATCCGGTTTCGGCGCGCGCTTCGGGATGCTCTGACGGAGATGTCATTGCAGCTTGATTCGCAGTTACGGGCAAAACAATGCGTGCACAGAGCCCGCCCTCTGTGCGGTTCGACAGGGTGATTGCGCCGCCGTGTTGCAAAACGATGCTGCGGGCGATTGAAAGGCCCAGCCCATGGCCTCCGGTTTCGCGGGAGCGCGATCCCTCGAGGCGCAGGAAGGGCTGGAAGACATCGCGCAACCGGTCATCGGGGATTCCCGGCCCATCGTCCTCGACCAAAATCTCGATGCTCTCGTCAAAGATGCCCCAGGTCAGGGTCGGGTTGCGCCCGTAGCGCCCCGCATTGTCGATGAGATTGCGCAAAGCACGGCGCAGCGCCTTGGGCTTGATCTGCACCATTGCCTCGGGTCCCGGGCGCACGTCCAACGCACCGTGGGTTGCGTCCCGAATGTCGGTCAGGAACGCGCCAATCTCGGTCCGTTGCAGGGCCTCGTCCTGTCCCACACCGCGCGCATAGGCCAGCGTGGCTTCCACCATATCCTGCATCTCGTCGAGAGAGGCCGTGATGCCGGTCTTGGTCTCCGCATCCTCCACCATCTCGACATGAACCCTGAGCGCGGTGAGTGGCGATCTCAAGTCATGAGCCAGGGCGGCCAGCATTTGCGTCCTGTCCGTGACGAAGCGAGCCAGGCGCGTTTGCATGTCATTGAAGGCCGTCGTCAGGTTCCGCACTTCATTTGGGCCGACCGGCGTGAGGGGTCCTTGCCCGCCACCGCGCCCGAACTCCTCGGCAGCCGCGGCGAGATCATTCAGAGGCCGCGTGAGGCGCGTCAGCAGAAACCAGAATATCGCCAGCAGCAAAACGGCTGCCGTCAACACGAAAGAGAGGGTGGAGGCCCAGGACCATTGTATCGGCGGCCGCTCGAACCGGGTGGCGACGTTCAGCCATTGGCCGCCGGCAATGGCGATCGAGACCTCCATTTCGAGGGCCGCCAGGGTGCCCTGCATCATCTCGGCGTGCATTTCCGCCATTTCCGGAGAGAGGTTCGGCAGCGGCAACAGCCCCTGTTCAATCTCATGCACTTCGACCCGAATATCGCGGGTGTAGCCATCGTTCAAAAGCGCACGCACGCGCGCTTCGATCGCTCCGTTCTCATCATGGTGGGTGTGCGTTACGGCAGGCGTGTCGCCGAGATCGAAGCGTACAAGGGGCGAGTTTGCCGCGGCCACGATATCCTCATGCAACGTCGGCGGTGCTTCCTCGATCAGACGGGCGACGTTTGCTGCGCGTCCGGCTGCCTCGCTGCCGATGGCCGCTTGCACGGCAAGCGACCGTTCATCGACAAAAAGCCACAGACCCACGACCTGCGCCACGAACAGGACCACCACCACCAAAAGGGCGATCTGTGAGCGGAATCCCATCCGCATCAAGCCTCGACCTCCACATCACAGTTCAGGCAATACCCGCCATTGCGCACCGTCGATATGATCCGGGGGCGAAGCACATCGGGTTCGATTTTCCGGCGCAGGCGCGAAACCTGATTGTCGATCGTACGGTCAAATGGTCCGGCGACACGGCCGGCGCTCAACTCCAGAAGCTCATCCCGGCCGATCACCGCCCGGGGACGCTCCAATAACACCGTCAGCAACTTTGCTTCGGCCGTGGTCAGTGTATTGACCGTGCCATCGGGGCAAATGACATGGCTGGCGTCGTGATCGAATGTGATTCCGGCAAATACGGCCCGCTTGCCCGCAAATGTTCCGCCATGGGGTGCATATCCGTCTCTCGCACGGCGCAGGATCGCATTGATCCGGGCCAGAAGCTCGCGCGGATTGAAGGGCTTGGCCAAGTAGTCATCTGCACCGGTGTCGAGCCCCTTGATCCGAGCGTCATCGTCGCCGAGCGCCGTCAGCATGAGAATCGGCGTTTTCTGCTGCTCCCTGCGCAGCCGTGCGCAGGCCGCGAGCCCGTCCTCTCCCGGCATCATGATATCGAGCACGATCAGATCGAATTTGTCCTCGCCCAACCGTGCATCCATCTCGCCCGCACTTTTGGCTCCCGTCGCGCGCAGCCCGTTTTTCTCCAGGTAGCGCGTCACGGAATGCCGGATCTCGGCATGATCATCGACGACCAGAATATGCGCCGATGCCGCCATCAGCGATCGGGTCCCACACATCGGCACGTCTGGCCGATCGGCCTTCTGTTCAATAGATTGAGTTCCATAACACCCAGAATAGATTGTTCTTTCGGGAAAGACCCGCACCTCGTTTGTCGCAATATGTATCAATAGACCTGACATGTCTTGACCCTCCAGCTGCTGGAAGCCCCATCTGACGCGGCATGACAGGCGCAAGACCAGACATATCGGGACAACATCCCGCCCAATCAGCGCACCGGACCATGGCGGCGCCCGCTTGGATCGGATTTGCGCTTTTTGTGGTCACAATGCCCGCCCACCTCCTCCTGGAACAGGCAGACTCGCTTGCCTTGGCAGCGGTCACACCGGCCCTGATCGGCGGAGCCTATATCGGGTTCGGTGCCGCCGATGGCCGTCGCTCCGTGTTCTGGTCTGAGCTGGCGGTTGCTCTCGTCTTTGGGGCGGCGGCCGTAGCGGGTCTCCTTTGGCATTGGGCAGCCTTGCCTCTGGGTCTCGCGCTCCATGCGCTGTGGGATCTTGCCCATCACAATGCGGTCCGCCTCGCCCGGGTCCCACACTGGTACATCCCGTTTTGCGTCGTCTTTGACCTGATGGCGGCAGCCTTTCTTGTGCTGCTTTATACGAGGTAGGCCATGGTGCGTGTCGTTGTTCTTGTCCTTCTGGGGCTCTTGTTTCTCGTTCTGGCGCGTCCGGACCTTGCGGGGCTCGATGCCGATCTGCCGGAGCGCGACGACCTGCGGCGCTGGATCGAGGCGGCTGGTCTTCTTGGTCCGCTTCTGGTCGTGGCGCTGATGACGCTGGCGATCGTGGCCAGCCCCCTGCCCTCGGCGCCGATCGCGCTGGCTGCCGGGGCCGCCTACGGTCACACCTTCGGAACCCTGCTCGTCGTGCTCGGCGCAGAGATCGGCGCGCTTGCCGCGTTTCTGCTCGCGCGCGGGCTGGGGCGCCCTTTCGTGGAACGCCATGTCGGCGAGACGATCGGACGTGGACTTCTGGGGTCACAGAATACCTTGACGTTTCTGGTGTTCGGAAGCCGACTGCTGCCGTTCCTGTCCTTCGACATGGTCAGCTACGCTGCAGGATTGAGCGTCTTGCACCTTTGGCGGTTTGCCCTGGCGACCCTCGCGGGGATCATTCCGGCCAGCTTCTTGCTCGCCCATCTCGGCAGCGAAGCCATGAATGGGGACGTGCAAACCGCCACCTGGACGGCGCTGGCGCTTGGCGCATTTACCGCCGCGTCCGTCCTCTTTGCGATCTGGCGCGACCGCCGCACGCCGAAAAAGGAGATCTGACATGGCCACTCATTCACATGCGGGACATATGCCGTCGTCGGGAAAAGCTCTGGTCATATCTGCCTGGCTGACCGGCATCTACTTCGTGATCGAACTGGCCGTCGGGCTCTGGACCGGCTCGATCGCGGTGCTGTCGGATGCGTTTCACACGTTGTCCGCCGTCGGGGGCGTGCTCGTCGCCATCATCGCGCAGCGGATCGCGCGCCGCCCGGCGGATATGGCGCGCAGTTACGGGTGGTATCGCGCAGAGATCATTGGCGCGCTCGTGAATGGCGGCTTTCTTCTCGGCATGGCGCTTCTGGTGATCTGGATGGGGGCGATGCGGCTCGGAAATCCGATCCATCTGCCCACGGGACCGATGCTCTGGGTGGCCTTCGGTGGCTTGGTCACCGAGGTGATCTCGCTCGGCCTGATGTGGAAATCCAGCCAGGATGATCTGAATGCCCGCGGGGCCCTCTGGCACATCATCCAGACCTTCGTCGGCAGCCTGTTGATCATCGTGACCGCGCTCGTCATCGAGTTCACTGGATTTCTGGCGATCGACCCGATCCTTGGTATGTCCTTCGGGGTCGTGCTCCTCTGGGCCTCGATCGGAGTTATCCGCGAGGCAGTGCATATTCTGTTGGAAGGCACCCCGGCGGATACTGATCTCTCGGCCGTGACCGCTGATCTGCGCGCGCAGGACGGCGTTCTCGATGTCCACCATGTCCACGCCTGGACCCTGACCAGCGGCAAGCATGCCTTCTCGGCCCATCTGCGCCATGCAGAACCTGCCGATGCCGCGCGCATCCTTGAGACCGCCTATATGCACCTGACCAAGCATCACGGGTTTCACATGGTGACCCTGCAGCTTGAAACCGATTGCCTCGACGAGCGCCACGCGGACGATTTGGACGTGACGCGGTCGCAACCGGGTGGTTCTGAAGGTGCAAAGGGTTCATCATCGGATGTGCACGCCCACGAAAACATCGAATCGACAATGCATGAGAAAAACGAGTGATTGACGCCATTCTCAACGCGGAACCTGAACTTCGACTGGCCGCCTTCCTCAGCGTGCTGGCCATCATGGCGCTATGGGAAATCGCCGCTCCCCGCCGTCGGCGTGACATTCCGCGCGTCATCCGATGGACGAACAATCTTGCGCTTGTCGTGATCGATACGGCAATCCTGCGACTGACCTTTCCCATTCTGGCAGTGGGCCTCGCCGTTATCGCCGAAGACCGAGGCTGGGGTTTGTTCAACACCTTGGAGGTCCCCGTCTGGGCAGCTGTGCTCGTCTCAATGCTTCTCCTCGATATCGCGATCTACCTTCAGCATGTCATGTTTCACGCCATTCCTGCGCTCTGGCGCCTGCACCGCATGCATCATGCGGACCTCGAATTCGATGCAACGACCGGCCTGCGCTTTCATCCAATCGAGATCCTGATCTCGATGGTGTTCAAGCTCGCGGTTGTCGCGGCCCTGGGACCCCCGGCCGTCGCGGTTTTGTTGTTCGAGGTGATCCTGAACGCCACGGCCCTGTTCAACCACGCCAATATCAGTCTGCCGCCGTCCGTCGACCGCTGGCTGAGGTGGATTGTCGTCACCCCCGATATGCATCGCGTCCACCACTCGGTCGATCCGCGGGAAACGAACTCGAACTACGGGTTCAACCTGCCTTGGTGGGATCGACTTCTCGGAACCTATATCGCGCAACCCGCCAAGGGTCACACCGGCATGGATATCGGTATCGAGCAATTTCGGACGACGCGAGATTTGTGGATCGACAGAATGCTGGTTCAGCCGATCCGGGGACCCGCAAGCGGATATGCGCTCGATATGTCCGGGTATAGCAAACCGCAGTCCGAACAGGCGCTCGACTCCCAGTCCGATAAGACCAATATTCCAGATACCGAAGAGAGGGATTGATGAATGAAACGACGTAGCTTTCTGCTGACCGGCGCTGCCGCGACGCTCGCGCTCCCGGCGATGGCCGATACCGCACCGTCCATCAAGGTTCTGAAATCCCCGACCTGCGGATGCTGCACGGCGTGGGTCGATCATGTCCGGCAGGCCGGGTTTCAGGTCGAGGCCCGGGATGTCGGTCAGGACGCCCTCTATGCGCTGAAAGACAAGCTCCAGATCGCGCCGGAACTGGCCGGGTGCCACACCGCTGTGGTGGGCGATTACTTCATTGAGGGCCATGTGCCGGCAGAAGACATCGCCCGGCTTCTCTCAGAGCAACCGGCGGCGCGCGGGCTGAGCGTGCCGGGTATGCCGATGAGTTCCCCTGGCATGGGCGGTCCCGGTGCCGGCGATACGTTTGATACGCTGCTTGTCGGGCCCGATGGCGCGACATCGGTCTTTGCCAGTCATAGCTAAGCCAATCGGTAGGTTCCGCGGGATGGGTTGTTGACCCGACCCGCTTCCACAAGCGCCCGCAGCGCACGGTAGGTCGCCTCATGCGTCAGCTGGAGGCGCGCGGCAAAGTCGACGACGGTGCCATCTAGAAGACCCGCGACGATCCCCGCCATCACCCGATCCTCGGCGCGTCGGATGCCGACAATTTCCATGATCTGCCGGTGCGCCTGAACCTGTTGGGCCGCCTGGCGTCCATAGGCCCGCGCAAAGTCCGGGTTCGCAAAGCCGGCGAGAACCGCGGATTTGTCGATCCGGATCAACTCGCCTGCATCCATCACGATGGCATCACAATGATAGCGCTCCGAAAAGACCGAGGCTTCGGCAAAGCTGGTCCCCGGTGCCGCCCGGTGAATGATGAGTCGCTCGCCATTCGGACCAACCCGTTCGAGATGCACACGCCCGGTCTTCAGCACATAGAGGCCTCGGGTCCGTGCGCCCTGTCGAAAGAGCACGTCGCCAGCCGCAATTGTTTGCTGCCGAAGCGCAGATTTCGGGAGAAGGTCGTATGGCTCTGGCAGCATATGATTGAAATCATATCCTAGAGCAGGCCTGCGTGCTAGGAAAAACGGGTATCGTGCCGTTCAAAAGGATCCCCCCATGCGCCTTGTTGCTCTTCTGCTTGCCCTGTCATTGTCTGGACCCGTCGCGGCCCAGCACAACCATTCCGCGACCGGGCATGCGATGCCGGGTCCGCAGGAAACCGGGCAATCCGCTTTTGCCGCCATGGCGGAGATCGTGGCGCTCCTGCGCGCCGATCCCGACACCGATTGGGCAAACGTCGATATCGCGGCTCTCAGGCGACATCTCGTGGACATGGAGCTTTTGACGATGGAGGCCGAGGTTACCCGCAGTGTGCGGCCCGCCGGTATCCGGTTCGAAATCCGGGGGGCACCGCGCGTCCTCGAAGCCATTCGCGCCATGGTGCCTGCCCATGCGCCGTTCCTTGCAGCCGAGACGGGTTGGGAGGTCACGACAGAGGATCTCGGGGACGGCGTCGCCCTCCTCGTCGATGGCGAGTCCGACCAGATACAGGGTCTTGGGTTCTTCGGGCTGATGACCATCGGCGCGCATCACCAGGAGCATCACCTCATGATGGCAAAAGGCGAACCGCCCCACCATTGAGCTGAAGATCCGCCACAGTTTCCCTCCGCCAGCCCCCGCGTTGCAGACAAAACATTACAAAACCCGCGTTGACGTTCCGGGGCGGGAAGGTTGCACACTCGCTGTGCTATGGATGCCACCGACGACACTGAACGCAGGGATTTCCTGTATTATGCCACTGCTGGCGCGGGCGTGGTCGCGTCCGGTGCGGCGCTCTGGCCGCTGATCAATCAATTGAACCCATCGGCGGATGTGCGCGCCCTGGCGACTATCTCGGTGGATATCTCCGGGCTCGCGGAAGGCACGCAACTGACCGTCAATTGGCGCGGAAAGCCCGTCTTCTTTCGCCACCGGACGCAAGCGGAGATGGCCCAGGCGCGTGAAGAGGCGGTCTCCACCTTGCCGGACACCGATGCGCGCAATCCCAATCTTCCCGGCGTGGCCACAGCGCGGGATGAGAACCGCGCCATTCCGGGCCATGACGCCTATCTGGTGATGATCGGTGTCTGCACGCATATGGGATGTGTCCCGCTTGGCGATGGCGCGGGCGATTTTGGAGGGTGGTTCTGTCCCTGCCACGGGTCGCACTACGATACCGCGGGTCGTATTCGCAAAGGGCCTGCGCCGGAGAACCTGCACATTCCACCTCTGGCCCTGTCCGACAACATGGTGCTGACGCTCGGTTAGGCGCATGCGGCGTTGTCATCTTGACTGGCCCGCCAACCGCACGGCTGGGCAGGCTCTAGGGCACAAGATGCCCCGGAGCCAATACTGTCTCGGCCCTTCCGGGTAACGATCCTTCAGGCACAAGACAAAGGCAATCGCGGGCGTGCCCGCGATCACGCGGTCAATCGACGGGGGTGCCGTCGCTCTGCTTTGGCACCCCCGACGGTTTTGCATTTTTCCTCCGCCTGACATCCGGGCGACGGCGCCAACAGGGGCTCGGGTGCCGCTGGCGCGTCAGCCTCCGCCGGAGAAATCCGGTGCCTCCCGTCGGTCGATGCCGCCGGGTCCCTCCCGATTTCACCGCTCCGGCCCCCTGTGTCCCGCCGCCGCCCGGCCGCAGGTCGGGCTGCGCCCTTCCCTGCTCTGCCCTTCGGAAGACGCGGGGGTCTTCCGAACGTCAGAGACCGGGATGGCCCGCGCCCAAGGCGGACAATGGGCCAATGCACAAGAAACCCATGCCGCGCCAACCACGAAGGAAAGGAGCGAGACCATGGGCCTCGATCAATATGCCTATCTCAAGACACCCGAAAGCGGAGACGAAGGGGAAGTGCCCGCCTTTGTCTGGCGCAAGCATTCCAAGCTGCAGACATTCATGGAAACCCTCTATGTCGCCCGCACCGGCCTCTCGGCCAGCGACCTCAACTGCGGCGAGTTGATCCTCGCGCCGGAGGACATCGACCGCCTGGAACGGGCCGTCACCGACGGCACCCTGCCCCGGTGCGAGGGCGGCTTTTTCTACGGCCACCAGTTCCAGGACGAACAGGCTGCCGACTGCCGCACCTACGACCTGGACTTCTGCGCTTGGGCGCGGGCCGAAATGCAGGCCGGATCGACCGTGGTCTATTCCTGCTGGTGGTAACCCGACAGCGCCTCAGAGACGCCCTGAGCGTCTTTTGGGGGCCTTCCCCTGCTCTTCCCCTTCCATCGTCCTCCTGCGCCGCCACGGCGCGGTAGGCGCCACATCCCACCCACAAACTCAAGGAGACTTCCCCATGACCAAGCAAGACCCGATCCTCACCGACACGGGCAGCATCGAACTGGTGCCGCTCGACGCCCTCACGCTCTCGGACCTCAATCCGCGCAAGAGCGTCTCGGACGCCCATATCGACACGCTGGCAGCCAGCATCGCCCGCTTCGGACTGATCCAGAACCTTGCAGGCCTGCGCACAAAGAAAGGCCGCGTCGAGATCGTCGCGGGCGGATGCCGCCTGCGGGCATTGCAGAAGATCGCCACCGAGGCCGAAACCCCTGCCCCGGTCACCGTCCCGGTGCGCATCACCGAGGATGCCGAGGAAGCTGCCATCTGGGCCAATGCCGAAAATGCCGCGCGTGAAGCCCTGACCCCGGCGGATGAAATCCGCGCTTTCGGGGCGATGACGGGCAAGGGCGCGACGGTGCCCGATATCGCGCTGGCCTTCGCCACCAGCGAGTCCCGCGTTTATCAGCGGCTGGCCCTTGCCGCCTTGCCCGCTCCGGTCATTGATGCGCTGGCGGCAGGCGAGATCACCCTCGGCGCGGCCAAGGCCTTCACATTGTCGGAGGATGCGGCGTTGACGCTCACCCTTCTCGAGCAGATCAAGGGGCAGCCGATCTCGGAGGCGCAACTGAAATCCGCGCTCACCCCCGAAGCGGTGACCGGCAGTGACCGCCGCGCGCTCTTTGTCGGCCAAGAGGCCTATGAGGCCGCAAGCGGCGCGATCACGCGGGACCTGTTTTCGCAGGCGGTCTATTTCACCGATCCGGCTCTGCTGGATGATCTCTTTGACGAACGGCTTGAGGCGGCCCGTGCCGCGCTGGTGTCGGATGCGGGCTGGCTCTGGGCCGAGGCCAAGCGCGAGCCATGGCTCAACTACTATGAAATCGACCAAGCCAAGCTGACACGGCTCTACCCGGTCGAGGGCGATCTGAGCGACGCGGAGGCCGAGGATTACGACCAACTTGCCGAGATGTGCGAGGCGGGTGTGCTCGACGCGGACGGCGAGGCGCGGCTGGCCGATCTGCAATCCACCCTCGACGGCTCATACACCGACGACCAGAAGCGCGTCTCCGGTTGCCTTATCCTTGTAAATCAATCGGGTAAGGTGGAGATCACTGCTGGTTTGGTGCGCCCCGAAGACAAGGATGCGGCCCTCGCGGCGGGCGTTCTTACAGCCCCCGACCGCCCTGCCCCCGCGCCGAAATCCCCCTACTCCCAGAAGCTGAGGGCCGACATGCAAGCGATCCGGCTGGCGGCGGTGCAATCGGCCCTTCTGGCCAAGCCGGACCTTGTGCTCGATCTTCTGGCCTTCGGCCTGTCGGAAGCCTCCGGGTCGTTCGAAAGCCTCTTTGATCTGCGCCTCGGACGTCCCAACAACGTCCCGAGCATCGAGGATGGGTTTGACCGCGAGCCGCGGCTTGATCACGGTCTCGACCCGACCGCCGCGTGGCAGACCGGTACCCGCGTCGATGATCTGGAGGAGGCCTTCGCCGCCTTTCGGGCCAGCGGCAAGAAGGCCCGCAACGCGGTCCTGACCGAAGCTTTCGCGCGCGCCCTGCCCGATCAGGCCGGGAACGAAGGTTTCTTTGCAGCCATCGCCGCCGAGGCCAAGGCCGATATTCGAGCCCACTGGACGCCCACGGCGGAGAATTTCTTCTCGCGCGTCTCCGCCGGGGTGCTGACCGACCTGCTCTGCACCTTTCTCGACTGCGATAGCCGCGACGCGCGCGTGGTGGCCTTCGGCAAACTCAAGAAGGCGGAGAAGGCCGAGAAGCTGGAAAAGCTGATCGGCGATGCGACCACGCAGAAACTCATGGGGCTGACCTCCGAGCAGAAAGACAAGCTGGCGATCTGGGTCCCGGATTGCCTCTGAGCCTTCCTTCGTGGGAAGACCACCTGGCCCCGCTCCGGCGGGGTCTTTTTTTGTGCTCGGTCAAGCACGGGTACGGGATGGCCCAAAATTGTCCGGCGGTGGGGCAGAGGAATGCCCCCTGCCCCGCCGCCGGACCGGCGCTGCCCGCGCGGGGGTCGCTGCGCGACGGGAGGGGCCGGGGAGACACTCAGGGGGGGCGTCGGGCCTGCGGGGCGTGGAGTGACCGCCTGTGGCAGCTCCGGGGCGCGCCGTTGCGGCCAGTGGCTCGCCCCCAGTGGCCCATGTGGCGGGGCGGGAGCCTGACACCCGGTGCGCCGGCATGGCGCTCGGACAGGTGGCCTGTCCGCTGCGACCTGTGCCGAAACCCTGATTGGTATCTCACGGGATCGCCTGGGGCTAAGCCTGAGTGCAGCGGCCTCCAAGGTTTGCGGCATGGGACCCATGGCGGTGACCGGTGCCGGAGCCAGGCCAGCAAGTTCCCGGGTGAGAGGCGGGATGGCGTGCTGTCCTTGCGTTCCGGCGACATACGTTGCCGAGGCGCAGATCCTGTCCAAGCCATTGGCGCTGATCGTGGCGGGCACCTGTTGTTGTCCGGGGGTCCGGCCCGTCTCCGACCGGTGTTGCTGAGCGTCGCCGGTGGCAGGGCACCCCGGGAGCCGCAAAGGTTGGGGCCCGTCTTTTTCCCCTGCCCGTGCCGGGCATTCCGCGCGGGTCAAAAAGGGCGCCCCCCTGCCCTTCTCCGCTGCGCTGCGCCTGCGGTGCTGCCCCAGGGCTCCCTGCTTTGGTCACCGGCATTGCAACACCAGACAAGGAGACACGCAATGACCCCGAACTGCATCAAATTTGACGCCGCCGAGATCGGCACCGCCAAAGGCACCGGGTCGATCTCGACCCTGACCTTCGATCTCGACATCTCTGTGGAACCCGTGACGAGCGACAATCCGATGGCACCCACCCACCGGGTGCTCGGCCGCTCGCCCCGCGGCCGTCTCGTCGAATGCGGCGGCATCTGGCGCAAACAGAACCGGGAGACCGGCGCGGACTATTTCACGCTGACGATCCGGGACTACGGGTTCAATGCCAATCTCGGCCAGGCGGCGCATCAGGACGACCCGACCCTGCAGGCGGTGATCCCCTGGGGCCCCAAAGAGGCCGCGTGAGCCCGCGGTTGGCCGGGACACCCGGCCAACCCACCCGGGCTTGGGCCTGAGAATCGGGGCCCGATTCTCCCCTATGGGTGGGCTGGGGGTGTTTCTTGCCGGGATCCTCCGAGCGAGACCCCGGTGCGCTCCGTGCAGACGACCGTGATTGTGGCACAAGCCTGCACGGGTGGTCGCAGGCAACGGCCATCTGGCGCCACGGCCCTTGTGCTCGGATCGTGATTTATCTTTCTTGACAGCCGTGCAAATCTAGAAATATGTTTAAAAACAACCATCTATAGTAATTCCGCCGCCTTCTTCGCAAAGACGTATGGACTGGACTGGCATTGCACCCTACCAGATATTGCGGTCCCTTTTGCCCTATCTGCGGTGTCTTGTGGTCTCCCCGATCTGTGCCATGATCCGGCAGTGCTTTGCCGCCCGCTGAAAAAATCGTTGTGGATAACCCACTTCCGCGGTAGTCACAGTTTAACGAAAGAAATCGCGATAAAAGCGATATTAGGCGAGGCGGCAGGATGGCGACAGCACCATTCCGGCAAGATACAGGCGAGTTGGCCTTCGATGAAATCATTCTCCAGCAAGGAGAACTGATTTCCGATCGACTCAATATCTTGCGTCAGGAACAATACCCCCCCGATGCCCAGAAGGGTCTGCGGCAGTTTTCTCTCGCCGAGGTGGCCTATTTCCTCGGCGTCACGCAGTCGACGATCAAGAAGCTTCATCTGGAGGGCAAAGGGCCGGAGCCACAAACCTCGGCCTCTGGGCGGCGATCCTATTCCGCAGCACAAATGCTCGAGCTGCGCGCCTATCTCGATGCCCATGGCCGTCCGGGCAAGCGGCGGTACCTGCCCCACCGCACCGAAGGCGAAGAGCTGCATGTCATCTCCGTCGTCAACTTCAAGGGCGGCAGCGGCAAGACGACGACCGCCGCCCATCTAGCGCAGCACCTGGCGCTCAAAGGCCACCGTGTGCTGGCGGTCGATCTCGATCCCCAGGCCTCGCTCACCGCGTTGCACGGGATTCAGCCTGAATTAGACTCTGTTTCCTCGCTTTACGAGACTCTGCGCTATGATGCGGAACGCCAGCCGATCAGCGCGGTCATCCGGCCCACGAACTTCCCGAACCTCGATATCGTCCCGGCCAGCCTCGATCTGCAGGAATACGAATACGACACGCCGGTGGCCCTCACCAGTCGCGACCCCTCCGAAGGCCGCGCCTTCTTCACCCGCATCTCAAAAGCGCTGGAAGAGGTCGAAGACCGCTACGACGTGGTGGTGATCGATTGCCCGCCTCAGCTTGGATATCTGACTCTAACGGCACTGACAGCCTCGAGTTCGGTGCTGATCACCGTGCATCCCCAGATGCTCGACGTGATGTCGATGAGCCAGTTCCTTCTGATGCTGGGTGGTATCCTGCGCACCATCCGCGAAGCCGGGGCCGAGATGCGGCTCAAATGGTTCCGCTATCTCGTCACGCGGTTCGAACCCACCGATGGGCCGCAAAAGCAGATGGTCGGCTTCCTGCAGGCAATGTTTCCCAACCAGATGCTCGAAGCGCAGATGGTGAAGTCGACGGCGATCTCGGATGCCGGGATCACCAAGCAGACGCTTTACGAGGTCGAGCGGGCGCAGTTCGTGCGGTCGACCTATGACCGCGCGATCACCTCTCTGAACGCCGTCAACGACGAGATCGCCGGTCTCGTGCATCAGGCCTGGGGGCGCGACAGCCCATGAGTTTGATAGCCGTGCAGATGCGTTTTGACAGCCGTGCAGACGGGCGATCGCGTGCGCCGGAAAGGAGGGCATCATGGCCAGAAAAGACCTGTTGAAATCCGTGATCGGGCAGCCGACAGACCCGCCGGTCGATGGGGGCCGCTCGAGCTACGCGATGCGGGGTGCCTCGAAATCCATGAAGGTTTCGATCGACAGTCTCGCCGAAAACTCCAAACGCCTTCTCGAAGGCGAAACCATCGTCGAGATCGATCCCGCCCTGATCGATGCCTCCTTCGTCAATGACCGGCTCAGCGGCGATGACGAGGCCTTCGAGGAGTTGAAGGCGTCAATCGCCTCAAGCGGACAGGACACGCCGGTCCTGCTTAGGCCGCATCCGGAGGCCGCCAATCGCTACATGGTCGTCTTCGGGCATCGCCGGGTCCGCGTCGCGCGCGCGCTCGGACGTCCGGTCCGCGCCGTGGTCAAGGAGATGGACGATGTCGCCCATGTGCTGGCGCAGGGCCAGGAGAACACCGCCCGGGCCGATCTTTCCTTCATCGAGAAGGCGCTGTTCGCCAGGAACCTGCATGATCTCGGCCAGGCCAAGGAGGTGATCCAGCAGGCGCTGACCATCGACGGCACGCTCTTGTCGCGCATGCTGTCGGTGGCGGGGACCGTGCCGGGCCATGTCATCGCCGCGATCGGACCCGCCAAGCAGATCGGGCGCGACCGCTGGGAAGACTTCAAGAAGCTGATGGCGGTCAAAAGCAATGTCGCGGTGGCCGACCGTATCCTGGCCACGGAGGGGTTTGACCAGCTCGACAGCGACACAAAGTTCGAAATTCTGCACAGCAAGGTGACCGAGGCGGGCAGGGCACCCCGGCGCCGGGCGGCGAAAGCCACCC
>NZ_JBNAGA010000003.1:0-388624 GCF_049800955.1 Primorskyibacter sp. S187A | reverse complement strand
TTGAAGTGTTTGATAGTGAGTCGGATGGGGTTTGGAGCGGCTTGTCCGAGGCCGCAGATGGAGGCGTCGACCATGGCTTGGCTGAGCTCTTCGAGCAGCCCCTGATCCCACCTGTCCGCCTGCATCAGTTTGACCGCCTTCTCGCAGCCCACGCGGCAGGGCGTGCATTGCCCGCAGCTTTCATCCTCGAAGAAGCGCAGCATGTTGAGCGCGGCATCGCGCGCCTTGTCCTGATCGCTCAGGATCACGATGGCGGCAGATCCGATGAAGGTGCCATGGGCCTGCAGCGTGTCAAAATCCATCGGCACGTCACTGATCGACGCAGGCAAAAGCCCCGCTGAGGGCCCGCCCGGCTGATAGGCCTTGAACACATGGCCCTCCGCCATGCCGCCCGCCGCCTCGATCAGGTCCAGGATCGTCGAGCCCGCAGGCAGCAGATAGACGCCGGGCTGCTGGACACGCCCCGAGATCGAGTAGCTTCTGAGCCCGGTGCGCCCGTTCTTTTCCACCGAACTCAGCACCTCAGGCCCCTCGCGGCAAACCCGCGCCACCCAGTGCAGCGTCTCGACATTATGCACCAGCGTCGGACGACCGAAGACACCCACTTGCGCCACAAACGGCGGGCGGTGGCGCGGCAGGCCGCGCTTGCCCTCGATGCTCTCGATCATCGCGCTCTCTTCGCCGCAAATATAGGCGCCCGCGCCGCGCCGCAGATCGATATACCCCGGCGCCACCAGGCCGGCCTCCTCCAGCGCCGCAATTTCCGTCGCGAGGATATGCAGCACCGCCGGATATTCATCGCGCATGTAGATGAAGCAGGTCTCCGCTTCCACCGCCCAGGCCGCGATCAGCATGCCTTCGAGGAAGAGATGCGGCGTGCGCTCGAGGTAGTAACGGTCCTTGAAGGTTCCCGGCTCCCCCTCATCGCCATTCACCGCAAGGTAGCGCGGACCGGGATTGGCCCGCACAAAGCCCCATTTCTTGCCCGAGGGGAAGCCCGCGCCGCCAAGCCCGCGCAGCCCCGATGCAAGCACCTTGTCCTGCACCGCTTCCCAATCGCCGCCCGCCCGCAGCGCCTTGAGCGCCTCATAGCCACCCGTCGCCTCATAGGCCACCAGCCCCTCATAGGGCGGCACATGCGCATGGGTCTGGCCCGACGCGATGGCCGTCTGCACCTTCTCAGGCGTCGCGTGGTCAATATGATGGTGCCCCAGCTCGAGCACCGGCGCGGTATCACACCGCCCCATACACGGCGCACGCAGCACGCGCACCTCATCTGGATCAAGACCCTCTTCCAGAGCCGCCTTGAGCGCCTGTGCCCCGGCAAGCTCACAAGACAGGCTGTCACACACTCGAATCGTCACGGCCGGCGGCGGCGCCTCGCCTTCCTTGACCACGTCAAAATGCGCATAAAAGGTTGCAACCTCGTAAACTTCCGCCATCGAAAGCCGCATCTCCTCCGCCAACGCCCGCAAATGCGCCGCCGACAGATGGCCATGGGCGTCCTGCAAAAGATGCAAATGCTCGATCAACAAATCCCGACGCCGCGGGCGATCCCCCAAAAGATCCCGAACATCCGACAAGGCCAAATCGTCATACTGACGACCCTTCGGCGTAACACGACCCCGACCCCGACCAGACTTCCATACGCCTTTGCGTTCGTCCAAAGCCATGGCGCGCAACTCCTCCGTCACATTTTTGGAGATTCTAGTCTGGGCATCGCCAGACACCGCGACAAAAACGACACTTACCGCCCAACGCGCGCCTTAGATGCGCCATGGGAAGGACACGAGGTTGCCGAAAAGCGCCATTAACCTCCGATTGTGAACAAATCTGCTAGGCTCGAGAGCAGTTTGGAGAGATTCGCCCGCCATGATCTGGTTTGCCATCGCGTCGCTTCTGCCTGCCGTCCTTCTGGCGGCGGGTGCCCTGTGGGGCGGCGTCTGGGCTGCAGCGGGCGTTTTGTCCATCACTGTGCTGGTCTTTTTCCTCGACAAGATCGCCAACAAAACCATGCCCGACACGCACGAGGCCAGCGGCGCCGGGCTGAGCATTGGCCTGGGCGTTGCGCATTTGTTGCTCTTGCCGCTGGTGGTCTGGGCTGTGTCCAGCAACCCCGCGCTGTCGATGCTCGACAAGGTGCTCCTCGTGACGGGCGCGGGGCTCTGGTTTGGGCAGGTGTCAAATTCGAATGCCCATGAGCTGATCCATCGCCCCTTACGCAGCACACGCAGACTCGGTCGCGCGCTCTACGCGAGCATCCTTTATGGCCACCACGCCAGCGCGCATCTGCGCGTGCATCACGTCCATGCCGCGACAGATCGCGATCCCAATTCAGCGCGTGTCGGTGAGGGCTTCTGGGCCTTTGCCCTGCGCTGCGCCGTGGGCGAATATACCGAAGGCCTGGCCGCCGAAAGCGCGGCCCGCGCGCAGCTGGAGCCCAAACCCAGCCTGTGGAGCCATCCGTTTCTGAGCGATGCGCTGGTGTCCTCCACGGCATTGGCGCTGGCGTTTGCGCTTGGCGGATGGTCTGGCGTTGGGGTTCTGGCAATTCTCTCCGCCTACGCGGCATGGCAATTGATGCTGTCGGACTATGTGCAGCACTATGGGCTCCGCCGCCGGGTTCTGGCCAATGGCAAACCAGAGCCTGTGGGCCCGCATCACAGCTGGAACGCGCCGCGCTGGTATTCATCGGCCATGATGCTCAACGCGCCACGCCACTCGGACCACCACATGAACCCCGCCCGCCCCTTTCCGGCGCTTGCGCTGGATCGGGACACGATGCCCACATTGCCGCAGTCTTTGCCGGTCATGGCGGTCATTGCACTGGTGCCGCCGATCTGGCGCCGCTTGATGGATCACCGCGCGCAACGATGGCGCCTGAAGGCCGAAGGCCCCGACGGACGACGCGCACGCGATATTCCGCAAGCGGTCCTCGATCACGCAAGAGGGACTGGCCCCGGCAGACGACCTCTGCCAAACTGGCCCCATGACCCGATGGACGACATACCTGCCCGCCCTGGCGATCGCGCTCCTGTGCAGCACTGAGAGCAGCGAAGCCGCCATGTCGGCGGCGGAATTCGAAGCCTACACCACTGGCAAGACGCTTTATTTCGGCTCGCAAGGTCAGGACTATGGCGCAGAAGACTACCGCGAGAACCGCCGCGTGCGCTGGTCCTTTCTCGATGGCCAATGCAAGGAAGGCTATTGGTACGAAGGCGCCGAAAGCCAGATCTGCTTTGTCTATGAAGACCGGCCCGAAACCTCCCAATGCTGGACGTTCGAACGCAGCGCCCAGGGCCTGATCGCGACCTTCATGGGCGAGAGCGGCCGCGTCCTTTATGAGGCGCGCCGCACAGACGAACCCATGCTCTGTCTTGGCCCGGAGGTTGGCGTCTAGAGCCCCGCGATCCAGTCCAGGATCACCGTCACGGTCTTGTCTGTTTGCCCGGGGCTGAGAATGTCGCCTGCGATCACATGGTTGTAGGGATCATCTCCATCACCCAGGCGCACGATCTCGCGTCTCACCTCCCCGCCCCACAAGGTCGCCACCGCGCGGGTGGCGTCAGGCGACACGACACGGTCCTCATCCGAAAACATAGCGAGCAAAGGCTGGGTGATCGCGCTCACATCAAGCGCGCGGGCGTGGCGCACGGCGGCGGCCATGGGCATGAGCGCGACCGTTGGATAGCGCGTACTCCAGTAGCGGGCATGATCATCATTTTGCGGCGTAAAGCTGCGCTCAGCCCCCGCAACAAGCGGCCCCCACCAGCGCACCCCCGGCCAGGTCAGGATCACGGCAGCGGGCGAATTGATCCCAAAGTTTGGCGAGATGAACACCTGCCCCTTGATCCCCTCTTGCAGAGTTGGATCGAGCGCGCCGATCGTGGCCAACGTCGCGCCGGTGGAGGTCGAGAGGACGATCACCTCTCGCCCCGCGCGACGCGCCACAGCCAGCGCTTCGGCCAGATCGTTCATCCAGGCCTCCAGGGACGTGTCTGCCATGGCCGCGCCGCTGCGCCCGTGACCTGTCAGCCGTGTGAACACGAGGTTCGCGCCCAGCGCCTCGGCAACGCGGTCCGGCACAGGACGGATTTCCTCCGACGTCGCTGAAAACCCGTGCACATAGAGCACGGCGAGATCGGTCTGGTGGCCCGGCTCTCCTGCCCAAAGCACGCGTTTCTCTGTCCCCGGGGTGATATCCGGAAAGCGCGCTTCCTGCGCCGCAAGATAGGCGTCCAAATCCTCGCCGATGGCATCTGCATCAAAGCTGACCTCCGTCACAACGGGTTCTCGGGGCGCGAGGGCGGCAAAACCCGCGATGGCCGCAAGGACCAGCAGAACCAGCCGGCCCATCCAGCGCATCACAGTTTTCATGACCCGGCATCGTGCCGGAGCACGTCTTCAATGGCCGCCGTGATCAGCGGCAGGCAATCTGGCGCGGAAAACGAGTGATCCGCGCCTGTCTTGAGCGTTAATGTCATGTCCGCACACTGGGCATGATCCAACAAACGCAGGGCTGTCTGCGTGCTGACGGAGCTGTCCTCGGTGCCTTGCAAGCCGCGTACTGGGAACGGCAGCACGAGCGGGCTGCGCAGCACCAGATGATTGCGCCCGTCTTCGATCAACCGCCGTGTAATGCGATAAGGATCGCCGTATTCGGAGGGCACATCAAAATAGCCCTCCTCCATGACAGCACGGCGTTGGCTGTCGGAAAAACCGGCCCAGAAGCCATCTTCGGTGAAATCCGGGGCCGCAGCGATGTTGACGAGCCCGACAATGCCCTCCAGCCGTTTGCTCAGGAGCAGAGAGATCCAACCGCCCATGGAGGAGCCCACGAGGACTTTGGCCCCCGGCGCTTTGGCCCGGATCAGCGCTTCGGCATCGGCGGCCCAATCTCCAATGCATCCATCGGTGAAGGCTTCCGAGGATTGGCCATGACCGGAATAGTCAAACCGCAAATACGCCTGACCGCGCGCTTTGGCCCACTCTTCAAGAAACAGCGCCTTGGAGCCCTCCATATCGGATTTGAACCCACCCAGAAAAACCACGACCGGGCCGGACCCGGGTGTGAAATGATACGCGATCTGGCGTCCGTCTGGACCTGCAAACATGTCTGGCACAACGCTGTCCTCCCTCTTGCGCGCAATGTGGCGCAGGCGCGGGGCGGGTGCAATTGCATCGTTGGGTCAGATCCCGGCGGGACGGGTATGGTTGGAACCAAAACGACAACGGCCCGCAGGAGCGGGCCGGTCAAGGGTCATCGGAAGGTCGGGTGTCAGCCGCTGACGTAGGGCGCCGAGCTTGGGCGGTAGAACACCTTCTGGTTATGCAGGCGGCCCAACAACTCATGGATTTCCCGCGCTTCGTCACAACGTGCATCATCTGACGCGCGTGCTGCCTTGCGCGCCCGAAGAGCGGATTCGATCAGTTCCATGTCTTCCACCGACAACTCGATATTGCGGTTTGGGCTGGGCATCATTGTTACTCCTAGTGTTTCTTATGCGAAACTAAATAACCGATGCAGCGCAGCAATCAAGCCCTAAAGGTCGGATTTGAATACAAAAATGTCGGATATAGAGCATACCTTTGTATACAGCGCCAAAGGTTGACTTCCCCGGGCCTCGGCGCGAAAACCCCGTCAAGAACCACATAATCGCAACCGGGCGTTTCGTAGGCGCCAAAATGACGAGGAGGCCCATATCCATGGCCCAGATCACCCTTACCCTTCCCGATGGCAATGCGCGCAGCTACCCCGCAGGCATCACGCCTGCTGAGGTCGCATCCGACATCTCCACTTCGCTGGGCAAGAAAGCCATCTCCGCGACAGTCAACGGCGCGCATCACGATCTGCAATGGCCTATCACAGCCGATGCAAGCTTTGCGCTGCACACGTTGAAAGACGAGGCGCAGGCGCTTGAACTGGTGCGCCACGATCTGGCGCACATTATGGCGCGCGCAGTTCAGGAAATCTGGCCGGATGTGAAGGTCACCATCGGCCCGGTGATCGAACATGGCTGGTATTATGACTTTGACCGCGCCGAGCCCTTCACACCCGAAGACCTTGGCACCATCGAAAAGAAAATGCGCGAGATCATCAACAAGCGCGAGCCCGTGACCACCGAAGTCTGGGATCGGGCCCGGGCGATCAAGCATTATGAGGACAATGGCGAGCCCTACAAGGTCGAACTGATTGACGCGATCCCCGGCGATGAGCCGCTGCGCATGTATTGGCATGGGGATTGGCAGGATCTCTGCCGCGGCCCGCATCTGCAACACACCGGTCAGGTGCCGGCCGATGCGTTCAAGCTCATGTCCGTGGCGGGCGCCTATTGGCGCGGCGACAGTGATCGCGCCATGCTGCAACGGATCTACGGCGTGGCCTTCCTCAACAAAGAGGCGCTGCGCAAGCATCTCAACATGCTGGAGGAAGCCGCCAAACGCGATCACCGCAAGCTGGGTCGTGAGATGAACCTCTTTCACATGCAGGAAGAAGCGCCGGGCCAGATCTTCTGGCACCCCAACGGCTGGCGCATCTACACCGGCCTGCAGGATTACATGCGCCGCATGCAGACCAAGGGCGGCTATGTCGAGGTGAATACACCGCAAGTCGTCGACCGGCGTTTGTGGGAGGCGTCGGGCCACTGGGACAAGTATCAAGAGCACATGTTCATCGTCGAAGTGGACGAAGACCACGCTCGCGAAAAAGCGGTCAATGCGCTCAAACCGATGAACTGCCCCTGCCATGTGCAAATTTTTAACCAAGGCTTAAAATCTTACCGCGATCTTCCATTGCGTATGGCCGAATTCGGTTCGTGCAATAGATATGAACCTTCCGGGGCCCTTCACGGGATCATGCGCGTACGCGGATTCACCCAGGATGATGGCCATATTTTCTGCAGAGAGGATCAGATCGAAGATGAAACAAAACGCTTTATCGACTTCCTCGGCGAAGTCTACCGCGACCTCGGCTTTGACAGCTTCAAGGTCAAATTCTCAGACCGCCCCGAAAAACGTGCGGGCTCCGATGAGGTCTGGGACAAAGCCGAAGACGCCCTCAAGGCGGCCACGCTTGCCGCAGGTTGCGAGTTCGAGCTGAACCCCGGCGAGGGCGCCTTCTACGGCCCCAAGCTGGAATTTGTTCTGACCGATGCCATTGGCCGCGATTGGCAATGCGGCACCCATCAGGTGGATTTCGTCCTCCCCGAGCGGCTCGACGCCACCTATATCGGTTCTGACGGGGCGAAGCATCGTCCCGTCATGCTGCACCGCGCCACGCTGGGCTCTTTTGAACGCTTCATCGGAATCCTGATCGAAAGCCACGCGGGCAAACTTCCCTTCTGGCTGGCCCCGCGCCAGGTTGTTGTGGCCTCCATCGTCTCGGAGGCCGATGACTATGTGCATGAGGTCGTGGCCGCGCTGACCGCAGCGGGCGTGCGTGCGGAAGCTGACATTCGCAATGAGAAGATCAATTACAAAGTGCGCGAGCACAGCCTCGGCAAGATTCCGGTCATTCTGGCCATTGGTCACCGCGAGGTGGCGGATCGCACGGTGACGGTACGCCGCCTGGGTGAAAAGCAAACCGCCGTGGCGGCGCTGGATGAGATCGTGACGGAGCTGGGCCAATCCGCCTTGCCCCCCGATCAGGTGGCGTGACGCTCAAAGGCGCCGCCGCCGCGGCACGCCTCGCGCGGGAAAACGGGCTTGCCTTCGCGGGCATGGAAATCGCATCCGGCAGCGGTGAGCTGGTCCTGTGGGCCGATGGCACGCGGGTTGATGACGAAGAGCAAGCCCCGGATACAGGCCTGCCAGAGCTTGATGCCGTTCTCAGCGGGAGCCGCGCCATCGTTGTGCGCCCCGGCTGTCGCCGCTACGAGATTCGCTTCACATCCGTCGTCATGCATGCCCATTACGACGAGGGCCTGCACGTTCCCGAAGATCATGAGGATTTCAGCACCCCGCTCCGGCGCTACACCGACTCGCGCTTTCTGAGGTTCCTGAAAGACGAAACGCTGGCTGACAAACTTCTGGACGAACCGCTGCTGCATTACCGGATCGCGATGCTCAACGACATTATAGATGTCGCGGCGACTACACCTCCCGATGTGCTCTCCCGCGTGCTCACCGTCTCTGATCTGTGGATGATGGACGATTGAGCGCCGCTGCGCGTTTGTAACATGCCCGCCCGGTTGCGTGAGCTGGGCGCCAAGAGCAGCTCGGGCGTGACACAAATTGTAACAATTGATCCGAAAAACCTTTCAAACGTATCGCCATTTGCGCCTCCAGAGCCCGAAAATGGCGGGAAAATCCCCAAAAACCGGCGATCCCGCCTCACAAAACTCTCAAAGCGACACACGGCCGCGTGATGCACGTGCCCGTGAGTAGCGCATTGCGTCACTTCGCCCCTAATCTGTTTTCAGTCGCCAATCACGGCGGCATCGATTTCTGACCTAAAAGGGAAAACACTCATGTCGAAACTTGTTAAATCCGCTGCTGTCGCTGGTGCCGTTGCTGCTGCTCTGGTGTCCCACACAACGACAGCCACTGCGCAAGCCAAGGAAAAGTGCTTCGGCGTTTCGCTCGCAGGCCAAAACGATTGTGCAGCGGGCCCCGGCACAACATGCGCCGGTTCCTCCACAGTGGACTACCAAGGCAACGCATGGACGCTGGTTGACGCAGGCACATGCGCCGACATCGAGCTGCCTGCAATGGCCGACGGCAAAGCACGCATGGGTTCGCTCGAAGAGCTGGACCGTGACCTGCCCCAAGGCTAAGGCCGGGCCCTTTGACCCGATTGCTGTGGCGTATCCCGATGCGCCGCAGCCACCCAGAAGCCTGTCTCCTTATCCCCGAGACAGGCTTCGCTCTTTCCACTAAGCTGAGACGATGTCTGCCATGTATGATGTTGCCCCCCGTTCTGAAGCGCTGCCGCCCCTGCCCGGTGTGGGCTACAAGCCGCAGCACTGGACTGACATTCTGAACAATCCTGCGCCCGTGGCGTGGTTTGAAGTGCATGCGGAGAATTACATGGGCGATGGCGGCCGCCCCATTGCGCAGCTGCGCCATCTGGCCGAGCGGTTTCCCCTGTCGATCCATGGCGTTGGCGCTTCCATCGGGGGCGCGGAGCGTCTCGATCCCGAACATGTCGCCCGGCTCAAGCATCTCGTCAGCTGGGCCAATCCGGCCAGCTTTTCCGAACATCTCGCCTGGTCGACCCATGACAGCCATTTCATGAACGATCTGCTGCCCCTGCCTTATACCGACGCCACCTTGCAGCGCGTCTGCGATCATGTGGAGGAAGTGCAAGAGGCCATTGGGCGGCAAATGCTGCTGGAAAATCCCTCTTCCTATCTCGCGTTTGAAGAAAGCACCTGGGAGGAACCTGCCTTTTTGGATGAGATCGCACGGCGCACGGGCTGCGGGCTGCTGCTCGACGTCAACAATGTCTTTGTCTCCGCCACCAATCTCGGGTTTTCGCCCCAAAGCTATATCGACGCCTTTCCATTACACCGTGTGGGTGAGATCCATCTCGCGGGCCATGAAGAAGACCACGACGATCATGGCCAACCGCTCTTGATTGACGCCCATGGCGCCGAAGTCGCGGAGCCTGTCTGGGCACTGCTTGATTATACGCTGGAGCAATGCGGGCCGCGCCCGCTGCTTGTCGAGTGGGACAATGATGTGCCCGATTGGTCTGTGCTGGCCGATGAGGCCCACCGGGCTGAACGCGCGCTGACGTCCCTGCCCACGCAGGCGCGGGCATGAGCGTTGAGGCGCCCTTCCGCGCGGCCCTGCTCGATCCCGAGCTGGCGATCCCCGAGGGCCTTCTCGATGGCGACGGCAACCCCGCCGGACGGCGCTACAATGTCTATCGCAACAATATCACCGCATCGCTGAGCGAGGCTCTGGAGACAGGCTTTCCCGCCATCGCAAAGCTGTTGGGTGAGGAGAATTTTCGCGGTCTGGCAAGGCTTTACCTGCGTACTCATCCCCCAAGCTCAGCGCGCATGATGCTCTATGGCGCGGCGTTCGGCGATTTTCTCGATGGTTTCGAACCCTTGGCGAAATACCCCTATCTGGGCGCTGTGGCACGGCTCGAATTCGCCCTGCGCGAAAGCTATCACGCAGCCGATCATCAGCCCCTTGATCCCAATGCGCTGGCCGTCGCGCCGGAGGCGCTCATGCAGATGCGTCTGAGCCTCGCGCCTTCCGTGCGCCTGCTCTCGTCACCCTGGCCCATCCATGCACTTTGGGCGTTCAACATGGCAGGCGGGCCGAAACCCTCGGGCGGTGGGCAGGATGTCGTGATCCTGCGAGCCGAGTTTGATCCCGAACCCCACGTGCTGCCCCCCGGCGGCCATGCCTTCCTGAGCGCCCTGCGCGCCGGGACCACGCTCGAGGCGGCCTATGAGGCCGGTCTCGCCGCCAGCGAGAGCTTCGATCTGTCCGCCATCCTCACACTGCTTATTGCCAATTCCGCCCTGCAAGGATCTGACACATGACCCCCTTTGCCCAATTCTACACCGCGCTCTTCTCCTCGCTCGAAAAGTCGCTCGAAGGCCTGCTGCCAATTCTGGCGCGCGCCATCTTCGCGGGCGTGCTGTTCGTCTACTTCTGGAATTCCGGACTGACGAAACTGGGCGATGGCATCTTTGGCATCTTCAATCCCTCGCTGGGCGCTTATGCGCAGATTTTCCCCAAGCAAATGGAAGCCGTGGGCTTTGATGTGAGCCAGTTGGGCTTTTATCACTGGGCGGTTGTCACCGCGGGAACAGTGACCGAATTTGTCCTGCCCATCCTGATCGTCATCGGGTTGATGACGCGGCTGGCCTCGCTGGGCATGATCGGCTTTGTCGTCGTGCAATCGCTGACAGATCTCTACGGCCACGGCGGCATTGCGCATTCCGAAACGCTGGGCGCCTTCTTTGATGGCAACCCCGCAGGCGTGATCCTTGATCAGCGCGCGCTTTGGATCTTCCTGCTTCTCGTACTTGTCGTGAAAGGAGCTGGCGCCTTGTCGCTTGATCACATTCTGCGCCGTCAGGTCTTCCGCAATGCAGGGCTGGCCACCGCGTGAACCCACACGACATGGCATGAATGACAGACGCCAGCCCCGGGGCTGGCGTCTGTCATTCAGCCGCGCAAAAGACCCAGAAGCGCTTGCATGTCAGGCGGCAACGGCGCCTCAAAATCATGCTCCACACCGCTCACAGGATGACAAAATCCCAAATTGGCCGCATGCAGAGCCTGACGGGCAAAGGCAGATACCCCGGCGCGCGCGGCCTCCGAGAGCGCCTTCTGAGGCAGTTTGCGTGAGCCGCCATAGGTCGGATCGCCCACAAGACCGTGGCCTGCATGGGCCATATGCACCCGGATCTGATGGGTCCGGCCCGTCTCCAGCCAGCATTCCATGAGAGCCAGACAGGGCGGCGCGCCGAAAGCCTCGATCGTGCGCGCCCGTGTTACCGCATGACGCCCACCTTCAAACCGCACCGCCTGTCGCTGCCTGTCTGTCCGGTGTCGGTCCAGACCCGTGGTCAGTTTCAGAACCGAGCCTGTCTCAAACGACGCCCCGCGCACACCGCGCAGCCGGGGGTCCGCCGGATCCGGCACGCCGTGCACGAGGGCCAGATAACGCCGCCGCGCAGTGTGTTTTTCAAATTGCGCGGCCAACCCGTGATGCGCCGCGTCTGATTTCGCGACAACCAAGAGCCCCGAGGTTTCCTTGTCGATCCGGTGCACAATGCCGGGCCGTTTCTCGCCGCCCACACCGGAAAGCGCGGCGCCGCAATGGTGCAAAAGCGCATTGACCAAGGTGCCAGAGGGTGTGCCCGGTGCGGGATGCACGACCATCCCGGCAGGCTTGTTGACCACAACGAGATCGTCATCCTCAAAAATCACATCCAGCGGGATGGGCTCCGGCGCCATATGGCTCTCGCGCGCCTCGGCAATCTCGACCTCGACCTGCGCACCGGGCGCAACAGGGGCCTTGGGATTGTCCGCAACGATTCCATCGACGCGCACTGCGCCTGCGTCCAACAATTTGGCGAGCCGGGTGCGCGAAAGCGCGGCCGCCTCTGGCACATCGCGCGCCAGCGCCTTATCAAGGCGCGCGGGCGGCGTGGGCCCGATTTCGAACCGGAGGGTTGGCATGGACGACGAGACCCCTGAATTACCGGGCAGCCTGAAGCTGCTCAAAACGCTCGTGACGGTTCTGACCGCCGTGATGATCGTGGGCGTTGTAACGGTGGTTGGCCTGCTTGTCATGCGCCTCGGTGATCAAAGCCCTGTCCTGCCTGCGTCCATCGCACTGCCCGACGGCGCCCGGGCCTTGGCCTTCACGCAAGGCGAGGCCTGGTACGCGATTGTCACGGACGCCGATGAGATCCTGATTTTTGATCGTCTGAGCGGCGAGATGACCCAGCGCGTGGCCATCACGCGCTGATACCGGCAAGAGGCCTCGCGCAACCCTTCGGTGAGCCGCACGCGCCTTAAGACTGATTAAAAGACTATTGCGTCCAAGGCTGCAAGACGCCTGTTCCCTCACCGTGATTCGGTATCAATTTACCGCAAAGGTACAAGGCAAACGGCCATGCGCAACGGGGCGCAGGCCAGAGCAAAAACGCCAACACCACTAGCTGATTCTGGAATAAATGTTTAATTTCAGCATCTTGCCCCCATGCAATACGTATTCGGAGGACGATTTCGAGGATTTCCCAGTCCAAAAAACCACAAAACCCCCCTGCACGCTGCGCTGCGCACAGGGGGTTAACACTTTGTTAGCACTTGAAGCGCATCTGTTAACCATCGAACGCAACCTTAAGGAGAACTTTCAATGTCGGATCTGTATGAGCCGCACGATCTCCAACGAGAAATGCACCGATCCCAGCCCCCCGACGTCCCCATTGCCCATGTGAGCGATGTCAAACAGATGCTGACCCAGCCCGGCCTGTCGTCGCTGTTGCTGGAGGACAATGAGATGAACGCGTTCCTGCTGCAGGAATACCTGGGGCTGATGGATTTGCCTGAGGCCCATTGGGTCAGATGCATCGCTGAGGCCATTGATCTGAGCGATGAGATCGTAAACGGCACCTATGATGTGTTGTTTTTTGACCTGATGTTGCCCGACGGCGAGAGCTTTGCGCTGGCCCGTCATCTGTCCGAGCATTGCCGCATCCCGCTCATTGCCTATACCGCATGCAGCCAGCCGGAAGATTATCACCGTATGGCCTCATCCGGATTTCAGGACTTTTTGCCAAAGCCCTTGAGCTTTTGCCATTTCAAGAACCGGGTTACAGCCCTGCTCTAGCTGCCCCCAGCCGCCCCCCCCTGCCCCAAGGCTTGCGCTGCGCGCGCAAAGCCCGTCAGATGGCTCTCAGCATGAGGGAGGCAGACGGACATGGCAGGCACAAAGTTGATTGGCATTGATGTGGGGACCACGGCCGTGAAAGCGGCGGTCTTTGGGCCCGACGGGACCGTGCTCGACAGGCTGCATCAACCCCATGACACCCAGCGCCCTGAGAGCGCCTGCGTCGAGCAGGATGCGAGGGATTGGACCCGTGCGATTGACGCGGCGCTCGCGCGCTTCACCCCCCTGATGCCCGGCGTGGGCGGTATCGGGCTGACGTCTCAGGTCAACACCCATGTTTTCGTGGATGCCGAGGGCACCCCGCTCGCGCCTGCCATCGTCTGGCAGGACGGGCGGGCCGCGGCTGAGGCGGCGGAGCTCGATGCGCAGATCAGCGAGGCGCAACGTCTGGAATGGTGGGGCGCGCCAATGCCCATTGATGCCAGCCATGCGCTGGCCCGCATGCTGTGGATGCAGCGCCACCACCCCGAGATCTGGGACAAGACGCGCTATGTGCTGCTGCCCAAGGATCTGTGCCTGTGGCACATGACAGGTGCGGTCGTAAGCGATCCGCTGTCCAATATCGGGCTCGTCGATTTGGCCCATCGCCATATCCCCGAAGTCCTCGGTCTGGTGGCGGGCGCGGCGGACCGGATGGCGCCCCTCAAGCCCCTGAGCGCGCTGGCTGGTCGTGTGCGGCAGGGTCCGGCGCAAGACATCCCCGTGGCCAATGGCACGATGGATGGCTGGGTCGGCCTGCTGGGTTGCGGCGGGCACAGAGAGGGCGCGGCGTCCTATCTCAGTGGAACAAGCGAAATTCTCGGCATCACGTCAGAGGCCGTGCATCCGACGCCCGGCGTCATTGTGTTTGCCGAAAGCGACGGGCTGCGCATGCATGCAGGCCCCACCCAGGCCGGCGGCGCGGCGCAGATGTGGTGGGCCGATCTCAACGGGATCAGCCCGGAGCAAATGAGCCAACGGGCCGCAGCCTCTCCGCCCGACAAGCCCGCGCCGCTGTTCCTGCCGCATTTGCAAGGCGAGCGCGCACCGCTCTGGAACGCCAACGCCCGTGGCGCCTTCCTCGGGATTGATCAGACGAGTGATGCCGCTGATCTCGCGCGCAGCGTCTATGAGGGCGTGGCCTTCTCGGTGCGGCTGCTGCTCAACGCGCTGGAGCGCTCGGCGCAGGTGCAAAGTACCGAGCTGATTTGCGGCGGCGGGGGCTTTCGCTCCGATGTCTGGAACCAGATCCGCGCCAATGTGCTGGGCCGCACGCTGCACCGTCTCGCCGTGACCGATCCCGGCCTTCTGGGCGCCGCAGCCATCGCCCGCGCCGCCACCGGGCAAGCCCCCGATCTTGCCAGCGCGCTCGACGAGCTCATGCATATCGACAAGACCTACAGACCCGACCCGGCACTGGCCCCGCTCTATGACGCGCAATTTGCGATCTTCGAGGACCTGACCACGCGGCTGGCCCCGGTCAATGACCGCCTGACAGCCTTGCCGCGCCCACGGCTGTGAGGTGCGCTGGCCCCGGCACAGGGGATTTGACCTTGCACCTCCCCCCGAGGCCATGTTCACCTTCGCGCAAACCAAACGACATCCTTGGGAGGATCCATGTTCACACCTACGCGTCTCGCCGCTGCCGCCACAGCGCTGACCCTGTCCGTCAGCGCCGCTCTCGCCCAAAACATCACCGTTATCACCCCCTATCTCGCACAGCCGGGCAGCCAGGCCATCATCGAAGGCTTCACCGAGGCCGCGGGCGCCATGGGCGTGGAGCCCAATGTGATTGATACCGCGGGAGACGTCGCCGCCGTGATCAGCCGGATCGAGGATGCCGTGGCCGCAGGCGTCGATGCCATCGTCATCAACGTGGACCCGGCCCAGATCGAGGCCGGGCTCGAAGTGGCCCAGGAGGCGGGCATCCCCGTCATCGGCATGGACAGCGGCGCGCATCCGATGCTGGCCACCAACGTGACCTCCAACGGCTACGCCATGGCCGCAGAGACCTCCGTCTATGTGGCCAACCGTCTGGGCGGCGCAGGGCGCGTGGTCATGTTTGTCTTTGATGCCTTCCCGCCGGTGCAAATCCGGGGCGTGATTGCCGACGCTGTCTTTGGCAACCATCCCGATATCGAGATCGTCGACCGGATCACACCCGACGTACAGGACGGCGGCATTGCAGACAGCCGCGCGAAAATGGATGCGATCCTCGCCGCCAACCCCGAACCCGGCAGCATCTCCGCCGTCTGGGCGGCCTGGGACCAGCCCGCGCTCGGCGCCATGCAGGCCATTGAGGATGCAGGCCGCAGCGGCGAAGGCATCGTCATCGTGGGCATCGACGCCAATCCGCAAGCGCGCGATGCCATTGCCGCAGGTGGCAATTTCGAAGCCTCCGTGGCGCAGGATTTCGCAGGTATCGGCGGGCGCGCCGCGGCCGAGACCCTGCGCGCCATCAAGGGCGAAGAGATCCGCGCCTCCGTGATTTACGTGCCCACGGTTCTGGTCACTCAGTCCAACGCCGCTGAATGATCACGCGGGCAGCCCTGACAAAAACACTGACACACTGGGCCGCCCCAAAACACGATGCCTCAGCCCCTGCAGATCGATATCTCCAAGGCCAGCAAAGCCTTCGGCAAGACCCGCGCGCTCCGCGATGTCTCGCTCAGCCTGCGCGGGGGCGAGGTCCATGCGCTGATGGGCGAGAACGGCGCCGGAAAATCAACGCTGATCAAGGTCTTGGCCGGGCTGACGCGGGCGGACCAGCTGTATTTGCGGATCAACGGCGCGCCTGTTGCGCTCAACAGTGCGGAAGACGCCAAGCGCGCGGGCTTTCGCTTTATCCATCAGGAGCTCGACATCGTCCCGCAGCTCTCCGTGGCCGAAAACATTTTCCTCGGGCAACCCTATCCCCGGCGCTTTGGCGCCTTGATTGACTGGCCGGTGCTGCATGCGAAAGCCCGCGACGCGCTGGCGCGCCTCGATGTGCACCACATCGATCCCGCCGTGCAGGCTGCGACGCTAAGCACCGGCGATCAGATGCTCATGCGGATTGCCTCCGCGCTGACCGACGACGCGGGCTGTCTCTATGTCTTTGACGAGCCCACCGCCGCCCTGTCGGAGGCGGACAGCGCCCGGCTCTTTGCCGCGATCAAGACGCTGCGCGCGCGCGGCGTCGCGGTGCTTTATGTGTCGCATCGCATGGCGGAGGTCATGGCTCTCAGTGATCAGGTCAGCGTGCTGCGCGATGGCGCGCCTGTCATGAGCGCGGCCACGGCAGAGACCCGGCAGGACGCGCTGATCACTGCCATGATCGGGCGCAGCCTGGCCCCCCAAACCGTTGAAGCCGCAAACACGCCGCACCCGGACGGCCCTGTCCCCCTCGTGACGGCCCTCGTAACGGCCCGTGGCACCTGCACACAGCGCCTCTCACATCTCGATTTTGAGATCCGCCCCGGCGATATTCTGGGCATCGGCGGGCTCGCCCGCGCGGGTCAGGGCGCATTGCTGCATATGCTCTGTGGTCTGGAGCGCGTCACGGGCGGCACCTTGCACATCGAGAACAGCCCGCCTCCGGGCGATGTCTCCGAGGCCTGGACACGGGGCATTGCCTATGTCCCGCGCGAGCGGCGCACGCAGGCGCTTTTGCTCAAACAATCGATCCGCGACAATGTGGGGCTCGCACAAATCCCCGCCCATGCCGGCCCCCTGGGCTGGAGAGACCGCAAGCAAGAGCGGCGCGATGCCGCCGCCCTTGTGGCCGATGTCGGGCTGAAGTTCGAAGACCTTCGCCAGCCGGTCTACCAGCTCTCGGGCGGCAATCAGCAGAAGGTCGTTTTGGCGCGCGCGCTGTCTGTCCGACCACGCCTCTTGCTACTGGATGAGCCCACGCGCGGCGTGGATGTTGGCGCGAAATTCGAAATTCACGCGCTTCTGCGCCGCCTGGCCGCTCAGGGCTGTGCCATCGTGCTGACCTCCTCTGACCTGCCGGAGCTCATCGCGCTGAGCCATCGTGTTTTGATCCTCCAAGACGGGCGCCAAAGCGCGCTCTTGCCCAGCGCAGGCCTGACGCCCGCAGACCTTCTGGCGCGCAGCTACGCGCCCTTTGACGAAAGCCAAGCCTCATGATCCGTGTCCTGCGCCGCTATGGCTCTCTGGCAGGCTTTGCCCTGATCTGCCTCTTTTTTGCGATCAACCTGCCCGAGACCTTTCTGACCCCGCGCAATCTCATCAATATCTCCCAGCAAATCAGCATGTTGGCCGTTGTGGCTTTTGCCATGACGCTGGTGATGGTGATGAACGATTTTGACCTCTCCGTGGGCTCCATGGCCTCGCTCGCGGGGGTTGTCGCGGCGGTGCTTTTTGCGGCTGGCTATCCGGTGTCGGCAGGCATCGCAGCGGCGCTTCTGATCGGGCTCGCCGGGGGGCTCTTCAACGGATTTCTGGTGGCCTACGTGGGCATTCTGCCCTTCGTGGCCACGCTGGGCACGCTCACGATGTTTTCCGGGTTGGCCTTCCTGATCTCTGGCGGAAAGACGATCTTTGGCCGCGATATCCCGCGCAGCTTTTCGGGCTTTGCCCGCGATGGCATTCCGCTTGAGAGCCTGGGCCTCGCGGGGCTCAAGCTGCCCTACCTGACGCTGATCATGCTGGCGGGGCTGGTGCTGGTCTGGGTTGTTCTGGAGCAGACGAGCTTTGGGCGCAGGCTCTATGCCATTGGCGGCAATGCCGAAGCCGCGCGGCTGGCGGGCGTGCGCGTGCGGCGCAACCGTTTGACGGCTTTCGCGTTGGCCGGTGTGGGCGCGGCCATCGCAGGCCTCATGTATGCCAGCCGCGTGGCCTCGGCCAACCCGACCCAAGGCAGCGGGCTGATGCTGGATGCGATTGCTGCTGTCTTTCTGGGCATGACGATGAGCGAGGAAGGCGAGCCGCGCGTGGCCTATACGCTTGTGGGCGTGCTCATTCTGGGCGTTTTGGACAATGGGCTCACGCAGATGTCGGTCGACAGCTATATCCGCGAGATCCTCGTGGGTGCGATTGTGATCGCCGCTGTGGCCTTCTCCAGCCTGACGAAAGCGCGCCGCAGATGAGCGGACCTCTGGCCTATACGCTTCTGCCGGAAGGCCAGACGCCCCGGCTGGGGCTCATTGTCCTGCAGGTGGATGAGACCATCGAGGATGATTTCCGCAGGCTCTTTGCGCCACAGGCCATCTCGCTTCAGGTCAGCCGCATTCCCTCTGGCGCAGAGCTGACCCCGCAAAGCATTGCCCGGATGGATGCCGCGCTGAACGCCAGTGCCGCGCTCCTGCCAGACACCACCTTTGACGCGGTGGGCTATGCCTGCACATCTGGCACGACGCTCATTGGGGCAACGCGGGTTGCGGAGCAGGTGCGCGCAGGCTGCACAGCACGCGCTGTCACCAACCCGCTCACCGCAACGCGAGCCGCGCTCGCAGCGCTCAACGCGCGCCGGGTCGCGATCGTCTCACCCTACATCCCAAGCGTTGCCCAGCCGCTTTGCACAGCCTTCGAGGCAGACGGCATCACGGTGACCGAGGCCGTGTCCTTCGGCGAGCGGATCGAGCGGAATGTCGCGCGGATCACGCCCGAGAGCCTGTGCGACGCCGCCAGACACGCCGTGGCCACAGGCACGCCGGAGGCGCTCTTTCTCTCCTGCACAAACCTCAAAACGCTGGACGTCATAGCCCCGCTCGAAGCAGAGCTTGGCCTGCCCGTGCTGTCGAGCAATCTGACGCTCGCCTGGCACATGGCCGCCACAGCCCGCGCCAAACTGGCGCCGGACCTGCACTACAGGCTTTGCCAGACGCGCCACGGCTAACACAGCGATCTGACCACACAAGGTTGGGGAGAAATGGTACCGCCTCCGGGGTTCGAACCTGGGACCTCTGGATCCACAATCCAGCGCTCTAACCAACTGAGCTAAGGCGGCACTGTTGGGTGGATTACAAACACGTTCACACGATTGCAAGAGGCATCCGGCCTCAAAAAGCAGGTTTTGTCGCGCAAGCGGCCCCGGGGACGGGGGGCGCCTGCCTACAAATCAATCCCCCAGTTCTCCTCCGTCAGATCCACGCCAAAGGAATGCACCGGGCGTGCAGAGAGCCGCGCAAACCCCGCTTTGGCATAGAGCGCACAGGCCGCACGATGCTCGGCATGGGTCCAAAGCTCCATGCGCCGGTAGCCCGCCTCGCGCGCGAATCCCATGCATGTGTCGAGCAATAGCCACCCCACGCCCCGGCCCCGGGCCTCTGGCAGAAGGAAAAAGAGCCGCAATTTGGCAACGCCCGGGGCCTGGGACACGCAAAAGATCGACCCCAAGGGCCCGGTGTCATCCTGCGCAATCCAGCCGCGCTCCAGGAGGGGATCATGCCCGTGCAAAAACGCGGTCACGATCTCCCCCACGAGGTCCTCGAAACTGGCATCAAACCCCTCATCGCGCGCATAGGCCTCCCCATGGGCCCGCACGAGCCACCCGGCATCTGCGTCACATACCTCGCGCAGTGCAACCATACTTGCCTCACCCTCCCACTCGCGCTACCACGCACCCCGGCACAGCCCCCGCGCAGACCTTGCGCACATCAGGAGCATCCCATGGGCATCAACGACGAGCGCGACATCGAAGCCAACCTGCAAATCGGGCCCACCGATCAGGGCATGGTGCGTCTGTTTATTGCGGCGGGCAATACCGAAATACCGATGGATTTTGATCCCGATGAGGCGCGCGAAATCGCCGAGGAAATGATGGCCGCCGCACAAGCCGCCGAAGCGATGCGCAAGTAGGCCTTTTGCCTGCCCCCCGGTTGGCCTATCTGAAAGGCCAAGGAGAGACCCGACATGAGCCCCAATACCAGCTATGAGACCCCCGGCCCTGTCGAGATCACGTGGAAAGACGCGATCTCGCCCACCGAAGAGATCATCGACGCCGCCCGCAACGGCAAGATGTTCATCCTGATCGACCATGAGAGCCGCGAGAACGAGGGCGATGTCATCATCCCCGCGCAAATGGCCACGCCTGATGCGATCAATTTCATGGCCACCCATGCGCGCGGGCTGATCTGCCTTGCCATGACGTCCGACCGGGTGGACCAGCTTGGCCTGCCGCTCATGGCCCAGCACAATTCCAGCCGCCACGAGACCGCCTTCACCGTCTCCATCGAGGCGCGCGAAGGTGTCTCGACCGGCATTTCTGCCGCTGACCGCGCGCTGACGGTCTCCACCGCGATTGATCCCTCCAAGGATGCCGCTGATATCGCGACGCCGGGCCATGTCTTCCCGCTGCGCGCGCGCGATGGCGGCGTACTTGTCCGTGCAGGCCATACCGAGGCCGCCGTGGATGTTGCACGGCTGGCGGGGCTGAACCCTTCGGGTGTGATCTGTGAGATCATGAACGAGGACGGCACGATGTCGCGCCTGCCTGAGCTTGTGGCCTTTGCCCAGCTCCATGGCATGAAGATCGGCACGATTTCCGATCTCATCGCCTACCGCCGCCGCCATGACAATCTGGTCAAGGAAGTGGCCACCCGCGAGGTCACCTCGCAGTTCGGTGGCGCGTGGACCTTGCGTGTCTTCAAGGATCTGACCGAAGGGACCGAGCATGTCGTCATGACCATGGGCGATATCACCACCCCCGAACCGGTCCTCGTGCGCACCCATGCGCTGGACGTTCTGCCCGATGTTCTGGGCGTGGGCAGCCATGACGGTGTTGAGCGTGCGATGCAGGCCATTGCGGCCGAGGGGCGCGGGGCGATCTGCATCTTCCGCAATCCGCTGAAACCCATCCTTGAGGAGGAAGGCGAAGGCCCCCGCACGGTGCGCGAAGTGGGTCTGGGCAGCCAAATTCTCTCAACGCTGGGCCTGACGCAGCTCATCCTGCTGACCGACAGCCCCGGCGCGCATTACGTGGGCCTCGATGCCTACGGTCTGGAAATCGTGGGCACGCGCCCGATCACGGGCTGAGGCCCCTCCCCCTGAATTCTCAAGGAGGCATTCATGGCCACCGCTGAACAGCACTACATCCTGCCCCGCCCCGAGTTCGACAAAGCGCCGAAGCTTCTGATTGTCGTGGCGCCTTATTACAAGGACATCGCCGATCAGCTGGTCGCGGGCGCACAGGCCGAGATCGAGGCCTGTGGCGCCAGCTGGGATCTGATCGAGGTGCCCGGCGCGCTCGAAGTGCCGACAGCGATTTCCATCGCGGAGCGGATGAGCAATTTTGACGGCTACGTGGCTCTGGGCTGTGTCATCCGGGGCGAAACCACGCATTACGAGACGGTCTGCAATGACAGCTCTCGCGCGATCCAGCTCATGGGGCTGCAGGGCCTGTGCATCGGCAACGGCATCCTGACCGTGGAAAACCGCGCGCAGGCGGAGGTGCGCGCCAATGTGGACGATCAGAACAAAGGCGGCGGTGCCGCTGCGGCAGCGTTGCATCTGATCGCGCTCACGCGCAAATGGGGCGCGCCGCGCAAAGGTGTGGGCTTTCGCCCAGCCAGTGATGAGATCCAGCTCGCGGGCGATGCAAAAGGAACGACAACGGCATGAGCGAAGCGCCCAAGCTATCCGGCAACCAGAAACGCAAGATGCGCTCCGCCGCGCGGCTCTATGCTGTGCAGGCGCTCTTTCAGATGGAAGCCATTGGTCAGACCGTGGACGCGGTCCGGCGCGAGTTCCTCGAGCATCGCTTTGGCGCCACATATGATGGCGCGGAAATGGTGGATGGCGACATTCAGCATTTTGCGCAGGTGCTCAATGACGCGGTCAACCATCAGGCCCAGATTGACCAGATGACGGACCGCGCCCTTGTGGCCAAATGGCCCATCGCGCGGATCGACCCGACACTGCGCGCGCTCTTTCGTGCGGGCGGGGCCGAGTTGGCCCATGGCGATGCGCCGCCCAGGGTTGTGATCTCCGAATACATGGATGTGGCGGCCGCGTTTTTCCCTGATGGCAAGGAAGCGCGTTTTGTGAATGCCGTGCTCGATCACATGGCGCGCGAGGCCCGGCCTGACGCTTTCTGAGTTCGGGCTGAGTTCGGGCTGAGTACCGGCTGAGTGAGGACGATTGGGTGTTGCGCAGTCTGCGCGCGGTGCACGGCGCGTTGAGGAGGCATTTTGTACGATTTGAGGGGTAGATCGCACAAATACCCCTGCGACATTCTGTCTTGCCCGCGCTCGGCAACGCACTACTTTTCCCCTCAGCGAGGAATAGAGAATGCCCAAACTGATCAAGTTATACATCACACAATGCCTGTTGGGATTTGTGATCTCCGCCATCTTCACCGCGATATTGCTGTACTACAACGTGGCCAATCTGGGCCATCTGGTCACATCTGATCCCATGGGCTGGCTGGCTGTGCTGATGATCTGGTATTTCAACGGGACGGTCTTTGCCGCCGTCCAATTTGCCATCAAAGTCATGGCGTTACGCGAAGACGAACCGCAAAAGCCCGGCGGTGGCACGCGTATTCTGGCCTATGCCCGCGCGACGGAAAACGACCGGGTGTGAGCGCTGCTGCGCTGCGTGGCACCCTTGGCATATGCCATTGAAATCAAGGGGTTATCCGGCGTCTGTTGAGAGTGTCGCAGCATATTTGGCCGCTGTTATCCTTCATGCGACGGGAACCGCATTGGCCGTGGGGTCTCTCATTCCCGAGGACCTGTATATACAGGTGGGCGCCAGGTAAACGAACCAGGGCTCGCACAGAGCCAGCTCCCTCGGAATTGCTTAAGGCCACCGGAATGCACCCGCTCTCGCACCATGCAGAACCCGTCCCCGCACACATAGGCTGACCCGCCGCCCGGGACAAGGCCTCGTTGTCATCCCCCTTGCAAATGTTCTGGTATTGTTCATACTCATTCCCATGGATGAATGCCTCTCACTTTCAGGAAATTTACAGCCGGGTCAAAGACTTGCGCGCGGCGTGGCCCGTCATTTGAGCGCTTTGGGATTTGCACCCCTCGAAGAATTTGTGCCCGCACGCGGGCTGCGCATGGACATTCTGGCGCTGGGGCCCAAGGGCGAGTTCTGGTGTGTGGAATGCAAAAGCTCACGGGCCGACTTCACGTCTGACGGCAAATGGCAGGGCTATCTGGAATGGTGCGACCGGTATTTCTGGGCCGTTGATGAGGCTTTCCCGACCGATCTTTTGCCCGAGAACACCGGCCTGATCATTGCAGATGATTACGATGGCGAGGTCATTCGCATGGCGCCGGAAGACAAGCTCGCTGGCGCCCGGCGCAAGGCCCTGATGCAAAAGTTCGCAAGCTGCGCCACACGCCGATTGCATCTGATGCGCGATCCGTCTGCCGGCCTCTGAACCGCACTGCAAGACCTGAAAGAACGATTTGAATCAGAGCCTTACATCTCTTCAACGGCCATCACACCGCTCAGCGCCTTGATGGCTCCCTTGATCTCCGGCGTCACAGGATACTCGCGCCCCGTGTCCATTTCAACCTCGCGATCATTGGCCATCAGGCACAGATAAACCGGTCCGCGCCCGGCGCGCTTCACTTGCTGTGCGGCGTTCTCAAGGATGGTGGCCACGGAAGAAATCGCGTCTGCTCCCTCGACAAAAACCTTCAGCCCCGCCGATCCCGCATCCGCCGCGACGATATCAATCGGCGCCACCGAGCGGCCCAGAAGCTTGAGTTGATCACTCTCCATCGTGGCCTCCACCGTGACCACAACCTTGGAGCCCGCCTCGAGATGCTCGCGGCATTTCTCCAACGTGTCGGAAAACAGCGTCACCTCATAAGCCCCTGTCGGATCGCTCAACTGCGCAAAGGCAAACCTGTTGCCCCGCGCCGATTTGCGCTCCTGCCGCCCCGCGACGATGCCGGCAAGCTTCGCCATCAAGGGGCCGCCCTGCGCCTTGGCCGAGACCTCATCCAACGTCATGACTTGCTTGCGTTTGAGCGGGCCCATGTAATCATCGAGCGGATGGCCAGAGAGATAGAAGCCCACGGCCTTGAATTCTTCCGCCAAACGTTCCGCTGGCAACCAATCATCGACCGGCGACAGGCGCGGCTCCGGCAGATCATCGCCCGCTTCGCCAAAGAGGCTTACCTGGCTTGATGTCTTCTGCTCGTGCACGGCGGCGGAATAGTTCACAAGGGCGTCAAGGCTCTCGAAGACGCGGCGCCGGTTGGGTTCGAGAACGTCAAACGCGCCCGCGCGCGCCAGCATTTCCAGCGGCCGTTTGCCCACGCGTTTGAGATTGACCCGCCGCGCAAAATCAAAGATCGTGACGAACTGCTGCCCGTCTCGCGCCTCCGTGACAAGGCGCATCGCCTCGACGCCCACGTTCTTCAATGCGCCCAGAGCATAGACCAAAGCGCCGTCCACAACATCGAATGTCGCCTCAGACCGGTTCACACAGGGCGGCACGTATTTGAGGCTCAAGCCCTTGCGCACCTCTTCGAAATAAACTGCAAGCTTATCAGTGAGATGCAGGTCGCAATTCATCACGCCCGCCATGAATTCGACAGGATGGTTCGCTTTGAGCCATGCCGTCTGATAACTCACCACGGCATAGGCGGCCGCGTGGGATTTGTTAAATCCATAGTTGGCAAATTTCTCAAGAAGATCAAAAACCTCTGAGGCTTTCTTCTTGTCAACGCCGTTGTCCTTTGCGCCTTTTTCGAACTTCGGGCGCTCCGCGTCCATCGCTTCCTTGATCTTCTTGCCCATCGCCCGGCGCAACAGATCCGCGCCGCCCAGGGAATACCCGGCCATGACCTGCGCGATCTGCATCACCTGTTCCTGATAGACGATGATGCCCTGGGTCTCTTCAAGGATGTGATCAATCAACGGGTGGATCGAGGTAATCTCGCGAATGCCGTTTTTGACCTCGCAATAAGTGGGGATATTTTCCATGGGCCCCGGTCGATAGAGCGCCACAAGCGCCACGATATCCTCGATACAGGTAGGCTTCATGCGCTTGAGCGCGTCCATCATGCCGGAGCTTTCCACCTGGAAAACCGCCACGGTCTTTGCCGCGGAATAAAGCTTGTAGCTCGCCTCATCGTCGAGAGGGATGGCGTTGATATCATCAATGGTGCCGTCTGCCGGCGTATAGAGCTCCGTGCCGTCCTCCGCGATGTGCAGATGCCGCCCGGATTTCAGGATCAGGTCAACCGCGTTCTGAATGACTGTCAGCGTCTTGAGGCCCAGAAAGTCGAACTTTACGAGCCCGGCCTGCTCGACCCATTTCATGTTGAACTGCGTCGCAGGCATATCCGAGCGCGGGTCCTGGTAGAGCGGCACAAGCCGGTCCAGCGGCCTGTCCCCGATCACGACGCCCGCCGCATGGGTCGAGGCATTGCGCAACAGCCCCTCGACCTGCTGGCCATAGGTCAAAAGCCTGTCGACCACCTCTTCGTTCTTGGCCTCCTCGCGCAGGCGCGGCTCATCGGCCAGCGCCTTCTCGATGGAGACGGGCTTGACGCCCTCCACCGGGATCATCTTCGACAGCCGGTCCACCTGCCCATAGGGCATCTGGAGCACACGCCCCACATCGCGCACGGCGGCCTTGGACAGGAGCGCACCGAAGGTGATGATCTGCCCCACCTTGTCGCGGCCGTATTTCTCCTGAACATAGCGGATGACCTCCTCGCGGCGGTCCATGCAGAAGTCGATGTCAAAATCCGGCATCGAGACCCGCTCTGGGTTCAGGAACCGCTCAAACAGCAGCGAATAGCGCAGCGGATCGAGATCGGTAATCGTGAGTGCATAAGCCACAAGGCTGCCCGCGCCCGAGCCTCGCCCGGGCCCTACGGGGATATCATTATCCTTGGCCCATTGAATGAAGTCCGCGACGATCAGGAAATAGCCCGGAAAGCCCATCCCCTCGATGATCCCAAGTTCAAAATCAAGCCGCGCCTGATATTCCTCCACGCTGGCGGCATGGGGGATGACCGCAAGGCGCTTTTGCAGGCCCTCATTGGCCATGCGTCGCAATTCGGCGACCTCATCGTCGGCAAATTTCGGCAGGATCGGATCCCGCCTGTAGGCGCCAAAGGCGCATCGCTTGGCGATTTCAACTGTATTCTCAATCGCTTCTGGCAAATCCGCAAAGAGCACGGCCATTTCTTCAGGGCTCTTGAGGTAATGCTGCGGCGTCAGCCTGCGGCGTGGCTCCTGCTGATCCACATAGGCGCCTTCCGCGATACAGATCAGCGCATCATGGGCCTCGTACATGTCCGATTTCGGGAAATAGACATCATTCGTGGCCACAAGCGGCAAATCCATGGCATAGGCCATCTCGACAAAGCCGCGCTCGGTCAGCTGTTCTGCCTCAGGTGGCGTCCCGTCTTCGCGCGGATGGCGCTGCAACTCGACGTAGAGCCGGTTGGGGAAGGCCTTGGACAGACGCTCCATCAAGGCTTCCGCCGCCGGCCGCTTGCCATCCTGAAGCAGCCGCCCCACCGGCCCATCCGGCCCGCCCGACAGGCAAATAACGCCCTCTGCGTGCGCTTCCAACTCGTCCAGCGACACCTGCGGCAACTGCCCGTCTTTGTCCACGTAGAGATACGTGTTCAACCGCATGAGGTTCTCGTAGCCCGCCTCGTTCTGGGCCAGGAGAACCAACGGCGCGGGCATCTGCGGCTTGCCGCCCGGCGCGGCAGGCACATAGGCCACGTCGCATTGCAGCCCCATGATCGGCTGGACCCCCGCGCCCTGGGCCCCCACCGAGAATTCCAGCGCGCAAAACAGGTTATTGGTATCTGTCACGGCAACGGCAGGCATGCCCATATCCGCGATGAGACCCGGCAGCTTCTTGAGCCGCATGGCGCCTTCGAGAAGCGAATACTCTGTATGAACACGCAGGTGGATGAATCGAGGCTCTGTCATGGCGCCACGCTAAGGCGCAGGATGTGCCAAGAAAAGCCCCCCTGCCCCCTAAATCTGCGATGGCATCCGCAAAACCAGCCACCTGGACGTTCACACTCCGCAAAAGCCACGAGGAATTGCCCAAACGCACAGCTCAAGATCCTCACATACGCCAGATCGGGCAAAAATTTCTTGCCAACGGGGCACACCCCCGCCTAGCCTGACACGACACAACAGGGAATGCCCGGCCCCTTTCTACGCCGCATCGAGGGGAGGCCACAAAAATGGGCCTTGGTAACGCGGCAGGTTTGACCCACATGACCCTCACCTTTCTTCTCAACGGAGAGAGCGTCGAGCTGCGGGAGTTCTCCGCCACGACCACCCTATTGGATTGGCTGCGCGAAGAGCGTGGTCTCACGGGCACCAAGGAAGGATGCAACGAAGGCGATTGCGGCGCCTGCACCGTGATGGTGCGCGATGCACGCTCCAACCGCGCTCTCAACGCCTGCATCCTCTTTCTGCCGCAACTCCATGGTAGAGAAGTGGTCACCGTCGAAGGGCTGCAAAGCCCGGATGGCGCGCTGCACCCGGTTCAGGACGCTCTGGTTACACATCACGGCTCCCAATGCGGCTTTTGCACCCCAGGCTTTGCCGTCAGCATGGCCACAGCGCATATCAATGGCCAGACCGACCACGCCGACCGCATCGCGGGCAATCTGTGCCGCTGCACCGGCTACGCGCCTATTTTGCGCGCCGCAAAAGCCGCAGAAAGCGCTCCGGTCCCTGCGCATCTGTCTTCTTTTGTCCCCAAATACCTCGGGGGGGAGCGCGATAGCGCGGGGGGGCTGGCCCCCCTGATCCCCACCTCAGCAGACGCGCTTGCCCAAGCTTATGCCGCCCAGCCCGACGCCACGCTGATTGCCGGCGCCACAGACGTGGGCTTATGGGTGACCAAGCAGATGCGCGATCTGGGCCCAGTGATCTTCTTGCAGGGATGCCATGATTTGCAGACCATCGAAGAGGACGCGCAGGAGATCAGGATTGGCTCAGGCGTGACGCTCGCCCAGGCCCATGAGACCTTGGCGCGCCATTGGCCAGATTTCGGTGAAATGATCCGGCGCTACGGCTCCGTGCAGGTCCGCGAAGCCGCGACACTGGGCGGCAATATCGCCAATGGCTCTCCCATCGGAGACAGCCCACCGCCCCTGATCGCTTTGGGCGCAACGCTGCATTTGCGGCAAGGAGAGACACGGCGCAGCTTGCCGCTGGAGGATTTCTTTCTGGCCTATGGCGCGCAGGATCGCCGACCCGGCGAATTCGTCGAGGCCATAACAATCCCCAAACACCCGCTCGAGCTGCATGTGTTCAAACTCTCCAAAAGGTTTGACCAGGACATTTCAGCAGTCTGTGGCGCCTTTGCCCTGCGCATTAACGGGGAGCAGATCACCCACGCCCGAATTGCCTTCGGCGGCATGGCAGGCACGCCCCAACGCGCAAAAGCCGCGGAGGCAGCCCTGATGGGCAAAGTCTGGACAGAGGAAACGGTTGAAAACGCGGCCGCCGCTTTGGAGACAGATTTTACGCCCCTGAGCGATATGCGAGGCTCAGCGGCCTACCGGATGCGCAGCGCGCAAAATATGCTGCGTCGCATATGGCACCGCCGAAACGGGGACGCAGCGCATGTTTTGGAGGTCGCGCCATGAGCGTCGCCAAACCGCTCCCGCATGATGCCGCCAAGCTGCATGTCGCAGGCAGTGCACGCTATGTTGATGACATACCCGTACCGCGCGGGACGCTGCATCTCGCCTTCGGCCTCTCCAGCGTGGCCCATGGCACCATCACCGATCTTGATCTGGACGCCGTGCACCGCGCGCCGGGTGTGCGCGCGGTCCTGACGGCGGATGATCTGCCCCATGCCAATGACGTCTCGCCATCTGTGCATGATGAGCCGCTCTTGGCCACGGGTGTGGTGCATTACGTGGGCCAGCCGATCTTTCTCGTGATCGCTGACAGCCATCTTGCTGCCCGCGCAGCCGCACGCATGGCGAAAGTGACCTATGCAGAGAAGCCGGCAATCCTGACGATTGACGAGGCCTTGGCTGCGCATGCCCGGTTTGAGGACGGGCCTCGCATCTACGCCAAGGGTGACGTTGAGACTGCGCTGTCGGGTGCCGCTCACGTGATCGAGGGCACAATCGAGATGGGCGGTCAGGAACACTTCTATCTTGAGGGTCAGGCCGCGCTGGCCTTGCCGCAAGACAATGGCGATATGCTCGTCCACAGCTCCACCCAGCATCCGACCGAGATCCAGCACAAGGTCGCCGAAGCACTGGGCGTGGCGATGCATGCTGTCCGGGTAGAAACCCGGCGCATGGGCGGTGGTTTTGGCGGCAAGGAAAGTCAGGGCAATGCGCTTGCTGTGGCCTGCGCCATCGCCGCGGCCACCACTGGCCAGCCCTGCAAGATGCGCTATGACCGGGATGATGACATGATCGTCACCGGCAAACGCCACGATTTTCGTATCAAATACCGTGCGGGCTTTGATCCCGATGGCTATATCCTCGGGCTCGATGTTGTGCATTACACCCGATGCGGCTGGGCGCAGGATCTCTCTCTGCCTGTCGCGGATCGCGCCATGCTGCATGCCGATAACGCATACCTTTTGCCCAACGCCCGCATTGAGAGCCATCGCTTGCGCACGAACATGCAAAGCGCAACCGCCTTTCGCGGCTTTGGCGGGCCGCAGGGGATGCTGGGCATCGAGCGCGTCATGGACCATGCGGCCCATGTGCTGGGCCTTGATCCTTTGGAGCTGCGGCAACGGAATTTCTATCGGCAAGCCCCGGGGGCGCTGCCCCCGGACCCCCGGCGTATTGAGAGCCAGAAGAAGACAGAGGCTCTGCCCAATACCACGCCTTACGGCATGGAGGTCACGGATTTCATACTGCATGAGATGACGGCGCATTTGGCGGACACGTCGGACTATGCCAAACGCCGCGCGGCGATTGCGGCGTGGAATGCAGAAAATCCGATCCTGAAGAAAGGCTTGGCTCTCACGCCCGTCAAATTCGGGATTTCGTTTACGCTGACCCATCTCAATCAGGCGGGGGCTTTGGTTCATGTGTATCAGGACGGCTCCATCGCGCTGAACCATGGTGGCACGGAGATGGGCCAGGGCCTTTTTCAGAAGGTGGCGCAGGTCGCAGCGGATCGATTTGGCACAGATCTCCATGCGGTCCGCATCACGGCAACGGATACGGCCAAAGTTCCCAACACATCAGCCACGGCGGCCTCCTCAGGCTCGGATTTGAACGGGATGGCAGTGCTTGCGGCATGCAACACGATCCGGGAGCGGATGGCAGATCATTTGGCCCGTTTGCACCAAAAGGCGCCTGCAGAAGTCCGGTTTGCCGATGGGCGGGTCTGGATCGGCGATCACGATATCGCTTTCGCAGAGGCTGCGAAGCTCTGTTATGAGGGGCGCGTCTCGTTGTCAGCGACCGGGTTTTACAAAACGCCAGACGTGGCCTGGGATCGGATCAAGGGTCAGGGGCGGCCTTTCTTCTACTTCGCCTACGGCGCGGCATGCTCGGAAGTGGTCATCGATACATTGACGGGCGAGTATCGCATTTTGCGCAGCGACATCCTGCATGACGCAGGCCGGTCTCTCAACCCGGCGCTGGATATTGGACAAGTCGAGGGCGGCTTTGTGCAGGGTGCTGGCTGGCTCACGATGGAGGAGCTTGTCTGGGATGAGGCCGGACGGCTGTGCACCCATGCCCCTTCGACCTACAAAATACCTGCCGCGTCGGACACGCCGGATATCTTCAACGTCGATCTGTGGGAGGGAGAGAACCGCGCCGAGACGATCTACCGCTCGAAAGCCGTAGGCGAGCCGCCGTTCATGCTTGGCATGTCTGTCTTCTTTGCCCTCTCGGATGCCGTCGCGTCCTGCGGGCCGGGGTATCCGGACCTCCCAGCGCCAGCTACGCCGGAGCAGGTTCTTTGGGCCGTCGAGCGGGTGCGCCATGGGAGGTGAAGTCGTAGGCTTTGACAAGGTGAAGCTCGCGCAGGCTGTGGCGGCCCATGGCCGGGTCGCCCGTGTGGTCATTGCCCAGATCCGGGGCTCGTCACCCCGCGAGGTTGGCGCTGCGATGCTGGTTTGGCAAGGCGGTCAGAGCGGGACCATCGGCGGGGGCGCATTGGAGTTTGCGGCGGCGCAAGCGGCGCTGGAGCGCGACACCTATACTGTGTCCCGGCATGCGCTCGGACCTGAACTTGGCCAGTGCTGCGGCGGCGCTGTGACGTTGGTCACGGAGGTGTTTGATGCCGAACGTGTGGCCCAGATCCCCGACAGCGGTGTCTTCGCGCGCGGGATCGGTGACCAACCGCTCGCCGTCATGGCAGCGTTGCGCATGTGGCGTCAGTCCGGGCAAGAGCCTTGCTGTCAGTTCACGGCAGATTGGATGATCGAACCTGTCGCGCCAGCGCGCCGGCCACTTTGGATTTGGGGCGCAGGCCACGTGGGCCGCGCGCTTGTCGAGGTCCTGGCGCCATTGCCCGACGCCCGGATCACTTGGCTTGATGTCGGGCTGGAACGCTTCCCCGATGCGGTCCCGTCGCACGTCAACACGCTGCCCAGCCCCGCCTTGGAGCAGGCCATGGCCCGCGCGCCTCACGACGCCCATCACCTCGTGCTGACCTACAGCCACGCGCTTGATCTGGCGCTGTGCCATGCGGGGCTCTGCCATGGCTTTGCCTCGCTGGGGCTGATCGGCTCAGAGACGAAATGGGCGCGGTTCCGCAAGAGGCTGATGGAGCTGGGGCACACCCCCCAAACGATCGATCGCATCACCTGCCCCATCGGCGATCCCGCCTTGGGCAAACATCCACATGCCATTGCAGTCGGTGTGGCAGCGCGATACCTCCAAACCAATTGGCACCCGGCCGCGCAATCTGCCGAGGGCCCACGAGACGAACAGGGACATCCAGATGACCGACACGCTTCTCGCGCTTGACGGCTTGACCAAGGCCTATCCCGGTGTGGTGGCCAATGATGACGTGTCATTTTCCATTGGCACAGGCGAAATCCACGCTCTTCTGGGCGAGAATGGCGCGGGCAAATCCACGCTGGTCAAGATGATCTACGGGCTCGTCAAACCCGATCGCGGCACCTTGAAGCTGGCAGGGCAAACCTTTGCGCCGAATTCACCGCAGGCGGCGCGCAGCGCGGGTGTGGCCATGGTGTTTCAGCATTTCTCATTGTTCGATGCGCTTGATGTCGCTGAGAACATCGCGCTTGGCATGGACAATCCGCCAAAGGCGCGCGATCTCGCCAAGCGCATTCGAGACGTGTCACATGCCTACGGCCTGCCACTTTCTCCCGAGCGCATTGTCGGAACCCTGTCGGCGGGCGAGCGCCAGCGTGTGGAAATCATCCGCTGCCTTCTTCAAAATCCGCGCCTTCTGATCATGGATGAGCCGACCTCCGTGCTGACGCCGCAGGAGGTCGACATTTTGTTCAAAACCCTGCGCCAGCTTGCTGCAGAGGGCACGTCGATCCTCTATATTTCGCATAAGCTGGAAGAAATTCGCAGCCTGTGTGACACGGCGACGATCCTGCGCCTGGGCAAGAAAGTCGCCACCTGCACACCCAAGGAGACCACCGCGCGCGAATTGGCGGAGATGATGGTTGGCGCATCTTTTGCGAGCCCCAAGGCGCGCAGTCATGCGCCCGGTCCCATCCGGTTATCTGTCCAGAACCTCAGCCTGCCCGCCCCCGATGCCTTCGGCACCGCGCTCAAGGACATCTCCTTTCAGGTCCGCGCCGGGCAAATCCTGGGCATTGGCGGGGTTGCCGGGAATGGGCAGGATGAATTGCTGCTCGCCCTTTCGGGCGAACGGAAAACCGGCAAGGACACGATTGTCCTGGACGGTCAGGCGGTCGGGCATCTCGGGCCTGAGGCGCGTCGCGGGATCGGGGTTTTGAGCGCCCCCGAGGAACGGTTGGGCCATGCGGCAGTGCCGGACATGAGCCTAACGGAAAACGCGGCGCTCACAGGGACACTGCGCAAGGGCATGCTCAACCGGGGGTTCGTGAATTGGGCGCGCGCAGAGGATTTCGCCAGCGATGTCATCCGGGATTTTGATGTGCGCACGCCGGGCACCCATGTCGCGGCGCGTGCTCTTTCGGGGGGAAACTTGCAGAAATACGTCATTGGCCGCGAGGTGCTGCAGGCGCCGGAAGTGCTTGTTGTGAACCAGCCAACCTGGGGGGTAGACGCCGCCGCCGCAGCCGCGATCCGGCAGGCGCTTCTCGATCTCTCAGCCGGAGGTGCAGCCGTTGTCGTTGTCTCGCAAGACCTTGATGAACTGATGGAAATTGCCGACAACTTCGGCGCGCTCAACGAAGGGCGGATCAGCGAGATCAGGCCTGTTGAGGGGCTTAGCGTGGATGAGATCGGGCTCATGATGGGCGGCGCGCATGGGATGGAGGTGGCCCATGGTGCGGCTTGAGAAACGACTGTCCCCCAACCGGACCATGGCGGCCATCACCCCGCTACTGGCGGTAGCGCTGACGATGATCGCAGGCGGCGTGATGTTCGCGCTGCTGGGTCAGGATCCGTTTGAAGCCATCCGCATCATCTTTTGGGACCCGCTCTTCGCGGAGCAATTTGCCGCCTATTCGCGGCCGCAATTGCTGGTCAAGGCGGGTCCACTGATCCTGATAGCCATTGGCCTGTCCATCGGCTTTCGCGCGGGGATTTGGAATATCGGGGCCGAGGGCCAGTACATCATGGGCGCGATCTGTGGGGCGGGGGCCGGGCTGGCCTTCTACCCTTCTGAAAGCGCGTTCATCTTTCCACTGATGGTCCTGTGCGGTGCGCTGGGGGGATGGGCCTGGGCGATGATCCCTGCCCTGCTCAAGACCCGCTTTGGCACCAATGAAATCCTTGTCTCGCTCATGCTCGTCTATGTGGCGGAGAACATTCTGGCCTCCGTCTCCTCGGGCCTCTTGCGCAACCCCGAAGGCATGGGCTTTCCGGGATCGCGCAACCTTGGGCAATGGGAGGCCTCCGCCAATCCCGAGCTGATCGCGGGAACCGGCATGCATTGGGGCGTGGTCATGGCCTTCATCGCGGTTATCGGCGCCTATGTCATGATGACCCGCCACATCCGGGGCTTTCAGATCCGGCTGGCCGGTGAAGCCCCGCGCGCCGCGCGCTTTGCCGGGGTCAACACAACGCGGATCGTCATCTTTTGTCTGGGCCTTGCGGGGGCGCTCGCAGGCATGGCGGGCCTCTTCGAGGTCAGTGGACCTGCTGGTCAGATCACCATCGATTTCGCCTCCGGCTATGGGTTCACCGCGATCATCGTGGCCTTTTTGGGCCGGCTGCACCCGGTGGGCATCTTGCTCGCAGGGCTCTTGATGGCGCTGACCTATATCGGCGGTGAACTGGCGCAACTGATGCTCGGCGTACCCGCCGCGGCGATCCAGCTCTTTCAGGGCATGCTGCTCTTTTTCCTGCTGGCGATGGATGTCTTCACGAATTACCGGCTACGTTTCGGTGGAAAGGCAGTGGCGTAATGGATCTCTCAAGCATCAACCCCGCCCTGCTCATCGCAGCCCTGATGGTCTCCTCGACCCCCATCCTGCTTGCCGCCATTGGCGAAATGGTGGTCGAGCGCTCGGGCGTATTGAACCTCGGCGTAGAGGGCATGATGATCTTTGGCGCGGTCATTGGGTTCGTCATCGGCGTGAACACCGACAGCCCCGCTCTCGGCTTCGCCGCTGCAGCGCTTGCGGGCGCGGTCTTCTCGCTGGCCTTTGGGTTTCTCACGCAGGTGCTGTTGTCCAATCAAGTGGCCACGGGGCTAGGGCTCACGCTGGTGGGGCTGGGGCTCTCGGCTTTGATCGGCAAGCCCTATGAGGGGATCAAATCCCCGACCCTGCCCAAGGTCGAGCTGGGGGCGCTTTCTGAATTGCCCTTCTTTGGCCCCGTTCTCTTCAATCATGACCCAATGGTCTATCTCTCGCTCCTGCTGGTGTTGGCGGTCTGGTACGTGCTCAAATACACGCGTGCGGGCCTTGTGTTGCGCGCCGTGGGTGAAAACCACGACGCCGCCCATGCCCTGGGCTACAAGGTCGTGCGGATCAGGTTCATGGCGATCATGTTTGGCGGTGCTTGCGCGGGCCTGGGCGGCGCGTATCTCAGCCTTGTGCGCGTCCCACAATGGACCGAGGGCATGACCGCAGGCGCAGGCTGGATCGCGCTGGCCATCGTGGTCTTTGCCAGCTGGCGCGCGGGACGGGTTTTGGTCGGTGCTTATTTGTTCGGCGGGCTTACCGTCTTACAGTTGAATCTGCAGGCGGCAGGAGCAACCGTAGGCGTGCAATACTTGTCTATGTCGCCCTATCTGATAACGATCCTCGTACTTGTCTTGATCTCGTCCAACCGCAGACAGGGGAGCCATGCCGCTCCGGCCAGCCTCGGACAGACATTTCAGGCGTCACGCTGAAGGCTGACACAAGAGATACTGCTTAATCAGGGCCGCCACTCGGCCCGTTCAACTGGGGAGAAACCAATGATCCGTAGAACTCTGCTCGCAACAGCGGCCGCCGCTGCCATGGGCTTCGCCGCGCCTGCCATGGCAGAAACCACAAAGGCCTGCTTTGTCTATGTCGGTCCGATTGGCGACGGCGGCTGGACCTTCCAGCACCACCAAGGCGCACTGGCTGTCAAGGAAGCTTATGGCGACAAGGTCGAGCTCGCGTGGCAGGAAAGCGTGCCTGAGGGGGCCGATGCAGAACGCGTGATCACGCAGATGGCGCTCTCTGGCTGTGACATCATCTTCACGACCTCTTTCGGGTACATGGACGCGACCAATGCCGTCGCTGCGAAATTCCCGAATGTGAAGTTCGAACATGCCACGGGCTACAAGCGCGAGCATCCCAATGTCTCGTCCTATAACGGTCGCTTCTACGAGGGCCGCGCGGTTGTGGGCCATATCGCGGGCAAGATGACCCAGACCAACAAGATCGGCTACATCGCGTCCTTCCCGATCCCCGAAGTGATCATGGGCATCAACTCCTATTTCCACCACGCCAAGAAGGCCAACCCGGATGTCGAGCTGGTCGTCTCCTGGGCCTACACATGGTTTGACCCTGCCAAGGAAGCGGACGCGGCCCGCGCGATGCTCGATCAGGGCGTTGACGTGATCACGGCGCATACCGATTCCACCGCACCGCTGGCCGAGATCGCCAAGGAAGGCGGCAAAGCCTGGGGCTTCGGCCAAGCCTCCGACATGGCGGCCTTCGCCACCAATGATGACGGCACGCCGGGGCCGCGCGTGGCTTCCATCATCGACGATTGGTCGCCCTACTACGTCAAGCGCGTGGGCCAGTTGATGGACGGCACCTATGAGCAGGTGGACAGCTGGGCGGGCATGCCCGAGGGCGAAGTTGTGATCGGCGAGATGACTGACGCAATCCCCGCTGATGTGCGCGCCGAAGCACAAGCCATGATTGATGCGATCACGGCAGGCGAATACCATCCCTTCACCGGCCCGATGAACAAGCAGGACGGCACACAATTCCTCGCCGAGGGCGAAGTGATCGCAGATGGCCCCCTTCTGGGCATGAACTTCTACATCGAAGGCATCAGCGGCGATATCCCCAACTGATCCCGCTTCGAGGCAAACACCATAAGGCCCGCCCATTTGGCGGGCCTTTTCATTTGATGGCGGTGGGTTAGGGTACGGACATGATTGGAAAAATACTCCGCCTCTTGCTCGTCGTCTGTGTGCTGCTCTTTGGCGTCCTCGCGGTCTTCCGTGGCGCGGCCCATGTGCGCGAAACGGAAACACACACCGTCTCCGCCCCCGAAACAGGCCGCTTCCTGAGCACCCGTGAGGGCGCTGTTTTCGTACAAGAACGCGGCCCGGCCGATGGTATTCCGCTGCTCTTCGCTCATGGCACAGGCGCGTGGTCCGGCCTCTGGATGGAAACGGTCGATGCCATGGCCGCAGAGGGCTACCGCGCGATTGCCTTTGATCTCACGCCGTTTGGCTTCTCAGACCGCGCGCGCGACGGCGACTATAGCCGCATCCGACAGGCTGAGCGCATCCTTGCGATCGTTGAAGCATTGGACGTGACGCCGATCCTCGTGGCGCATTCATTTGGCGCGGCACCAGGGTCCGAGGCTGCCTTGCGAAATCCGGACCGCTTCGCCGGTCTCGTTCTCGTGGCGGGCGCGGTTGGATTGACCGAAGCCAAAACAGCCAAGTCCCTGCCCCTGCCTCTGAAATCTGAGAGTGCGCGGCGCTGGATCGGCACGGCCAGCGCCCTGAACCCGCTCCTGACACGCGCCCTGCTCCGCCCCATGCTGCATCAAACGGAGGCGGCCACGGATGCCCGCATCGAGATCCTGCAACGGCCCATGCGGCGCGAGGGAACCACGGAAGCCTTTGCCGATTGGCTCCCTTCGCTCATCGCCCCCGACACACGCAAGACCATCAGTACGCAAAGCAGCGCCTGGGCTGATTACGGCCAACCCCTCGCCCTAATCTGGGGCCGCGAAGACAGACTCACCCCTCCCGAGCAGGCAGAGACGCTGGCCGAGATCACCAAAGCAGACCTCTACTGGCTGGAGAACGTCGGTCACATTCCGCAAATCGAAGCGCCCGAGGCCTTTCAGGCCCATCTCCTCACAGCGCTGTCGCAGATGAGGTGACCTGCCCCAACTATCGGATCACAGGAGACCTAAAGCCGGCAAGCCGCGCCACCTTGCGATCAAGGCCGCAGCACCGCTTGTGTCGTTAGCTCAAACCACCATGCAGATTGGGCTGGCTGAGCGCATTGAACCCGTAGTGGCGCAGCCAGCGTAGATCACTGTCAAAGAAGGCGCGCAGATCGGGGATGCCGTATTTCAACATGGCAATCCGGTCGATCCCGATGCCAAAGGCAAAGCCCTGCCACAGATCGGGGTCAATGCCACCGGCCTGCAACACCTTTGGATGCACCATGCCGGAGCCCAAAATCTCCAGCCAATCATCCCCCTCGCCCACTTTGAGCGTGCCCCCTTCCCAGGAACAGCGGATGTCGACTTCCGCGGAAGGCTCGGTGAAGGGGAAATGCGAGGCGCGGAAGCGCAGCTCTACGGCATCCACCTCGAAGAACGCGCGCAGGAATTCCTCCAGCGTCCATTTCAGGTTCGCCATCGAGATGTCTTTGTCGATCGCGAGGCCTTCGACCTGATGGAACATCGGTGTGTGGGTCTGGTCATAATCCGCGCGGTAGACCCGGCCCGGGGCGATGATGCGAATCGGCGCGCCCTGTTTTTCCATCGTGCGGATCTGCACGGGGCTGGTATGCGTGCGCAGCACATGGGGGGGACGGTTATCGCCCTCATCGCGCGCCATGTAAAACGTGTCCATCTCCGCCCGCGCAGGATGATGGCCCGGGATATTCAAAGCGTCAAAATTATACCAATCGCTGTCAATCTGGGGGCCTTCCGCAACGGAGAAGCCCAGCTCTGCAAAGATCGCGGTGACCTCTTCCGTCACCTGGCTCACCGGATGGATAGACCCTTGCCGCGATGGGCGGGCCGGCAGAGTGACGTCCAGCCATTCCGTTTGCAATCGCGCATCCAGCGCCGCATCGGCCAGCGCCGCTTTCTTGGCCGCAAGGGCCGAATTGATCTCGTCTTTCAGGGCATTCAACGCCGGGCCCGCCACCTGACGCTCCTCAGGTGTCATCTTGCCCAGGCTGCGCATCTGCAGGCTGACCTCACCCTTTTTGCCAACGGCCTGCACGCGCAAGGCCTCCAGGGCGGCTTCATCTGCGGCCTCGGCAATCAGAGAAATATACTTTTCACGCAGGTCAGACATCGACAATGGGCCCCATGACTTTTGTTGCAGGACTGCTACCCGGCCCGCCCCGAAATGACAAGCATCACCTCCACGCCCCATGGCTCCCGCAACATAACCTCCGTCTCGTCGCAATCTCGCCGCATAGACATGTCCCATTGCCGCAGCACGACCAGAGGAAACGAGACCCGATGCTGGATGATAGCCAAAGACCGAACAACGCAGCCCTTGTGCTAAACCCCCATCAACGCCACGAAGGCGCCCTGGAAGGCCCGATCCGCTTCGGGGGCCTGCCTCGGCTTCCAGAGGGCATGGACTGGCCCGTCGGGCGCCATGGGCAAGACTACTACTTTCTCGCAGAAATCGACTTTGCCGCCATGCCGCGCGCGGTCGACATTGATGGACGGCGCCTTGAGTTGCCACACATGCCCCAGAACGGGAGCGCGTTTCTTTTTGGCATGCTGGCGGGCGAAGGCCTCTACGAGCCAAAAGACGGGCTGCGCATGCTCTATACCCCCCTGCCCGTGGCAGGCTTGCCCGAACGTCCCGCCCCTGACACGCTGCAATCGCTTCATGATGCGGACAGTTACCATCTCCGCAAGGAGGGGCTGTCAGACTGCGGGCGTATCCTGGCAAAGCAAACGGCCTTCCCCCAGCCCATCGAGACCGAAGCCCCGATCAGCCCGTTGCGGATCAATATGACGGCCGTTGACGGCACGGACCTATCGCAACTGAAAGCGGACAACGTCAATAACGAGGCGCGCATCGCAAAAGCTCTGAGCGCGTCCGAGCAGCCACAAAATCCAACGCCGCACCGGATCAAGCACCTCCCCGCTGACATGATCAAGTACAAATGGCGCCTCGAGGATCGTCATTGCGATTGGGCTTTCATCTTCGACTTTTCCAAGGCGTTTCTGCTGGAACTGCATCAGATGCGGATCGACCATCTCAAAAGAATGGAAGCGGCTGGACTGCAGCGCTGGATCATGTGGTATTTCAAGCGTTTCGCCCAGAAGGACCGCGCGAAGGTTGAGGCTATCGGTCAGCGTGAAGGTAAAGTGCCGCCCAGATGGGACGCCGATGCCCCGCCTGCTCGTGATCTGCCTTTCGACAAAATGGCGCAGACATGGGTGGCCTTGTCACGGGGCAAAGACGGGGATGTGCCCGAAGCCATGTTCCGGGCTTTTGCTGACATGCTGCAAGAGGTTGAGGACAACAACAATCTGACCGATGACGACGGCTACAACGTCGGGCCGCGCAATGACCTACTGGACCGGATCGTGCGGGGCCATGATCGTCATGCGGGCAATACCATGAATTGCGCCCGTGCGGCACTGGACGACGCCATAGAGCGCGCCATGGCCCGCCGCGAAGTCGCGCTGAGCGCGATGGATGTGGATGAGCGTTGGCAAAACGTCTTGTGGGATCAAGAGCGTAAGGCGGAAAACATGGCCGCCTCCACGAGCAATTTCAGCACCGGCGCCATGCCCTTGCAGATGTTCGGCCGCGGTCTCGATATTCAAGGCGCGGTAGAGGCGAACGCCGAAAACGTGATGCTGCTCCAGATCGGCGGCGACCATGCCGGGTTGCCCCTCGATTTCGGCGGTGACGGGGTGCTGCAACTTTGGATGGCGCCTGAGGATCTGGCGCAGGCCCGTTTTGAGAAGATGATGTTCTCGGCAGATTTCACCTGATCAAAAAAGCGCAGGCCGTGGCTGCATCCAGCACCCGCGGCCTGCACATCTGATGGATCTGGTACGGGGTCGTACGCCTAGCCATCACTCAGGACGTGAAATTCCACGCGCCGGTCACGCTCCTCATCCGCATCGCCTTGCGCATATGGTACGCGCGCTCCGAAACCCACGGCATCCACATAGGTGGTATCCACGCCCAGGCCGCTCAACGCCGCGACAACGTTGTCCGCGCGTTGCCAGCTCAGGTTGAGATTGACGAGGTCATCCCCCTGTGCGTCCGAGTGGCCCGTGACATGCACTTTGACGCCGGGACATTCCTGAAGCGCGGCACCAAACAGACGCACGTTCAATTCGCCCCGATCCGACAGGGCCGCTGAGCCCGATCCAAAAAAGACGACGAGAGACGGCGCCATGCCGCGCAATTCTTCAACGCATTCGCGGACTTCGACAAGTGCCTGCCCCTCCGGCGCGGTGGCCGCTACCGGATTTGGCGACAGCTGTTCCCTTTGGACCAAGGCTCGGAGCGCCATAATCTCGGATTGTGTGGAACTCAAAAGCGACTCAACGCGACGGGCCGCCGCTTTTGCCGCTTCCGCCTCAGCCTGAAGCGCAGCCAGATCGTCGGCCGCGGCGGAGTTCCCCTGGGCGGTCAAGGCCGCCAAACGGGCTGCTGCGTTGGGCCGTTCTTCGTTTTTCGCTGTCAGCCGCGTGCCTTCGCGCATACTGGAGCCGAGGCGCTCAGTCGCCACCGACGTTGCCTGCGCATTGGTCACAGCGGGTGCACTTGCCTGGACAACGGCCGCTTTGGGCGGCCCGCCAGCCGTGTCTGCACCGCCAAAAGCGCCCAGAGCGAACATCGCGCCAACCATTCCCATGCCGGCGACGACCCCTGCAACGCCCCACATGATCCCTGCTGAGCCCCTTGGTCCGCCATTGACCAACGCATCCTGCTCTGCGGCCTGTATCATTCGTTTGTCAAAACTGCTTTTCTGCACAATCGTTCCCCCAATTGACTTTCCGGCGGGGAAAGACCCCGCGATTGGGTCCTGTTCGTCGCAATGCGAGACTACAGGAAGACCTTCCCGGTTCTCCACCAGAAATAGTGCAAGTACCTAAATGCTGTCACACACGTCACCAAGACCACTAGTGCTAGTAGTAAGCCGATTCGTGCCGCTACGTCACTTTATTGCGAGATCAGGCGTAAAATATTTGGGGATAAATCCAGCATCACCCGACGCGGGGTGCATTGTTTTCGGGCAAAACAGCATTTGATCCCGGTCAGCGCGCAAAAAACAAAAAAGCCGCGGAGACGTCTCCGCGGCTTCTTAACTGTCAGGTTCCGTCGCGTTTACGCCGCGAGGGCCCCTTTGGCTTGTTCCACAATCGCACCAAACGCTTCGGGCTCATGCACCGCGAGATCCGCGAGGACTTTGCGATCCACTTCGATCCCCGCCAGCGTCAGGCCGTTGATGAAGCGGCTGTATGTCAGCGCTTCGTCATGGGCACGCACAGCCGCGTTGATCCGCTGGATCCACAATGCACGGAATGTACGCTTGCGCGCCTTGCGGTCACGTGTCGCGTATTGATTGGCTTTATCGACTGCCTGCTTGGCGACCTTGAAAGTGTTCTTGCGGCGGCCATAATAACCTTTGGCTGCCTTGATAACCTTCTTGTGACGGGCGTGGGTGACGGTTCCACCTTTTACTCGGCTCATATCTCAGTCTCCTCAGCGCGCGTAGGGCATCATGCCCTTGATGATCTTTGCATCCGGTTCGCTCAACGTGGTTGTGCCACGGGCGTTGCGGAGAAATTTGTTGGTGCGTTTGATCATGCCGTGGCGTTTGCCCGCCTGGCCGCCGCGAACCTTACCGGTCGCCGACACTTTGAACCGCTTTTTGCAGCTCGACTTTGTCTTCATCTTGGGCATTTCGGTCTCCTATCGTCAGACGTGAAACGCGCGCAGGCATGCCACTTCGGCCCACGCGCGAGATAGAGGCTGCTCTCTAGACCGAAGCGGGGCTCTTGCCAAGGGCAAAAGCGCGCCCGCGCTCCGGTTGAACCGACTATCGGATATAGCGCGCGACGACTTCGAAAAACACATCTGGCAACTCGGACAGGCTGTAGCCTCCCGGGTGCTGCGTCACGGCGAAGAGCACCAACCCGCCGCCCACCAGAAAGGCGATCGCTGCGGCGCGCGGCGCGCGACTCTCGGTGATGGCGGAAATGACACCCGGCACGGCCAATGCGCAGACGCAAATCCCGATAATCAGCGCTAAATCTGTATCCATACCCAAAAACCCTCACAATATGTGGGGTGCAGCTTACTCTGGGTCAGTATTGTAAATCAAACGTTCATCACAGGGCGCCACACGCAGGATGTTGGTCGAACCCGGCACATTAAAGGGCACACCCGCCGTGACGACGATCTGATCCTGCTCCCGCGCAAGACCGATCGAGCGCGCCGCACGTGCCGCGTTGACCACGGCTTGCTTAAAGCGCTCAAGCTCGGGTGTCATGAAGGTATTTGTGCCCCACAAGAGCGCCAGACGACGGGCCGTCCCGCGCTGGCTCGTCATGGCCACAATCGGCACCCGAGGACGCTCACGCGCCACGAGGCTGGCGGTTGTCCCGCTCTGAGTGAAGCAACAAATCGCAACAATATCAGTGGTTTCCGCGATCTCACGCGCCGCCGCGACAATCCCGTCCGCGACAGAGGCACGATGCGCCGTCCGGCTGGCTTCGATGATCTCACGGTAGGTTGGATCTGATTCCACTTCCCGGGCCACATTGTCCATCGTCGTGACGGCCTCAATCGGGTAATCCCCGGCTGCTGATTCCGCGCTCAGCATAATGGCATCCGTGCCTTCATAGATGGCCGTCGCAACATCGGAGACCTCTGCCCGGGTGGGCATCGGGCTCTCGATCATGCTCTCGAGCATCTGTGTCGCCACGATCACAGGTTTGGCCGCCGCACGGCATTTGCGCACCAATCGCTTCTGAATTGGCGGGACATTCTGCACCGGCAGCTCAACACCAAGATCGCCACGCGCGACCATGATGCCATCCGAGGCATCGAGAATTTCCTCAAAAGCCTTGACCGCCGCAGGTTTCTCGATTTTCGACAGGATCGCCGCGCGACCGTCAGCCAGCTGGCGCGCATCGTAGACGTCCTTGGCGCGTTGGACGAAAGACAAGGCCAGCCAATCCACGCCCAGCTGACAGACAAACTCCAGATCGTTGCGATCCTTCTCGGACAGCGCCGCAAGGGGCAGAACAACGTCTGGAACATTCACACCCTTGCGATCAGAAATCGTACCGCCCGTGACCACGATGCAATCCGCAAAATCAGCCCCGCAGTCCTCGACCTTGAGCCGGATTTTCCCATCATTCACAAGAAGCGTCGCACCGGGCTCCAATGCCGCGAAAATCTCGCGGTGCGGCAGTTGAACACGGGTGATGTCGCCCGGCGCCTCATCCAGATCGAGACGGAACTGCGCGCCCTCCTCGAGCTCTTGCGGACCTTCGGCAAATGCGCCCACCCGCAGTTTGGGCCCCTGAAGGTCGGCCAGAATCGCAATGGGGCTGTCGAGGTCTTTCTCGACCTGCCGGATGATCTTGTGCCGCTCCGCAATCTCGTCATGGCTGCCATGGCTCATATTGAGGCGGAACACATCCGCCCCGGCCTCATGCAGCGCGCGGATTGTCTCGTACGTCGATGACGACGGGCCAAGCGTGGCCACGATTTTTACATTGCGTTGTCTTTGCATAAGTCCCTCTTGCGTCCGGGTCCGGCTGTCGCGTGAATCGAACAATGTTAACGCTAACAGATTTTCCCTGGCTTATGTCCCATTCCGCTCTCGCCCGCAACGGGGTTTGGCGCTAGATATCCGTGAGATTGTGACACAGGACACTCATGAAAGACCACCCGTTTTGGATTGAAGGCGAGACGCGCCCCGGCCGCTGGCTCGTGACATGCGATCACGCGACCAATCGCATACCTCCCGATGTGAACGGTGGCGATCTCGGTCTGGCCCCTGACGACATGCGCCGCCACATTGCCTATGACGTGGGTGCCGCGGGCGTGGCCTCGCGCCTCGCAGAGGCTCTGGGCGCACCTGCGATCTTCAGCAACTTTTCCCGTCTCGTGATTGATCCCAATCGCGGTGAAGATGATCCGACCCTTCTGATGAAGCTGTATGACGGCACGATCATTCCCGCCAATCGCCATGCCGATGCCGCCGAGATCGAACGTCGCCTCAACGCCCATCACAGGCCCTACCACGCAGCGCTGGCCCGGCTTGCCGCGCGGCGGCCCGATACGGTTATCTGCTCGGTGCACTCCTTCACGCCCCAGCTGCAATCGCGCCCGCCGCGGCCCTGGCATATCGGCCTGCTCTATGCCCATGACGCGCGTCTGGCGCAGCCTTTACTGAAGATCATGCAGGCCGAGGCGGATCTGGTCGTGGGCGACAACGCTCCCTACTCAGGCCATCTACCCGGCGATGCGATTGCCCGGCACGCATTGGAGGAAGGCCGTCCGAATATCCTGATCGAGCTGCGCAATGATCTGATTGCCGAGCCTGCCACGCAAATCGCCTGGGCCGACAGGATCGCCCCCATGCTTGCACGGGCGCTCGAACGCACCAATATCTGAGCCAAAGGGAGACACATGATGGATGAACAGACACAAATCGAGCTTGAAGCCGCCGCTTTCCGCCGCTTGCGCAAACATCTGATGGAAGACCGCACGGATGTGCAGAACATCGATATGATGAACCTCGCAGGCTTTTGCCGCAACTGCCTGTCGCGCTGGTATCAGGAAGCCGCCAATGCGCGCGGCATCGACATGGGCAAAATGGAAGCGCGCGAACTCTACTACGGCATGAGCATGGACGAGTGGAAATCCAAATATCAAACCGAGGCCACGCCCGAACAACAGGCCGCCTTTAAAGTTGCCTTTGAGGAAAATGTCGGGTCGGAGGGCAAATAAGCCCTCCAATCCACCTTGTGAGAAGGAGAGCGGATCAGACGGCCGCTTTCATGCTCTCTTCAAGATAAATCTCGCGCAGACGCGGCGCAACGGAGCCGGGCGCACCAGTGCCCAGCGTTGCGCCGTCAATCTCCACAACAGGCATGACAAAGGTTGACGCCGAAGTGATGAACGCTTCATCCGCCTCTTTTGCTTCCTCGACCGTGAAATTGCGCTCCTCGACCTGCATCTGCGCTTCTGCGGCAAACCGCAGGACGGCGGCGCGTGTGATCCCGTGCAGGATATCATTGCTGAGCGCGCGTGTGATGATCGTGTTGCCCTTCACGATATAGGCGTTGTTGGATGTTCCTTCCGTGATGAAGCCGTCCTGCACCATCCAGGCATCATCGACACCCGCGGCCTTGGCCATCATCTTGCCCATGGAGGGATAGAGCAGCTGCACCGTCTTGATGTCGCGCCGCCCCCAGCGCTCGTCATCGATAGTGATAACCTTCATACCCTTCTGCGCCGCAGGGCTTTTTGCGAGGCCGGGCTTGTTTTGCGTGAAAAGCACGATGGTAGAAGGTGTCTCGTCGGGGTTCGGGAAGGCGAAATCCCGGTCACTGGGCGCGCCGCGCGTGATCTGGAGATAGACAAGGCCTTCCTCCACATCGTTTTCCGATACCAACTGCCGATGGATCGCAAGGAGCTCCTCCTTGCTCACCGGACTGGCCATATCAAGCTCCTTGAGCGAGCGTTCGAGACGCACGGCATGGCCGTCAAAATCGATCAACTTGCCGCCAAGAACAGAAGTTACCTCATACACGCCGTCCGCCATCAGGAACCCACGGTCAAAGATCGAGACCTTGGCCTCTTCTTCAGGCAGATATTCACCATTCACATAGACGATACGGCTCATGTGTTTATCCCCACAATCCAGGCTTGGGCGGATGAACGCCCGCGCTGTCAAAAATCAACGGCTCTGCGCGGTCTTCGGCCAGAAGAAGCGGCCCGTCAAGGTCTACTACCGCCGCACCTTGGGCCAACAGGGTGGCGGGCGCCATGGCGAGCGACGAGCCCACCATGCATCCGACCATGACATCAAAACCAGCCGCCATCGCATCCCGCCGGAGCGCGAGGGCTTCGGTCAGTCCCCCGGTCTTGTCGAGCTTGATGTTGACCATGTCGTATTTGCCGGCAAGACCTGCCAGCGACGCCCGGTCGTGACAACTTTCGTCCGCACAAACCGGCAACACCCGCTCCACTTCAGCCAGGGCCTCATCTGCGCCTGCGGGCAAAGGCTGCTCAACCATTTCCACGCCAAGACGCAACAACACTGGCGCAAGCGTCTGATAGAGGTCCGCCGACCAGCCTTCATTTGCATCGACAATAATCCGGGCCTGTGGCGCGCCTGCGCGCACAGCCTCTATCCGCGCCACATCCTCTTCCCCGCCGCCCAGCTTGGTTTTAAGCAACGGTCGGTGCGCATGTTTGGCCGCTTGCGCGCGCATCTTGTCCGGCGTGTCGAGAGACAGCGTGTAGGCGGTGATGGTGGGCCCGGGCTCAGGCAGCCCTGCCAATTGCCAGACACGCTGGCCCGCCGTTTTCGCCTCAAGATCCCAAAGCGCACAATCCACCGCATTGCGCGCGGCGCCAGCGGGAAGCCCGGCCTGCAGATCAGCACGTGTAATATCTGAAGGCAGCGCAGTGATCTGGTCTGAGACACTCTCCAGTGTCTCGCCATAGCGCGCATAAGGCACGCATTCGCCCCAGCCTGTGACACCCCCCCGCGTGACCTTGACCGTCAGAACGCGCGCCTCCGTCCGGGAACCGCGCGAAATCGTAAAGACCTCTGCCAGCGCAAACACATCGCTCGATACCTTCAGCATGACGCTCCCTTCATCTTGCCAAATAAACTCCCGCCGGAGGCTCCCTTCGTCGCCGCTCGCAAGCCGCTCAGAGCGTCAGCAGCGCATCCACCAAAGGTCCCGCCCCAAAACGGAAAGGATCGGTTGCGGGCAGGCCCATACGCGCCTCCACATCGGCCAGATAGGCACAGGCCTCCGCTTCGCCGAGCGCCTTTGTATTAACCGACACACCCACGACTTGACAGGCAGGGTTGGCCACCCGTGCAATGGGCAGCGCCGTATCGCGCAGCTGCTCGAGGCTGGGCAAGGTATAATCCGGCAGGCCGCGCATATGCGTGCGCGTGGGCTCGTGGCACAAAATCAGCGCATCGGGCTGGCCCCCATGGATCAAAGCCATGGTCACACCGGAATAAGAGACATGGAACAAGCTGCCCTGCCCTTCGATATGATCCCAGTGATCGGCATCATTGTCAGGCGTCAGATACTCGACGGCCCCAGCCATGAAATCCGCAATCACCGCATCCAGAGGCACGCCCTTGCCGGTGATCAGGATGCCTGTCTGCCCTGTCGCCCGGAAGTCGGACTTGAGACCGCGCTTGATCATCTCTGCATCCATCGACATCGCCGTATACATCTTGCCACAGGAGCAATCCGTCCCAATCGCCAAAGCCCGTTTGCCCGTGCGTTTTTTGCCATTTGCGATGGGATAGGCCACCGTGGGGATGCGCACGTCAAACAAGGTGCCGCCATTCACGCGGGCCGCCGCCTGCAACTCATCTTCATTGCGCAGAAGATTGTGCAGCCCGGCCGCGATATCGTAGCCCATCTGCAAGGCCTTCACGAGCACCGTTTTCCACTCCTGAGAAATCACGCCACCCCGGTTTGCCACGCCGATCACCAGCGTTTTGGCCCCAGCGGCCAGGCCCTCTTCGAGGCTCATATCCACCAGCCCCATATCCGCGCCGCACCCGGGCAAACGGAACTGGCCAACCGCGTTTTCCGGACGCCAGTCTTTGATCCCCTGCGCAACCTTCGCAGCCAACTGATCCGGCGCATCGCCCAGGAAAAGAAGATATGGTGTCTGAATCACGGTGAGCCCTCCGGTGCTTGATCGTTTCGCGCAGTTTGCGTCGATTCCACGCGTCAAACTTCCGTTTTCCATGGGCTCAACGACAAATGACGCAAAAATCGTGCATGATTTGCCTGCCTTTGCGAAGATAATTGCATACAAGACGTCCGTATCTGCGCAAATTTCTGCATCTGCAAAAAGAGCCTTGTCACTCACTGCGCAACTATATAACGCTCACGACCAAGCAATTGGAATATTCGAAAAGGGGATCGCCCATGTCTTTCCGCATCCAACCCACGCCCGTGGCGCGTCCGAACCGCTGTCAGCTTTTTGGCCCGGGCTCGCGTCCCGCGCTGTTTGAGAAGATGGCAGGTTCGCAAGCCGATGTGATCAATATCGATCTGGAAGACAGCGTCGCCCCGTCAGACAAAGACAGCGCCCGCAAGAACGTTATTGAAGCCATTGGCGATATCGATTGGGGCAACAAGACCCTCTCCGTGCGCATAAACGGGCTGGATTCGCCCTATTGGTATCGCGATGTGGTTGATCTGCTTGAGCAAGCCTCCGATCGGCTGGACCAGATCATGATCCCGAAAGCGGGCTGTGCGGGTGATCTGTATGCGGTGGATGCGCTTGTCACGGCAATTGAGGCCGCCAAGGGGCGCTCCAAACGAATCGCCTTCGAGGTCATCATTGAGAGTGCCGCGGGCATCGCCCATGTCGAGGAGATCGCGGCCGCCTCTCCCCGCCTCGAAGCGATGAGCCTCGGCGCTGCTGATTTTGCAGCCTCCATGGGCATGGCCACTACCGGCATCGGCGGCACGCAGGAGAACTACTACATGCATCGCGACGGTCAGAAGTTCTGGTCCGATCCCTGGCATTGGGCCCAGGCCAATATCGTGGCGGCTTGCCGGACCCATGGGATCTTGCCGGTTGATGGCCCCTTTGGCGATTTCTCCGATGACGATGGGTTCCGCGCGCAGGCGCTGCGCTCTGCCACGCTCGGCATGGTCGGAAAATGGGCCATCCACCCCAAGCAGGTCGCTTTGGCCAATGAAGTCTTCACCCCTTCCGAGGAGGCCGTGACCGAAGCGCGCGAAATCCTGGCCGCCATGGAGGAAGCCAAGGCCAATGGCGAGGGCGCGACAGTCTACAAGGGCCGCCTGGTCGACATCGCATCGATCAAGCAAGCCGAGGTCATTGTGCGTCAGTTCGAGATGATCAATGGGCATTAGCGCGTAGGTGTTAACGCGTTCTTAGGCTGCAACCGCCATGGTGGTTGCAGCTTTCGGGATTGAACGATGACGAGTGAACTTTGGTTACTGCACACGGCCGATGTGCACGTCGATACATTCGACACACTGCGTGATGCGCGGTTTCCAGACGCCCGGATATCCCATGCCGTCCATGCCGAATGGTTGGCGCGCGCGCAGTCAGACGGAATTACACCGGAACTGCAAAGCGAGATCTCAGGCGTCATTCACTCCGCGCCGGGAAAAGTCCTATGCACTTGCTCGACGCTGGGGCCTGTTGCCGAAGAGAACGGTGCGATGCGGATTGACCGCCCCATGATGCGCGCAGCCGCACAGGCCGCCGAGCCGATCCTTTTGGTTTGCGCCTTGCAAAGCACGGCAGAGGCGAGCCTTGCATTGTTGCACGAAGAGCTTGATCTGGCGGATGTTGATCCTCTTGTCCTGCCCATCGTGTTGCAACACTTCTGGCCGCTTTTTGAAAGTGGGGACGTGGCAGGCTTTCATGCCGCAATCGCAGCTGCCGTTATCGAGATAATCGCCGCACGTCCAGATATCAAAACCGTTGTTTTGGCGCAGGTCTCCATGGCGCCGGTGGCGCACCTTTTGGATGGGGCGGGCTTACGCGTGTTGGCTTCACCCGAGCTGGCCTTGGGCGCAGCCTTGAACGCTCAGGCGCGCATATCCTTGGGTGATCCCATCACGACATAAGACGTGATCGAATTCACATGGGGCAACGTGCCCAAAACCTCCGTGTGAAACACCTTGTAGGCGCGAATATCAGCACATTCCACGCGCAGGAGATATTCAATCGTCCCTGTAATATTGTGGCACTCCCGCACTTCCGGGCTTCGCGAGATAGCCCTTTCAAATGCCTCTTGCGCCGCCTTGGAATGTGCGGACAAACCCACGCCGATATAGGCCACAAATCCCGCGCCCAATTTGCTGCGATCAATACAGGCGCGATAGCCCTGGATGACACCCTCCTGCTCGAGCGCCGCGACACGTCGCAGGCAAGCCGAGGGAGACAGGCCAATCCGGTCGGCCAGTTCAAGATTGCTCAAACGACCATCGCGCTCAAGCTCTTGCAATATCCTGTCGTTTATGTCGTCGTACTTGATCATTAGTGCGAAAAATCCTGCGCTTTCGACGCATATTGCAACCAGATGCCACGTCAAACAAGGCATTGTGCGGAAATGACACCAGAATTTCTCGCAGCCCTTTTTGGCTTTGCCTTCGTCACCGTGGCCACGCCCGGCCCAAACAACCTGATGTTGATGGCATCAGGGGCAAACTTTGGAATGCGCCGTTCCGTGCCGCATATGCTGGGCATTGGTCTGGGCTTTCCCGCGATGCTGATCCTCGTCGGTCTGGGCGCGATGCAGGTCTTCGATATCTGGCCGGTGAGCTACGACATTCTAAAGGTGCTGTCTGTCGTCTATATGCTGTGGCTTGCCTGGAAAATCGCCAATGCCGCACCGCCGGCGCAAGGCGGCGCGGACGGCAAAACCGAGGGCGCACCGCTGACTTTTCTACAGGCCGCAGCCTTCCAATGGGTCAACCCCAAGGCCTGGTCGATGGCCTTGAGCGCCAACACGCTCTACGCAGGCGACCGCGCATTTCTCTCAGTTTTGCTGATCGCCGTGGCCTACATCCTGTGCTCGATTGTCTCGACAACGATCTGGACAGGCCTCGGCGTGCAGGTGCGCCGCCTGTTGGCCAGACCGCGCACGCTGCGTCTTTTCAATATTGCCATGGCGCTCCTGCTGCTGGCCTCGCTGGTGCCAGCGCTGATGGCCTCCTAGGGCGCCAAAGGCGCACAAATCTTGGTCAGAAGCTCCGCAGGCTCCGTGTCCATCGGCGAGTTCAGATATACTTCGTAAGACGCAGCCGCGCCCGGCAAACGCCCGGATTGCGGAAACCAGCGGCCATAGAGATCATCGTAAGCCGCGGGCAAACCAGCGTAGGGCCCCTTGAAAATCAGTTCTGCATGGGGGCCGCCGGGCAGAAGAACATCTTCCAGAGCATCGGGCATCTCAAACGCCTCGCCAACACACACGCCAGCATGACTGCGCAAATCCGCCTCGGCGACGGTTGAGGGATCATCGTAAAACACGGCGACCATGCCCTGCGCCTGAGGCCAGAGACCGCGCGCCGTGAAGATGACACTGACCTCTTCAAAGGCCCGTCCGATGTTAGGATAGGCGCCACGATGCGGCAGCGCGGCCATGCGCAACGCGGCGCGATCGGTGATGTTGATGTCTTGCATGAGATGTTCCTTTGTCCGGGATTTGGGTGTGTCATGGGGCGCTTGCCCACGCTTGCGAAATGCCGTTGGCGTCATCGCGTAAATGGCGCGAAAGGCGCGCTCGAAGCTGTCGCGATGCCCGTAGCCCGCACGCGCGGCGATCACATCGAGTGACCAATCGGTTTGCACGAGCCAGCAGGCGGCGCGATGGGCCCGGATGCGGCGCACCGCTTGCGCACAGGTCTCCCCCGTCATCGCGGCATAGATCCTGTGCCAGTGAAACCGCGAGACCGCCGCCACATCAGCCAAAGCATCGAGCGAAAGATCCCCCGCAGGATTGTCATGGATATACCGTTTCACACGGCGAATGCGGTCTTCATAGCTGCGCACTTGGCTCTCCTTCTGCTCAAACCGACCTTGGCACAGCCCATCCCGGCAAATCTTGCTTTATTGCATCCCCCGCGATGCCGCGCCATATAACGAGCGAGCAGCTGGAGGGTTCCATGGCGCATTATCTCGATTTTGAAAAACCGCTGGCCGAGATTGAAGGCAAGGCCGAGGAACTGCGCGCGCTGGCGCGCCAAAATGAAGAGATGGATGTCGAGCAGGAGGCCAGCGCGCTGGATAGCAAAGCCGCTGAGATGCTGGTGGATCTCTATGCGGATCTGACGCCTTGGCGAAAGTGCCAGGTCGCGCGTCATCCCGAGCGCCCGCATTGCCGCGACTATATCGAGACGTTGTTCACTGAATTCACCCCGCTTGCGGGCGATCGCGGCTTCGGCGAGGATCAGGCCGTTATGGGCGGGCTTGCGCGGCTGAACGACAGGCCCGTGATGGTCATCGGGCATGAAAAAGGCTCCGACACATCGAGCCGCCTGCAGCGTAATTTCGGCATGGCCCGCCCGGAAGGCTACCGCAAGGCGATCCGCCTGATGGAAATGGCGGACCGGTTTGGCTTGCCCGTTGTAACACTGGTCGATACGCCGGGCGCCTATCCGGGAAAAGGCGCCGAGGAGCGCGGGCAATCGGAGGCCATCGCCCGCTCGACGGAAACCTGTCTATCCATCGGCGTGCCGCTGATCTCCGTCATTATTGGCGAGGGCGGATCTGGCGGAGCGGTCGCCTTTGCAACGGCCAATCGTGTCGCGATGCTGGAGCATTCGGTCTATTCCGTCATCAGCCCCGAGGGCTGCGCCTCCATTTTGTGGAAAGACGCCGAGAAAATGCGCGAAGCGGCCGAAGCTTTGCGGCTCACCGCGCAGGATCTCTACAAACTCGGCGTCTGTGACAGGATCATCCCCGAGCCGGTTGGCGGCGCGCAGCGTGACCGTCAGGCAACCATCGAGATGGTCGGCGCGGCCATCGCGCAGCTGTTGGACGAATTGGACCAGAAAGAGGCGTCAGAGCTGCGCCTGTCACGGCGTCAGAAGTTCCTTGATCTGGGCTCCAAGGGCCTCGCGGCCTGATCCAGAAACCCGGCAGCTCAGGTTGTCAGAAGTTTCAAGCCCTGGGTCACATCCGAGCGCACCGCAAGGCGCAAGCCGGGCTCATCCCCCGCCTTGAGCGCAGATATAATCAGCTTGTGAAAATGCGGGGGTTCGGTCCGCCGCAACCGTCCGTAGAGCGCGCGCATGGTCGGGCCCAGTTGCAGCCAGACGGTTTCTGCCATGGCCAGCATCGCAGGCGCTTGGGCGCGCAGATAAAGCGTCCGATGAAACTCAAGATTGGAGCGAATGTAGCCCACGGCATCACGATTGGAAATCACATCCGCAATCTGGCCGTTGATGCTCTGGAGACGTTCAATCAGCGCCATATGCGCCCGCGGCAGGGCCCGCGAGGCAAGCTCAACCTCGATCAAAGCCCGAAGAGCCGCCAGTTCCTCGATGCGCTCACTGCTCAATTCCGGCGTTGAGACACGACCAGAGGAGGACATCGAGAAAGCGCCTTCTGCCACCAGACGCCGAACCGCTTCCCGCGCGGGCGTCATCGAGACGTCAAATTCCTTGCCGATCCCGCGCAATGTCATGGCAGAGCCCGGCGCAATTTCGCCGTGCATGATGCGCGTGCGCAAGCCTCGGTAGACGGTGTCATGGGCCGACAGAACGGCATCGTTGCGCTGTGAGATCAACATCGCCCATGTTGTGATCACAAATGCGCGCCAGGTCAATCGCCTGCGCCCGGCTGGGCGTCGAAAATGTAAGTGTGCAAGGCATTGCCATGGGTCCGCAGCCAGCTGCGCTGCGCGGCATGGGGTCCATACAACCGCTCGACAACAGCCCAGAACGCCGGCGAATGATTCATCTCCGCCAGATGCGCCACCTCATGCGCGGCCACGTAATCGAGCACGTCGGGCGGCGCCATATACAAACGCCAGGAATAGTTCAGCGCGCGCTGGGACGAACACGACCCCCACCGCGAGCGCGTGTCCCGCATCGTGATCCGGCTATAATCGCGCCCGAGCTTGGCGGCATAGTGATCCGACGCATTTGCCAATCGCTGGCGCGCCTGTGCCTTGATCCAAGCGCGCAAACGCGGCCCCCCGCGTCCGTCATCCAGCGGCAAGGTCAATGCATCATCCGATAGCGTTATGCGCTTGCCCTGCCCCGCGACCAGTTTGCGCGGCCTGCCCTCGATTGGAATGGAGGTGCCTTGTGCGATTCTTTGAGGCGCGCTCTGCTTGGCCAGGTGCTTGCGCAACCACGCTTCTTTTTCGGCGGCAAAGGCCTGCGCTTCCCGCTCATTGATCCCGCGCGGCAGCGTCAGTGTAATCCGCCCATCCAACCCGGAGATGCGCAGCGTCATGCGGCGCGCCCGCGCGGAGCGACGCAAGGCAATCGAGATCGGGGGGTTGCCGGACAGGGTCAGGTGTCCCATATGGGCGCTCATAGGATGCAACGGTTTGACAGGGTCTGACCGTTATGGCAGGGGAGCGGAACTGTCCGCAAGCCCAAGAGTGAAAGAGGGATCCGATGCCCAAAGAAGAATGGGGCGTGAAACGCCTGTGCCCGACCACAGGCAAACGCTTTTACGATATGAACCGCGATCCGATCGTGAGCCCATACACAGGCGAAGTGGTTAAATTTGATCAGTCCAAGAACCGGATGATTGCCGCGGATGCCGAAGATGCGGAAACCACGAAAATGAAGGCCGTCGAAGACGAAGACGCGGTCATCGAAGATGATGATGATGTTGACGTCGATCTCGGCGATGATGTGCTTGAAGATGATGATGACGACAACGTCTCGCTTGACGAGATTGCCGATGTCGCCTCTGAGGATGATGACAGCTAAAATTCGGTCGCGGACGCAGTTTTTCTCTTGCGTCCGCCACCTGCTTTGCGTATCCCGCAACGCACAAAAGATGGGGCCTTAGCTCAGCTGGGAGAGCGCTACAATGGCATTGTAGAGGTCAGGAGTTCGATCCTCCTAGGCTCCACCAAAATTCCCATTAAAGCACTTCGACGAAAACCATTACATCGAGCATCACGAGACAGCAGTTGCTTGGCAGTGTTTTCGTGATTCAGGTTTTTCGCGAAGGGCTTTAGCCAAAAACGAATCTAAGAGCATGATGCGCGCGCACATGCTCTGTTCGCTAGCGACTGCCTCCAGACCTGACGAGCGCCCTGCTCACGACCATCGTCTAAGTGCCTTCCCCCGGATCGGGCGGATCGAAGGCGATGAAAAACTGGTGCGCGCACCACGTCCCTATCCCGAGAAACAGCAGGGCCCAGCCCGGGTTGCCCCAGGCATATTCGAGCCCTGCCCACACCAGACACGCAACCACCAGAGCAATGCGCCGCCACAGCGGCACAAAAAATGGCAGTTGCACGTCAAAGAGCTTCTTCATGTGAGCTTTTGATCCTTGCGACCCTGATCCCATGCCTCACGCGCCGCGCGCACGCTGTCGCGCTGTGACACTTCCGGCACGCCCACATCCCACCAGGCCCCGCCATGTTCGGTCGAGGGGTAAGGATCGGTATCGATCACGATGACATAGGGCCGGTCCGCGCCTTTGGCCTTGGCCAGATGCTCTTCAAGCTCCGCAATCGACGCGACCTTGACGGCCGTCGCGCCCATGGACGCCGCATGCGCCGCGAAGTCGATCTGTGAAGGGTTCACATGGTGGGCGGTATCGAGGAGGTTGTTGAACTCCGCCCCGCCGGTGCCCATTTGCAGCCGGTTGATACAGCCAAAACCACGATTGTCCGTCACAACGACGGTAAATCCCGCGCCCATCATGGCGGCGGTCGCCATTTCGGAATTGGCCATCATGTAGGAGCCGTCACCGACCATCGCAATCACATCGCGCTCCGGCTCAGCCATCTTGATGCCAAGCGCCCCCGCGATCTCATATCCCATGCAGGAGAACCCGTACTCCATGTGATACCCGCCCGGCCCTTGCGCTTTCCAGAGTTTGTGGAGCTCGCCTGGCATCGTACCCGCTGCGCCCATGACCACGGTTTGCTCTGTTTGCGCCCGCTGGACAGCGCCCACGACCTGCATGTCCGTGGGCAGGGCATTGCCCGTCTCAGGCGGCGCGGTCAATGGATCAACCTTGGCAAACCAAGCGCTCTTGGCGACCGCAGATGGTGCTTCGAATTTCAGATCGCCCAAGGCCTCAGACAAGGCCGTCAGACCCGCTGTGGCATCCGCACAGATCGGTTCCGCCCCATGTTTCATCGCATCGTAGGGCTGCACATTCAGGCTGACGAGACGGCGCTCGGGGTTGCGAAAGATCGACCAGGAGCCGGTCGTGAAATCCTGAAACCGCGTCCCGACACCGATGACCACATCCGCGCGCGCGCACGCATCATTGGCGGCCTCGCCCCCTGTGACGCCCACTGGACCGAGGTTGAGGGGATGATCCCACGGCAGAGAGGATTTGCCCGCCTGTGTCTCAACGATCGGGATGTTATGCGCCTCGCAGAACGTCTGGAGCGCCGTTTCCGCACGGCCATAGAGCACCCCCCCGCCTGCGACGATGACCGGCGACGCGGCACTTGCCAAAAGGTCTGCGACCGTGGAGACCTCCATGGGATCAGGCTGCGGCGCGCGGGTCCGCCAGACACGTTCCTCAAAGAAACTCTCGGGATAGTCAAAAGCCTCCGCTTGCGTGTCCTGACAAAAGGCCAATGTGACGGGGCCGCATTCAGCGGGATCGGTCAAAACACGCATGGCGCGGGGCAGCGCCGTCAAAACATGTTCGGGCCGCGAGATCCGGTCGTAATAGCGGCTCACAGGGCGGAAGCAGTCATTCGCGCTGACGGTGCCATCCTGAAAGACCTCGGGCTGTTGCAAAACCGGATCTGGCGCGCGGGAAGCAAAGACATCCCCCGGCACAATCAAGACCGGCAGGCGATTGCAATGGGCTAACGCTGCCGCAGTGACGACATTTGTGGCGCCCGGGCCGATTGACGTCGTGACCATCATGGCCCGGTCCCGTCGCATCTGCTTGGCATAGGCAATCGCGGTATGCGCCATCGTCTGTTCATTGTGGCCGCGGTAGGTGGGCAGTGTCTCACGCACGGAGTGCAGCGCCTCGCCCAATCCTGCGACGTTGCCATGGCCAAAGATGCCCCAGCATCCGGCAATAAAGGTCTCACCTGTGGGTGTCTTTTGGGCGCAGAGCCAGCGCATCATTGCTTGCGCCGCTGTCAGTCGGATCGTTTTTGTCATGTCAAAGCCTCGTCAATAAAGAGCCGCGCACCGGCCCTCGTTCAGAGGCGTCGCGGTGGATGAGATCAGGATGCCGGCGCCGGACCTGATGCATCGATGCAGGTTGTGCAGGGATCCGACCGGTCCCCTGCACGCCATGAGATATGCGCCGATGGGCCCATCAGATCGCCGCCAGTTCCTGTTTGAGATCGCCCATCTCGACACCGCCGGACATCAGGCGGCGCATTTCCACATCGCTGATATCCTCGGATTTGCCCGCGCCGATGACCTTGCCAAGCGCCAGAAAGGTAAACCTGTCGCCCACAAGGCGGGAGTGAATCTCGTTGTGGGTGATGAAAATGATCGCGATATCGCCCCGGTTATTCACCCGTTTGATTGTCTTGAGCACTTCCATCTGCTGCTTTTGGCCCAGTGCGGACGTAGGCTCATCAAGGATCAAAACCTTCGCACCAAAGTAGATCGCACGGGCGATGGCCAGCGTCTGCCGCTGACCACCAGACATCGTGCCCACGGCCTGCGTCGGATCGGAAATATCAATCCCGATCTTGAGCATTTCATCATGGGTGATGCGATCCATCTCCGACATGCGCAAGGCGCCCCAGGCGGTGGTGAGCTCGCGCCCCATGAAGAAGTTGCGCGTCACAGACATCAACGGATTGACCGCGAGATCTTGATACACGGTCCCGATCCCGGCGTTGGACGCGTCGCGCGGGCTTCGGAAATTGACGGGCTGGCCTTCGATGAAGATCTGCCCCTCGGTGGGCTCATGCACACCGGCCAGCGTCTTGATCAGCGTGGATTTACCCGCGCCATTGTCGCCCAGAAGCGCGTGCACTTCACCGGGATACACCTCAAGCGTCACACCTCCCAAAGCCGTGAAAGGACCAAACCGCTTCACGAGATTTTCGACGCGCATATAAGGTTGAGCCGCCATGATCATATCCCCCCAGTGATGCGCTTGCGGATGCGTTCATTGGCAAAGACCGCCGCCAAGAGGATCGCGCCCAGAAACACGCGGAACCACGCGCCGTCGATCGCCGGAATGAAGAATACAGCATTGGACACCAGGCCCACGGTGATGGCGCCGAAGACAACGCCGAGGATCGAGCCAAACCCGCCTGTCATGAGCGTCCCGCCAACAACGGCAATGGCGATGGCGAAGAGCTCCATCAGGTTGCCCTTCGCGGCATCGGCCGTGTTGTTTTCAAACACCTGGCAAGCGGCGAAGATCGTCGCGCAAAACGCGGTGAACATGAAGAGCCCTACCTTGACCTTGTTCACAGGTACGCCGTTGGCCCGTGCGCTTTCCTTGTTGTCACCCGTCGCAAAGATCCAGTTGCCCAGCTTGGTGCGTGACAGCACAAAGCTCGCGACAACGGCGATCAGGATGAACCAGAAGAAGCGCGCATCGAAACCTTCAACCCATTGCGTTCCGCGCCGGTTGAGGTTGCCGCCGAGCAGGAACCATTGATCCGTGCGCTCAAACCCCATGTCGACAAACCTTTGCCCAAGCCAGAACCACGCGTCATAGAACCAGCCGAACACCTCCCCCCCGAAGGACCAGGCGACCCAGCTTTCCTCTTTGAAATCCGGCAGGCCGGAGACCTGAGTGGATTTGTTGATCAGGCGGAAGGCCACTTCCGTGACGCCACGCAGGAAAAACAAAAAGCCCAAGGTTACGATGAAGCTCGACAATCCGGATCGGACGACGATGGTGCCTATGGCCCATCCTATGGCCAAGGTCATCGCAAGCGTGAGCGCGAAAGCCATCAAGGGCGTGGCTTCCCCAAGCCCGAAGGGCAAACCCCATTTCAGCATGAGCGCCATAGACATGCCGGCAAACCCGATCATCGATCCAATGGAGAGATCGAATTCGCCCGCGATCATCAACATCGCCGCACCGATTGCGATGATGCCGTACTGAGAAATAATCTGGATATTGTTTTTCAACCCAAGCGCGTTGAACGCTTTCCCGTTTGACGCTGCCGTCAGTGCCACGATGATCACGATCATCACGACAAAGGCCCCTATTTCAGGTTTCCTGATCGTACGCTGAAGCCAGGTTTCATCTGCCAATCTATCGGATTCGCTGCGTTGCGCCATCATGCCCTCTTGGTGTTCTGCAAATCATCAGCCGGGTGTGAAACAGGCGGAGCGAGGCCCCGCCTGTCTCGTGGATGTCATGTCATCCGAGGCGACTTATCTGTCGACGCCCGCGAGCTCTTTGACCGATGCTGCGTTGGACGCATCCACGAAGCCGGGGCCCGAGGGAATGTTTGCGCCAGGCAGTAGGCCCGCATGGTTGTTGTACAGGTGCAGAACGATGATCGGCATGTAGCCTTGCAGACGCTGCTGCTGATCGATCGTGAAGGCAGCGTCGCCTGCTTCGATCATGTCCATCACGCCGGGGGACAGGTCAAAACATGCCAGATGCACTTCTGCGCCAACCGCCGTGATCGCCTTGTTGGCCGCTTCACAGACATGCGGGCCGACGGCGAGAACGCCATCGATGGATTCGTCGGCTTCCAGAGCCGCAGCCGTCCGCGTTTCGATTTGTGCAGGGTCATTCGACACGTCGATCATGTTGAGATCACCGCCCAGACCGTCGAAGTAACCCGAGCAACGATCCACAAGCGCCGTGTTGAATGCTTCCTGGTTGAGGCACAGACCGTTGGTCACGCCTTCGGCTTTCGCACGCTCACCGGCTTTCTCACCCGCGAGGCGCTCTGGCTGGCCAACGTGCATCAACGCGCCGAGTTCTGCGGACGATTCCAGTCCGGAATTCATCGTGATGACCGGAATACCGTCCGCAACGGCGGATTTGATTGCCGGGCCGAGGGCGGCCGCATCGGGCAAAGACACAACGATACCATCAGGTTCGGATGCTGCGGCGGCTTCGATCAGTGCGGCCATGGCAGCCATGTCACCGGAGACGTCAAAATTGTATTCAATTGTTGCGCCGACGGCGGCCGCGGCGTCACGGGCACCTTTTTCCACGACAGGCCAGAACGGATCCGTGCCCTGCGTGTGCGTGATGACAACATAGCGTTCAGCGGCGGCTGCCGACGCCATCACTGCAAGCGCAGCACCGGCCATAAGTAGTTTTTTCATTGGTTTCCTCCCAAGGATTGTTGTGACCCTGTTTCGGGCCTATTCGGATTATGAACCGAATTCTTTTGCAAACATCGGCGCTCTACATCATGATTGATGCGCCTTGTCCGTACGTCGGTGTAATAGTGTCCCTCCAGCTTTCAGCCGGCCTCTCGTTGAAGATGGATTAGGTCGTTGCCGCACGCAGACGTCAACCCCTAATTCCCGCCGGATCGATATGCTGGACATGATATTGCAACCGGTTTCATTTTTTTGCAACCGGTTTCAATCACATCCGCAAGTTTGCCGATTGCGCGCGTGGTTCAGCATGCGACTGCGACTGACACCGCAAGCGTTTGAACGGAACATGTCGGGCATGGAGATCATCGCAGACTGTTTACCACGAGCCGCTCGACAGCCATGCTCACAAGTTGGGAAAAAATGCGAAAGCCCACCAGCCTCAGGCTGCACCATCCAGACCTTGGAGAACGCCTTCCTTGCGAAGATCAGACGCATAAATCGTGAAGCAGCCACGCCCGGCATGTTTTGACGCGTAAAGCGCGATATCGACGTCTTCGAACATCGTCGGAATGTCGACGTCGTCATATTGCGCGGTCGTGGCAACCCCAAGGCTGCCAGAAATACGGCACATCTCATCGCCGAACGGAATCGGTTCTTCCAGTCTTTGGATCATCCGATTACAGATATCCGCAATCCGCTCCGCTCCCAGAGCACCGTTGACAACCAGAACGAACTCATCCCCGCCGACCCGCGCGACCGTGTCTTGTTCACGTGTCTCTTCAACGAGGATGCGGGCCACCTGCAGCAAGACATGGTCCCCGGCGGCGTGACCCATCGTGTCATTCACTGCTTTGAAGAAATCCAGATCCAGTTGCATCAAGGTAAAATCATTGCCGTATTCGACAAAGCGTCCAAGAATGTGTTCCAGAGCACGCCGATTCTTGAGCCCGGTCAAAGTGTCGGTAAATGCTTGCTCTTCGGCAGCAATCATTGCCCCTTGCAAACGTTGATTGAGCTTGCGGCTGGCGTCCATGGCCGCCGATTTGGCTTCCACGAGATAAAGCATCTCAATGGCCAGATCAGTGGCTGCAAAATCCGCTGAAGTCAGCTTGTATCGACGTACCGCATCTACCACCGAAATGCCAAAGGACAGGTTTACGATCAGCCGATCACCCTGCACCGCAGGCACACAGACGCCTTTCAGCCCCGTGCTTACTGCATCGCGCATGCGCAGGTGCAGTTTGCTGCCCATCATGGTGCGCAGATCTTTCATACTGGACACGCTGCGCGGCCTGCGAAGCTCAAACACTTCCAGAAATCGCCGACCAACACCTCCGTCCGCGATCATTTTTCTCAGCGTTGGACCTGCATGAACGATATGACCCGTTGCATCGAGCTCCACATGCATAGGGCACAGAACATCTAGACTTGAATGCATCATCCCGCTTCCGCCCCCAAATCAAACTCCCGGCCTTCCGCAAACTCCGTCTCAAAGACTGTGATATCAATGGCTTCGGTCTCGCTGCCCCCGCGATGTTCGAGAAAGATCAACGCTCCGTAGTCATCAGCCAAAGCGCGCAAAATCCCCACAAGGACATAGCCAAAGCCGTTTCCGTGGCTGTGGCACGTAAGTGAGAAGTTGCGCCCGCCGTGTTCGCGCAACTCCAGATCGGGCAATTCGAGATCCTCAACGGCCAAGCGCGCGCGCCCCGGAAGATCGTCCAGAGAATGCAAAAAATCCACGAAGCTGACGCCGCCGAAGCGCAGAAGACGTCGCAATGATTCCAGATTGGGGTGCGAAACAAGGTAAGTCCCTAGGTCTTCCAGAACCACTTCACATGGTTTGTCCAACGCGCGGCTCATCTCATCAAGCATCGCATAGGTCAGCGACGCGTCGTAATGCAGCATCGGCTCGAATTCAGAAAACGGCAATTCGAGCGCTCGCACGATATCTGACCATGCCTGCCGCCCGTAGGTATCCCTGTAGAAGGACTGAATTGCCCTGTTGATTAACCCATGCATACCTTGCCCCATTTCGCTGGGAGCCAATTTGCAGGGCAATCGTTTAACACGAACCTAACAGCTCAAATTCGAGCGAGATTTCCCGCTCAGTAATCGGTAGGAGCGCCGCCTTCCTTCTTGCGACGGGCCACAAAGGCCTCCAATTCCTCGCGAATGCCTTCATCCATGGGCGGCGGCTCGAAACTGGCAAGGATCTCCTTGAAGGTTCGATGCGCGCGCTCGGCCGTCCAGATGCCGCCTGCCGCCTCCCAGGCTTCGTAGTTTTTCCAGTCACTCAGGAAAGGTTGATAAAACGCCGTCTCATACCGATCCTGCGTATGCTGGATGCCAAAGAAATGACCGCTCTGACCCACTTCCTCAATCGCGCCCAAGGCCAGATCATCTGGGGCGGTCGACGTCAATTCAGGCGCCATATATCTTTGGATATGCTGGAGAATTTCACAATCCATGACGAATTTTTCAGGGCTGGCGATCAGCCCGCCTTCCAGCCATCCCGCCGCATGGTAGACCATGTTGGCACCGCCCTGCACCGCAGACCAAAGTGAGTTCGAGGTCTCCCACATTGCCTGACCATCCGGAACGTTTGCGGCACAGACACCTGACGCGCGCATGGGCAAGCCATAAAACCGCGCCATCTGTCCTGTCATCTGGGTCGCGCGCATATACTCAGGAGTGCCGAAGGCAGGCGCACCGCTCTTCATGTCAACATTCGAGGTGAATGTCCCGATCACACAGGGCGCGCCGGGATTGATGTATTGCGCAAGTGCAATGGCGCAGAGCCCCTCGGCCAGGGATTGCGCAACTGCGCCCGCCATCGTGACCGGCGCCATGGCACCGGCCAGAGTAAATGGCGTCACAACGAGCCCCTGACCACGCCGCGCCAGACGCATCCAGCCATCCATCATCGGCTGGTCATGCTTGAGCGGCGAGGTTGAATTGATATTCGTATACATGCGCGGGCTTGCTTCGAACTCTTCATGCGACAGCCCGCCTGCGATCCGCACCATTTCCATCACATCCTCAACACGCTCGCGGCCGAGGGAATAGGCATGCATGACCTTGTCTGTCAGGGTCAGCTTGTCAAAGACGACATCGAGATGGCGGACCGAGGCATGGATATCCACCGGTTCAACGGGATAGCCGCCCGCGAAGTGAATGCAGTTGAAATATTGGGTCAGCTTCAACAGGTTCTGGCACATCTCCCGATTACCGGGGACTTTTTTTCCAATCTCCATGTCCCAGTAGTTGGGCGGCGAGGAGACATTGCCAAAGAGCATCTGATTGCCGCCCACTGTTATCCGACGATCCTCATTGCGCGGGGTCAGGGTGAACGTCCTTGGCGCCTTGCCGATCATCTCCATGACAAAGTCACGGTCCATGAACACAAGCTCGCCCTCAACCTTGCAGCCCGCCTGTTTGAGTATGCCCAGAGCTTCCTCGTTCAGAAAGGCAATCCCGATGTTTTCAAGGATATGCATGGCCGCATTGTGCAGCGCTTCGATGCCCTCCTCTGACAGAGGCTCCGTTGGGCGATCGATATTGATCGGGGGGCTCCAGCGCATTTGATCAATTGCCAGTGTTCCACGCCGCGCCGCATTGCCAGCCCGCCCTCCGCCGCGCCGCCGCGTCCGCCCTGCACCATCTGCCATGCTTTTCTCCCTGACCAACGCGCTCAGAGAACCACGCGCACAAGAGCCGCACCGCGTCATTTACGACGAAGAATGTCGGAATTGGCGCTTGATGTGCCGCCTAGGGCGCGGGCTTCAATCCAAGCCAGTTGGGCAGATGCCCGATATCAGACAGGACGACCTCACATAGCGGGGCAAGCGTGTCATGGTCACACACCCCCGTCAGAACGCCGACCGACCGAAATCCAGCCCGCTGCGCGGCGATCAGATCATGGGGGCTGTCGCCAACCATGACACAGGTTTGAGGCGCGAGCGCCATCGCGTTGGCAAAGGCTGTCAGCATTCCGGCGTCCGGCTTGCCGCCAAAGCCGGAATCGTAGCCCGCGACAAAATCGAAAACGCCTGTAAGCCCCAAGGTGCGCAAATTGGCCTGCGCCACAGCCTCGGAATCATTTGTCGCCACGCCAAGCTTGAACCCGGCCGCCTTGAGGCCCGCGCAATAGGGTCCTAGCGGGACAACAGGGGCCATCTGGGCCACCGCCGCACGCTCAGCCATCAAGTTTTCGACTTCATCAAGGCTGCGGTCCGGCAACGCCGATTGCACACATTCAGCCGCTTCCCGGCTTGTCCCTGCGATGATGCGGCTCGTGGCGCGAAATGTGCCGGCGGCGAGATCGAAATCCATGGCATCGGCCAACCGCGCGGCCAGTTCAGTTGCGCCACCCGAGAGCTCTTCAATCAAATCCTGCGCAAAACGATCCCAGGTGCCACTGAAATCAATCAGTGTTCCATCCTTGTCAAAAACGATGCCTGCTACGTCCAATGAACCGCCTCCCCACCGGGCAAGGCTGCGCGCGCCATCATGGGATCGGGGTAGCCATGACCATACGCATCGCAAAACCGAACCACCCAAGCGTCATCCATCAAGAGGAAATCAAGAACGGATGCGAGAAACTCGGCCTCCGTTGCGGGCGCGCGCAAGTCTGCTTCTGAGGTTCCTGTAGCGCCCAGAAACACATCGCGCAGATCATCCTCGCCCACCAGCCAGCCAAGGGCCTGCAACGCCAGGGTTTCGGCAGATTCTCGCTTCACCGCTGATCCTCCTCACAATTCGCAACAATTAGAAAGAAATTATTAACTCTTTTTTTTGCATGTTGACGCAACCGTAAACGTTGAGAGTCGTCCGATGCCAGGTACTGTTTTGATTGTCGATGCTGTCGCAACAAATCGCATCGTTCTCAAGGTTAAACTCTCGTCTGCCTATTACGACACTTTGCAGGCATCAAGCGCGGAAGAGGCTCTTCGGCGCGCGGGCGAACGCAATCCCGGCGCCATCTTGCTGGGCGAGGTGGACGGGATCGACAGCGCTGAGCTGGTACGGCGCTTTCGCGGCAATCCCAAAACCACCCATATTCCCTTGCTTGTGCTCTTGCAGGGCAACGATGTCAGCACCCGGCTGACGGTGCTGCAAGCAGGGGCGGATGATGTCGTGTGCAAGCCTATCGATGATGTCGTGTTGCTGGCGCGCCTGCGCTCGTTGCAACGAGCGCGCGAGGCCGACAGTGAATTGTCGATGCGCGAGAGCACGCAGCGCGCTCTTGGGTTGAGCGAAGCGCCCGCAGGCTTCGGCATGCAGGGGCGCATCGCTTTTCTGCATGACAACTCCCATCACACCCATCCTGTCGTGGAGGACATTGAGCAGAAGATCCCGCACAAGGTTGAACGGGTTACCCTGCGGGATCTGATGTCGGGCAAGTCCTCTGCCGCCACTTCCGAAGCGGCGGATGTCTATGTCATCGTCTTGTCGGAAACGACAGATGGCACCCTAGGGATGCAATTGCTGCCCGAGTTGCGCACCCGTGCAGAAACGCGACACGCCGCCATCGTTGTCATTGCGCCTGATGCCCTGCGCCGGACGGGGGCCACCTTGCTTGATCTGGGCGCGAACGATCTGGTGCGTACGCAGGATTTGTCAGTGCCGGAGATGCTCTGGCGCCTCGACAAACACGTGGAGCGCAAGCGCAAAGCTGACCGGTTACGCTCGACCACCCGCGATGGATTACGCGCCGCGGCCACGGATCCACTGACCGGCCTGTTCAACCGCCGCTATGCCATGCCGCATCTCGAGCGCATCGCCGATCGCGCGAGCAGAACTGGGCGCAGTTTCGCGGTCATGATCGCAGATCTCGACCATTTCAAATTGGTCAATGACAAATACGGTCATGCGGCGGGCGATGCCGTGCTGGCGGGGGTTGCGGATCGCTTGCGCGATCAGTTGCGCGCTGTGGACATGGTGGCCCGTCTGGGAGGCGAAGAATTTCTGATCATCATGCCCGACACAACCCGACGCGCAGCCATTGCCACGGCGCGGCGCTTGTGCCGCTTGATTTCAGATCACCCCTTCCAAATTCCCGGCGAGGTCAGCGAATTGACGGCGACGGTATCGATTGGCGTGGCGATGGGGGGCCCAAGCGCCCCGCGCTCTGGCCATTTCGCAACGCCCGGCATGCCAGTCGCCGCCACGCTGGATCATGACGCTCTGCTCCAGGAAGCGGATCGTGCGCTCTATGAAGCGAAGGCACAGGGGCGCAATACAGTCGAGTTCTATAACGCGGCGGCCTAGGGCTTGCCCTTGCGATCCTTCTTTCCACGGCGCAGCTCTTCTTCGACGCGGTCAGCATAGCTCTGCCGTTCCGAGGCTGACATGCCTGCAATATGGCGCGTCAAAGCCACGCTCCCCGCCCCCGCCACCGCCTGCACCTGAGCGACCTGCCCGGCCAGCACAGCGCCAAAGGCATCCGCGTCGAAACTCTCTTCGCGCAACAGCCGAAGGGCCTCCGTATACCTTTGCTGCCGTGCCGCGCGCCATGCCGCCGCGTCTCCGCCGGCGACGGTTTGACGGATGTCGCGCCCAATGCTGCGTCGATCCTCCCGCGCCAGAGCACGGGTAAAAGGCGCCACTGTATCGCGGGCCAGATTACGCGGTCCATCGTGCGGCCCCCCTTTCAGCACAGCGCCCACCACGAGGCCAAGAACAACAAGATTGCCCGCCAGCGAGACAAATAAAAGCACCCGCAGGACGCGCCCGCTGCGCGGCTGTTTCTGGTCGGTATCCGACATGATCAGCCCTCCTCCAGCAAAACATCGAACCCCGTGAAGGGATCAACAATAGCAGTATCCAAGGTCAGAAACGTCGTGACCCCAGGCACCTCACCGGACACATTGAATCCAAGCAATACCCCTGTGATCGAGGCCGCGGCGAGACCGCCAACCCCCATCCAGCCACCCAGCGCGCGGAACAGCTCCTCCAGAGGCGAGGACCGGCGCATCGCGGCGCGTGCGCCGGGCTGCATCTCGATGGCATCTCGCAAGACACGCGCCATGAGGTCTGCATCGGCCTCCGCCACGTTTTCTTGCGCGCCCGAGACGGCTGAGAACAATGCAGACAGCTCTGCGTCTGTCATCTGTGGTTCCTTACTCTTCGTCATCCGTAAACCCCAAGTCTGCGCGTCGCCCGGCAAGGGCGGCTTTCAATGCCCGGCATCCGCGTGCTGTCAGCGATTCAACCGCTTCCGTGCTGGTGTCCAGAGCCAATGCGATCTGTGCATTTCCCATGCCATCTATATGCCGCATCTGCACCGCGCGTCTCTGCCGTTCGGGCAGATCAGCCAGGGCGTTTTTCAAAGCCTCGGCACGCGCGGAATTCAGCATCGACATCTCTGCAGAGACGGCAGGATCCACAGGATCACCTGCATCATCCAATGGCCGGGTGCGGCCTGAGCGGCGCAAACGATCCGTACACAGGTTCGTTGTGACCTGCCAAAGCCAGGTCGTGATCTTGGCCTCGCCCGCCCGCCAGTCCGGCGCAATCCGCCAAAGTCGCAACATGGCCTCCTGGGTCACGTCCTCGGCCTCCGTCCGGTTTTTCAAAAGCGTCATGGCGCGCGCGAAAACCTGCGGTGTGAGCCGCAGCGTCAATACCCGCGCAGCCACCTTGTCGCCCTGCACATAGGCTGCCAACAAAGCATCATCACTCAGTTCACGCATTACATCTGGCAACCCGGGATCCAAGGGCATGTATTGAGACCCACCTCGCATAAGGTGCGAACCGGCCGGACACAATGCCCGGCCTGCCGCGTCAGAGATCAGTTGCCGCGTTTCTTTTTGGGGCGCGCATCAAATTCCGCCTTCGTGATACGGTCGTCCTGATCAGCGTCCAGACGCTCAAACATACGATCCAACCGAGCTTCCCGACGATCAGACCGGCCATCCTGAATTTCCGCAAGGCTGAGTTGACCATCATTGTTCGCGTCCAGCCGCTCGATCATGCGTGCCGCATGGCGCTTGGCCCGCTTCCCGCCCTGCGCTTCAATCTCCTCCTGACTGAGGACACCGTTGTTGTTGCTGTCTGCTTGCGAAAACATCCCCTCTCCGCGGGCGGCCACTTCTTCGCGCGTCAGCGCGCCGTCGGAGTTCGTGTCGAGCGCCTCGAAGTCAATCGGCGCCCCGCGCCCCGCGCCGCCTTTGCCGCCATGTGCCAACGCCGGACCGGCAATCAGAGTTGCGAGGACCAGAACGCTGGCCGTCGCGACGCTCCAGGTCTTTTTCGATGTCATGGTTGTGCCTGTCTTTGTCATGTTCTTCTCCAAGAATATCGCCTCATCAGCGGGTTCATGACACTCAAACGGGCCGCGACGCAGTTTCCGTCGCACGAAACGCAATTTTTTTTAACGGCCGTCGCGGCATCCCGTCGCAAGGGCAATCTGCGGAATGCCATCAGCGCGCGTTCATCCCTATGTTGTGCGCGAGCGAGAGGAATATACGATGACCAGTCAGACGAGTTCCGCGGTGGACGTCCCGGAGATCGACGAACGACCCATGAAGCAATCCCTATGGCGTGGATGGCGCAGGCTTTGCCCGAACTGTGGCAGCGGCCCCGTCATGAAGGGCTTCTTGAAAACGCGTGACACCTGTCAGGTGTGCCGCGAGGAATTGCATCACCACCGCGCTGATGACGGACCAGCCTACCTCACGATCCTGATCGTGGGGCATCTCATGGCGCCGCTGTTGCATATTGCCTTCGTTCGTTTTCGCCCCGAACCGCTGGTGCTCTTTACGATTTTTGCCGTTGGCTGCATCGGTTTGTCCCTTTATCTTTTGCCCAGATTGAAGGGCGCGATCATTGGGTTTCAATGGGCGCGGCGGCTGCATGGGTTTGGCGGTCCCCCTTCCTGAGGAGAAAGGGGCCAAATGGCTGACACATCCCCGGCGGCGCTGCCTGACAAAACCGCGATCCGCGATGCGGCCACGGTCATTGTTCTGCGTGATCGCACGACCGCGCCCCAAATCCTCATGGGCCAGCGCGGCGCCAAGGCCGCGTTTATGCCGTCCAAATTCGTGTTTCCCGGCGGCGCTGTAGATCCCGAAGATGCGCAAGTCCCCTTGGCCCAGAGCATGAACGCCCTGTGCCGGGATCGGCTGAGGGAAGACAGCGCCACGGATCGCAGCCATGCTCTGGCTGTCGCAGCCATCCGAGAGCTTTGGGAAGAGACCGGTCTGCGCTTGTCGCAGCCGGGAGAATGGCAAAGCACGCCCTCACCCGATTGGGCAGGATTTGCTCAGGGCGATCACCTGCCCACTGCGGCGCCGCTGCAATTCGTCTTTCGCGCGATCACCCCGCCGGGCAGGCCCCGCCGCTTCGACGCGCGTTTTTTCCTGCTCGATGCTGACGCAATCACCAGCGATCTTGACGACTTCTCCCTTGCCTCAGATGAGTTGAGCCATCTGCATTGGGTCCCGCTCGCCGAAGCACGCGCGCTTGACTTGCCGTTTATCACGGAGGTGGTTCTGGCAGAAATTGCGCAGCGCGCAGCGACCCTGGAGCCGCCCGCATCTGTGCCCTTCTTTCGCAATGATGACGAGGAAAGCCTCTTTCTCAGGCTCTACGGGCGCGATCAGGACAGGTAGCCTGTCCGCGCTCAGTCGCGGATTTCATCTGGCGCTACGCCCCACAGGCCATCCTTACGCGCCCAGCCGCGATAGCCACCGGCAGACAACCGGCACCATTCGCGAGAGCATTCTCCCAAACGCGCGACAACGCCTTTTTGCAGCTTCGCATTGATCGGAGCCTCCTGCGTAGCGCGCGCGTGCAGCGGTGTGATGTCAGCTTCGGTAATGACGGTCCGGCTGCCCGAGAGCAGGGAATAATGGACCCATCCCCCCGCGCCTTCGCGATCGGCCACGCGCCGCCAGTGCCCATGCTCGGCCGTGATCATCAACGGCATGTCGCGGCGTTTGAACACCCAATCGATGCGATGGGTCAGCGACGGGCCCCGGCGCACATTGCCTTCAACGGCCTTCATCGAGACAAATCGCGGCAAGGGCAGATTTGTCACCGGCCCCCGCTGCACCTCCGCAGCAACCGGCCCTGCACAGAAAACAACTATCAGGAAAAAACGGGCAAAAATCCCAAGCATAAGCAGCCTCTACCTCACGTGTACGATATTATCTGTGTGCCGGGTTCTTGTGCCCGGACCTGACCCGTTGCACTCTATGCTGCGAAAGCGCTGCACACAAAGAAGGAGCATGCTGGCAATGCCGAAAAAAGGCCTGAGTGTTGTCGTGACGCGACGCCTGCCCGAGGCGGTCGAGACGCGAATGTCCGAACTCTTCGATGTGCGCCTGCGCGAGAGCGACGCGCCAATGACCCGCGATGAGCTTGCCGCCGCCATGCGCGAGGCCGATGTCCTCGTGCCCACGATCACCGATGTCATTGATCAAAGCCTGATTGCTCAGGCCGGCGACAATCTCCGGCTTATCGCAAACTTCGGTGCAGGCGTGGATCATATCGATGTGTCCACGGCGCGGCAACGCGGCATCCTCGTCTCCAATACGCCCGGCGTGGTGACTGAGGACACGGCAGACATGGCCATGGCGCTGCTTCTGGCGGTAACCCGGCGCATCCCGGAAGGGCTCTCCCAAATGCAAAAGGGAGAATGGCAGGGATGGGCTCCAACGGCCCTCATGGGGGGCCGCGTTGGTGGACGACGGTTGGGCATTTTGGGCATGGGCCGCATCGGCATGGCGCTGGCCCGTCGCGCCCGCGCCTTTGGCATGCAAATCCACTATCACAACCGCAAACGCCTGCATGCGGAGACCGAAGCAGAAATTGAAGCAACCTATTGGGAAAGCCTCGATCAGATGATCGCCCGGATGGACGTTATCTCCGTCAATTGCCCCCACACGCCCTCAACCTTCCATCTGCTCAATGCGCGCAGGCTCAAGTTGCTCAAACCCTCGGCTGTGATCGTCAATACGTCGCGCGGCGAGGTGATCGACGAAAATGCGCTCACGCGGATGCTGCGCGCAGGCGAGATCGCCGGGGCCGGGCTCGACGTCTATGAGCATGGCGTGGACATCAATCCGCGTCTGCGCGAACTCAAGAACGTGGTGTTGCTGCCACATATGGGATCGGCCACCGAGGAAGGCCGGGCTGAGATGGGCGAAAAGGTCCTGCTCAATATCAAGACTTTCGACGATGGCCATCGCCCGCCCGATCAAGTTGTCCCGGCGATGCTGTAACCGGCGTTGGACAAGTTTCAGATCTTTCTGGCGGCCATTCCGGGGCTGGAAGAGCCTTTGCGGGCAGAGGCGCTTGACGCAGGCTTTCATTCGCCCCGCATTATCCCGGGCGGTGTCATCTTTGATGGGACGTGGCAGCATGTCTGGCGCGCGAATCTGCACTTGCGCGGCGCCGTGCGCGTCTTGGCGCGCGTGGCGGTCTTCAAGGCCCACCACCTCAAGCAAATCGAACCGGAAACCCGCGCCATCGACTGGCCGCGCCTGATCCCCGAGGGCACGGCCTTTCATGTGGAGGCCACCTGCCGCAAATCGCGCCTCAACCATGCGGGCGCCGTCGCGCAGCGGATTGCCGCCGGGATTGCAAGCGCCTGTGGCGCGGCTCTGTCAGAGGATAAAGACACGCTCAGGATCATGGCGCGCGTTGAGAAAGACTTCGTGACGCTCAGCCTCGATACTTCGGGCGCACCGTTGCACAAACGCGGCCACAAGGAAGCCGTGGGCAAGGCCCCGCTGCGCGAGACCATCGCGGCAATGGCGCTCAGGTTGATGAACTTCTCTGGCCACGAAACTTTGGTTGATCCGATGTGTGGCTCAGGTACCTTCCCCATTGAGGCCGCCGAGATCGCCGCAGGCCTCGCCCCGGGGCGGACCCGATCGTTCAGCTTCGAGCAGCTCAAGAGTTTTGATGCGCAGGCCTGGGATGCGCTCAAAGATGCCCCCGCATCGCCCGGAGCGCGGATGTTTCATGGCTTCGACCGGGATGCCGGCGCCATCGCTGGCGCCAAGGCCAACGCCGCGCGCGCAGGCGTGTCGGAGGCCTGCGCGTTTGCCCAGGCCCCGCTGGCCGCCCAGTCAAGACCTGCGGGCCCGCCCGGTCTGATCATGGTCAACCCGCCCTACGGAACACGCATCGGAGACCGCCGCGCGCTCTTCGCGCTCTACGGCGCCCTGGGACAGACCATGCGCGCGCAGTATAGCGGTTGGCGCTTTGGGATGATTACAAGCGATGGCGGGTTGGCAAAAGCCACGGGCCTGACCCTTGACGCCTCAGAACCCATCGCGTTTGGCGGGCTGAAGGTCAAACTCTACAGCGCCCAACTCTAGGCCGCGGCCAACAAGAGCGCGGCAATCGAGGCGCCCAAAAGCGCCATGCCAAGCAGCTCCCGCGGTGTGACCCGCTCGCCAAACACCAGCGCCCCGATGAGAAGCGAGAAGATCAACTCAACCTGACCCACCGCCTTCACATAAGCTGCGTTTTGCAGCGTGAAGGCAAAAAACCATCCAAAAGACCCCGCGAGGGACAACAGTCCCAAGGGCACGCCCCGCTGCCAAACCCTCATGACAGCGGTGATCTCACCCGGTGCCTGCAGCCGCAGCCAGACCGCCATGATACACATCTGAAATCCCGTCACGAAGGCCAGAGTGCAGGCCGCCCGCAGGAGCGGTGCCGCCTCAAGCTCGAGTGACGCACCCCGGTAACTGACGGCTGAAAACGCAAACAGAAGCCCCGAAAGTAACCCCAGCAATGCCGAGCGGTTGCCTATCTCTCTCAGTGAAAACGGCTGATCCGGACGCAACGACAAGACGACCAACCCAACCACGCCAAGGCAAATTGCCGCAAACGCCAGAGTTGGGATCGCATCGCCCAGAAGTGTGAAACCCACGAGCACCGTGAGGATCACCTCCGTCTTCATGAAGGTTGTTCCAACAGCGAAGTGGCGCTGGCTGAAAAGCAGGACGATACAGATTGTCCCCATGATCTGGGTGACGCCGCCGCCCATGGCATAGAGGTAGAAGGCCCAGCTGGCATCCGGCAGAGCCTTACCGCTGGAGAACACCCACAGCGCCAAAAGGCTGATCATCAGGGGGGCGGAATAGACGAAGCGCGCGAACGTCGCGCCTGTGGCCGTGATCCCGTCAAGGTTTATGGACTTTTGCAGCATAAAGCGCAGCGCCTGCGCGAAGGCGGCAAGAAGCGAAGCAATAACCCACCATGACATGACCCGCCTTGTGCGCGTTTAGCTGCGCCGCGTCCAGTCTTCATAAAGCGGATGCGGCACCGGGTCTTTCGCGCGGGTCAAAAAGCGCGCGAAGATCTCTCGATATGAAGGATAGTGATAGCCCTCGTTGCACGCGAGATAGCGCGCCTTTCGGGCGGCATAGAGCGCTGGCAGATCATACCAAGGCGCGCGCGGGTGCATATGATGAACCGCGTGGAAGTTGTTGTTGAGAAACAAAAATGCCAAGAGGCCACGGTCTTCAATGATCACGGTCCGCGCGCGGGATTTCTCATGTGCGCGATGCTCCAGAAACGTCCTGATCCGCAGAATGGCATTGGCGAGGTATGCCGCGAAGAGATAGGCGCCGATGGGCATCGGGCTTTGCGCAACGCACCAAAGCACCAAAGCCACAGACGGCACATGCAGCGTCCACCCCAGCGCAACACGCATATTGCCCCGCGCCATGGCCTTGAGGTCCGACCACATGAACCGCAATTGACCGAGGATGGGTCCAAGCAGCATACGCCCTGCCAGCGTGTTGTGCAGCTCGAACACCTTGCGTTGCCATGCTGCCATCTGTGGCCAGCGCGCAGGATCCAGAAAATTGCTTTCCGGGTCTTCGTAAGGATCCGTCAGGCGGCTGTCGCGGTGATGATCCAGATGCGTATCCTTGAAGCGCAAATAGGGAACGGTCAGAGACAAGACCGGAAAAACCAAAGCGGCGTTCAGCACGCTCCAACGCGTCGGATGTCCGTGCAAAGCTTCATGGCTCAGAGACGCATGCAGCGCCGCGCTCAACGCCACAACAGGGATCGCGAGTGCCAGAGGGAGAAAAAGCGCCATCGCCCAAATGGCGTAACAGGCGAAGATCAACGCCAGGGTTGGCCATTCGCACAACGGCTCCGCACGTTTCATAGCCATCCTCGTTGGTTCCTATCCCTCGTCTTTAGGAATGCCGCCTCCTTACGAGAAGTCCGAATTCAATTAACAGAATTCACCATCGATGATAATAATCACCAAATGGACCACCATACAGACAAACGCATCCGCGCTCAGGCCTTTCGGGACCGGCTCGCCAAAGCCATGGATGATGCCGCATTGAGCCAGGCCGCACTGGCACGCGCCATTCACGTGGATCGCTCCACGATTTCACAATTGCTGAGCGGTGACGGCGCGCGTTTGCCCAATGCGCAGGTCGTGGCAGAAGCGGCACGGGCCTGCGGTGTCTCCTCGGATTGGCTGTTGAGCCTGTCAGACCGCGCTGAGCAGATCGCTCAGGTGTTTGACAGCGACATGAGCGTGACCGCCGCGCCCCGCACGCTGGTCGATGAACAGATCTTCGCATGGCATCAGGAGGCCAAGGGATACAAGATCAGGCACGTGCCCGCGGGCCTGCCCGACATGCTCAAGATCGAAGATCTGATGCTTTGGGAATATACGCCGCATCTCGGCCGCACGGCCCGGCAAGCCATTGGCGCGTCGCAAGATCGGCTGTCCTGGATGCGCCAATCCGGATCGGACTACGAAATTGCCGTGAGCCAGCATGAGATCGAGAGTTTTGCGCGAGGAGAAGGTTATTATACGGGGCTCGACCCGCAGATCCGACGCACTCAGCTGGACCACCTCATCGCACTCGCCGATCACCTCTATCCGCGCTTGCGGCTGTCGTTCTTCGATGCCCGCGCGCTCTACTCTGCGCCCGTGACAATCTTTGGCCCCTTGCTTGCGGTGATCTATCTTGGTGCCAATTACCTTGCCTTCCGCGACACCCAGCGCGTGCAGGTGATCACGGCCCATTTTGACACGTTGATCCGCGAGGCGCGCATTCCGCCACGCGCCGTCCCGGAGCGGCTGGCCCGGCTCAAAGAGGGGATCACCTAACGCCGCTTATGTCTTGGGCGCATGCACCGAAGGCGTAACGCCGCGCCGTTTGAGCTGAGCTTCCCGAATGGTCAGAAAAATGACCGACCCCAGGATCACACAGCCTCCCACGATCACCCAGACATCCGCGGGCTCTCCAAAGACAACCGCGCCCAGCGTGACCGCCCAGACGAGCTGCAGGAATGTCACCGGTTGCGTCACTGTCAGCGGTGCGGATGCAAAGGCCAGTGTCATGGTATAATGGCCCACAGTCGCAAAACAGGCCACGGCGAAGAGCACGAGCAAGGCCCAAAGTGAGGGCGTGACCCAGACCGCGAGCGCCATGGGCGCAAGGCCGATTGTGACAAAGATAGACAGCATCGCCACGACAATCGCGGCAGGCACTTCATCGGCTGTGATCTTGGCAAAAAGATAGGAGCCCGCAAACAAAAGCGCCGTGCCGATCATTGCGAAATGGCCAATGTTGAGCTCGCGAAACCCGGGCCGCAGAATGATGAGCGCGCCCACCAGCGCCGCCACCACCGCGAGGATGCGCCGAAACGCCAGTTTTTCGCCCAGAAAAAGCGCTGCGGCGAGCGTCACATAGACAGGTGAGAGGTAATTCATCGCGGTGACTTCGGCGATGGGAATACGCGTCATGGCGAAAAACCAGGCTGTCACGCCAAGCGCATGCACAACGCCTCGTGCGCCAAAGAGCGTATAGTGTCGCCGCGTGAGCTGCGTGTCCCGCATGACCTTCCACATCGGGATCAAAAACACGAGGCCCAGCACATAGCGCAAAAAAGCCGCCTGCGCGGCAGGCACTGCATTGTCGAGGTATTTGACAAGCGCTGTCACCGCCACGAAGCACAGCCCCGTGATGAGCATCCAGAAAATCCCGCGAAGGGGTGAAGAAGCGCGCGCATCCATTCCCTGAGCCCTACCCCCCCGAACCGTGATGGGCAAGCCGCAGCTGCACGCATGCCACCGATGCGACGGGACGCGCCAGGTGAGATCAGGTAAAAAAGACGAGCTTTACAGCCAGCGCGCACATCGTGACGCCGATGATGCCATCAAGGATTTGCCAGGCACGGGGTCGCGCAAAAAAGGGTGCAAGGAGCCGCGCGCCATACCCAAGGATCAGAAAAAAGAGGATTGAGGCGGCCATGGCACCCGCCCCAAAGAGCCAAGGCGCATCATAATTGGAGGAGACAGCGCCGATCAAAACGACCGTATCTAGATAGACGTGCGGATTGAGCCAGGTAATGCCCAGCAACGTCAGGATCGCGGCGCGCGCAGAGCTCGCCCCTTGTGAGGCTTCCTCGAGGCTTTGCCCGCCCCGCAAGGCCGCGCGCAAGCTGTTGATACCATACCAAAGCAAGAAGGCGCCGCCGCCGTAGCGCATCGCCGGTTCGAACCACGGAACGGCCCGCGTCAACGCGCCAAACCCCGCAACGCCAGCCGAGATCAGCAAGACCTCGGACAAGCTGCAAAACACAACGATGACGCCCACATGTTCGCGCCGCAGACCCTGCCGCAAGACAAAGGCATTTTGCGCACCAATGGCCAGAATGAGAGACAGGCTCAACGCGAAGCCGGCCAGAGCGCTTTCCATGACATGTCCTCGTTGGGTCCGTGCGGGCAACGCCAAGAGGCGTCCAAGCCCCTTGCGCCGTGGTCCCGATATTCCGCGCAGCGGAACGTGCCGCCGCGCGAGATGTGCCTCAGAGTTGCTCCATCACCTCGTCAGAGGCTTCGAAATTCGCCGTCACACGCTGGACGTCGTCATCGTCTTCCAGCGCTTCGATCAGACGCATGAGCTTTTGCATACCGTCCAGATCAAGCTCGGTCGTGGTCGTCGGTTGCCAGATCAACTTGGTGGATTGGCTCTCGCCCAGTTCAGCTTCCAGCGCATTCGACACTTCGTTGAGATCGGTATCCGCACAGGTGATGATGTGACCATCCTCGGAGCTTTCGCAATCCTCGGCGCCGGCCTCGATGGCCGCCATCATGACCGTATCAGCATCGCCCGCCTCGGGGCCGTAAACGACCTCACCTTTGCGCTCGAACATGAAACCGACCGAGCCCGTCTCGCCCAGATTGCCACCGGATTTCGTGAAGGTGGAGCGCACCGTTGACGCGGTCCGGTTGCGGTTGTCGGTCATGGCTTCCACGATCACCGCGACGCCGCCCGGGCCGTAGCCTTCATAGCGGATTTCTTCGTAATCCTCGCCCTCGCCGCCGACGGCCTTTTTGATCGCCCGTTCGATATTGTCCTTGGGCATGGACTGACCGCGCGCTTCCTTCACAGCAAGACGCAAGCGCGGGTTCTTCTCCGGATCGGGATCACCCATCTTGGCGGCGATGGTGATCTCCTTGGAAAGCTTCGAGAATAGCTTGGCGCGCAGCTTGTCCTGACGCCCCTTACGGTGCTGGATGTTTGCCCATTTTGAATGGCCGGCCATGGTGGTCCTCGTCTGTCGATCGTGGTTTTGCGTTCTATATGGCAAGTTGCAGCACGCATGCAACGCGACAGCGCGAGGGGAGCACCGAAATGCCACGATCACTGTACTGGACTGCCGCCCTGGCCTGCACGGTCAGCGCAGGTTCGCTTTGGGCGGATTGCCCGAGCCGGGCTGATCTTGATCGCGGCTTGATTTTCGAATTTCAGGAACAGGACAATCGTGGACGCGTGGAGAGTCTGGCGCTCTATCACCGCGCGGCGGGCGAAGGCCTCATCGCTGTCGCGGACCATCCGCAATTGACCGGAGACCCGTGGGAGCGCTTGGAAACCGCGGGTGTCATCCTCAAGGAGGCGCAACGCAAATCAGGCGCGCAGCGCCTCGAAGTCACGCTGGATGACGCACTTGCCGCCGCACTGCCCCCGGTCGCCAACACTGAAATCCGCGGGACCGCCACATGGCGCAGCGCAACTGCGGCCCAGGAAGTGGCGTATGTCTTGCGCAGTGGTGCAGAGATGGACATCACGATCGGAGAATGCACCTACCCTGCCTTTCCGCTCCAGTTGACGGAAGCCCGGCTGCAACCCGATGGCAACATGCGCGAGACAACACGTGCGGGCCACTACATTCCCGAGCTGAGTTTCTTTCTGATCCCGCCAAGGCGCAGCGTCGCGGGATATACAAAAGTCCGCACGCCTCGGTTTGTTGAGCGGTTTTCCTGGCCATTTCGGGGGCTTTGAGCTGAGGTGCGCTTGGCAAGCGGCACGCAAGCGCAGATGATAGGCGCATAAGACCGGACGCGTGCGCCGGACAGAACTCTTCAGTGCGGTATCAGGTGCGATGACAATAGATCAGATTATTCTCTTTAGCCTATTTGGCGCCGTGTTCGGCCTGCTCCTGTGGGGGCGGTTCCGCTATGATCTGGTAGCGTTCGGCGCGCTCATGGCCGGGGTGGTTCTGGGGGTCGTCGAGACAAAGGACGCCTTTTCAGGCTTTGGGCACCCCGCCACGATCATCGTGGCACTTGTGCTGGTTGTCTCGGCCGGTCTCGTGCGGTCTGGCGCGGTGTTTCTGATCACGCGCACGCTGGTGGACAGTGCCCGCAGCCTTGGCGCGCATATTGCGCTGATGGGGGCCATTGGCGGGATCTTGTCGGCCTTTATGAACAATGTCGCAGCACTTGCCCTCCTGATGCCTGTGGACATTCAGACCGCGCGTAAAGCGGGTCGCTTGCCTGCGCAATCCTTGATGCCCCTGTCGTTCTGCACGATTTTGGGCGGCATGGTCACGCTCATCGGCACGCCGCCGAACATCATCATTGCATCGATCCGGGAAGAGACCCTTGGGGCCCCCTTTGCCATGTTCGATTTTGCGCCTGTGGGTGGGGTTGCCGCGTTGGTTGGGCTAACCTTCGTGGCCCTCGTCGGCTGGCGCTTGATCCCTGAGCGCGATGACGGGCTGACATCCGAGGCCGAGCTTGCGCCCTATATCGCTGAGTTGACGGTGCCTGAGGGCTCCAAGCACATCGGCCAGCGCTTGGCTGATCTCTCGGAGATGGCGGAGAGCGCCGATGTGGCCATCATCGGGCTGATCCGATCCGGCAAGAGGCGCTACGGCGCGGCTTTGAACGCGGAGCTTCAGGCCAATGACGCTCTGGTTCTGGAAGCCACGCCCGAAGCACTCGATGAATTCCGCGTGGCCGCAGGTCTCGCCTTTGCAGACGAGCGGCGCGAAGAGCTTCTGCGGGCGGAGGGCGACGGGCTTGCCTTGACCGAAGTGGTCGTGCCGGAGACCTCGCGGCTTGTGGGTCGCACAGCGCAAGCGGTGGGCCTCGCCTGGCGCCAACGCACGATACTCATGGGCATTTCCCGCCGCGGACGCCGCATCACCGCGCAAATGCGCAAGACACCCATTGAGGAAGGCGACATCCTGCTCCTGCTGGCCCCGCGCGACAGCGCACCGGCTGTTGTCGATTGGCTGGGCTGTCTGCCCCTGGCGGACCGTGGGCTTGCCGTAACGGCCAACACCAAGACCTGGGCCGCCATCGCATTGTTTGCCGGGGCGGTTGCACTGGCCAGTTTCGGCTTGTTGTACTTGCCGGTGGCGCTTGGTCTGGTGGCCATGGCCTATGTTTTAACGGGCATTTTGCCCCTGCAGGAAATCTACGACCATATCGAATGGCCCGTAGTGGTCTTGTTGGGTTCGATGATCCCGCTGGGCGCGGCGCTTGATGCGTCCGGCGGCACCCAGCTGATCGCGGGCGCGCTCGTTGGGCTCACGCAAGGCCTGCCCGCCTGGGCTGTTCTGACGGTCTTGATGGTGGTGACGATGACGCTTTCGGATGTGCTCAACAACACCGCCACAGCGATTGTCGCAGCCCCGGTGGGCATTCAGATGGCGCAGACGCTGGGCGTCTCACCCGATCCCTTTCTCATGGCGGTGGCTGTTGCTGCTTCTGCGGCTTTTCTCACGCCAATCGGGCACAAGAACAACACGCTGATCCTTGGACCCGGCGGATACAAATTCGGTGATTACTGGCGGATGGGTTTGCCGCTGGAGATTCTCATTATCGCGGTTTCGATCCCGGCCATCCTGACCTTTTGGCCGCTTTAGGCCGATGGTCTGCAATCGTGCGGGCTGCGCCCGCTCTGGAGATGCGCGCCTACGCGCGCGAGACGGGGGCTCTGCCCCCTGACCCCCGAGGTATTTGACGACAAAAGAAGACATGGTTTTTCGGCCATGATTTGGGTAAGCCCATTGGTATGAAACCGTTTTTGATCTTGCAACTGCGCCCGGAGGCCGACGCCTCCGACGATGAATTTGAGGCTATTTGCGACAAGGGAGGACTGGCGCATTCGGACACGGTGCGCGTCAGGCTGGACTGCGACGCGCTTCCTGAAGGCCTCGCATTGGAGGATGTCTCTGGCGTGATCGTCGGCGGGGGGCCGGGTTGTATTTCTGATGCGCCCGAGGCCAAGACGCCTGTGGAAGCTCGGATTGAAGCGCAGGTGCTGGAGTTGATGCCCGAGATCGTGGCGCGCGACATTCCTTTTATGGGGTGCTGTTATGGCATGGGCGTTCTGGGGCATTATTTGGGGGCGAAGGTCTCCAAGGATCGGTTTGGCGAACCTGTCGGGGCGACGTTGTGCCAGATGACACCTGACGGGGCGCGTGATCCTTTGCTCGCAGGCTTACCCGAGACCTGGCAGGCTTTTGTGGGCCACAAGGAAGCCGTTCAGGCCTTGCCCGACGGCGCCGTGCATCTCGTGGCCTCCGCCCCCTGCCCCATGCAAATGATCCGGACCGGGCAGAATGTTTATGCCACGCAGTTTCATCCGGAAGCCGAGGCTGCGGATTTCGAACGGCGCATCGCGATCTATCGCAACCATGGCTATTTTCCACCAGAAGACGCCGAGCGCCTCGTGGCGGCCTGCCACGCCGCGCAGGTTGATGTGCCCCGGCAAATCCTGAAACGCTTTGTGGCGCGGTACGCACGCCGCTAGTCTGGTCATTTGGCTGTCTTCGGATAAAACTGCACAACCGCAATGGGAGGAATGACATGGCAGGATCGTCAGCGGCTGTTTTTGGATTGGGCTCGATGGGATTTGGCATGGCGTCTTCCTGTCTGGCGGCAGGGCTCACGACATGGGGCGTGGATGTCGTGAACGATCAAATGGCGCGATTTCGTGAGGCAGGCGGGGCTCCGGGCGATGTCCAGGACAATTTGCATCGGCTGGACGCGGTTGTGGTCGTGGTTCTCAATGCGGCACAGACCGAAATGGTTCTCTTCGGGCCACAGGGCGTGGTGCAGGGGCTCAAGGCTGGCGCGGTTGTCATGGCATGCGCCACTGTCCCGCCCGCCTTTGCGCGAGAGATGGCCGGGCGCTGCGCTGAGCACGGTGTGCACTACCTCGACGCCCCCATTTCAGGCGGTTCCGTCAAAGCCGCAGAAGGGGCGCTCAGCATCATGGCATCGGGCACGCCGGAGGCCTTTGACGCAGCCGGGCCGGTGTTGGACGCCACGGCGCAACAGGTCTTTCGGCTGGGCGATGAAGCGGGGCCGGGATCGGCCATGAAAGCGGTCAATCAGCTATTGGCTGGCGTACATATCGCGACGATGGCAGAGGCCATGACCTTCGGAATGACACAAGACATCTCGCCTGAAGACTTCACAGAAGTGATCTCACAATGCGCGGGCACCAGCTGGATGCTGGAAAACCGGGCGCCCCATATCGTGCAAGGCGATTACACGCCGCATTCGCAGGTGAATATCTGGCCCAAGGATCTGGGCATTGTGCTGGAGGTTGCGAAATCGGCAGGTTTCTCGGCGCCGATCACCGCGGCTGCCTTGCAACAATATATGGTCGCCGTCGGTATGGGCCTTGGTGCGCAAGACGATGCGGCCATTGCAAAGGTTTACGCACGCAATGCCGGGCTCACATTGCCGGGAGAACAGACATGAAACTGGGGTGCATCGGCGATGATTTCACGGGATCTTCAGATCTCGCCAACACGCTGGCCAAAGGCGGCATGCGGGTCACGCAATATACGGGCATCCCGGACACGGCGGCTGCGGCTGACGTGGAAGCTGGCGTCATTGCGCTGAAATCCCGGTCGATCCCCGTGCAAGAGGCCGTTGAGCAATCACTCAGGGCGCTGGACTGGCTCAAGGCGCAAGGCTGCGAGCAGTTTTTCTTCAAATATTGCTCGACGTTTGACAGCACGCCAGAGGGCAATATCGGCCCTGTGGCTGACGCCCTCGCCGAGGCACTTGGAGCGACGCGGGTCATCTTTTGCCCGGCCTTTCCCGGCACGGGGCGCTCGATTTACCAAGGCCATCTTTTCGTAAATGACACGCTGCTCAATGAAAGCGGCATGCAGAACCACCCACTGACCCCCATGACCGATGCGGACCTGCGCCGATGGTTGGCGCAGCAAACGAAACACAGCGTCGGGCATGTCGCGGCCCCAGACGTATTTGCGGGTGCAGAGCGTATTGCCGAGGCGCTCGAGCGTGCGCATGACGCGGGCCATCGCCATATCATCGTGGATGCGCTGCGCGACGAAGATCTGCAGGCCATCGGCAAAGCGGCGGCCCCGCTGCCGCTGATCACTGGCGGCTCCGGCGTGGCCCTTGGTCTGCCTGCGAATTATGGCTGCACACCGGGCAATGTTGCCTGGACGGGGCAAGCCGGCAAGGCGGTCATCCTGTCGGGCTCCTGCTCCATCGCGACGCGCGCGCAAGTGGCGCGGCATGGCACGCGCCATCCGACCCGCGAGATTGACGCAGCCGCTGTGATTGAAGGGCGCGAAACGGCGAGGGAGATCGCAGATTGGCTCATGGGACAGGACGGCTTGCCGCTCGCTTATAGCTCTGCAAATCCCGAGGCCGTCCGCGAAATCCAAGCGCGCTATGGCGGTACGCGGGCAGCTGAGGCGCTGGAGCAGTGTTTTGCCGAGATCGCGCGGCTGTGCGTTGCCGCGGGCGCGACGCGCGTGATCAGCGCAGGCGGAGAAACCTCTGGCGCGGTTGTGGAAGGCCTCGGGCTGACAACCCTGCAGATCGGGCCGGAGATCGATCCCGGCGTCCCTGCCCTGCGCGCGTCCGATACTTTAGTGGTCGCCCTCAAATCCGGCAATTTCGGCGCGGAGGATTTTTTCGAGAAAGCCGATGCTCTGCTCTCGGGGGCATCATGAGCGAAACGGCCCTGCGCGAAGAGATTTGCCGCCTGTCCGCATCGCTTTTCGAGCGCGGCCTGACCCATGGCGCCACCGGAAACATCTCGGCCCGCACCGAGGATGGCGGGCTGCTCGTGTCTCCGACCGGGACCAGCTTCGGCCGCCTTGATCCCGCGCGCCTCAGCCGGTTTAATGCCGCCGGACATCACGTCGACGGCGACGCGCCGACCAAGGAGATGCCCCTGCACAGCGCCTTTTATGAGACCCGCAGCACCGCGGGCGCGGTCGTGCATCTGCATTCATGTCATTCCGTGGCTCTGTCAATGCTGGACGATACCGATCCCGACAACTTTCTGCCCGCGCTGACGCCTTATGCCGTGATGCAATTGGGCAAGATCCAGCTGTTGCCCTTCTTTGTGCCCGGCGATCCTGCCATGGGGGCAGCTGTGCGTGGGCTGGCGGGCAAACGGGCGGCGGTCATGCTGGCCAACCACGGTCCTGTAGTCTCCGGAAAATCCGTTGAGGCCGCGTGTAATGCCATAGAAGAGCTGGAGGCCACAGCGAAGCTCGCGCTCATGCTGCGCGGCCTGCCCCATCAGGGGCTCACCCCGGATCACATCACGGAAGTTGTCCGTAAGTTCGACATCCAGTGGGACGACTAGAGCTCAAGGCGCCAACGCGACCAGCCCCTTGGCAAAACGCGCGGCGTTTTCCTGATAATGGCGCGCGGACGTCCGAAGGCCTTCAATCGCGGCCTCATCCAACGCGCGCACCACACGGCCCGGGCTGCCCATCACGAGGCTGCCATCCGGGATCTCCTTGCCCTCGGTGATCAGCGCGCCGGCACCAATCAGGCAATTCTTGCCAATCCGCGCGCCATTCAGAACCGTTGCGCCCATGCCAATCAAAGTGTTTTCGCCCAGCACACAGCCGTGCAGCATCGCCTTGTGGCCAATTGTGCAGCCTGCGCCAATCACCAGCGGATAGCCCATATCCGTATGCATGACGCAGTTCTCCTGCACATTGCTGCCCGCGCCAATGCGGATCTCTTCATTGTCACCGCGCAAGGTGCACCCGAACCAGACGGATGTTTTCTCTTCCAGCACCACGCGCCCCAAGACATGGGCGCCCGGCGCGATCCAGGCCGTCTCCGCAACCTGCGGCGCAACGCCGTCCAGCGTGTAAAGCATTATTGCATCTCCTCGAATTGCATCTGCAAGGCCCGCACATGGGAGAGCAGGTCTGGTTGTTGCGAGCGGCGCAGCCGAGTCGCCGTCAGGATGGTCCGCAATTTGGACTCTGTCGCATCCAGATCATCATTGACCAGTACAAAATCATACCCGTCCCAGTGGCTGATTTCATCCCAGCTCTTCTGCATGCGTTTGGTGATCACATCCGAGCTGTCCTGCCCCCGCGCTTCCAACCGGCGGCGCAGCTCGATGATCGAGGGGGGCAGAAGAAAAATCGACAACGTGTGCTGACCGAGATCGGAATTGCGGATCTGCTGCGCCCCTTGCCAATCGATATCAAACAACACATCGCGTCCCGCATCAATGGCCGCCTGCACGGGCGCCTTGGGAGAGCCGTAGAAATTGCCGAAGACATGGGCATGCTCGAGCATCCCGCCTTCGCTCACGGTCGACTTGAACGCAGCATCCGACACGAAATGGTAATCCGCGCCATCCACCTCGCCGGGCCGGGGCGTACGCGTTGTGGCCGAGACCGAAAAGACAATGCTTTCATCCCATTGGCGCAACCGTTTTGCGAGCGTGGATTTGCCCGCACCGGAGGGGGACGACAGGATGATCAGCAAACCACGACGGTCAGGCATTGCGTTACTCCACGTTCTGGACCTGCTCGCGCAGCTGGTCGATTTGGGTCTTCAACTCCAGACCAATAGCCGTGAGCGCCGCGTCACCGGATTTGGAACAGAGCGTGTTGGCTTCCCGGTTGAATTCCTGCATCAGAAAATCAAACCGCCGCCCCACCGGGCCACCTTTGATCATGAGATCCCGCGCGGCGGCGATATGCGCGCCCAGTCGGTTGATCTCCTCGGTCACATCCGCCTTGACCGCAAGCAGCGCAAGCTCTTGCACAATACGCTCCTGCGGCATGTCCTCCACTGCGGAGGTCACGCGCCTCAGAGCGGATGTGAGCTGCGCCTCCGCCGTACCCTGCCGGGCCTCCGCTGCCTGCGTGGCAGCGTCTGTCAGCCGAGCGATCTCGTCGAGATGGGTGCTCAGCATGTCCGACAATGCGGCCCCTTCGCTTTGCCGCGCGGCGATGAAAGCGGCAAGAACATCTTCGAAGTCTTCAAGAAGCGCGCCGCGCAAGGCGGCGATTTCCTCGGAGGTGCTGGCGGTGTCCCCCGTCTCCAGGACACCGCGCAAGGCCAAAACATCGGCAGCTGTCGCCGGCGCCAGGCTTTGGCCTTGCGCCATGGCGGCGCTCTCCACCGTGCCAATCGCCGACAAAACGCTTTCCAGAACGGCCGCATTGACCTTGAGCGCTGCCTCCTCGCTCACCCTCGTCAGACGGAGGTTCACCGTCACGTTGCCACGCCCCAGCGCCCCGCCAAGGCGTTTGCGCAGAGCCGCTTCGAGCCCGTCAATCCAATCGGGCACCCGAACCCGCAAATCCAGACCCCGGCCATTCACCGAGCGGACATCCCAGCTCCAGCTGAAAGGGTCTAACTGGCCTTCGGCGGCGGCAAAGCCTGTCATCGAGAAAATCATGGATGCATCTTTCGTCGTCTCCTCAGCGCCATAGCGCGCCTGCCCCTCCTCGAGCAAGGTGCTTCTGTTGCTGACCTGACGCCAGTACGTGGCCGACGAGGGTTAACCAATAGTCAAGAAAACAGCCCAAATCTTAAAAATTCGTGTCATGTTAAGACTTGAGTAACCATTCCGAGTGAATGTTGGTCCAAAACGCAGACGGCGAAGTCTGCGATCGGGCGCTGACGTCACTCGGCGGAGGCAAGACATGGACGACATGGACATCAAACACCCCACGGATCTGCGTAATGACGCGCAGGGACAGATCATCAAGTTGCCTCAGGATTGGAGCGGCATCAAATCCTCCGGCGCGCTGGCGCAGGTGGATGCCTATTGGCACGCGCTGCGCGGCTCTCGCCTTGTGCCTGACAGATCTGACGTCGACCCGCGCGGCATTGAAGGGGCGCTGAGCCATTCCTTCATCGCCGAGCGCATTGCGCCCGGCCACGCGCGCGTGCGGATCGCAGGGCAGCACCTCAGCGACATCCTTGGCATGGAAGTGCGTGGCATGCCCCTTTCTGCTCTGTTCGAGCCCACAGCCCGGGATCGCCTGCAAGGGATCTTGCGTCATGTTTTTGACGCGCCCATGGTCTACCGCATGCAGCTTGCGAGCGGGGCCAGCCTTGGCAAGCCCGCCCTGAACGCGCGCATGTCGATCTATCCGCTGCGCAATGACATGGGGGACATCTCCCGCGCCCTTGGGTGCATCGTGGTTGATGGCGATATCGGCCGCGCCCCGCGCCGCTTTGACATCACTCATGCCAAGGAAGAGATCCTGACCGCGCAAACACCCGATACCGCTCCAGTGGCCAAGGTGCACGAGGAAGCGGCGCCCATGGGCCTCGCCGAAGAGCCAGCCGCTTTCGAGCACACCGCTGTGCCTTACTTGCGTGTTGTCCGTTAGATCCAGACGCGTTCCTGAGGTTACGCCATTAGCCTTTGCACGCAGGCTTCGGCCTGATGCAACGCGCGGTTCAGGTCAAAACTGACAACGGCGCCCTCCCGGACGATCTGGCGCCCTTCCACAAACAGGTGGCGCACCTGACTTGGCCCCGCCAGCAAAAGCGCCGCCGGATCCCAACTTCCAGCGGCCTCGATGCCGCGCATATCCCAAATCGCCAGATCCGCGCGCATGCCGGGCACAACCTGTCCGCAATCATCGCGGCCCAACACCTCCGCGCCACCGCGGGTTGCCAAACGCAACGCATCCCGCGCGCTCATGGCATCCGCGCCCTGACTGACCCTTTGCAGCAGCATGGCCTGTCGCGCCTCCAAGATCAGATTGCCCGTGTCATTCGACGCCGTCCCGTCCACCCCCAGGCCCACAAGCACGCCGGCATCCAGCATCTGACGCACCGGCGCAATCCCGGAGCCCAAACGGCAATTTGAACAGGGGCAATGGGCCACACCGGTGCGGCTTTGCGCAAAAAGGCTGATCTCGCGCGCGTCGAGCTTGACGCAATGGGCGTGCCACACATCACTGCCCGTCCAGCCCAAGTCTTGCGCATATTCACCCGGCGTGCAGCCAAATTGCGCCTGCGAATAGGCGATATCCTGATCATTTTCGGCCAGATGCGTATGCATCATGACGCCCTTGTCTCGGGCCAGCAGCGCGGCATCCCGCATGAGTTCCCGGCTGACGGAGAAGGGCGAACAAGGCGCAACCCCCACGCGGACCATAGCGCCCGGGCGACTGTCGTGATGGGCATCAATCACGCGCATGCAGTCCTCAAGGATCGCCGCCTCTTGCTCGACCAATGCATCGGGCGGCAAGCCACCCGCGCTCTCGCCGATTGACATAGCACCGCGTGTCGGGTGGAAGCGCAAGCCCACGTCGCGCGCGGCGTCGATCGTGTCGTCCAGACGGGCCCCATTGGGATAAAGATAGAGATGGTCGGAGGTCAGCGTGCACCCTGACAAGGCCAGCTCTGCAAGGCCAACTTGAGCCGAGACGAACATATCCTCCGGGGTGAACCGCGCCCAGATCGGATAGAGGGTCTGCAACCAGCCGAAGAGCAGCGCATCTTGCGCGGCAGGAACAGCGCGCGTCAGAACCTGGTAGAGATGGTGATGGGTATTCACGAGCCCCGGCGTCACAAGGCAACCGCTCAGATCATGCACTTCGCCGGGCCCATCCAACGCGACGCCGATCTCAGTGATACACCCGTCGCTCAGCCGAATATCAACATCGCACAACTCAGAGCTCGCGTCATCCATCGTCATGACACAGCTTGCATTTTTAAGGATATGATCCATTCCAGCCCCTCTCGATTGGCCCATTTCTATGAGAGGGATGAACGCGCCGGAAATGGGCAAATTACGCGCGTTATGTCTGACGGTAGGCCAAAAAAGCGGCGCGACGCAAGAGGGGCGCGTCAGCCCTTGCGCAGAATTTCCAAAGCGGCGGCGTGGATTTGGGGATTGGCCGCGGCGAGAGCATGCCCCCCGTGCAGCGCGGGGCCTCCGTCCCAATCGGTCACAAGACCACCTGCCGCCTCAACCACGCCAATCGGGCCCTGGATGTCATAGGCATTCAGGCCCGCCTCGATCACCAGATCGATTTGACCCGCAGCCAGCAGAGCATAAGCATAACAATCGCAGCCATATCGCGTCAGTTTCACGTGGCGCGCCACGCGCTCGAAGCTGTCCCGGTCGGCCGCAGTCCCGACTTCGGGGAAGGTTGTAAACAGCGTGGCCTCGGCCAAGGCTGTCGTATCGCGGGTCCGAAGTGGCGACACACCTTGCGGGCCGTGAACTTGGGCGACACCGGGGCCACCGATGAAACGCTCGCCGATATAGGGCTGATCCACGATCCCCAGATGTACTTTCCTGTCATCTGAAAGTGCGATCAAAACGCCCCAGGTCGGTGTTCCAGAGATGAAGCCACGCGTGCCATCGATCGGATCAAGGACCCAGGTCAAACCGCTCCGGCTCGCAACGGCATCAAATTCCTCGCCCAGAATACCGTCCTGCGGGCGTCTGCGCGCAAGGACAGCGCGCATGGCTTCCTCGCCCGCGCGATCCGCAACGGTCACAGGGTCAAATCCTCCGGCATCCTTGTTGTCAGCGGACACACCAGCCCTGAAATACGGCAAAATGGCCGCGCGCGCCGCGTCGGCCATTTCCTGCGCCACAACCAGCGCGTCGGTCATATCATCAGACATCTATTCCTCCCGCCAGATCCGGCGGGGCCGCTTATGCGACGTCGCTCAGCACGCGCGCAAGCTCAAAGAGGCGGCGGCGCTGATTTTCAGGAATAGCGTAATAAGAGCGCACAAGATCGAGGGCTTCCTTGTCGCCCAACAGGTCCGCGGGGACCGCGCTGCTCGCGGATTGATCTGCGGCCTCGATCTCACCTTCTTCGATCCCCTCGAAGAAGAAACTCACGGGCACATCAAGCGCCTCGGCAATGTCCCAAAGACGGGACGCGCTGACGCGATTGGCCCCTGTCTCATATTTCTGGATCTGTTGGAACTTGATCCCCACACGTTCTGCCAATTGCTGTTGGGTCATACCGACCAGCCAGCGTCTATGACGAATGCGTTTTCCGACGTGAACGTCTACGGGATGTGCCATGTTATCGTCCTTGCTCTTTAATATGCGGCCCAGCTATACGATACAGCGAGACCATTTCCACACTCTTACCAAAATCATCACAATCACCGGGCATTCAGCCGGACGCGCCAAGGTTAGTAACTTCGGCGCTTAAAGCAAGTGTTATTTGCGCGCCATACGGGCGCTATTTGGCGACAGCACACGCAAAGCGGTATCATACCACCCCCCATATATCTCCTTTGCACTCAGGAGTGTCACAAGATAGGCCTGTTTGTGACAATTCTGCAGGAGATGAGCGATGCAGGCCTTTCATATTTCAACCACTGGTAGTGCCGCCGCGCTGACAGAGATCGAGAAACCCGAGCCCGGACCGGGACAGATTCTCTTGCGCATTGGCGCTTGCGGATTGAACTTCGCGGACCTGCTGATGGAAAAAGGCACCTATCAGGAGACACCCGACGCGCCTTTCACCCTCGGCATGGAAGTGGCGGGCTATGTGGAAGCCCTTGGCGAGGGTGTTACCGCGCCTCCCATCGGCAGCCGGATCGCGGTCTTTGGAGGATCGGGCGGTTTGGCTGAGTACGGATGTTTTGATGCAAACCGCGCCGTGCAACTGCCCGATGCGATGTCATTGGTGGACGCAGCCGCGTTTCAAGTTGCGTATGGTACCTCTCATCTGGCGCTGAAGCACCGCGCCCGTTTGCAACCCGGTGAGCGATTGCTGGTGCTGGGCGCGGCGGGCGGCGTTGGGCTGACAGCCGTCGAGATCGGCAAGTTGATGGGCGCGGAAGTCATTGCCTGCGCGCGCGGTGCCGCAAAGCTTGAGGCCGCCAAGGCAGCCGGTGCGGACCATCTGATTGACGCGAGCCATGCGGATTTGCGGGCCGAGGTCAAAGCGCTTGGCGGTGCTGATGTTGTTTATGATCCCGTGGGCGGCGCGCAATTCAAGGATGCGTTTCGCGCCTGCAACCCCGAAGCGCGCCTGTTGCCCATAGGGTTTGCCTCCGGAGATGTGCCCTCCGTGCCTGCCAACCATCTGCTGGTCAAAAATCTCACCGTTATGGGCGTCTATTGGGGCGGCTATCTGAAGTTCAACCCGGCGGCGTTGACAGGCTCACTGACCGAATTGTTTGACTGGTATGCGGCCGGGCGCATCAAGCCTCACGTCTCCAACGTCTTGCCTTTGGCAGAAGCACGCGACGCGCTGGAACTGCTCCGCGAGCGGCGCTCAACCGGTAAGGTCGTTGTGCAAGTGGCTGATCTTTGAGCGGGGGCACGCCCCCGTGACACGACGCGCACCCGCGAGACACAAAGGGGGCATGACCGCGACCGGTCAGCCCGCAGGCCAGCTCACGACGCCGCCCCCCACAAGCGCTTGCACACCTGTAGTGGTGGGACAAGACGTCGGCAGGCCGCGCGCCACGCGGATTGCCAGATATGCAAAGGCCTGCGCCTCAAGCATATCGCCATCGAGCCCCACATGTTCGACCGGGCGCACAGGGCAATCAAGCGCGACGGAGAGCATGTCCATGATGACAGGATTGTGCCGGCCTCCCCCGCAGACGAGGAGCTGCGCAGGCTTCTCGGGCAGATATTCCATGCCCTGCATCACAGCGCTGGCTGCCATCGCGCACATGGTCGCCGCCGCATCTGCGTCTGACAATTCCTTGACGAGATCGAGCATGAGCGCGAAGTCGTCCCGGTCCAGCGATTTGGGGGGCATCTTGCGAAAATACGCCTCTTGCAAAAAGAGCTCGAGCGCGCCGTCTGCGACCGTTCCTGTCCTGGCAAGCGCGCCGTCTTCGTCAAAAGGCACGCCACGCCGGGCTGTCATCAGATCATTGAGCGGGGCATTGGCCGGGCCAGTGTCGAACGCCAAAAGCGCGCCTTGCACTTCAGGGCCCGATTTGCGCGGATCAACCCATGTGATGTTGCCGACCCCGCCAAGATTGAGGAAAGCCATCGGCGCCTTGGCACCAATGTAGCGGGCACAGGCAAAGTGATAGAACGGTGCCAGAGGCGCGCCTTGGCCACCAAGCTGCACATCAGCCGTCCGGAAATCCCACACGACGGGCCTCTGCAACGCGTCGGCCAATGCCTGACCATCCCCCAATTGATGAGTGCCCCGGCCCGATGGATCATGAGCCAGCGTCTGGCCATGAAAGCCAATGAGCGCACCGGGCATCTCGCGGAGCGCTTCAAGATGCGCCCTGTGAATGACCTCCTGCGCCGCTTCCAGATCGTCACCCGGCCACCGCCCCAAAGCCGCGCGCAGGAGCTGTCGTTCGGTCGGGGAATAGGCGCGATAGCCGCTCTCGCCAAAGCCGAAGATGTGCTCGCCATCGGAGTCCAGTGCCGCCACATCCACACCATCGAGCGACGTGCCCGACATGGCACCCACGGCCCAGATCCTGCCCTCTTTCAACATGCCCTTTTCCTCACCCCGCCTGCCCTTTATAGGCTTAAGCCCAGCATATCGGAGAGCCGTCATGACCTACCATCCCAAATCCGACTTTATGGCTGTAATGATGCAGCGCGGGTTCCTTGCGGATTGTACGGATTACCAAGGCCTCGACGATGCCGCGCTCAAGGGCGGGATGCCGGCCTATATTGGCTTTGATGCCACGGCCAAATCCCTACATGTCGGCTCACTCATCCAGATCATGATGCTGCGCTGGCTGCAAAAGACCGGCGGGCGCCCGATCACGCTGATGGGCGGCGGGACAACCAAGGTGGGCGATCCGAGCTTTCGCGCCGATGAGCGCCCGCTGCTGACGCCTGCACAGATCGATGACAACATTGCGGGCATCAAACAGGTGTTCTCCGCATATATCGACTATAACGATGGCCCCTCAGGCGCCATGATGCTCAACAATGCCGAATGGCTGGACGGGCTCAATTACCTCGATTTTCTGCGCGACATCGGACGGCACTTCTCGGTCAACCGCATGCTCGCTTTTGAAAGCGTCAAATCGCGGCTGGATCGGGAGCAATCGCTATCGTTTCTCGAGTTCAACTACATGATCCTGCAGGCCTATGACTTCCTCGAGCTCAACCGCCGCTATGGCTGCGTGTTGCAGATGGGCGGGTCGGATCAATGGGGCAACATCGTCAACGGGATCGACCTGACGCGCCGGGTTCTGGACCATGAGATCTATGGGCTCACCTCGCCCCTGCTGACCACCAGCGATGGAAAGAAGATGGGCAAATCCGCCTCGGGCGCGGTTTGGCTCAATGCCGAGATGCTTTCGCCATACGAGTTCTGGCAGTTCTGGCGCAACACAACCGATGCTGATGTGGGCCGGTTTCTCAAGCTCTACACCGAGCTGCCCGTAGAGGAATGCGACCGGCTGGGCGCTTTGGGCGGGGCTGAGATCAACGACGCGAAGATCGTGCTGGCGGGCGAAGTCACCGCTCTGTTGCATGGCCGCGCGGCCGCGGAGACGGCAGAGGCCACGGCGCGCGAAGTGTTCGAGAAAGGCGGCGTGGGGGATGATTTGCCAACGCTGGATCTCTCTGAGGCAGATGTCGGCGACGGGATTTCCATCGTCCAGCTCATCGTCAAGGCGGGCCTCGCCAAATCCGGCAAGGAGGCCAAGCGCCTGATTGCGGAAAACGGAGCCAGGATTGATGATGCACCCCTGACCGATGCGGGCCTGATGCTCGATGCTCAGGCCCTCGCCTCACCGGTCAAGCTGTCGGCAGGCAAAAAGCGCCACGCTCTGGTCAAGCTGAGCTGATCAAAGCCTGTAGCATCGGCAAAGCGGATCGCCCCCCGTAGGCCCGCTTACAAAATCAAATCACTGGCGCGCAGCTCCGGCGCGCCATCCAGATCAATGGACAGATCAGAGGCCCTGTCACCGTCAAGATCGACATAGAGCCGTCCGATGCTCTCATTGTAGCGCACCTCGTTGCCTGCCCCGGTATAGGTGCTGCCCACAAAGCTCAGCGTCCCCGCAAACCCTGAGAGATCAATCCTGTCAGTCCCGCTGACGAAATCAGCGATCTCGTCGCGCGGGCCGGAATGCGGGCTGTCAGCGACAGTCTCAAAGACAAAGACATCGGCCCCCGATCCGCCATTGAGCAGGTCTGCCCCACTGTCGCCCACCAACACATCATTTCCCGATCCGCCAAACAGCCGGTCATCACCAGACCCGCCATGGATCGTATCGTTGTTGCCGTTGCCCGCCAGAACATCCTCATCCGCGCCGCCGAAAAACCGATCATCTCCCGTAGAGCCGCGCATCGTATCTTGTCCCGCGCGTCCCAGCAGAAGATCATCACCAGACCCGCCAGAGGCCCAGTCATCGCCGTCCTCGCCGTTCAGACGATCATCCCCCGCATTGCCAAAGAGCGTGTCATCTCCGTCTCCCGCGCGCAGGGAGTCGTTGCCGCCCGATCCCACGAGGAGATCCGCATCAGCCCCGCCGTTCAGCGTATCGTCATCGCTGCCACCGTAGAGCTTGTCAGCGCCTGCGCCGCCCGAGAGCTCATTGTCTCCAGAGCCACCGCGCAGGGTATCCTCGCCCGCGCCGCCAAACAGCCTGTCATCCCCGCCGTCACCGCGCAGAGAATCGTCACCGGCGCTCCCGGACAAGGTATCGTTACCCGCATCGCCATCCAGCGTATCGTCGCCTTGTTCACCGCGCAGCAGGTCATCATCGGCGCCGCCGCGCACCGAGTCGTTCCCCTGCCCCGCGCGGACGGAATCCTCACCGTCCGCGGCCCGGATCGTATCATCGCCGCCAAAGGCCTCGATCTGATCGTCCCTGCCCGAGCCCTCCAGCGCATTGGCACTTTCCGTGCCGTAGATCAGCGCGCCTTCTGTCCCGTTCGACAGGGCATGCCGGAAGGCGTCATTGGCCGCGCGCGCCTGGGCGGACAAACCGTCGCGATACGTCTCGACTGCCGCCGCAAATGCATCAAGCGCCGCGCCATCCAGAGCCCGCTCCGGCGTTGTGATGACCTCCAAAGCTGCGCGCTCTGTCGCCTCCATCCGCGCCCCAAGCTCGCGAGACAAACCTGCGCCGGTTTCCTCCAGCAAAAGGTCGCGGAGCGCCGGCGGCAGATTTGCCAAGGCGTCTTCGTTGGCCATCAGGGCAAAGGGAATAAGCCCTGCCAAGGCATTGTCCGGCAGAACAAGGCGTTCCGCGATAAGATCATCAAACTCCAACCGTCTGGCCAAATCGAACGAGGATGCAAAACCATCGATCGCCCCCGACGCGAGCGCCGAGGCCACCTCTCCGGCGGGTATATTTTGAACAGAGACCCCCATCGTACTGAGCACAGAGCCAAGCGCCCCTTGGGCCGCGATCTTCAATCCCTCGAACCCTGCAAACGGTCCGCGCAATGCAATCTGCGACAAGCCCGACATGGCAGCGGCCAAAATCTCAATATTGACGCCGGGTTCGTCCGTGTCCGTCAGGACTTGCCAGGCACTCTCCGAGGCCACGGAGCCCAAAGGCGCATCACCTGGGACAACCAGACCGTTCACGGCGGGAAAGAAAAACGGCGTGAAGGCAGGCGACGTCCAACCCAGATCGATCTGCCCGGCGCTGACCGCGTCCGTGACTTCAAATGCACCGATCAACTCACCCGCTGCGAAGACCTCAATGTCGAGTGCACCGTCAGATCGGTCTTCCACGGAGCGCGCCCAGGCCTCGATCACCCGAAATTGCGCGGATTCTCGGCTCACGGCGGTCGCCATTGTCAACGTCTGCATGCGGTGTCAGCCTCCATTGCTCAATAAACAAGGCGCGCGAGCAGAACCCGCGCGCCTCCAATCAGTAATCAAGGCGTTCAGAGGATCAAGTCGCTCCCAAGCAGCGTTGGCGCGCCATCGAGATCCACGGAGAAATCGGATGCGTTATCGCCATCGATGTCGATATAGAGCCGCCCGATATTGTCATTGTATCGCACTTCGTTGCCCGCGCCTGTGTAGGTGCTGCCCACGAAGGTCAACGTGCCATCAAAGCCCGAGAGATCGATCATATCGGTCCCGCTGACAAAATCGGCGATCTCGTCGCGCGGACCGGAATGCGGGCTGTCGGACACCTCTTCAAAGACGAAGACATCTGCACCCGACCCGCCGTTGAGGAAGTCTGCGCCACCGTCGCCGACAAGTACGTCGTTGCCGGAGCCTCCAAACAACCGGTCATCGCCGGAGCCGCCGTTGAGCGTATCGTCGTTGTTGTTGCCGGCAATCACGTCATCATCGGCGCCGCCGAAGAAACGGTCGTCGCCGTTGGAGCCGCGCATCGTGTCGTTGCCCGCGCGACCCAACACCAGATCGTCACCACTGCCGCCCGACAACCAGTCGTTTCCGTCTTCGCCGTTCAGCGTGTCCTCGCCGGAATTACCGTAGATGACATCGCCGTCATCGCCGCCGAACATGCGGTCCTCGCCGTCACCGCCGACCAACAGATCATCGCCGGTGCCGCCTGTGGCCGTATCATCGCCATCGCCGCCGTAGAGGCTGTCGTTGCCCGTGCCGCCGTCTATTTCGTCAGCGCCTTCGTCACCGCGGGCCACATCATCGCCGGAGCCGCCAAACAGACGGTCATTGCCAAGATCGCCCCGCAGGCTGTCGTCACCGGAGCTGCCGGAGAGCGTGTCGTTTCCGGCGTCGCCATCCAGCGTGTCATTGCCCTGTTCACCGCGCAGCAGATCGTTGTCATCGCCACCGCGCAGGCTGTCTTCGCCACGGCCGCCGCGCAGGGAATCGTTGCCCGCGTCGCCGAGCATGACGTCATTGCCATCCTGACCGCGTCCGGAATCGTCACCGGCGCCACCACGCACAAAATCGTTGCCGTCGCCGCCATCCAGCGTGTCGTTGCCGTCATCACCGCGCAGCGTGTCATTGTCATCGCCGCCTGAGAGCGCGTCATTGTCCGCGCCGCCGAGGATGCTGTCGTTGCCATCGCCGCCAAGGAGCGTGTCATCGCCGCCATCGCCGCGCAGCGTGTCGTCACCGTTGCCTTGCGCCGATTCAAACTCCACGAAGGGATTGGCATCACCGTCGATGCTGTCGTTGCCCTCACCGCCGCGAATGCTGTCGTCGCCCTCTTCGCCGAAGAGGGTATCATCACCATCCTCGCCAAAGAGCGTATCGTCGCCTTGCAGGCCATAGAGCTCATCGTTGTCAGCGCCGCCGTTCAACGTATCGCCCAGATCACCGCCGATCAGGACATCGTTGCCCGCGCCGCCGCGGATATCATAGCGGCCAACATCGGAGTCAAAGGAGGCAAGCGTATCATCGCCGCCAAAGCCAAGCATGAGGCCGACCTCGGAATTATCTGCCAGTTCGAGGCGCTCGAAATCGTCATCCTCGGTGCCGACGATCACGCCATCATACTCGACGCCGTCAATCTCGATAACGTCCGCTTCGCCTTCTTCGCCCATCTCAAGCGTGACCAGAGGATCCCCGTCCAGCGAGAATTCGGCAGTGGCGATCTCAACACCGTCGATTTCATCGTAGTCGATATCACCAAAGCCATCGAAGTCAGGACCCAGATCTTCGACAATGGTCAACATCAGATCGGCCAGATCTCCCAATGTCTCCAGACCGACGAAGCTGCCCGTGATGACCAATTCCAGATCGTTGATCTGGGCGCTGGCTTCCTCGTTGCTCAAGGACAACGAAACGGACGAGCCGCCAGCTTGCGAGGCAAACACACCTTCAAATGAGAAATCAGACAGGGTCGCGATCAAATCGCTGCGTTCAGACGCGGAAAGCGGAACGCCGTTGCGTGTATCTTCGATGGCCTGGCCCAGCTCTTCGACCGCGTCAGACAGCGAAAAGAGTGTCGGGAAGCCAAGAGGCAGGCTGCCGGCCAACACAACCGATACATCCCCCGATGTCAGCGAGTAGCCTTCAAAGTTAGGCGTCAGGACCAGGATTTCGGTATCGGTCGAACCTGCTGTATGGGTGACTGTGAAGCTGGTGAAATTGCCCGACGCTGTGGCATTCTCAATCGCATCTTCCAACTCGGACACACTGCCCACAGGGCCCAGCGACGTACCGGCAAGCTCGACCGTGAAGTCGCCGAATTCCATTTCGATCAGGGTCGAGGAAATCGTCGTGAAGACAGGGTCAGTGGTTTCGATCAGCTCTTCGAATTGCTCCAACAGGTCATCGAATTCGGACTCGATGCTGATGTCCGTGTCGAGTTCGATGGCGAGCGTTTCGAGATTTTCAACTGTACTGGTTAACGTTGCCATTTGGCGGTCTCCATTTAATGGGATTCTCCTGAACTTATAGGTAAAGAGCCGCGTAAGGATTGTCACGGTGGAAAGAATACGCATGCCAAACTGGGACGGATGCGCGCGCAAATCAGGGATGTTTGCGCTCTCGCTTGTGGCCTTGTCCACCTACGCGCGAGCCGAAGCCCCCGAATTTCAACTCCGACTGGGCACCGGGTCAGCCCAGAGCGAACAGGCGGCCCAGGCGGCCCTCTTCACGGCGTTTTTTGGGGAATCGTTTGATAGCGGTAGCGATGTACCGCTCTTCGGAGAGACCTCAGACGGCACAACAGGCGCGCGCAATCTTGGGCAAGGTCAGGAGATCGCCGCGGAGATCAGCTGGCGCGTGTTCGACACCCTCAACAATTGGTCGCTGCATGCCGGGGTCCTCGGCAGCTACGGGCTGCGCCGCTACAAGTTGCCCGAAGGCATTGGTGTCTTCACCGACCCTGTGACAATCTCCTTGCGGTATCTCTCTCTTGGCTCGTCAGCAGAGGCCCGCAAAACCTGGGATGTCCTGAACGGTCGCACGGCTGACTTGCGGTTTGGCCTCGGCGCGCAGCGCACCCATTTTCGCGCGCATCTGTCATCCGACTTGCTGGACGTGGACGCGGAGGATTTTGAAGATCTGGGCTTCCTGCGCGTCTCGAGCCACCTTGATCTCTTCAGCAATCAACCCCGAAGTCCGGCCTTGCGCGCGGGCATTACGGCCTGGAGCAACAAGGCCATTGATGTCAGCTACGGGATCGCAATCGGTTTCTGAGACAACGGGACAGCACTGGGGCCACGGCCACAGCGTCGTGCCCAGAGCATGGCCGCATATCAGAATAGATGAGACGCGGAGCTTGCCCCGCGCCTCTCTTGGACATGGCTTTCTTCAGAGGATCAGATCGCTCGCCACCAATGTTGGTGCGCCGTCCAGATCAACCGAGAAATCCGATGCGCCATCGCCGTCGATATCCGCATAGAGCCGCCCGATCGTGGAATTATACCGGACCTCGTTGCCTGCGCCGGTATAGCTGCCCACGAAGCTCAACGTTCCGGCAAAGCCTGATAGGTCGATCATATCAGTTCCGCTGACAAAATCGCCGATCTCATCGCGCGGCCCGGAATGGGGGCTGTCGGAAATGGCGGTGAAGACAAAGGTATCCGCGCCGGAGCCGCCCCCCATGAAATCAGCACCAGAGCCACCGATCAAACTGTCGTCGCCCGCGCCGCCGAAGATCCGATCGTCGCTGGAGCCACCAAACAGGGTGTCGTTGCCATTGTTGCCCGACAGGATATCATCGTCGGCCCCACCGTAGAACAGATCTTCCCCATTCCCGCCGCGCATGGTGTCCTCACCAGCACGCCCGAAGAGACGGTCGTCGCCATTGCCGCCGGAGGCGCTATCGTTGCCCTCCTCGCCATTGAGCGTGTCGTCGCCAGAATTGCCGAAGAGCGTATCGTCCCCTTCCCCAGCACGTAGGCTGTCATCGTCGTTGTTACCGGCCAACAGGTCATTCTCCGTGCCGCCAAAGAGCGTGTCGTCACCGTCGCCGCCAAGGAGCGTGTCCTCTCCCGCATCGCCGTTCAGACGATCGTCTCCGTCATCGCCGCGCAATGTGTCGCTGCCATCACCACCGTTGAGCGTGTCGTTGCCGCCTTCGCCCAACAGGGAATCGTCGCCGCCCAACCCGTTGAGCACGTCATTGCCGGCCTCACCGTCGAGAACATTGGTGTTGTTGTCCCCGGTCAGCACATCATCGAGATCGCCCCCTGTGACGTTGTCGATCCCGGTTTCGGCAAAAAAGCCCACGCCTTCCGCATCAATCGCGCCATCCGGCGCGCCTACGTTTTGGAAGATGCCGGCACCATCGAGTGTGAAGACAACGCTTGTGCCCAGACCACCAAAGTCGATGCGATCCATACCGCCGCCGCCGGAAATCTGCACACCGCGATTACTGGCGCCTGCGGCCTGCACAAAGACGGTATCGTCGCCATCACCCAACACGATCTTGCCTGCGAGGTTCGTCCCCAATTGCACACGGTCATTGCCGCGGCCCGTTTCGATGAGCCCGACGCCCTCTGCAAGGCGCGCATCCACCGTATCCTCGCCGTCTCCGGTACTGATCGTACGGACAAAGCCCGTGCCGGTTGTCACATCATCGCTGCCCCCGAAGGTATCCACGATGGCCGTAAAGGCCGAGCTCAGATTGACGATGTTGTCACCGTTGCCCGCGCTGATGTATTCAACCGAGGCATCCCCGTTGAGATCAATCGTGTCATTGCCGTCAAAGCTGGTAATGTCATCGATCCGGGTGTCGGCTTGCGCAGTGATTTCATTGTCGCCACCACCTGCGCGCAGGCTGCCGATCCTGGACCCGGTCTCAACTTCGATCGTGTCGTTTCCACCGAACACCTCGAGAGATTCAATCTGCGCATTATTGCGCAGGTGAATGTCGTTGTTGCCGCTTCCCAGCACAGCTGAATCGATCCGCGCCCCATTGTCCACGAGCAAGTCATCGTTGCCGCCATAGGCGTTGATTATCGCAACGCGGCCACCGAGGATGTCCATGTCATTGGCACCACCGCTGACATTGAGAGTTTCAATACTCCCGCCATCCATGTTGATGTCATCGCTCTCGCCACCGCCGCGATAGCTGCCCAGGTCACCATCAATCAGGTTCAGGGTGTTGCTGCCGTTCCCGAGGTCTGCCGTCCCGAGATAGGCATCGGCATTGTTCATCGTTACGGTGTCATCACCCGAATAGGTGACGAGCGCATCCAGACCCCGCGACGAGGTATGCGTGAACGTGTTGTTTCCGTCCGCCAAATTGAGAACGCCGCCGCGCCCCTCGCCAGAGAAAATGGCGACATCATCGCCGTTGCCGAGCGACGCGGCATTGACGTTACCCTGGTTGTTGAGCGTATCGACGCCGTCGCTGGTTCCGATGGAGCGAACACTGACATCCGTCGCGATGTTCAGTGTGTTGGTGCCGCTGAAGGACGTGAAATTGGCGATGAAACTATCGCTCGTCGTGTTCAACACATTCGTGCCGCTGCCCAGCGCAATGGTATCCACGCCCCGACTTCCGGCATTGATGGTGTGATTGCCGTCATTGCCCCGAATGCTCTCAATGAAACTGTCGTTCCCATTGACGACAAAGGCGCCGTTGCCGTTGAACTTGACCGAGCGCAGATCGCCTGTCCCGCCATTGATCGTCGCTGACTCCGAGCCATTGGCGTCCAGCGACAGGAAATCGAAGTCCGTACGATTCACATTGATCGTGTTTGTTGCGCCGCCATAGCTGATGAGCGTATCCACTTTGCTGTCCGCGCCCGTGGACCCGTTAAACACGTCCGATCCGCCTTCGAGATATACGGAATTGACGCGCGCATCATCTTGCAGGGTCAGCGTATCGTCGCCCGAGCCCAGGTTCAGGAATTCGATCCGACCATTGGCGCCAACGGTGACTTCATCGTCACCGTCGTCGGTGTCCATATATTCCACCCGGCCCGTGCCTGTGGCCACGACATCGTCGCCATTGTCCAACACCACAGATTTCGTGTCGGAGCTCCCGAGGGTGAGATCCATGAAGCTCGAAGAAGAACTTGCATCATGCCGCAGGAACTGGATTTGCGTCGTCTCCAGAACCACAACATGGCTTCCCTCGCCCAGGCTGAGAAAGTTGATCGTGCGATCCATTGCATCCGCGGTGTCCTGAATATTGACATCCATGCCGTCGGGCGTGCGGAAAAACATCGTGTCTATGACCCAGGATCCGTCAGAGAGGGTCAGGTTCAAAATGTCGACGGGAGAGTCCGAATTGGAGATCCCAATATAATCCTGGCGGTCGTCTTCTCCGTCCCAATTTACGGTTGTGCCAAAAATCGTGACACTCGTCGTGCCATCAAGCACGCGCGTTTCGGTAGCCATAGTCTGTCCCCCTTGATCTTTCTTTTTATGCATTTTTGTTACGTAACGTCAGTTTGCGACCCGCCGGGAGCTGAGGCAAGGAATTTGAAGAGCCCGCGCAGAAAAAAACGCCGCCCGAGGGGCGACGTTTTCTGTACTCGAGATGCGCCGCTCAGGGCGGCACAGAGCTTCAGGCTGTGCTGCCTCAGGCCGCGGATTTCCGACGCGACACGGCGAAGGCGCCCAGACCCGTGAGCAGAAGCAGACCACCGGCAGGCAGTGGAACCGGCGCCGTCACGATGTCGGTCACATATGTGCCCAGAGCAAATGTGCCGCCGGTAATCGGGGCTTCGTCAAATGTCAGCGCGAGCGTGGAGCCGTCAACAATGCTGGCCACGAAATCCAGAGGACCATCGTCAATGACGTCGAAGCCGATCAAAGAAGACCCATCGGTGAAATCCAGATCACCAAAGGTGAGGACCGTCGTTCCAGACGTGCTGTACATTCCGCCGTAGTTGCCGGGGGCCACAGTGATCTCGAGCTGATCGCCCATCGCACCGGCATTCATATCAATATTGATATTCGCGTCAGTGAAGTCGACGCCTGCGCCGACTGTAAAGGAAGTTACCGGAACAATGATCGAGCCATTGTTAGTGACTTCTCGCGTGACGGAGTCGCCGCTGAGTGTTGATGCCGAGGCCGCCGTGCCAAGCGCGAGAATGGCCGTGGCCAGAATTGCAGAATATTTCATGTTTTGTCCCCTAAAGACTTTATCAATGTCGTCGTTTTAACACTTCTTTAAGAACTGCGCAAAGGCACAAAGGACAAAATGTGGCAAAATAGGGGCCAAACTTAAGAAAACAGGCGCCAACTTAGCAACAATGCCCGACGATGACAGCAGCCGTTTTCAAATACGAAACAATGGCCCTGCCAGCAGCTCTCAAAGCCCCTCGAATTCGCAAAGCACATGGACGTTCATGCCCATGGCCTCCAGTTTCTCGCGCCCGCCCAGTTCCGGCAGATCGACAACAAAAGCGCAGCCAATGATCTCCCCGCCAAGACGCTCGACCAGTTTGATCCCTGCCTCCGCCGTTCCACCTGTGGCCAAGAGATCATCCACGACCAGAACCTGCTCGCCCGCCGAGATCGCATCGTCATGTACCTCGACCGTCGCCTGCCCGTATTCCAGCGTGTATTCCTCTGCAATCACGGCCCCGGGCAGCTTGCCTTTCTTGCGAATGGGCACGAAGCCCACGCCCAGTTGATGCGCAATCGCGCCGCCGAGGATGAAGCCCCGCGCCTCCAGCGCGACAACCTTGTCAAAGCGCTGGCCCGCATAGGGATGCAGCAACTGGTCAATGCACATGCGCAATCCGCGTGGATCGGCAAAGAGCGTCGTGACATCGCGAAAGAGAATGCCCTCATGGGGAAAGTCGACGATGGTGCGGATGTAGTCTTTGACCTGTTTCATGGGGTGGCCCTTTTGAGAGTTGCAGTCAGAACACCCATGGCGATGAGCGTGGCCCCACCAGCGCGCGTGATCCAGGTGATCACACCGCCGCGGGTGATGAACTGGCGCAGCCGGTCCGCGGCCAGCGCATAGATAAAGGCGTTGACAGCTGCAAGCGTAACGAAGGTGGCCACAAGGATGGCCGCTTGCGGAACAAAGGCGGCGGCGGGGTCGATGAATTGCGGCACAAAGGCAATGAAAAACGCAATACTCTTGGGGTTGAGTGCCGTGACGGTCGCGGCATGGCCAAAGACGCTGCCAGCGGTCACATCGTGCGCCTGTGGCACGGCCAAACCTTGCGAGGGAGCCGAGCGGATCAATTTGATGCCCAGCCAGATCAGATAGACCGCCCCGGCCCATTTCAGCAGGGTGAAGGCCGTGGCCGAGGCCAGCACCAGCGCGCCCAGCCCCGCCAGCGACGCCACCATGGCGACCAGATCGCCCAGGGCGACCCCCGCCGCAGAGGCGACCGCCACCGAGCGCCCCTTGGACAGCGCATAGGACAAGACCAGCAAGACCGTTGGCCCGGGGATCATGAGCAGCGCCGTGGAGGCGGCCACAAAAGCCAACCAGAGTTCAAATGACATGGCGTAAGACCTTTCGATCAAGCGGAGCGCGTGCGCGTCCGCAAGGGATAGTGAAAAACAGAAGAGACGTCAGACAGCCGCTCAGAGCACGCGCCCGGCCACGGCATCCAGCTTGGCCATGAGCGCCGGATCACGGTTGTCCGGCCCGGTGATGATGGCGAATTCCAGCGCCTTGTCGCAGCCATGCGGGCAATCGGCGCGCTCCGCCCCCAACAGCCGTGGCAACCGCTTGACCATGTCGCGGCCCTTCTCGGCATTGCCCATCAAGGTGGTGATGATCTGCGTGACATCGACCTCGCCGTGATCGGGATGCCAGCTGTCATAATCGGTGATCATGGCGACAGAGGCGTAGCAGAGCTCCGCCTCGCGGGCGAGCTTGGCCTCGGGCATGTTTGTCATCCCAATCACGTCACATCCCCATGCCTCACGGTACATCTTGCTTTCCGCCAGCGTCGAGAATTGCGGGCCTTCCATGGCCAGATACGTCCCGCCTTTGTGCACCGTGACACCCGCCTCCTTGGCGGCTGTTTCACAGGCATCCCCCAGACGCGGGCAGGTTGGATGCGCCACGCTTACATGGGCCACACATCCCGTGCCGAAAAAGCTCTTCTCGCGCGCAAACGTCCTGTCGATGAACTGATCCACGATCACGAAATCGCCCGGCGCCATCTCTTCGCGAAACGAGCCGCAGGCCGAGACCGAGATCACATCCGTAACCCCCAGTCGCTTGAGCGCGTCGATATTGGCGCGATAAGGCACGGTGCTGGGCGAATGCACATGACCGCGGCCATGACGGGGCAGAAACACCATCTCGACGCCGTCCAGCGTGCCTGTCAGTAGCTCATCGGAGGGCGCCCCCCACGGGCTCTCAACCGCCTGCCAGGACGCCTCTTTAAGCCCCACGATTTCATAAAGCCCCGATCCGCCGATGATGCCGATTTTGGTCTTGGTCATGCTGTGTCTCACTTGATTGCCTTGGCGGCACTAAGACATGTCAGACCGGCACCCGCAAGCCGCCCTCAGTTCACGTTCCATCGATAATGATAGAGCGCACCCGCGCGCCATTGGCCCAGACGCTGGGTCGGCGCGGCGATGAGCGCGCCCTGTGGACCCAGCGCGAGGCTGCGCCCGAATTGCGCGCCCAGCGGGCTCTTTGGGGCCGTCAGGCTTTGCAGGAGTGCGCCGGTTTCAAGGTCAAAGAGGAAGGCCATGCCCGCCTCTGCACGACCCGCGACGCGGGCCGTCGGCTGCCCGATGAGAAGCTTGCCGTCATGCAAAGCCATCGCGCGCCCGAAATCGGCGCTCTTGCCGTCCAAGGGAGATTGGAAGCGATGTTCGAGAGCGTAGGTCGTGAGATCAAACACCCAAACAGTCCCGCCGGTATGACCCTTTTCAGCGCCCGATGGCGACGCGATGATGAGCCTGTCTCCTTCGATCAAAATACGGGCGCCAAACCGTCCGTCGCGCCCTTCGAACCCGTTTTCAGGGCGGCGGAACACATGCAGTGGTTGGCCCGTGGCACGGTCATACAGGGTAACCTCCCCCATGGCTCCAACCCTCGCGTTGGCCCCGGTGGAGGCAATGGCGAGGAAACGGCCATTCATGGCGAGAGCCTGGCTGAATGTGAGGGGTGTTTGGACTGGGGGAGACTCCATTGTCTGGCGCAAAGCGCCGGTGTCAGCCTCGAAGAGATGCACCACCCCGCGCCTGTGGCGCGTCTCAGATTGGATCCATTGCGCACCGATAGCAACGGTGTTGCCGTGCATCGCGCAGGCATCGCCAAAGCGTTTCAACGTGTAGCCGTCGATCTCGGGCAGTTCGAAACGGGCAAGGATCTCTCCTGTGGGTGGGGTCGTCCGGATCATGACCGAGCGCCACGGCGTAGCCACACGGTCCTTGACCTTCTCGCAAACCAAGGTGCGATCGCCGTCCACATGCAGCCGCCGTGCCGCCCAATGGGAGCTGCTCTGCCCCTCGGCCTGCGGCAGCGCGGTGAGCTCAGAAGTCGCTAGGTCCAGACCAAAGAGCACGGCGCCGGAGCGATAGAGGTCATGGCCATCAAAATGCACCGAGACCAGAGCTCCGCGCGCCGTGAACGCAACCGCCTCCCCCATGCGCTCAGCGTCTTCTGGCGCTTCAATCGTCTGCACGAGACGCAAGGGCTCCGCCGCAACAGAGGCCGAAACAAGCTGTAGCAGGCAGAAGATCCCAAAAGCCGCGGAGGCAAAACATGTTTTCATGAGCAGTTCCCGGATCTCGACGCGGTACTTTCGTCACTTGGTAGGCGATCAGTACGGCAATTTTAGGGAAGCTCTGTTTCCATTTAAGGGCTGTCGGGAAGACGGGGCGCGCACAGGATGCAAGGTTTTCCGCGAACCCACTGTTTTGCCTGTTACACATGGCTGGTATTCGCAAGAAAGCCGTGCATTTCCCACTGACATGCGCTAACGGCCACACAGCGAACAAATATCCCCCGAAAGGTTGCCCGATGAGTAACGCCGCACCCGCGCGTGAGAAAAGCCGTTATTCCCTGTCCGAATTGGCCGGTGGAGAAGCCCTGACACCCGCGCGGATGCGCATTGAACTGCTCTCCGGCCTGACCGTCGCTCTGGCTCTTGTGCCCGAGGCGGTGGCGTTTGCTTTCGTCGCCGGGGTGCATCCGCTGGTGGGGCTTTATGCGGCATTCATCGTGGGGCTGATCACGGCGCTGATCGGCGGGCGGCCCGGTATGATCTCGGGCGCAACCGGGGCTTTGGCGGTTGTCATGGTGGCGCTGGTGGCGCAGCACGGCGTGGAATACCTCTTCGCCACTGTTGTGCTCATGGGTATTCTGCAGCTGATTGCGGGCGTGATGCATTGGGGCAAGTTCATCCGGCTCGTGCCCCATCCTGTGATGTTGGGCTTTGTGAACGGGCTCGCCATCGTGATTTTTCTGGCTCAGCTCAGTCAGTTCAAGGTGCCCGGCACGATTGAGAATACAGGGCACGGCATGGGCGGGGGTCAATGGCTCCCGATGGATCAGATGGCGATCATGCTGGCGCTGGTGGCGCTGACCATGGCGATCATCTGGGTCATGCCACGCATCACCAAGGTCATTCCCGCGCCTCTGATGGGCATCGGCGTTGTGGCGGGCCTCGTGATTGCCTTTGGGCTTGATGTGCCGCGCGTGGGCGACATGGCGTCTATCGAGGGCGGCCTGCCCCCCTTCCACATTCCCTCCGTTCCGCTGACATGGGAGACCTTCGAGATCATCCTGCCCTATGCGGTGATCCTCGCGGCCATTGGCCTGATCGAAAGCCTTTTGACGCTGAACCTCGTGGGCGACATCACCGGCAAGCGCGGCGGCGCGAGCCAGGAGTGCATCGCGCAGGGCGTGGCCAATACCGTGACTGGCTTCTTCGGCGGCATGGGCGGCTGTGCGATGATCGGGCAATCCATGATCAACGTGAAATCCGGGGGTCGGACCCGGGTTGCGGGGATCGCGGCGGCGCTCTTCCTTCTGGCCTTTATCCTCGTAGGCTCCCCCATCATCGAGCAAATCCCGCTCGCAGCGCTTGTGGGCGTGATGTTCATGGTCGTCATCGGAACCTTTGCCTGGAACTCTCTGCGCATCCTGCGCCGGGTCCCACGGGCCGATGCTTTTGTCATCATCCTGGTGACGGCAACAACTGTGGCTTATGATCTGGCCATCGCCGTTGTCGTTGGCGTGATCGTCTCCGCGCTTGTCTATTCCTGGCAAAACGCGACACGCATTCACGCCATTGAGCGCGAGTCACAGACCGAAACCGGCGCGAAGGTCTATGAGATCCAGGGCCCGCTGTTCTTCGGCTCCACCGACGGGTTTGTGGAGCTGTTTCAAGTCGAGAGCGACCCCGACACCGTGATCGTCGACTTCGCCGCGAGCCGTGTCGCCGACCAATCAGCCTTGCAGGCCATTGAAGCGGTGGCCGGGCGGTATGAGGCGGCTGGCAAGACGATCAAACTGCGGCATTTGACGCGCGATTGTCATCAGTTGCTCACAAAAGCCGGGCATCTCATGGTCGATAGCGATGACGACCCCGACTACGGCATTGCAGTCGATTATTCCGTGCGCACGGGCATTCTCGAAGGCGGCCACTAAAGCAATTCGACGGACACCTGCGAGATCGTGCATCGCGAAAATCACGAGAAAGCAGGTGCTTGGCTGTGATTTCGTGATCCAGGCTTTTTCGAGAAGCGCTATGATGCGGCCTGAGCGTCGTGCGGTACAAAAAAAGACGCAGGCGCGATGCCTGCGTCCCTCACGTTCAGCACTCTGGTGACTACATGCCAAGCGAGGCTTTGTAGACAGCGATCTGGCTCTCGCGTCCGATCTGGTCGGTGATCTCCTCCCAGGCCGCCGCAATCGCATCTGCGGTTTCCTGCGCGGAGGCATACTGACCGGCATAGCCTTTCGCCAGCTCATCTTCCGCCACTGAGTAGTACTGGAAGATCCCCGGGATACGCGGCTCAATGGCGGCGTTGGGGTGGTTGTAGCTGTCGGCGTTGGAGCCGAGGTAATCCTCGACATAGGCGCGATCATAGCCTGCCTCTTCCCATTCCTCGAACTGGAAGTGCGACTGGCGATAGGGCTGGAAGCCCGATGGGTAAGCCGAGGCCCAGAGAGAGAGGTCCTTGCCGCCCAGATGGGCCGCCGCGGACCAGGCCGCTTTCTTCTTCTTCTCGTCGCCCTCGACCGTCGCCATGACGTAGACGCCCCAGCCGATATAGGCCATGTTGGGCGCCTCGTTGCGGGTCTCTTCCCAGGCACCGGCCTGCGCGTTGTAGACGCGATCGGAAGCCGGGTTGATGCCAAAGCCCACGACATCGCCGACGACAGAGGTGTCGGAGGTGCGTGCGCTTGAGCCCACATCGCCCCACCACATCAGCATGGAGCCTGTGCCTGCGAGGAATTGCTGGAAGGCCGTCGTGCCGGGATCGGCGTTGATCTGATCGGTCGGGTAGGCGCCGGCATCAATCAGGTCCATCACGTCCTGAATGGCCTGCACCCAAGCCGGGTTGTTGACCATGGGCTTCATGGTCTCCGGCTCAAAGAGCCAGGCGGGGCTGTTGGGATGCTTGGCATAGGCCGCCGCGCGGTTTTCCAGGAAGTAGAATCCGAAGCCGCCCCACCCCTTAAGCGGATCGAGATAGCCATGCGCAGGCAGACCTGTGAGTGGGTCTTCCTTGCCGATGAGATCCTTGGAGACCTGATTGATCTCCTGCCATGTGGTCGGCACCTCCGCGCCGCCAATGCCACCCTCTCCGAAGTAGTCCTTGCGATAGGCGAAGGTGTGGCAATCGCCGTCAATGGAGACGCGATAAGTCTTGCCACCCCATGTGCCGACGGGGGCCTTAAGGTAATCGACGTAGTCGTCCATGTCGATCTGCTCTTTGACCCAATCTGGCATCTCGGAGGCGAGCCCTTTGCCCAGCACATCACCTTCAAACGGCGCACCCATTTCGACGATGTCGAAATCAACAGTGCCCGTCGCGATGCTCTGCTGCAAGCGCGCGTTGTAATCGGCCTGCGCAAGGTCGATCCAGTTGATTTTCGCGCCGGTATAGGCCTCCCACGGCTTGAGGAAACCACGGAAGAGGAAGTTATGCAGGTTTTGGTTGTTGAGGCCCATGAAGGTCAGCTCAACGCCTTCAAATTCGCCCTCCGCGACGTTTTCTTTCGTCGCACCAAGGCACAGCTCGCCGACCTTCTGCCAATCGCTGTCTGTCGGAGAGCCCGCGCCCACACCGGGGATTTTCAGGATCTCGGCGCGGACATTGCCGTGGCCTGCTGCAGAGGCCACCTTCGGCATCATCGCAGCCGCACCAAGCGCCGCAGAGCCCTTGAGCATCTGGCGCCGGTTCATTTTCTGAGCCGCTCTGATGTAGTTATAAAGTTCGACTTTCACGTGCATCCTCCCAAGACGACAAGTTTGTTATGATGTGAGGTCTCGGACGCTTTTTTTGTCGCGATTTGAATATGCTGCGTCTCGGGGCTGCCCACATCATTTGAGTATGAACCTTATTGACCTTAAGTCAATAATAGCCCTTTGATGGCCCACACGGGCCGGAGATCGCGAAGGATTATCACGGCACGCGGGAGGGGAGACGTCGCCAGATGGCTGATGTGAAAATTCAGGATATCCGCAAATCCTACGGCGCGGTCGAAGTGCTGCACGGGCTCAACGTCGACATTGCCGATGGCGAGTTCGTGGCGCTTGTGGGCCCGTCTGGCTGCGGGAAATCCACGCTCTTGCGCATGATTGCGGGGCTTGAGCCGATCAATGGCGGCACGATTGCCATTGGCGATCGTGTGGTCAACAACCTGCCGCCGGCCGAGCGCGACATTGCGATGGTTTTTCAGACCTACGCGCTCTACCCGCATAAATCCGTGGCCGAGAACATGGGCTTTGCGCTCAAGGTGGCCAAGGTGGATCGCGCCGAGATTGACCGGCGCGTGCGTGAAGCCGCCGAGATCCTGAGCCTTACCGAATACCTCGACCGCAAGCCGCGCCACCTGTCGGGCGGACAGCGCCAGCGCGTCGCCATGGGCCGCGCCATTGTCCGCGACCCGCAGGTGTTCCTGTTTGACGAGCCGCTGTCGAACCTTGACGCCAAACTGCGCATCCAGATGCGCACCGAGATCAAGGAGCTGCACCAGCGCCTCAAGACGACCACTGTCTTCGTGACCCATGATCAAATCGAAGCCATGACGCTGGCTGACCGCATCGTCGTCATGCAGGGCGGCGTGATCGAGCAGGTCGGCACACCGCTAGAGCTCTATGACAACCCAGCCAACGAGTTCGTCGCCACCTTCATAGGCGCGCCGTCGATGAACCTGCTCGCAGGCAAATTGAGCGATGGTGCTGTAACCCTCGGTGGCCAGAGCTTCCCCGGCCCCACGGGCGCGGGGTCGGTCAAACTGGGCGTGCGGCCGGAGCACCTGATCCTGTCAGACGACGGCCTGCCCATGCAGGTGAAAGTGGTGGAGCCCACCGGGTCCGAGACGATGGTCTTCCTGCGCTTTGACGGTCAGGACGTGACAGCCGTCTTCCGCGAACGCCATGCCTTCGAGCCTGGACAGACTATCCATCTCAAGCCGGACCCGGACCACCTACATGTGTTCGATGCCGAGAGCGGCGCGCGTCTGGCCTGAAAAGCCCTAGCCCCGCAAAAGCGCATCAACCGTCGCACGCTCCGGCATCGCGGGCGCCGTGCCTGCCTTCGTCACAGAGAGACCAGCCGTGGCGCAGCCCATGCGCGCGGCCTCCAGCGGGCTCAAACCCTCCGAGAGGCCTGCGGCAAACCCACCGTTGAACGCATCGCCCGCCCCTGTCGTCTCGACCACGGGGCCCGCATTGACCGCAGGCACCAGCCCGTGTCCATGCAGATACGCCCCCTGTTCGCCCATCGTGATGATCGGCGTGCCCACGTCCATCTCCTTGAGCGCCATACAGGCGCGTTCGGCATCCTCAGGCGTCACTACCGTGATCCCGGTGAGCGCCTCACATTCCGTCTCGTTGGGCGTCACGTAATCGCACAAGGCCAACATTCCCTCAGGCAATTCCGCCGCCGGAGCCGGGTTGAGGACAGTCGTGACCCCCGCCCCGCGCGCCAGTTCCAGCGCCCGCACAGCGGCGTCCATCGGTTGCTCCAGCTGGGTCACGAAGACATCGGCGCCGGTGATGACCTCCGCACGCGCCTCGATATCGGCGACCGAGATCAGCGCGGCAGCCCCCGGCGCAACGATGATCGCATTGTCGCCCGTGTTTTCCTCGATGAAGATATAGGCCGCGCCGGTATAGGTCTCGCTGACCTGATCGACATGCGCGATCACACCGGCCCTGGCCCATGTCTCCAACGCGAGCTTGGCGAAATCATCCTGCCCCAGCTTGGAGACGATGTGGGTCTGCGCCCCCAGCTTCGCAGACGCCACCGCCTGATTGGAGCCCTTGCCGCCCGGACCCAGCGCAAAGCCGTTGCCCAGGATCGTCTCGCCCATGCGTGGCATCCGGTCGGCGCGATAGGCGGTATCGGCCACGAAGATGCCAAGGATTGCAACCTTCCCCATGGCTCAGCCCTCGTCCGGCGGCACGACACCCTTGCGCAGCGCGAAACAACCATAGAACCGCCGCTCACCGGTCTGGATCACCGCATAGGCCTGCTTGGCGCGTTCATAAAAGGCAAAGCGTTCGATGGACATCATCGTGGGCCCGGCCACGGCGCTGACCTCGGCCTGCACCTCCTGCATCACGGGCAGGATGGTCTCCGGCTCATCCACCACTTCCATCCGTGCGGCGGCATCATCCACGAATGTGTCAATGGGATAGAGCGAGAGCACTGCGCGCACGACCTCTGCCGCAGGCCGGTCAATCCGCAAGACCTCGCCCAGCACCGTCTCCCGGGCCACGGAATCGGACGGAAAGTTGGTATCGGCGATGATCAGATCATCCCCATGCCCCATGGCCCGCAGCGCATAAAGCACGTCGGCGTTTAATATCGGATCAATCCCTTTGAGCATGAGGCCCTCCCTTTTGCAGCAAGCCTAGCCCAGTTCGCAAAAACTCTGCAACGCTTTCGCGGCTCACCCGATCGCGCGCCCGGCCCCTTCGGGTTTGGGCAGCGCGGCATGGGCCGCCTCGAACGCCACGAGCTTCTCCGCAACCTGCGGCAAGGGCGGACAGGACCGGCGCGTCTCGAGGCTCACGTGCAGAAGCATACTCTCCATCGTCGCACAGAGATGCCCGTCGCCATTTTCGATAAAGTGGAACAGATGCAGCTTCTTGCCCTGCGCGCCCATCACTTGCGAGCGCACGCGCAAGCGTTCGCCTGCCTTCATCTCACCCAGATAACGCAGATGGTTTTCGACCGTGAAATAGCTGTGCCCGGCTTTGATGTAATCGGCATCCGCGCCCACGAGCACCATAAAAGCATCGGTCGCCTGCGCGCCCGCTTCAAGATAATGGGCCTCGTTCATATGGCCGTTGTAATCGGTCCATGTCTGCGGGATCACACGATCCACCGTGATGGGCAGATCCGCCTCCTGCGTCAGGGGCAGCGTGGCCTCATGGGTGTTGAGAATGTTCCCCGCCGCCGCCTCGTTCTTCTTGAGCGCGCGCAAAATTCCCACCAGATTGTCGTCGCGCAGCCGCTCCAGCGCGCGAATGCTCAAGTGCCCCGATTGCGCGTCTGACTGCCCCGCGATGAGGTCGACAAGCTCGTCGGTAAATTCCGGCACATCCATGAGCTTGGTCCAGGGCCATTCCAGCGCAGGGCCAAACTGCGCCATGAAATGCTTCATGCCCGCCTCGCCGCCCGCCACGCGGTAGGTCTCAAACAGGCCCATCTGCGCCCACCTGAGCCCAAAGCCCATGCGGATCGCCTCGTCGATCTCCTCCGTCGTGGCGACGCCATCTTTGACCAGCCAAAGCGCCTCGCGCCAGACCGCCTCAAGGAACCGGTCCGCGATATGGGCGTCGATCTCTTTGCGGACATGTAAGGGATACATGCCGATGCCGGTCAGGACCTCTTTGGCCCAGGCCACCGCGCGCGGGTCATAATTGTCGCCCGGCACAACCTCGATGAGCGGCAGCAGATAGACCGGGTTGAACGGATGGGTCACGAGGATCTGCGTCGGGTCCTTGGCGCCCCGTTGCAGCTCGGACGGTTTGAAACCAGATGTCGAGGAGCCAATCACCGCCTCGGGGTCCAGCGTCTCCTGGATCTCGGCGAAGGTGGTGTGCTTGATCTCGAGCCGTTCGGGCACGCTCTCCTGTACCCAACTGGCGCTGTCAACCGCGGCTGCGATGCTGGGCGCAAAACTCAGCGCGCCCTCTTCCGGCAACGCGCGGTCGTAGAGCGCAGGCAGCGCGCGGCGCGCATTGGCCAACACCTCGCCGATCTTGCGCTCGGCCTCCGGGTCCGGGTCAAAGACATTGACGTCCCAGCCATTCAGCAAGAACCGCGCGGCCCATCCGCCGCCAATCACACCGCCGCCGATTATCGCCGCCTTCATCGCGCATTCCTTTCCATCACATGTTCCAAAGGGCTCTGAGGCTGAGCCCCACACCCAAGATCGCCCAGACCGCCAACCCCGTCCTGCGCACCGCCACTGACGGCGCGCTCCGCCCGCGCAAGAGAGCGCCCGCCAGCCCACCGAAGGCCACGGCACAGCCCAAGAAAAAGCCCAGAAGCAGCAGCGTCAATGTCAGCGGATATCCCTGATCCTCGAGCGACACGGCACCCGAAAGGCAGAGCACACCCAGCGCAAGCGGCGCCCAGACAAAGCGCCATCCGGCCGCCCGCGAGATCTCCAGCCAACAGCCCAGTGTGACCAACGCCGCGAGCCCCGTTGCGATGACAAACGCGGCGACCATCAGAGAGCTGCGCTCATGTCATGCGCTCCGTGTGGCCGTCCACCGCGATGGCCTGCCCGGAGATCATCGCGCCCTGCGAAGATGTCAGGAACAGAACCGTGTCGGCCAGATCCTCCGCCGTGACCCAGGTGCCCAGCGAATTGCCCTCGGCATAAAGCGCGCGCACGTCCCGCTCGGGCACACCGCGCGCGGCCGCTTCCATGGCCACGACCCGCTCCATGCGCGGGCCTTCCACCGCCCCGGGACAGATCGCATTGACCCGAACGCCCGAAGGCCCAAGCTCCATGGCCCAGGTTTTCATCAACCCGAGCACGCCCCATTTCGCCGCCACATAGGGCGAGCGCGTGGGCACGCCCCATTGACCAGAAGTGGAGGAGGTCAGAACAATCGCTCCACGGCCCTGTGACGCCATGTGCCCCGCAGCCCAGCGCCCGGCGAGAAAGGCCCCGTCGAGATTGGCAGAAAGACAGGCGCGCCATTCGGCGAAATCCATGTCCTGGAGCGGGGCCGCGGGTCCACCGGTTCCTGCATTGGCACACAGGATATCCACCCCGCCCATCCAGCCCTCAACCTGCGCAAAGACATCCAGCATCTGCGCCTCATCGGTCACGTCAGCTTGCAGGCCCAGCGCGCCGTCTGGCACTTCGCCCGGATCCAGATCGCAATAGGCCACGCGCGCGCCCGCAGCGAGGTAGCGGCGCACAAGACAGGCCCCGATCCCCGCGCCGCCCGCGGTGATGAAAATCCTTTGACCTTCGTGGCTCACACGGGCGCCCGCTTCACGAGACCCAGCTTCTCACGCACTTCCTGCGGCCCGATGACCCGCGCACCCATATTGCTCACAATGGTTGCCGCGCGCTCCACAAGCTGCGCATTGGTGGCGAGAACGCCTTTCTCGAGCCAGAGGTTATCCTCCAGCCCGACGCGTACATTGCCCCCTGCCAACACAGCCGCCGCCACATAGGCCATCTGGTTGCGGCCCAGCGCAAAGGCGGAAAACGTCCAGTCGTCCGGCACATTGTTCACCATCGCCATGAAGGTGTTGAGATCATCCGGCGCGCCCCAGGGCACCCCCATGCAAAGCTGCACAAGCGCGGGGCTGTCCAGCACCCCATCGGCCACCAGCTGCTTGGCATACCACAAATGGCCGGTGTCAAAGGCCTCGATCTCGGGCTTCACGCCCATCTCGGTCATCATCCGCCCCATCGCGGTCAGCATGCCGGGCGTGTTTGTCATCACGTAATCGGCCTCGGCGAAATTCATCGTGCCGCAATCAAGCGTGCAGATCTCCGGCAGGCATTCTGCGATATGGGCCACGCGCTCAGTGGCGCCAATCATGTCTGTCCCCTCGACCACGGGAAACGGCGCCTCGACGCCACCAAAGACGATATCGCCCCCCATTCCCGCGGTCAGGTTCAGAACAACATCGACCTCCGCCTCCCGGATCCGATCTGTCACCTCCCGGTAATAGGCCAGATCGCGCGACGGTACCCCGCTCTCGGGATCGCGCACATGACAATGCACAATCGCCGCCCCCGCCTTGGCCGCCTCAATCGCGCTCTCGGCGATCTGGCGCGGCGAACGCGGCACATGGGGGCTGCGATCCTGAGTAGACCCCGACCCTGTCACCGCAGCGGTGATGAAAACCTCTTTGTTCATACTCAACGGCATAGATCCGCTCCTGCTGTCTTCTTCTGGCCAAAAATACGCATATCCGACGGTGCCACTCTTACCGCCCCTTCCAGACCGGGTCCCGCTTCTCCGCAAAGGCCCGTGCGCCCTCGAGCTGATCCTCGGAGGTGTAGAGCGTCTCGACGGTCTTGAACTGGCTCTTGGTGATCCGGTTGAGCGCGTCCTGAAACTTCATGTCTTCCGCCTCGCGCACGATCTCCTTGATCGCGGCATTCACCAGCGGCGGGCCGGAGGCAATGAGCTGCGCCATCTCCCGCGCCTGCGCCATGAGCTCCGCGCCGGGATAGATGTGATTCACAAACCCCCAGCGCGCCGCCTCCTCCGCCTCGAGCCACCGCCCCGTCAGCAGCATCTCCATCGCGATGTGATAGGGGATCCGCTTGGGCAGCTTGATCGAGGCCGCATCCGCAACCGTGCCGGATCGGATCTCCGGCAGCGCAAAAGACGCATGATCGGCGGCCAGAATGATATCCGCCGACAGCGCCAGCTCCAGCCCGCCGCCACAACATATCCCGTTCACGGCCGCAATCACCGGCTTGTTGAGATGGGGCAGCTCCTGCAATCCACCAAAACCACCGACACCGTAGTCGCCATCCACCGCATCGCCATCGGCGGCGGCCTTGAGATCCCAGCCTGGGCAAAAGAACTTCTCACCCGCGCCCGTGATCAGTGCCACGCGCAACTCCGGATCATCGCGGAAGTCAAGAAAGACCTCCCCCATGATGCGGCTGGTGGCCAGATCGATGGCATTGGCTTTGGGCCGGTCCAGCGTCACCTCGAGCACATGGCCCACACGTTCCGTTCTGATCGGGCTGTCTGTCATGCCTGCTCCTCCCTGATGAGCGCATCTACCGCGATGGCGCCGTCTGTCTTGCACAAAAGCGGGTTGATCTCCAATTCGACGATCCCCGGACGCGCCTCCAACAGCGCCTGCATCGCCATCACCACCTGCACAATCGCATCGATATCCGCGCCCGGGCGGCCGCGAAAGCCCTGCAAAACCGGCGCGCAGCGGAGCCGCAGGAGCATATCGCGCACCTCATCCGCAGAAACCGGCAACAACGCATGAGTGACATCGCCCAAAAGCTCCGTCTCGATGCCGCCCCGCCCCACAGTCAAGACCATCCCATGGGCCGGATCACTCAAGATCCCAATGAGCAATTCAGTTGAGGCCCCATCGACCATCTCTTCCAGAAGAAACTGCGCCCCACCCATGACACGGGCCGCAGCACGCACCGCATCAGCGTCCCGGAGCCCCAGTGCAACGCCGCCCGCCTCCGACTTATGCGCCACGCCTGATGCCTTCAGGACCAACGGTGGCACCAGCGCTTGCGCCGCGTCCGCCAGGTCCGCAGCAGCAACACAGGCCCCCCGCGGCACCGCAATCCCTGCGCAGGCCAGCGCCTGTTTGCTCTCGGTTTCGCTCAAAAGCGCCGCAGATCCGCTCTCGCGTGGCGGCCACGCCGGAGAGAGGCACGACGCAGAGACGGCCAAAGCGGCAATGGCCTCCAAGGCGGCGGGCATCCCGCACAAGGGAACGATCCCCTGATCCATCAAACGATCTGCCAAATCTTCAGGCATGGTCTCCGCAAGCGATGCAAGCACCGCCATGGGGCGCCCGCTTTCCTCTTGCGCCCGCGCCACGGCCCGAAACGCGGGCTCCCACGCCCGGGCGTCACATCGATCCGCGCGCGGCGTGTCCAATACGAGCAACCCCATGGCGTGGTCTGATGTCATCATCGCTGAAAACACCCGCGTCATCGCCGCCTCATCTCCCCAGATATAGGTGTGGTAGTCCAACGGATTGGCCAGAGCGACATGGGGCCCCAAGGCCTCTCGCAAGGCGTGCTCCTGCGTCTCGACAAGCGGCGGGAACGCGACACCAAGGGCGCCACCAATATCCGCCATCAGTGACGCTTCACCGCCAGAGCACGACAACGAGGCCACCTGCGCACTGGGCAATCCCCCATGCAAATGCGCGATTTTTAAAGCTTCAACAAATCCCTCAATCGTGCGCACCTGCGCAAAGCCTGCCCGCGCAAAAAGCGCCCGCGCTCCCGCCTCAGAACCAGACAGCGAGGCTGTGTGGGACACAGTGGCCACCTGCGCTTCCTCGGACGACCCGACCTTCAAGACCACGACGGTTTTGCCCAACGCCTGTGCCCGCTCCGCCAAGGCCCAAAACGCAGACAGATCGCCCAAGCCTTCCACATGCAATCCCACTGTCGTGATCCGCGGATCGTCCAGCAACGCGCACGCGAGCTGCGACACACCCTGCTGAGCTTGATTGCCCGCAGTCACGACAAACCCAAGAGGGAGGCCCCGCGCCTGCATCGTGAGGTTGATGGCAATGTTGGAACTCTGGGTGACGATGGCCACACCGCGCGCCACGGGTTTGCCCCCATGCTGGTCGGGCCACAGCGCGACGCGGTCGAGATAGTTGATCATGCCATAGCAATTGGGCCCAAGGATCGGCATGTGGCTCGCTGCATTCAGCAAGGCTGATTGCAAGGTACCCGCATCCGAGAGCTCACCTGCGGCCTCGGCATAGCCGCTCGCAAAACACACAGCCCCTCCGCAGCCAAGCTCCGCCAAGTCCGCAACGACGTCCAACGTCGCAACACGGTTGACACCGATAAACGCCGCGTCCGGCACAGCCGGCAAATCCCGCACCTTGGCAAAACCTTCCCTCGGATGCACACGCCAAACGTCGCCCTCAAAGCCGATTTTCCCAAGCTCGGCGATCACGTTCTCACACCAAAACCCGCCCCCCACCACTGCAACGGATTGGGGGGTCAACAATCGACGCAGATCGCGCGCGCCTGCCATCAGACAGCACCTGGCTCGAAGCGGGGATGCGTATTTTTTGCCAAAAGAAGCAACGGAATATTAAGGTTAACGCGCGATCGTAAAAAGGCGGTACAGGCAGGCGTGCCGATGACCGCGCCAGGAGAAGCACATCGGATGCTTTGATCGGGGGGGCTCACCATGGCTCCCCCGTTTCTTCTGGCCCCAAATACGCAATGTTGGCCCATCTGCCTCATGCTCCCAAGGGCCGCAGCAATTCGCGCGAGATGATGTGGCGCTGAATTTCCGATGTCCCGTCCCAGATCCGCTCGACCCGCGCATCGCGCCAGAAGCGCTCGATGGGAAAATCATCCATCAGGCCCATCCCGCCAAAAATCTGCAAGGATTGATCGGTGACGCGCGCGAGCATCTCCGTGGCGAAAAGCTTGGCAGAGGCGATCTCACGGTTGGCGGGCAGGCCCTGATCAAGTCGCCAGGCGGACATAAGCGTCATGAGGTCTGCGGCATCGATTTCGGTTATCATGTCCGCTATTGGAAAGCTGACGCCCTGAAACTTGCCGATCTGCTGGCCAAATTGCTTGCGCTCGGCGGCATAGGCCAAGGCCATGTCAAAACAGCGCCGCGCGCGGCCCACCGCCATCGTGGCGACCGTGATCCGTGTGGCGTAGAGCCAGGTATTCATCACATCAAAGCCACCATCGACCTCTCCCAGAACCTGCGCATCCGGCAAGCGACAATTGTCGAACTCAAGGACCATGTTCTTGTAGCCGCGGTGGCTCACGGAGCGGTAGCCATCACGAATCGAAAAGCCCGGATGACCACGATCCACAAGGAAGGCCGTGATGCGTTTCTTCGGACCTTTTGGCGTCTGGTCTTCTCCCGTTGCGATAAACACAATGACGAAATCGGCATGATCGGCGCCGGAGATGAAGTGTTTGGTGCCATTGACCACCCAATCACCACCTTCGCGCAGCGCTGTGCATTTCATGCCACGCACATCAGAGCCTGCATCCGGTTCGGTCATGGCCAGCGCATCCATACGTTCACCGCGCACCGCGGGCAGGAGATAGCGCTCGCGCTGGTCCCCCTCGCAGGCCATGAGGATGTTTTGCGGACGACCAAAGAAATGTGTCAGCGCCATGGAGCCCCGGCCCAACTCTCGTTCGACCAAGGCAAACTCCAGATGTGAGAGCCCCGCCCCGCCCACCTCTTCGGGGAAGTTGCAGGCATAAAACCCCAGCTCCAATGTCTTTTGCTTGATCTCCTGAGCCAGCGCCTCCGGCACATGGCCTGAGCGGTCCACCTCGGCCTCATGTGGATAGATCTCGTTTTCCACAAAGGCACGGACCGTATCCACGATCATCTTCTGCTCATCACTCAGGGCAAAATCCATTGGCGCTCCTCCTGCGCGGAAGGTGCCACGGCTTGACGCCACATACTCTGCAGAATACGCCAATGATCATGCAGATTTCGCTATGCCTCTATCCGCAATTTTCAAACCATTGCCTGGCCAACGCGCTGGAACCCCTGCGGGCCGCCAATGACCTGAGCGGCGCGGCGCTCTATGGATGGCAGATCGTGAGCCCCGATGGCAGGGCGGTCCAAAGCTCATCCGGTCTGGAAATAATGCCGCAATGCAATTTGAAGACGGCCCGGGGTGACGCGTTGTTTCTTATCCCGTCTTATAACCACCACCGTTTCGACACGCCGCCCCTAAATGCTGCTCTGCGGGCATCTGCGGCCCGTCACGGCTGCGTTGCAGGGATGGATACAGGCGCCTGGCTTATGGCCCGTGCCGGGCTTCTGGATGGACGCCGCGCCACCGTGCACTGGGACGAATACGCCGCTTTTGCCGAGGCCTTCCCCGAGATCACCGCCTGCCCGGACCGCATCGTGCGCGATGGGCCGCGCTGGACCTGCGGCGGTGCCACGACAGCGTTTGATCTCGTGTTGGCGTTGATCGAAGAGCATCACGGTGCGTCGCTGCGCCTCGAAGTCGCGGCGCTCTTCATGCACGGCGAGTGGCGCGGCGGCCTGCCGGCCCATCCAAGCGGTGAGGCCCGATTGGATGCCGCCGTAGCCTTGATGCGCCGCAATGTCAGCCAGCCGCTGCCCATAGCCGAGGTCGCCACGCGCATCGGCATGTCACAACGGCGCATGGACGACCTCTTTGCCCGAAGGCTCGGAGAAAGCCCGAGACAGCTCTACCAGCGCCTGAGACTGGAAGAGGCCAAACGACTTCTCCAGCATACGCGCGAAAGCGTCGGGACCATTGCCGCGCTGTGTGGATATGCTGACCCCTCCGCGATGGGTCGGGCCTTTCGGGGTCGCTATGGCACCAGCCCGCGCGCCTACCGGCAGGCTAGAGCATGAGTTCCATGCGAATGGAGGGTAATGTTATGCCCGGGCGCAGCGGAACGTCGATGCCGCCCATCTGCAAAAAGCCCATGGCCTCGTAAAACTTCACAGCTGTCCGGGTCGAGAGACAATCGAGCTTCATCATCCCGCAGCCCTTGGCGTGCAGGATCACGTTTGACATCAGCGCGCGGCCAATGCCGTGACGTGTATGACGGTGGGACGTCACAACGTGGCGGACATGACCAACCCCGCGTGAGCCCGGCTTGCCGCCCGGGGCCTCCATGGTCCAACCACCGGCCCCGACGATTTCGTCGTCGAGTTCAGCCACGAAATAGCTGCCCGATGCCAGCAGCTGGGGCTGTGCACGGGAAATCAGCGGAAGCGCCGTCACCAACACCGAAGGCAGGTAGTCATGTTTCAGAAGTGCGGGGTAGCTTTGCGACAGCAGAGCATCGACCGCCATTAGGTCATTCGGTGTAGAAACGCGCACGCGGGGATGGAGGAGCGTTGCGGTCATACGGCTGAGGTAGGGCAAAGGTGCACCCTGACCACAACAAAACGCCGCGCTGTCGTAAATCAGGCGGCGCTTCCATCTGCATAGAGGGCAAGATTACTTGATCTTGCCTTCCTTGTACTCGACATGCTTGCGCACGACCGGGTCGTACTTACGAACAACCATTTTCTCGGTCATGGTCCGGGCGTTTTTCTTGGTCACGTAGAAGTGGCCAGTGCCTGCGGTCGAGTTCAGGCGGATTTTGATTGTGGTCGGCTTGGCCATGTCACTCTCCTCGGGCGCTCACGCGGATTGCGCGCGCGTCGTATCTCTTGAGAGGCGCCTTTTACCGGGCTGGGCGGGGCTGTCAACTGGATTCGGCGGGCCGCGCATTGGTGTTCGCACTCAAGCGGCGACCGACGACACACAGACACTCGACTGACCCGTCGCGCAGGAAAACCGGCGCAATTGTCATCGACAGAAGTTGCCCCTCCATGGAACCAGGCTCAGCGATCTCGCAATGCACCTGCTCGCCCTGCGCCGCCAGCTGCACCGCGCGCAACAATTCGCGCCGCGCCGAGGGCGGGAAGAACGAGGCCCAATGGGCACCCCGCGCCTGATCAAAGCTGGTGTGGCAGACCCTGCGCAGCCCATGCTCGTTGACGTAGATCACCTCTCCCACCTCGTTGAGCAGGAACAGACAATCCGGCGTTGCGTGCAGCATCGAGAGCACAAAGGATGGCGTGGCCAATCCAAGCACATCGAGAATGCCTTCGTTGATCTGTGGTTGAAACGCACGCTGGTGCACTTCGATTGTCATGTGCGGGCCCTTTCCTTGGCGGCACCCGGCTCCCCTCACGAAACATTCACGATTCGGGCAAGGCTGGCAAAAGATAACTGCCTGTCGTGCGGAAAAGCGCTGAGAGGTCGCACCCCGAGCTGCCCTCGCGGAGCAGGCGCGCTCGGGGGACGAAGAGATTTGCGCGGTGGGCCTGTAAGCCGGATTCTGTCGTAGGACCTGCCGGCGCGAACCTGCATGTCCCGAGATGACCATTCCTCTCGACCACGCGTTACCACGCGGCCTCTAGCTGCCAACCCGACCCTCTGGGCTGAAGCCGCCCTGGGCCCCTTGCGGGGCCCGCGAAGGTCCTATTCGGCATTGCTCCCGGTGGGGCTTGCCATGCGGAAGACGTTGCCGCCTCCCCGGTGGGCTCTTACCCCACCGTTTCACCCTTGCCCGTGCGCAATCTCCTTTGGCGCACCTCAGGTCATACCTTTGGCGCACCTCCGGTCATACCTTTGGCGCACCTCCGGTCATACCTTTGGCGCACCTCCGGTGCGACGGGCGGTCTGTTCTCTGTGGCGCTTTCCGTCGGGTTGCCCCGCCCGGGCGTTACCCGGCACCGTTGCTTCAGGGAGTCCGGACTTTCCTCGAAGGCTGGTGACAACCCCCGCGGCCATCCGGCCCACCGCGCGTTGGGTCGTTTAGGGCGTGGGGCGGGTGTGGTCAATGGTGTGACCCTTCTCGTGAAAAGGATGGGCGGTGTTCTTGGGGGCGCTGCCCCCGCGCGCGCGGCGCGCTCCCCCGAGGTATTTGAAGACAAAAGAAGACAGGTCGGCGCATTTTGAACGGCTTGGGTGATCTGTATCGGGCCAGTCGTGACAAGAGGATGCGTCGTGTCGGCCAGTACGCTTGCGAGAATAGTAGAGTAACTCATAGGAACTGGCTGAATTTGAGGGGCTGTGGATGAGGGGCTGTGGATAGCTATGAGGCGGGATGCATTGTTCTTCTCTTGTATCGTCGACCCTCTTGCGGAGTTTTCCAACCCTATTTGATCTCAGCTTTTTGGACACTGGCGCGCGTGTCATCCTGGCTGACTTTTTGGGAGTTCGATACATGGACAAGCCTGAGAGAGACAGCCGTCTGTAGCTTCGGCTCAAATCTTTACAGCCTTTTGGCGGTGACTACCGCGCTGGGTCTGCATTATGTGGTCCTTGTGGGGTGGTTCACCGGGTCTGACCGTCCCGCCAGATATGCCAGATCGGTTTGACCGCTTTTTGGTCATGGACAAGGTGCTGAGTCTGGGCAGCGGCTCCAATATAAAAACCGGCGTTTCGAAGCGGCTGAGCCGGATTGGGGTATGGCGCCTCTGTTTTCGGCGCCAATTCTCCGGGATGGCCGATTGAGTTACGGCGGCTTGCGCACCCACCTCCCCGATGCGCGCCACCACGCGGGCCTAGGTCGGTTTCCTGTCCTCGCGACAACGGAACCCGAGACGAATGGCGTGGATCGTGCTATGGCCGCCAAGTGACCGGCATGACGAGAATGCCTAGACGGTAGCGGCCATGCTCAGCATTGGCATGCCGCTACGCGTATCGCCTGAGGCGGGACAATTCGCATAGCATACCCATAGGGTCGAATTGGCTCGCGGGACCTTGAGCACCGTGGGGCTAGACCTCTGCCAGAACGGCCATATCTGCGGCGCACAGAGACCCGCGCGCCCAGGGACGGAACCGCATCCGCACGGCGTGCAACAAAGCGTCATCACTGGCATCACAGCTGTAGCCGCGCGCCTTTGCTGCGGCGCGAAACTGCGCCGGGGTTGGATTTTGGGTAGGTCCTTGCCCGACGCCATGCGCGAGGCCTTGGCGAGCCAGACGGGCCCAGTCGAACCGGGGACCCGGATCGATTTTGCGGCCAATGGCCATATCGGAATGACCAATCGTTTCAGTGATATCCCAGCGCGCCTTAATCCGGCCCATGAGCGCTTCCAGCGCGGCCATCTGCGGCTCCGGGAAGGGCTCCGCCCCTGTGTTGGCGATCTCGATCCCGATGGAGCGCGAGTTGATGTCGTCCTGCCCGCGCCATTCACCGGCGCCCGCGTGCCAGGCGCGCTCTGTTTCGTCTACGAGCTGCCACAGGGTCCCGTCGCGTGCGAGCACGTAATGCGCGGAGACCTGCGCCTCGGGGTTGCACAGCCAGTCGCGCGCGCGCTCAGCAGACGCCATGGCCGTGTAGTGCAAGACGATGAGGTGGGGCGTCAGCCCCGCCCTGCGCGCACCGGCGTTGGGGCTGGGATGCCACACGGCGTTTGCATCGCGCACGGCGCGGCTCTTACCCGCCGGTGGCCGTATTGGCCTGTACGGCCCTGCGGAACGGCGTCGGATCCCACTGGCACGCGAAGCCATCCCCATCGGGGTCGAGGCCCTTGCGATCGCGCTGCGGCCCGCCGCGGATCAGGAAATCCTCTTGTGCTTGGTCGGGCGAGGCATAAACCGCACAATTGCGCACGAACTTGGCCTGCGCGTTAAAGCCGCCGCGACGATAGACGCTGGCGCCCACCGGGTTGTTGGTCCGGATTGCGTATTCCACGATATTTGGCACATCCGTCCCGGGACGCGTCGGCAAAGCGCCGGGTTCAATCACAACGTATTGCGCGCGCGCGGCGGCAATGCGGGCGGCATCATCCTGAATGCCGCGCTCATCAGAGACCGCGTTGAAATCCTGCTCCTGACTGATGCCTGCGGAGTTTGTCACTGCTCGGGGCGCCGGATTTGAGGGGCTGGCGTCAAGCGGCGCTTGGCCTGAGTTCTGCGCGCGCGCGGCTGCGCCCGCCGTGTCTTCAAGGCTCTGCTGCGCCACGGTTGCAGGCGCTGTCAGCCCGGGCTGTGCCGCGCTGCGGCCTTCAAGCTGCGCCTCGCGGTTCAGCCGCGCGGTGCGCTCGGCATCCACACGATCAAACCCCACACCCGCCCCGCTGTCGGGGATCGCAGGTTGGCACGCGGCCAGCGCCGCCAACGCGGCACCACACAGGAGAACTCGGATCATTTTGACTGCCTCATCGCTTTTGGATGGGGTTTACCACCATTTGCCCGGCTTGGCCACAAACCCGGCCGCCTGCTCCAGCGCATAAGCGGTATTGAGCAAATCACCCTCTTCCCAGGGACGCCCGATCAGCTGCAAGCCCAAAGGCAGGCCCTGCCCGTCCAGCCCAGTAGGCACCGAAATCCCTGGCAACCCGGCGAGGTTGACCGTCACGGTAAAGACGTCGTTGAGATACATCTGCACGGGATCAGCCACTTCCTGGCCCAAGGCAAATGCGGCAGATGGCGTGGCAGGTGTGAGGATCGCGTCGACGCCTTGGTCAAATACGGTCTCAAAGTCGCGCTTGATCAGGCTGCGCACCTTGCGCGCGCGGTTGTAATACGCGTCATAAAAACCCGCCGAGAGCACATATGTCCCGATCATGACCCGGCGCTTGACCTCAGCACCAAACCCCTCGGCGCGGGTCTTTTCATACATCTCGGTGATGCCATCACCTTGGCTCAGCTGCGCCCGGTGCCCGTAGCGGACCCCATCGTAACGCGCGAGATTGGAGGAGGCCTCGGCAGGCGCAATCACGTAGTAGGTTGGCAGGGCGTATTTCGTATGCGGCAGCGAGATATCGACGATCTTGGCACCGGCATCGGCCAGCATTTCGCGCCCCTGCGCCCAGAGCGCCTCGATCTCGTCGGGCATGCCGTCCATACGGTATTCGCGGGGAATGCCGATGGTCTTGCCGCGAATGTCACCTGTCAGCGCCGCCTCGAAATCGGGCACGGCGAGGTCGGCCGACGTGCTGTCTTTCGGGTCATGGCCGCACATGGCTTCCAGCATGATGGCCGCATCGCGGACGTCCTTGGTCATCGGGCCCGCCTGATCCAGCGAGGAGGCAAAGGCGATGATGCCCCAGCGCGAGCAACGCCCATAGGTTGGCTTGATCCCGGTGATCCCGGTGAAAGCGGCAGGCTGGCGGATCGAACCGCCGGTGTCAGTGCCCGTGGCGCCAAGGCAGAGATCGGCGGCGACCGCAGAGGCCGAGCCGCCAGAGGACCCACCGGGCGTCAGCGCCTGATCGGAATTGCCCGCGCGCCAGGGGTTGACCACATTGCCATAAACGCTGGTCTCGTTGCTCGAACCCATGGCAAACTCATCCATGTTGAGCTTGCCCAACATGACGCCACCTGCTTCAAAAAGCTGGCGCGAGACGGTGCTCTCATATTCCGGCTTGAAGCCATTGAGGATCTTGGAGGCCGCCTGCGAGGGCACACCTTTGGTGCAAAAGAGGTCCTTGATGCCGAGAGGCACGCCGCAGAGCGCAGGCGCATCGCCCGTCTTGATCCGCGCATCTGCCGCCGCCGCCTGTTCTCGCGCGATCTCGGGTGTGTTGTGCACAAAGGCATTGAGCTCACCCGCCGCCTCGATGGCCCCAAGGCAGGCCTCGGTCAGCTCAGCCGAGGTCACATCGCCCTTGCGCAGCGCGTCGCGCGCCTCGGCAATCTTGAGTTTGTTCAGCTCACCCATCACTCAACCACCTTCGGCACCGCAAAAAATCCCTCGCGCGCATCCGGCGCATTGGCGAGAACCTTCTCCTGCTGGCCCCCATCGGTGACCCCGTCCTCGCGCCGCTTCAGGCGCATCGGCGTGACGGAGACCATCGGCTCGACGCCCTCGACATCGACCTCGGAGAGCTGCTCGATGAAGCCCAGAATACCGTTGAATTCCTGCGCCAGCGCGGGCAACTCCTCAGGTTCAACCCGGATCCGGGCCAGCTTGGCCACCTTGGCCGCGGTGTCTTGATCGATGGACATGGGACCTCTCATCCTCAGACTTTTGCCCGCTTTAGCGCGCCGCCCTTTGGCTCGCAAGTCCATCCGCGCGCTGATGGCGTCGGTAAACCTCGATCATCCAGCCCAGCATGAGCGCATTGAGCACATGCCACCAGAAATGCGTACCCATGGGCAGCGCATCACAAAAGGGCATGTCGAGCGAGCGCAAGGTGATCGAGAGCGCCAGGACAAGCGCCCCCAGACACAAGCCCCGCCCCACCGCGGGCAAGCGCCGCAACAGCAAGGCTCCGACCCCGCCGATCAACAGCGCAATCGGCCAATAGCCGGCCGAGATCTGCAAGAACGGTATCTCCCGCAAAACCGGCACCAAGACCGCCACATACGGGAAAAACGCCACGACCGCTCCTGCAGCCCACACAGGCCGCCAGCCCGCATAATCGCGCGCCGCGAGAAAGATGTAGCTCAGCGTGAAGATGAGGATCGGCACCACATCTGCGATCACCGCCCAAACCGTCGCAAAGGTGTGAAACAGGAACGAGCCCACCCCGATCACAAAAAGCACAGCCGACAACCACCGCGCCCCGGGCACGCCAGCGCTGCGCCGCCACATCACAAGCGCCACCACCATGAACGCCAGATTGGTCACCGCATTCACAGGCTCCGCCCAGAAAGACGGGTCCAGCCGCTCACAATAGCCGTCCATCTGTCGTGTTAGATCCATGGTTTCTTCTGGCTCCAAATACGCAAAGACCAACCTGTGCCAGAGGTGACAGGCTTCAAGTCTTTCCGCTACATTGACCCAAAGACAACACAGGGAGAGACACTCATGAACATCATCTGGCTCGGCCACGGCTCATTCCGCATCGAGATCGGCGATCAAGTCCTGCTTGTGGATCCCTGGCTGAATGGAAATCCAATGATGGAAGACCAGGATCACGCCGCCGCCATTCAGGACGCGAGCCATATCCTCGTGACGCACGGCCATTTCGATCACACGGTCGATATTGTGCAAATCTCGAAAGACACAGGCGCGCCGGTCTCGGCCATCTATGAGCTCGCGGGGCACCTGCACGGGCAAGGCGCGGTGGAGGGCCACGCGTTCAATCTCGGCGGGACGATCACGCTGGGGGATGTCGAGGTGCACATGGTGCCTGCCGCGCATTCCTCCTCCATCGAACGCGACGGGAAGAGCGCCTATATGGGCCGCGAAACCGGCTTCATCCTCAAAGGCGAAGGGCGCTCGATCTACCTGTCCGGAGACACGGCGCCCATGGCGGATATGGCCTGGATCGCCGAGTATTACCTGCCCGATGTCGGCATCCTCTCGGCAGGCGGATACTACACGATGGACATGAAACTGGCCGCGTTTGCCGCGCGGAAATACTTCGATTTCAAGACGGTTATCCCCTGCCACTACCGCACCTTCCCGGCCCTCGAACAATCGGCGGAGCTGCTGAGCGCGGGCCTGCCCGGCGTGGAGGTGATCGAGCCGGAGGTGATGCAACCCATCGCGCTGTGACCCCTTTTTGCGGGCGGCAAAATTTGTTTGCCTCCCTGAACACCGCCTGACAGACTTGCGCCATTGAACCAAGAAAGGAAGTCGGAATGAAATTGCTTGTGCCCACGCTCGCGGCCGCCGCCCTCGCCCTTGCGGCCTGCGCGCCGGAAGAAGAGATGATGATGTCAGACGCGGCCGCGCCTTACGTCGGCAAACAGCTGGTGTCTGATGATGGCACAGTTTTCCTCTTCGGCGCAGACGGGACTGTCGGCGGAACCATTCGCGGCGAAGCCATCATGGGCAGCTATTCCGCAACCGCCAAGGAAATCTGCAGCACCTATTCTGCGCCTGACTTCCTCACTGGACGTGAGTATTGCAGCACACCGGTTCAGAACGGCAATACCGTTGTCTTCAACCGGCGCGACGGCAGCTCCTCGCAACCCTATGAGATCAAGGGTTAAGCCCTCTCAGGAACCGTCCCACAATATCGTGGCGGGATAAAACTGCGACCAGGCGAACCAGAACGCCTGGTGGCTCCCAAGGCCCTCGCCTTGCGCATCCACCGCCTTGATGCCGCCCGCATCCAGCGCAAGCCGCACATTCTCGACCGCGATCTCCTGCCCGGCTTGCAGCGCCACAAAGGCCGCACTCCGCTGGAAAGCAACCGGCTGGCCCGACGCCGTGATGACGCCAATGACATCTTCATGCACCGGCAGCCTCGGATCCACATCACCCACCGGGAAAATCGGACCATTGGCATCGCGGGTGTTGCGGAAATCGAAATCACGCCCCAGCGCCAGATCTTCCACAAGCACACTCGTCTCGGGATGCGTGGCTTTCCACGTGCCCCAATCGGTGGTGATGACATTGGCCTGGCTCAGCTGAACCCCGCGTTCTGCGAGCGGCCCGGTGACGGCATGGCCCTTGAACGTGTCAAACACTGAATAGGTGTTGATGTCATACATCACCTTGTTGGACCGGATGAGCAGCCCGGAGGTGCGCAGGACAGGCCGTTGCAGACCCTCGCCCAGATCATCGGTGAAATACGCCTGCGCAGCGCCGCAGAGCGTGCAATAGGGAATGGCCAAATCGCGCCCGCCCAACGTGTCATTGACCATCTCGCGCACTTCCATGATGCGGCGTGGATAGGCGCGGTATTCTCCGTTGACCTCGACCCCGAAGACAATCGCATCATCCGCGAGCCACGTCGCCTCGGACGCGGCCTGCACTTCGGGGTTGTCCGCGGCAGGAATGCAATTGCAGGGACGCTCGGTCGTGTCATAGGCGCGGTCATCAATCATCACACCACCCCAGGACACCTGCCGCCAATCGATCTCACCTTCGACAAAAATGCGCTCCCAGCCGGGCACGATGCCTGTAAAGATCGCGCGTTTGACGCGCAGGTAATCAGGCGGCGCGGGAATGTCCCAGGCAATCAGGTGATCGGTGATGATGCCCCAGTGGTTCTGCTGCGGCGCGGGAATGCCCAGCAAAACAGCGGCGGCATCACCCAACACGGCGCTCAACCGCTGGCTGGAGGCAAATCGCATGAGATCTGCAATCATCCATGCCAGTCGGGGATCGCCGGAGGCGGCAATCACCTCCAGTGCCGCGCCCTGATCCGGCCCCCACGCGCCCTGCTCCACCGCATCAATAAGAGCGCCGTCAATGGCGGCTTGAACCTCAGCGGACAAGGCACCGGTCGGGCTCACAGGCGCGGCACCAAAGGCCTCCGCCGTGCGCGGCGCGCTCTGCGCTGCTGCAATGCCTGCTAGGCTCACCACGAGCGCGCAGACGAGCCCCCGCCAGAGCTGCATCGAAATCCAATCCCGTCCCATAGGTGCCGCCTTTCCTGACTGCCATGTCGCAGGTCCGCGACCCGCCTTGGCGATCAGCATCCCTGCAATCGCCGCTTCGCGCTAATCACGTTTGCATCAGAAAGCGGTGAGCCATCACGCATGAGACGACGGCAGCCAAGACGTTCTGCATCTTGTTCTTACGCATTCCCGGCCGGTTGTCGCGCCGCCTGTGTCGCCTAAAACGCGAGGCGTTTTTCGTCGCACGCACAGCGTCACTGCGGCCTGTTACCCCAACCAAACCACAGCCCCATTGACCAAGCCTCCAAAGCGCATCATATCCCCATGCATGACAGAGCTTTCTCGCATCCGCAATTTCTCCATCGTGGCCCATATCGACCACGGGAAATCCACCCTTGCTGACCGGCTGATCCAGTCGACCAATACGGTCGCGGACCGGGACATGAAGGAGCAATTGCTCGACTCTATGGATATCGAGCGCGAACGCGGCATTACGATCAAGGCCAACACCGTGCGGATTGACTACCGCGCTCAGGATGGTCTGGATTACGTCCTCAATCTCATCGACACGCCCGGCCATGTGGACTTCGCCTATGAAGTCTCCCGCTCCATGCGCGCGGTCGAGGGCTCGCTTCTGGTGGTCGATGCCTCGCAGGGCGTCGAGGCGCAGACGCTGGCCAATGTCTACACTGCTATCGAGGCAGATCACGAAATTGTCCCCGTTCTCAACAAGGTGGACCTGCCTGCTGCCGAGCCCGAGCGCGTGGCCGAACAGATCGAAGACGTCATCGGCATTGATGCTTCTGACGCTTGTTTGATTTCCGCAAAAACAGGCGTGGGTATTCCAGACGTGCTGGAAGCCATCGTAACCCGCCTGCCCGCGCCCCATGGCGGCGACCGGGACGCGCCGCTCAAGGCGATGCTCGTGGACAGCTGGTATGACCCCTATCTTGGCGTGGTCGTGCTTGTGCGGATCATGGACGGGGTCCTCAAAAAGGGCGATCAGATCAAGATGATGCAGACCGGCGCGAAATATGGCGTCGACCGGATCGGCGTCTTCCGCCCGCAGATGGAAAACGTGGCCGAGCTGGGCCCGGGCGAGATGGGCTTCATCACAGCCTCCATCAAGCAGGTCCGCGATACCAAAGTGGGCGACACGATCACCCATGAAAAGAAAGGTGCGACCGAGGCCCTGCCCGGCTTCCAACCGAGCCAACCCGTTGTGTTCTGTGGGCTCTTCCCGGTGGACAGCGCCGAGTTTGAAGACTTGCGCGACGCGATTGAGAAACTCGCGCTCAACGACGCGAGCTTCTCCTATGAGATGGAGACCTCCGCCGCGCTCGGCTTCGGCTTCCGCTGTGGCTTCCTTGGTCTGTTGCATCTCGAAGTGATCCGCGACCGGATCGAGCGGGAGTATAATATCGAACTCATCACAACCGCGCCCTCGGTGATCTATCACGTCTACATGAAAGACGGCGAGATGATCGAGCTGCACAACCCCGCCGACATGCCCGATATGTCAAAGGTGGATCACCTCGAAGAGCCGCGCATCAAAGCGACCATCCTTGTGCCTGATGAATACCTTGGCGATGTGCTCAAGCTTTGTCAGGACCGTCGGGGCATCCAGCTGGACCTGACCTATGCAGGCTCCCGCGCAATGGTGGTCTACGATCTGCCTTTGAACGAGGTGGTGTTCGACTTCTACGACCGGCTCAAATCGGTCACGAAGGGCTATGCGTCATTTGACTATCAGATGACGGGCTATCGCGAAGATCTCCTTGTGAAGATGTCGGTGCTCGTAAATGACGAGCCGGTCGATGCGCTCTCCATGATGGTACACCGGGACCGCGCGGAGATGCGCGGGCGGGCGATGTGCGAGAAGCTCAAGGACCTCATTCCCCGCCACATGTTCAAGATCCCGATCCAGGCGGCCATTGGCGGAAAAGTCATTGCGCGCGAGACGCTTAGCGCCCTGCGCAAAGACGTGACGGCGAAATGCTACGGCGGGGATGCGACGCGGAAACGCAAGCTGCTCGACAAGCAAAAGGCCGGCAAGAAGAAGATGCGGCAGTTCGGCAAGGTCGACATTCCGCAGGAGGCTTTCATCTCCGCGCTGAAGATGGACGGTTAAACATGCTTGAGACTCTGTTGTCTTTGAGAGATGAGGTGCTGCTGCTTTTGGCCGGATCCGGGGGAACGATCGCTTGGTCGTGGCTTCAGAACTCTCGCGACACACCAACCAAAATAGATACCAGCATTGAGAAAATTAGCTTTGGGTTAGATCCCCTCAATACGGCCGAATGGGAAGGCCTATTATCGCACGATGAATTTCAAAGGATAGAGCGCTCTTTTTTAGCGAGGGATACTATAGTCTTTGATTCTCGAATTCAAAAAGAGATAAACGAGATTTCTGTAGAATCTGGAACTATAAGGCCATGTTTCGCCATGGCTTACAATGGCGAAACGCTTTTTGAACTTTTCCAAGGAGCAATCGTCAACTACGGTCGAATGGGAGTATACGAAAAAACAGCAGAACTACTAGCTGAAGGTTTAGAGCAAATTCCAACCGATGATGAAGCAGCATATCTGCACTACTTCAACAGCGCCATCCAAGGAACTGGATTGTCAACCCCCATGTTCACGTCAATTCTGGTAGCACACAATCGAGGAGAGATGCAGCTAGAAGACCTAATCGATGAGAAGGAGGAAAATCTGGCAAAGTTGGTTTTGTCAATGATACAAGCCGATACACCCATAGATCAAAAAGCAGCGGCACGTAAGCAGGTCGAACAACTGAGCGTCCCGGCATATTGGATTGCAGACAATGGAGTAACTGCATTGCTCTGCGACTTCCCCGGATTTGGAATTGGATTGACTTGTGAAGGTCACTTCGCGCCGCAACGGAAAAAATCAGCTGCGGTGATTTACTCACTAGTAGCCTCGTGCAACTCTTCTAAAATGGCAGAAGTATTTCGGCGGCAAAGGGATAGAGCCGCGCGAGAGCGGGAAAGCATTGAAAAAGCAATTTCTAGTTTCAATGACTTACTTTTAAGATCTTCACCTTCTACTATCAGAGTAGTGCTGAAAGTTTTTAATTCTGCCCGTTATGCTGCAGCTCTATCAAACAAATGCCGTTTTGTAGTGCAAGATGAAAGATTTCCTAGTTTCGACTTAATTGCCAGTGATACAGAAAACCAAAGACTTGGACCCAGAGATGTGGTTTTACGGACTTACGCCGGTGAAGTCGATCACGATTTTCGAGACGCTTTGCACGCAGTGATTAAGGCTGGAAATGCAATGGCGACAGCAAAAATTGATATACTCACGCGTAAAGGCAAAAAAGAAGAGATTAGCCCGTACGTGGCGTTCCGGTAACCTACGGTACTTGACAAGATACGTTAGATCCCCGGACGGGAGTGAGTTTAGAGCCAAATCTGCATAGTGCTAATTTTCTAGTGGCAACGCCACTACAAGGAGTTTTCCTGCAAATGCACGGAAAACTGTCTGGCGCTCTTTGCACCTCCTGCCATGCGACATGGGAGGCACCGTTGGAGATGGGGCGCGACACGCCCTGCCCAGATTGCCATGCGTTGACCGCCCGCCCCGACATCGTCTGGTTCGGCGAAATCCCCCACCACCTCGACGCCATCGCAGACCATTTGGCCAGTGCCGATCTGTTTGTCTCCATCGGCACATCCGGTCAGGTCTACCCCGCCGCCGCCTTCGTGGAAGACGCCAATGCGCGCAATATCCCGACGCTGGAGATGTCCCTCGAACCCACGGCCATCTCGTCGCAATTTGATGAAGTCAGGCTTGGTCCCGCGACCCAGGTGGTGCCCCAATGGGTCGCGGAAATTCTCTCATAACAAGCGCTTAGCTGTTTTCGTCTTTCTTCATGCCATGGCCGGAATGGTCCATAGACCCATGCCCGCCCTTGCGCTCATTGTCGATCGGGATCTCGACGACGACATCCCCCGCTTGCTCAAAGGTAAGCGTGACCGAAATCGTCTCGCCTTGGATAAAGCTCTGGTTGAGCCCCATGAACATGACGTGGTCGCCGCCCCGCGCAAGCGCATGCATGCCACCGGCGGGAACGGCAAAGCCTTCCTCCACTTCCATCATCTTCATGACGCCGTCGCCCATGTCCTTATGTGTATGAAGTTCCACACGTTTTGCGACATCGGCGCTGGCTCCGATCAGGCGGTCTTCGCTGTCGGAATGGTTCATGATCTGCATGAAGGCCGCGCCCGCCTTGGCATTGGGGCCAGAGGCGCGGGCGTAGGCGTCTTTGATCATGATGCCTTCGGCGAAGGCGGGAAGGGCGAGAAGGGTCGCGGCAAAGGCCGCAGCAAATTTGCGTTTCATCTGTATGGTCCTGTGAAGAGGGAATTTCAGGGGTGAGTCACAGGATGACAGGCGGTGCTCTGGCCCGTTGCGCGATCCGGGGATCGGCGGGCGTTGCGTCTACCGTTTCCGGCGCAAAACCCAGGGTTACCAAAACCTCAACAAGTGCCGCGTCCGGCGAAGCCCCTGATACCGCTGCAAAAAACAGCGCACAATCGGGACAGATATGCGGCGCGGAGGTCGGCTCTCCGTCGCTATCAACGTAAACGGAACTCGGTCCGTGGCCCGTGCAGAGAATTATTTCATCAACGGCCGCCGTAGCACCCCGCGCCATGGCCATTGTTTCAGCCGTGAGCAGCAGCGTCACGGACAGCACAAGTGAGATCACGCGGGTGAAAAACACTGACATGTGAAAGACTTGTCCCGAAATGACATGTCTGACAAGGCGCTTTTCGCCGCAGTGCCCTCTCACGCGCGGATCACGAGGCAGGGAGCGGGCTTTGCGCGGGCTCACAAACGCGCCCATATGCTCCTCAGACACAGCAACGAGAGGACTTGATATGACCCTGACACGCCGCGCCGCACTCGGACTTTTCGCAATGGCCCCAGTGGCTTATGCGCTCACGCCCAAGGCAGCCTCCGCCATGGAGCCACAGATATTCCAAAACCCCATCGCCATCAATGGCACAGACCCCGTCGCCTATTTCACGATGAGCAAACCCGTGCCCGGCAGCGCGGATCACAAGGTCATGTGGAACGGCGCGGAATGGCACTTCTCCTCAGCCGAGAACGCCGCGACTTTCCAAGCAAATCCAGAGGCTTACGCGCCCGTTTTCGGCGGCTACTGCGCCTATGCCGCCTCCAAGGGCTACCTCGCCCCGACAGTGCCGGAGGCCTGGACGGTCCATGAAGGAAAGCTCTATCTCAACGCCAATCTGCGCGCCCGTGAATTGTGGCTGCAAGACGTGCCGGGCAACATCGCGGCGGGCCTCGCAAACTGGCCCGGCGTGCTCGGCTAAGGGGGCAAGTTGTGCGATGACCCCTCCAAATCGCACAAAACCCCTCACCCCGCCGCGTTTGAGCGCGCGGCGGGTTTGCGCGCTGTTAACCCTGACCTGCGAGGTCGGGGTATGTCGCTCAAAGATTTCCGCATCGTCAGCCTGACCGAGTTTCGCCACAACACCGGCCCGCTCATGGAATGGGTCGAGACCACGGGCAACCGCATCTGGCTCAAACGCTATGGCCGCCTCGTGGGCGCTGTGGTGCCGATGGATCAATGCGAAAAGCTGGAGGCTTTCGAGGGCCGCACGCTGGCCGACCGGCGGCGGCGTCTGGAGGAGGAATACGGCGCGTGGAAACGCATGAAGGCGCTCGGGCACCTCGACAAGGATCAACCCTTCGATTGGGAACGCGAAGGCTTCACCACGAAATACGCGACGTTTGAGGCTGAAGAGAAACGCAAAGCCGAAGACCGCGCACGCGAACGCCAACGGATGCGCGACCTGCAAGCCTTGGCGGAGTTGGATGAGTTGTTGGGGCCGGAAGATGATCCGTTGCCGGAGGAAGAGGTTGAAAGACGTCTGGCTTTGGAGAGACTGCGGCACCAAAAGTGACGCCCTTTCCAAAGCAAGACGGGTGGGACAAAGCAACAAAACGCAACGCGTTTTGTTGACGGTGGGAAAAGCGATTTTTTGGCTCCGCCAAAAAACGCGGTCCCACACAGACGTCACTCCAGGCGCACCCGACGCGGTAAGCCCCAAACAGCCAACGGACTCCGCCTCTCATGCATTGCAAGAAATGCATTGCCGGTTAGCGCAAGCAAGCTTGCGTCCAGGCCAGCGCCGACCCGCGGGAGCGAGTCTCGGACCGCAAAGCGGCAAACGATCCGGGGGATCGTTTGAGAGACGAGCGGGCGGAGCCCCGGGCGCTTGTTAGACGCAGAGGGCCAGCGCCGACCCGAGGGGGTGAGGACCAGTTCACGAAGTGACAAACGATCCAGTGGATCGTTTGCGGTCCGAACGGGTGGAGCCCAGGGGCGCTTGCAGTCTAGCGGAAGCCCAGCAGCGCCCGTGCTAGCGCCGACCCGAGGGAAGGCGCTCCAACATGCATTCTAAAGCCCTTTATCCCAGCCAAGTCATTGCGCAGAATGAGCGGCGTGCTGAGGTCCACAAAAGCGCCGCCCCGTCTCGCCGAAGGCGAGCCGATTGTAGGCGGCGCACCTTCGGTGCGACGGGGCGGGTCGGCGCTGGCTTGGACGCTCTTTACAGCGGGAACCGGCAGCGCATTTGTCAAAAATGCGCGAGAGGCGGGCACCTGCGGTGCTATTCCGGGCTAGAGGCCTCGACAAACGCGAATACTAGGAAACTCTTTTCGAAGGCAATTGAGCACAAGCTGTTTCAAGTATTTTCCTAACCTCCAATTGCAAAGAAACCTGATTTATCGAATGTATGCATTTCACTCCTACCCCCAATACTCTGCCTGATTTGTCTCCAGCGAATCTTGAAACCATCTCACGAAAATAGCGTGGCTCCGGGATTCCATAATTTGATGCGCTCGCATTCGCGCATTGAAAAACGGCATGAGCAACAAAATCTGCAACTTCCAGCCCTGGAGCCTCACCCTTTTTCATTACAGAAATCGCAAATGGATTCATCTTTGACAAAGCTATTGAATTTGGATGCAGAGGGTTTCTTTTTACTTTTTCTAGATATCGATACATGGCATCGTAGTCATGGTTTCTCTCTTCAAGTATGACATCAACATCATTGCAACTTGTGAGCCTTGGACCCAAGTAACCAAAGATCTGTTCAAGCAGATATTTTAGGCACTTATTATAGTACTTATGAGGATCGTTATCGATATCCTCTTTATACTCCCCAAGTGTTTCTTTGAGAGATATTGTAGCGAAATATCTAATTGGCAAACGACTTAATTCTCTCGCTAACAGCACTTTTTCGAAGTGCCCAAGGTCCGAAGCATGCTTCCACGATTTCTTTCTAATTTCTTTTTTGAACTGCGCAATCGCATTTGCAAGATGGACTTCACTTGTTGGCTCACAAACCACTGCTCCCATCACAAAATATGGCGACGCGCCAGGACTATTTTTACTACGGACTTTTGTAATACCAGTTTGCCCACTTTCATCTACAAAAACTCTAAATTTCATATTCACTCATCCAAAATGGTGATTGACCGGCCATCGCCTGCCCGCGGGATGGCGAACCACCCTGCGTTCAAAAGCCCTTTATCCCCACCAAATCATCGCACCAGACAATCGGCGCACTTAGATCAGCCAAATCGCCAGCCCGATGGGACGGTCCGGCGCTGCCCTGCGCTCTGCGAGCGCGCATCGGGCTGGGGTGCGTTGATCCCATGGATTGGATCCTTGCCGCTCTTGGCACGCGCGCTCCGCCCGGCATCGCCGGGCAGCCCCCGACCCTCCCCTTCAAACCGGAGGTTTGCCTGCGGCAAAACGGAGGGGGCTTGCGCCCCCACCCAGGGTCTGGGGCTACCCTCTGTTGGTGCAGCTCACCCAATCACCCCCTGAAACTCCCGCCACTCGCCTTTGCTCATACCCGAGTTCTCCTGCGTGACCTCTTCGCCGGCCAGCATGCGACGCAAGCAGTCCAAAGCGCCAGCCGACAAAGTCGCGCCGCCCATGCGGTAGTCTTCGAACGCCTTGTAGGCGAAGGGCACCCAATCCTTGACCATCTCGCAGATCGCGTCGGCGTAGACGCGGATTTCGTATTGGGCGTGGGCGTCGGCACGCAGCCGCAGGAAGTGCAGCAGGTTGTGCAGGTCCACCTTCCAGTACCATTGCGTGTAGACATTGGCGGGCAGGTTCATGCGGGCGAGCTCGCGGGCGAGGCCGTCCTGGCCGTCCTGTGAGATCATCTGTTCGTAATTGTCATAGCAGCGCATGGCGTCGTCGCTCAGGATCTTGAGCACGCGGTCGGCCTCGGCCCCCTCCAGCGCCTTGCCGCGGCCCTGATTGTTGACCACGGACTGCGCGTTGAGATGCTCGGGGGCGGGGATGTAGAATTCGCGATCGAGGATCGAGTAGCGGGCGGAATATTCGTTCACATTGGCGGTGCGGTGGCGGATCCATTGGCGGGCGACGAAGACGGGCAGTTTCACGTGCAGTTTGATCTCGCACATCTCGAAGGGCGTCGAGTGCCAGTGGCGCATGAGGTAGCGGATCAGCCCCTCGTCGTTCTGGACCGATTTCGTGCCCTTGCCGTAGGAGACGCGGGCAGCCTGACAGATGGCGGCATCGTCGCCCATATAGTCGATCACGCGGACAAACCCGTGATCGAGCACGGGGCGCGCGTGGTAGAGATGGGCCTCCATGGCAGGCACGGTGGCGCGCAATGTGCTGTGCGTCTCGGATCGCTGGGCGTCGATTTCGGCTTGCTGTTCCGGCGTGAGGCCCATGGGGCGAATCCTTTCCACTAGATGAGTCGGTGTCCCACCCTATCTTGTGTGGCGCGCTTTTTGAACCGCGAGATGCAGTATTGCGCCACGGACGCAATGGGTGAAGAAATCGTGGTAGGCCGCTTTTTTTATTGACGAATTTGAGTTGTTCACAGCAGGTGGGACAAAACAATTATTCAGGCAGATTGGGGCTGGTCATGACACGGATGCTTGCGGTGTTGCTGGCACTTGGGTTTGTTGCGGGATGCGACGGCTCAACGGGTAAAGACAATCCATTCGAGGCGGATCCCGAAGCGGAAGCGCCGGATGACACACCGACGGATCCGACCGATCCGGCGGACCCGGCCCTGCCGGTGGATCCCGATGCGCCGACCGACGCCCCGACCGTCCCGGAAGATCTGTTCATCAACACCACCAACGTGACGATTGCGCCCGATGGCAACACCATCTCGGTCACGACCAAGGGCATCGACGGCACGCCGGAATCGGTCACCTATGCGCGCAACAACACACTGAAGATCTCGACCACGGCGGATGGCGACGGGATCGACTATGTGGCCTACACCAAGCAGGAAGACGCGCTGGACCGTCTCTTCATCGCGATCGGTGGCGACAGTGCGGACGGCTCTGTCACAGCCTTTACCGTGGGCGGCGGCCCGCAGTTCAACGAGGTGCAACAGGGTGGCTTCTATCGCCAGAACGGCACGTTCACGCGCCCGGCCGTGGGCGATGGCCCCGGCGCGGGCCAGGTCAGCTATGCGGGTGATTACGCTGCGGTGACCAATATCGGCCAATTCGGTGGTCCCGCGCTCCTGCCCATTCCGCCCGGCACGGATGAAGACATTCAGCCGCTTGAAGCGGCGCGCATTGTGGGCTCGATCCTGCTCAATGCGAACTTCGTGGACAATCAGGTCAATGGGTCGGTCTATGCCCGCACGTTGCTCTTGCCCGACGGGACCGAGGAAGACCTCAATTCGCTGGCGCTCCTGATCACCGATATCAATGATGAGGGTGCCTTTCTGGGCGAAGTGGAGATCACCAATGAGGTTGGCCAGACCATCGGCAATTACGGGGGCACTTTCGGGGGCACCAATGCCTCCGCCGTGGGTGGCCTTGTCTCCATCGACCGGTATGACGAAACCCGCGAGGGTGAATTGGAAAACGGTGTCTTCGTGCTGACGCAATGCGGCCAGCCCGATGATGCACCGATCTGTGACGCGGTCGCGCCTTAAGCGCGGCCCAGGCATTCGCCGGTATCGCGCGCCTGTCGTGTCACGGATGAGCCCCCCTCTCCTTCGCCCTGTGGCCTCGCACCGTCCCAAGCGGCGCAGGGCCATTTGGGCGGCGACGCTCGGCTGCGCTCTGGGCGCAGGCGCGCTGACCGGCCATGCCGCCCCCGGAACAGCCGATGGCACCCCCCCGGCCCAACCGCAGATCGCTGCCTCTGTCGATGAGGTGCGCGTCGCAGGGCATGCCATGGCGCCGCAGCAGGCCCGCGAAGTGGCCGCACAGGCGCTGGCGCGCGGGCGCAACGATATCGCCATTGCCATTGCCGAGGCGCTCATCGCGCGCGACAGCGAGGACACATTCGGGCATTTTGTCCTGGCGCAGGCCTTCTTGCGGGCGGGTCAGGCAGACAAGGCGCGCGCGCCGGCGCGCCGGGCCTTCGCTCTGGCGCAGACACCCACGCAAAAGCATGAGGCTGCCCGTGTGGCCGCGCTGACGGCCGCCACGCAGGAGCGCTTTCTGCCTGCGCAAATCTGGATGCGCCGCGCTTTGCAAAACGCACCGACACCGGAAGCCGAAGCACGCGCCGCCAACGAATTCCGCACCGTCCGCCGCGCCTCGAAACTGCGGCTGCGCTTTGCGCTCTCGGTGTCGCCGTCCAACAATGTGAACGGCGGGGCCTCTGAGGAAGTGCATGTCGTCGAAGGTCTGCCTTTCGTGGGCATCCTCTCGCCTGATGCGCTGGCCCTCTCGGGCACAATCAGCCGTGGGCGCGTCTCGGGCGGCTATGTTTTGCACAAGACACAGACCGCCGTGACGGAAGTGGTGGGCGATGTGCAGGTCCAGCGGGTCACCCTCTCTGCTGACGCGCGCGACAAGGCCCCGATGGCCGACGCCAAGAACTACGGCTACACGATAGCAGAACTGGGCCTCGCCCACCGCAGGCTGACCGTGCAAGGCGGGCCTGTGCTCAGCTTTGGCGCGCATCTGGGCCGCGCATGGTTTGGCGGCGATCACGCCTATGACACGCAACGCGCCCAGCTGGGCCTGACCCAGAAAATCGGCGATGCCACAGAGCTGCATCTGGGCCATGGCCGCCAGATCCAGATCGATGCCGACGGGACGCGCGATGACGTCGTCAATACATCCTGGTCGCTGGCGCTCTCGCACAAGCTGGGCAATGCCGACCGCCTCTCTGCGGGCCTCTTTCTGGGGGAAACCGAGGGGGACAACGTCCAGATCGGCAAGACAACCCGGGGGCTCAGCCTCGGCTATGCACGCGCCAAACCCGTGGGCCCGCTGGAGCTCTCCGCCAGCCTGCGCGCGCAAGAGAGCCACTACCCGGACTATCACGTGATCTTCCCCGTGCCCGGCGGCCGCTGGGACACGCAGCTGAGCGCGCAGATCGACATTGGCCTGCATCAGCTCGACTACATGGGGTTCATCCCGACGCTGAGCGTCAAACGGCAGAAGACAAGCTCCAACGTGGGCCGGTTTGATACCGAGGCCACGTCGATTTCCATCGGGTTCAAGTCCCAGTTCTAAGCCTGCGTTTACCGCCGTCACAAGAGGCCATCTGCGGGACTTACCGCGCGCGCAGTGACTGCACGCGCACCACCGGACTGGACAGATTGTCGCAGCGCCTTAGCTCTCTTTGCAAACATGAAGGAGCAGCCCCAATGGCATTGACTTATCTACACACAATGGTGCGCGTCAAAGATCTCGACGCATCAATTGCGTTCTACAAGCTTCTGGGGCTCGAAGAGACGCGACGGATGGACAGCGAGGGCGGGCGGTTCACGCTGGTGTTCCTCGCCCCTCCCGGCCAGCCCGAATGCCCGGTGGAGCTGACCTATAATTGGGATGGCGACGAGGGTCTGCCATCGGACAGCCGCCATTTCGGCCATCTCGCCTACCGCGTCGATAATATCTACGAGACATGCCAGCATCTGATGGACAATGGCGTCACGATCAACCGCCCGCCGCGCGACGGGCATATGGCCTTTGTCCGCTCTCCCGACAATATCTCCATCGAGCTGTTGCAAGCAGGCGATAACCTGCCCCCGCAAGAGCCCTGGACGTCCATGGAAAACACGGGGCATTGGTAATGCGCGGGGCCCTGTTTTCGGCCGCGCTGGCCACTGCTGCCCTGGTCGCAACGGTGGCGCAGGCCAACTGCCGGGTTGCGTTGTTGCTGGCGGTGGATGTCTCTTCCTCTGTGGATGAGGGCGAGCATGATCTGCAGCGGGACGGCCTCGCCGCCGCCTTGCGGCATGCAGATGTCGCCGATGCGATCCTGCAGGGGCCCGGCGAGGTTGCGCTGGCCATTTATGAATGGTCCGGGCGGCGCCAGCAGCGCGTGGTCGTGGATTGGACCATGATGCGCGGTCTGGGGGATATCGAGGCTGTGGCCGCGACGGTGCAGGCCGCGCCGCGCTCATATTCGGAATTCCCGACGGCCATGGGCTATGCGCTTGGCTTTGGTCACACGATGATGGAGCGCGCGCCGGAGTGCCGCCGCAAGGTCATTGATCTGTCCGGCGATGGCGTCACCAATGACGGCTTCAGCCCGGCGCTGACCTACAAGCATTTCGATTTCAGTGACATCACCGTCAACGGTCTGGCCATCAAGGGCGCGGAGGCTGATGTCGTGCCGTATTTCGAGGGCGTTGTGGCGCGCGGGCCTTTGTCTTTCGTCGAAGTCGCGCAGGGTTATGAGGATTTCGAGCGCGTGATGGTGCGCAAGCTCTATCGGGAGCTCTCCGAGATGCTCGTGGGCTGGGCAGAGTAACGCCTAAGTGCTGCGCCGGGTCTTGCGTCCGGGCGTCATCTGCCTACTTTGGCAGGTATGAAACAGCTCGCAACGGCCGCCCTTTTGTGCGTTCTGCCCCAGATCGGGGGCTCTCATCCGCATATCTTTGTGGATTCGACCCTGCATTTTCGCATGGATGCACAGGATCGCGTGACCGAGGTCGAGGTGACCTGGGTCTATGACGACTTTTTCACGCTGTTGATTTTCGAGGACCTGGGGCTCGACCCGGATGGCGATGCGCAGCTGACCGAGGCGGAGATGGAAAAGCTCTGGGGCTTTGATCTCGAGAACTGGTACGAGGGCTTTGAGGGCGATCTGTACCTGACGGCGGCAGACGGCAGCAAGGTGGCTCTGGGCACGCCCGTGGCGACCCATCTCGATGTGATCGATGGCAAGATCCACGCCGCACACAAGCGCCCCGTCACCCCCGTCAGCCCCAAGGGTCTTGAGGTCTGGCAATATGATCCGACATTTTATGTCGCCTATACCGTGACGGGCGGCGTGCATTTCGAGCGTGGCTGCGCCGCGCAGGTCATTCATCCCGACCTCAACGATGCGCGCTTGGCGCAGGAGGCCGCTTTGGCCGAGATCCTGGCCGAGGATGAGCGTCTGGGCGATAGCGAAGACATCTTCCAGACCGTCGAGCTCGGCATTCACTATGCCGATCGGGTGCGTATCACATGCGATGGATTGTCCTGACGGCCGCGCTCGCGGTTCTCGCGGGCGCAGTTTGGCTTTGGGGCATGGGCGGCGCGGACAGGCTGGCCATCTGGGCCGCTGCAGGTCAGCGTGAGGCACAGCAATCGCTGGCCACTGCGCTACGCGCGCTGCGCGCCGGTGAGCCGGGTGCGCTTTGGGCGCTGTGGGGCCTGTGCTTTGCCTATGGGTTCTTTCATGCCGTTGGGCCCGGACACGGCAAGGTTTTGATTTCCGGCTATGGGCTGGGCACAGACGTTCCGCTTGTGCGGCTCTCGGCCCTGGCGCTCGCCTCCTCGCTGGCGCAGGCGGCCAGCGCGGTGATGCTGGTCTATGCCGGCGTCTGGGCCTTTGAGATGACGCGCACGCAATTGGTGGACGTCACGGAGGATTGGCTGGCGCCTGCGTCTTACGCCGCCATTGGCGCGGTTGGTCTCTGGCTCGTCTGGCGCGGCCAACGTCGGCTGCGGCAAGCCCTGCGCGCCCAGCACCATCACAACCACGACCACGACCATGACCACGATCATTCTCATGACGGCACCTGCAGCAGCTGCGGCCACGCCCATGGCCCAAGCCTGACAGAAGCCCAAAACACCCGCAGCCTGCGCGATGCTGTCATGTTGATTGGCGCCATCGCCCTGCGCCCCTGCACCGGGGCGATTTTCGTGCTGATCCTGACATGGCGCATGGGATTGGTCGCGGAAGGGATCGCGGCAGCCTTTGCCATGGGGCTGGGCACCGCCAGCGTCAGCATCGCCGCGGCGCTGGCCGCCATCACCCTGCGCGAGGGCACCACGCGCCGCCTCGCGGATCACCTGTCGGGCACGCGCGCGCTGCAAGCCCTTTCGGCGCTCGAGGCGCTGGTCGGTCTGACCATTGCCGCCGTCGCCCTGACCCTGCTCAGCCGCGCCCTGTGAGGCGATAGCGCTTTTCGAATCCTGCCATGGCCGCTAAGGCCGCTCCATGCATAGCCAGACCTCCACTCACCATCTCAAGGATGTCATGCGCATCGGCATGCCGCTGATCGGCGGGCATCTGGGGCAGTTTGCTATCGGTCTGACCGATACGATCATGATGGGCCGCTACAGCATCGAGGGGCTGGCCGCGCTTGTGTTGGCCTCCTCGTTCTTCTTTGTGTTCTTTCTGGTGGGCTCGGGCTTTGCCTGGGCGGTTGTACCGCTGGTTGCCGCGGCCAATGACGATGCGCAAACCATCCGCCGCGTGACCCGCATGGCGCTGTGGCTCTCGGCCCTGTTCGGGCTTTTGTGCCTGCCGCTCTTTTGGTGGTCCGCACCCCTTCTGGAGGCGATCGGTCAGGCGCCTCAAGTGGCGCAGGACGCGCAGACCTACCTGCGCATTACCGGGCCTGCGATCCTGCCTGCCCTGGGCGTCATGGTCCTCAAGAGCTATCTCGCAGCCCTCGAGCGCACCTCGGTTGTTTTCTGGATCACGAGCCTCGCCGTGATCGTCAATGCGCTGGTGAACTACGCGCTGATCTTCGGGATGTGGGGCGCGCCGGAACTGGGCATCGCCGGAGCGGCCTGGGCCAGCGTCTCGGTGCAACTGGTCAGCCTGCTGGGCGTCATTCTCTATGCGCGCCTCGTGCTGCCAGAACATGACCTCTTCCGCCGGCTCTGGCGCCCTGATTTCGACGTGATGGGCAAGGTGGTGCGGCTCGGCGTGCCCATCGGGCTTACCAGTCTTTCCGAGGTCAGCCTGTTTGCCGCAAGCGCGGTCCTGATGGGATGGCTCGGGACCATTCCTCTCGCCGCCCACGGGATCGCGCTGCAATGCGCCACGGCGACCTTCATGGTCCACCTTGGCCTGTCCAACGCCGCCACCATCCGCGCAGGCCAGGCCTTCGGGCGGGGCGACCGGACGCATTTGCGTCTGGGGGCGAGAGTTGCCATCGCCGCCTCCATCGGCATCGCGCTTGTGACAGTCGTGCTGTTTGTGGCCTTCCCCGAACCGCTGATCTCGCTCTTTCTCAAACCCGATGAGCCAAACCGGGCCGAGGTCATCGCCATCGGCACCGTGTTGTTGATCATGGCCGCCCTGTTTCAATTGGCCGACGGCGCACAGGTCATGGCGCTTGGCCTGTTGCGCGGCATGCAGGATACGACAATCCCGATGTTCATGGCCGCGTTCAGCTATTGGCCCATTGGCCTGGGCTCGGCCTTGCTCTTTGGATTTGTCCTGGATTTTGGCGCGGTCGGGGTCTGGGCCGGGCTTGTCACCGGGCTCAGCTGTGCGGCGCTCATGATGATGACGCGCTTTTGGCGTCGGGCCTGAGAGGGCTCACGTTGCCATTCGTCCCAGAATAGAGCGCGGGCCCGCAGGGGCCGCACCGTGGGATCAGGTCTCGCTTGGGATCAAGTCTCGCGTGGGATCAGCTCTTGTCGTCGAGGAGGCGATCCGCCTTCTTGCGCACCAGCACCGAGCGCAGATCATGCATCGCCAGAAGCAGCGCGTCCGTGACCTCTTCGAGCTGTTCGGGCGAGGCCTTGGATTGCGCCCATTGTGTCGTGATATTCAGATAATCCACGGCGCGGTGGATATCGTCGATATCGCGCCAGGCAAGCAATTCGCTGCGCTCGCGCATCCAGGCGCTGATTTCGGCCAGATCCTCCTCTGACAGCACCCGGTCGCCCTGCGGTTTGACCTCGCCATTGCGCATATTGATATGCGCAATGGGGTCCATCTCGATCCGGCGCTGGCGATTTTCGGTATCGACGCGAAAGCAGAGCGCCCCATTCTCGCGGATGCGAAAGTAGTATTTCGGCAGTTCGCTCGCCATGCCCTCACCCGGTTATTTCAAGCCCGCACAGAACCTCTGGATGCGGGTGCAGGCCTCCGTCAGGGCCTCTTCCGAGGTAGCGTAGCTGATGCGAAAGGCTGGCGAAAGCCCGAAGGCCGCCCCGAAGACCACCGCAACGCCTTCTTCCTCCAGAAGCGCCGCTGCAAAATCCTCGTCTGTTTCGATCTGCGTTCCGCCCGGTGAGGTCTTGCCCATCAACTCCTTGATCGAGGGGTAGACGTAAAACGCCCCTTCCGGCACCGGACAGCTGACCCCGTTGATCTGGTTGAGCATGGAAACGACAAGATCGCGCCGCGCTTCAAAGAGGGCGGCGTTGGTCTTGAGAAAATCCTGCGGCCCATCCAGCGCCTCGACAGCTGCATATTGCGAGATGGCGCAGGGGTTGGAGGTGGATTGGCTCTGCACCTTGCGCATCGCATCAATCAGCATTTTTGGCCCGCCGGCATAGCCGATCCGCCAGCCGGTCATGGCATAGGCCTTTGAGACGCCATTGACGGTCAGCGTGCGCTCATAGAGCTGCGGCTCGACCTCTGCGGGCGTGCAGAAGGTAAAATCGTCATAGACAAGGTGCTCATACATATCATCGGTCAGCACCCAGACATGGGGGTGACGCAAGAGCACATCGGTGAGCGCTTTCAGCTCATCCCAGCTGTATCCGGCACCGGTGGGGTTGGACGGAGAGTTGAAAAGCATCCACTTCGTGCGCGGTGTAATCGCCGCCTCCAGCGCCTCTGGCGTCAGTTTGAACGCGGTCTCGATCCCGGCCTCCACGACCACAGGCGTGCCGCCACACAGCGCCACCATATCGGGATAGGAGGTCCAGTAAGGGGCCGGAATGATCACTTCATCGCCGGGATTGAGCGTAGCCTTGAAGGCATTGAAGAGCACCTGCTTGCCGCCGGAGCCCACCGTGATTTGCGCGCGCGCGTAGGTGAGCCCGTTGTCGCGGGCGAACTTGCGCACGATGGCGTCCTTGAGTTCCGGGATCCCGTCAGGTGCGGTGTATTTCACGCGCCCATCTTCTATTGCGGCGCGCCCTTCGGCCCGGATATGTTCGGGCGTATTGAAATCCGGCTCGCCTGCGCCGAGCGAAATGATGTCACGGCCCTGTGCCTTCAGCTCCGCCGCTTTCGTCGTCACGGCAATGGTCAGCGAGGGTTGCACGCGGGCAAGAGCGTCGGAAAGAAAGGGCATGGCGTCGGGCCTGTGGGTTTGTTGCGTCTGTTATCTCCTTTAAGATGCACGAAAGGATCAATCAATGCAGGCGCCGCACAACGCGACTGTGCAACTGTGCGACTGCGAAAGGAGCATGTTCATGCAAGCCCAGGACTGGTACGGCCCCGACACTGCAACATTTGGCGACCGGCTCGCCGCTGCGCGCGATGCTGCGCGCATGAGCCAGGGCGATCTGGCCAAGCGGCTCGGGATCCGCGTCACCACCTTGCGCGGCTGGGAAGAAGACAGATCTGAGCCTCGCGCCAATCATCTGTCGATGATGGCCGGGATTTTGAATGTCTCGCTGATGTGGCTGATCAATGGCGAAGGCGACGGATTGGACGCGCCCCATGACGAAGAGCCCGAGATGTCGCCCGATGTCGCATCGCTGCTGTTGGAAATTCGCGATATGCGCACGGAAATGCGCGCCGGAGCCGACAGGTTGGGCCGCCTCGAAAAACGCCTCCGTCTGGCCTTGAAGGAGCAAGCCTGAATGAGCGACGAACCCCGACAGACCCGCCTCAGACGCATCAAGATGCGCTCCATGCGGCGCGGCATCAAGGAAATGGATCTGATCCTGATGCGATATGCCGACGCGCGCCTGGATGATCTGTCGGAGGCAGAGCTTGATATCTATGAGGCGCTTTTGTCGGAAAATGATCAGGATCTGTACCAATGGGTCTCTGCGCAAGCGACACCGCCCGCGCCGCTTGAGGCCCTCATCGCAGACATCCGCGCCGTGGCGTTGGCCGGCCCCATAAAGTGATCTGCATTTAGCGAACTATTCATTTTTATACGTCACAAAGGCTCTCGAACAAACAGGCGGAGCCAAACATGTCAATGCACACCCCTTTGCCCGGTGCGTCACAGGACGCTTTCATGGGCAGCTATCTGGAAGCACTGGCACTGGTTGAGCGGTTGCATCGGTTGCTGCTCGACGTGATCAAGGATGAATTCGAGCGTGTGGGTGTGCTCGAAATCAATGCAGTGCAGGCACTTCTTCTTTTCAACATCGGCGACAATGAGGTCACGGCAGGCGAGCTCAAAACCCGCGGGTATTACCAGGGGTCGAATGTGAGCTACAATCTCAAGAAGCTGGTCGAGATGGGCTATATGCACCACCAGCGCTGCGAGATTGACCGCCGCTCCGTCCGCGTCCGGCTGACCGAGCAGGGCCGCGAGATCCGCGATGTCGTTCGCGATCTGTTTTCCCGGCATGCGGAAGGTTTGCAGGAAAAAGGCGTGATGGGTCCCGACGGGATCAATGAGATCACCCATATGCTGCGCCGGGTCGAACGCTATTGGGCAGATCAAATCCGCTACATCTACTGACCCGCGCGCACATACGCCCTGTGTTGCGCCTCGGGGCGCAACGCAAATGCTCAGAAAACCCTAAAGGATCCGTGCCACCTCCCCTCGCGTCGCAGCATCTGAACCCGGACCCTCTTTCCGGAACAGATCATCGACACAAGATATCCTCCCCGCCTTCGCGAGATGCGCAGGGATTACTCACGGCCCGGCCGTGACAGAAAGGTGCCAACGCGGGGGCTGTTGGCACCTTTTTGCTGTGTCATTCCGTCGTCATCGCATCCGACCCGGGCGCAAAGCGACCGATCTGAGCATGGCCCGGACGCACCGTCTGAATGCGCCCGGACAAGGAGCCCTGCCGCAACACACCAGACGCTCGTGCGACCGTTTCTGCTGCATGGGGTTCAAGCAACCCCGGGCGTTTGGTCAGTTCTTGCGTTGATCCGGATGCAGGGACTTGCCCAAAATATGATCGGACTGGTGCAGCACATGGCTGGCGCCTGTCACGATCAGCGGATCATGGGGACCGGCAATCTCGAAATCCTTGTCCGGATAATCCAGCGACGACAGGAAGTGCCGCATGCAATTGATCCGGGCCCGCTTCTTGTCATCTGACTTCACGACCGTCCAAGGCGCATCGGCGGTATCCGTGTAGAAGAACATCGCTTCCTTGGCCTCGGTATAATCATCCCACTTTGACAGTGACGCCTTGTCGATGGGCGAAAGCTTCCAACGCTTCAGCGGATCCGTCTCGCGGGACTTGAAGCGCCGCGCTTGCTCCGATTGCGTGACCGAGAACCAATACTTGTAGAGCCGGATGCCCGAGCGCGTCAGCATACGTTCAAAATCAGGCGTCTGACGCATGAATTCGAGATATTCCGTCGGCTCACAAAAGCCCATCACCCGCTCAACGCCTGCGCGATTGTACCAGCTGCGATCATAGAGAACCATTTCGCCAGCCGTGGGCAAATGCGTCACATAGCGTTGGAAGTACCACTGCCCGCGCTCCTCATCGGTGGGCTTGTTGAGCGCCACGACCCGCGCCGCGCGCGGGTTGAGATGTTCGGTAAAGCGCTTGATCGTCCCCCCTTTGCCCGCCGCATCGCGTCCTTCAAACAGCAGGACAAACTTCTGGCCCGTTTCCTGCGCCCAAAGTTGCACCTTCAGCAATTCCGCCTGAAGTTGCGCCTTGGTTGTTTCATATTCAGACGTGCCCATTTTCTGCGCATAGGGGTATTCGCCCGCGTCAAACGCCTCTTGCAACGGGCTGACCTTGGCCGGTTTGGCCGGTTTCGCAGAAGTTTTTTGAGGGGCTTTCGGGACGGGGCTGGCTTTGGCTACAGTTGCGGTTGTCATGGGGTCCTCCAAGATTGGCGTTGCCCCATGGTCGCACAGACCAACACAGCCCGCTTTGACACGCGTCAAAAACCCGCGTACCGCCTGCATCTTTTCGGTCGCCTGGCCCGCGCTCTACTGCTGGAGCGTCTCGAGATAGAACATGAGCGCGGCCAGCCTGCGCGGCACGGGGCTTGGTTGATCAGACCCCACATCAACCGGCACGCTCTCACCGCCCAACAGATCCCCGAATTCCGGCATGGCCGTATTCTCCGATTGCACGCGGGTATAGCCATCCAGCGTCGAGAGAACCTTGGCGCGCGGGAAGCTATTGTCGTGGCGCACCGAGATCAGGGTCAGATTGCGCGGCGCCGGGTTCAGCCCGCGCGCCAGCGGGCCATCTCCCGCCCCCGTCTCGCCGTGGCACGCTGCGCAATACTCCCGATAGAGCGCCTGCCCTTCCGTCGCGTCCGGCATCGCCGTCATCGTATCCGCTGGCTGGCTCAGAAAGGGCCCGCCGTCAGGCGTACAGCCAGTTGCGGCAATGACAGCCGCCAGGGAGAGGACAATTCTGCGCATGACATGACCCTTCATCGGTAGATGGCACAACCATGGCGCACTCACTCGGGCTTGCCAAGCAACTCCCATGTGCTTGCGCGCGATTGCGCGCGTCGTAGAGTGGGGCAAGCTTGAGGAGAGACCCATGCCAGCACTTGCGTTAACCATGCTCATCGCCGGGATCGGCATTCCCATCCTCGCGGCCTTGAATGCCGCGCTTGGGGTTCGGCTGGGCGCGCCCGTGGCGGCGGCCAGCGTTTTGTTCGCCGTGGCGTTTCTCAGCAGTCTGGTCGTTTTGATCCTTATGGGGCCCACCGGGCTCAGCAAAGTCGCCGAGGCGCCCAAGCATCTGTTTCTGGCGGGCGTTCTGATTGCGTTTTACGTGCTCTCGATCACCTTCATCGCGCCCAAGATCGGCGTGGGCAATGCTGTCTTTTTCGTGCTGTTGGGCCAGCTGATCTCAGCGGCAGCGATTGATCACTTCGGCCTTTTCGGCGCCGTGCCCACACCGCTGGGTGCGATGCGGGCCGGTGGCATTGCGGTCATGGCCTTTGGTGTTTGGCTCACGCAGATGGCTTGACCTTCTGCAAGCTTAGGCATGGGCCATGAAGAGCGGCCGGTCGGCGAGCTCCAGCATGTGCCGCGTGGCGCCGCCGATAATGGCTTCGCGGAAGCGCGAATGGCCGTAGGCCCCCATGACGATCATGTCCGCGTTACTGTCGCTCGCGTGGCGCAAGATCATGTCCGAGACGCGCGGCAAGGATTTTGCCTGCACATCGATCTCCACCTTGACCTTGTGGCGCGCCAGGAATTCCGACAGCGCCCCGCCGGGATCAGAGCGATCGCGGCCATGGGTCGGCGGGTCCACGATCAGGACTTTGACGAGATCCGCCTGCACCAGATAGGGCAGCGCGGCGCGCGCCGCGGCAAAGGCTTCGGGGCTGTTGTTCCACGCAAGCGTAATGCGCGAGAGCTTGGGCGCAGCGGCCCCGTCCGGCAGAACCAGCACACGCCCCATGCCGCCAAAGAGCGCGCCTTCGAGCACGTTTTCCAGCTCCTCGCCCTTTTCCGGCCCGTAGGGCTGCGGCAAAACGACCAGATCGGAAAAGAGCGCATTGCGCGCGATGATACGGCCCACATCCGCCAATTGGCACGCGGCATTGTCCACCGACCAGCGCAGCGCGGGTTGGCCCGTGAGCTCTGCACGCACGGCCTCACCTGCGGATTTCGAGCCGGTTTGCGCGCGTGTCAGCGCTTCCTGAACCACAAGCGCGGTTGCGCCAGCGTAGTAATATCCAACCTGCGTCCGGTCGACGCCAAGTGCGAGCACATCAAGATGCGCGCCGTATTGCCCCGCCAGGGTCGCCGCCGCAATCAGATGCTCCTTGGCCTGTTCGGCTTCGGTCAGCGCGGTGAAGACTGTTTTGGGTGTCATGATGATATCCCTTCGCTCGTTTCGTAGGGATTCTAACACCATGCCGCGATGCAGCGCCTTGATACGGCTCAAATGCTGCGGTCGCAAATATTGACTTGGATCAATGCATCTTTTGGGTGTGCTTGGCAAAAACGCCCTGTCACTACCCCCCTGCGCGAACATGAATGCCTTTGTCAGGGGACAGACGAAGGGAACGAAAATGACCAACTATATCAAGCTTATCGTGCTTGGCATCGTGGCGCTCTTTGCCGCCATTGCAGCCAATTTTGCACGTGACTTGGCATATCAGGTCCACATGATTCTCATCATGCTGGTCTCGGCTGGTCTCTTTGTGTGGACATTGCGCCGCACGGATGAGCCGGCATATGCCAATCCCCATCCTCAGGATGAATATTTCGACGGCGTTGTGCGCGCCGGCGTGATTGCGACGGCCTTCTGGGGCGTTGTCGGGTTCCTCGCGGGAACCTTTATCGCGTTTCAGCTGGCCTTCCCGGCGCTCAATTTCGATTGGGCCGAGGGCTATGCCAACTTCGGGCGCCTGCGCCCCCTGCATACGTCAGCCGTGATTTTTGCCTTTGGTGGCAACGCGTTGATCGCCTCCTCTTTCTACATCGTCCAGCGGACCTCCGCTGCGCGGCTCTGGGGCGGCAATCTGGGCTGGTTTGTCTTCTGGGGCTACAACTTCTTCATTGTCCTCGCGGCGACGGGCTATCTGCTCGGCCAGACGCAGGGTAAGGAATATGCCGAACCGGAATGGTATATCGACATCTGGCTGACAATCGTCTGGCTGGGTTTCCTGGCCTCGTTCCTCGGCACGATCATCAAGCGCAAGGAGCCCCACATCTACGTGGCCAACTGGTTCCTGCTGTCGTTCATCGTGACGGTGGCGATGCTGCATGTGTTCAACAACCTCTCCATCCCGGTCTCGATCTTCGGGTCCAAATCCGTGCAGGTCTTCTCGGGCGTGCAGGATGCGATGGTGCAATGGTGGTATGGCCACAACGCGGTGGGCTTCTTCCTCACGGCGGGCTTCCTGGGCATGATGTACTACTTCGTGCCCAAGCAGGCCGAACGCCCGGTCTTCAGCTACAAGCTGTCGATCATCCACTTCTGGGCGCTGATCTTCCTCTATATCTGGGCCGGCCCCCACCACCTGCACTATACAGCGCTGCCTGACTGGGCCTCGACGCTGGGCATGGTCTTCTCGGTGATCCTGTGGATGCCCTCCTGGGGTGGCATGATCAACGGTCTGATGACGCTCTCTGGCGCCTGGGACAAGCTGCGCACCGATCCGGTCATCCGGATGATGGTGATCTCGCTTGGCTTCTACGGCATGAGCACATTTGAGGGCCCGATGATGTCGATCCGTGCGGTCAACTCGTTGTCGCATTACACGGACTGGACCATCGGTCACGTGCATTCCGGCGCGCTTGGCTGGAACGGCATGATCACCTTTGGCGCGCTCTACTACCTTGTGCCCAAGCTCTGGGATCGCGAGCGGCTCTACTCGCTCACGCTTGTCAGCTGGCACTTCTGGCTCGCCACCATCGGCATCATTCTCTACGCGGCCTCGATGTGGGTCACGGGGATCATGGAAGGCCTGATGTGGCGTGAAGTGGATGCAAACGGCTTCCTGGTGAACAGCTTTGCTGACACCGTCGGTGCCAAATTCCCGATGTACGTGGTCCGCGCTCTCGGTGGGGTCCTGTTCCTCGCTGGTGCGCTCATCATGTGCTACAACCTCTGGATGACTGTTCGTCGTAGCCCTGCCAAAGAGGCAGCCTCCGACAACGTCGTCGCAGCAGAATAAGGAGGGCTTCGAACATGGCTATCCTTGAGAAGCATAAAATCCTCGAGAAGAATGCATCGCTTCTTCTGATCTTCTCCTTCCTTGTGGTGACAATAGGTGGATTGGTGCAAATCGTGCCGCTCTTCTACCTCGACAACACCATCGAGGAAGTGGAAGGGATGCGACCCTACACACCGCTCGAATTGGCGGGACGTGAGGTTTATCTGCGCGAGGGCTGCTACGTCTGCCACAGCCAGATGATCCGGCCGATGCGCGATGAGGTGGAACGCTACGGGCATTATTCGCTCGCAGCAGAATCCATGTATGACCACCCGTTCCAGTGGGGCTCCAAGCGGACAGGGCCAGATCTTGCCCGCGTCGGCGGCCGCTACTCTGACGGCTGGCATGTGGACCACCTGCGCGATCCGCAATCGGTTGTGCCGGAATCGGTGATGCCGAAATATGACCAGCTCGAGCGTACGCTCGTGGACGGGGAATATATCGGTGATCTGATGCGGGTGCATTCCTGGGTCGGTACGCCCTACACACCCGAGATGCTCGAAGCAGCACAGTCGGACTTCCTGGCGCAAGCCGATCCCGACAGTGACTATGACGGCCTTTTGGAGCGGTATGGCGAAGAGACCGTGAACGTGCGCAACTTTGACGGCCAACCGGGCGTCTCGGAAGCCGATGCGCTCATCGCCTACATGCAAATGCTCGGCACGCTGGTCGATTTCTCGACCTTCACCGCCGAAGCAAACCGATAGGAGGGCGGGAGTATGGAAACCTATTCTCTCCTGCGTGAATTCGCCGACAGCTGGATGCTACTGGTGCTCTTCACCTTCTTCGTAGGGGTCTTCGTCTGGGTCATCCGGCCCGGCTCGAATTCCGCCCATGCGCAGGCCAAAACCGTCATTCTCCGCAATGAGGATCGACCCGCAGCCGCGAAGGAGGCACGGTCATGACCAAAATCAATGAAGACAAGGTCCCTGAGCATCAGACCGGTGATATCGACACCACCGGTCACAGCTGGGACGGGATTGAAGAATTCAACAATCCCATGCCGCGCTGGTGGCTGTGGTGCTTCTATCTCTGCATCATCTGGGGTGTGGGCTATGTGATCCTCTATCCGGCCTGGCCGGGGATCAACGCCGCCACGCCCGGCATCCTCGGGTTTTCGACCCGGGCTGAAGTTGCCGCAGATATTGCGGCCGTTGAAGAGGCCAATGGCCCGATCAACGCACGTCTGACCGAGGTGGCTCTGACCGAGATTGCCGATGATCAGGAACTTCTGACCTATTCGCGCCAGGCTGGTGCGGCGGTCTATCGCTCCTGGTGTTCGCAATGTCACGGGGCCGGTGCCGCGGGTGTTCAGGCCTCGGGCTATCCGAACCTTCTGGATGATGACTGGCTCTGGGGCGGCGACATCGAAGCCATCCACGAGACCATCACCCACGGGATCCGCAATGAGGACAGCGACGATGCGCGCTACTCCGAAATGCCTGCCTTCGGGGACATCCTCGAAGCCGAAGAGATCACATCCGTGGTGGCCTACGTGCAAAACATCTCCGGGCAAACGCCCAGTGATGCGGGGCTCGTGGGAGCCGGTGAGGAAGTCTATCTCGACAATTGTGCCGCATGTCATGGCGATGACGGGAAAGGCGACCGCTTCCAGGGCGCGCCGAACCTGACAGATGCCATCTGGCTCTATGGCGGCGATGCCGAGACGCTGACCGAGACTGTCACCTACTCACGGTTCGGCGTGATGCCCGCGTGGAACGAGCGGCTTAGCGAAGCAGAGCTGCGCGCTGTCGCCACGTATATCCACGGGCTTGGCGGCGGCGAGGCCAGCGAGTGACCCATTCCTTGCGCAAGACGGGCTAAATCCTGCGCGAGGACGGCATCAGGCGCCTAAATGTTCGCGCGTTTCCTGGGCACCTGATGCCACATATAGAGCCGGCCCTCGCGAGGGCCGGTTTTTTCTTGCTTTGATAATGCTTTTTCGGCGGGCCTAGCGGCGGCGCACCGGTTTGCGGTTACTCCGTGGCGCGGGGAAGGACACCGGCGAGGCCACGTATTGCGGCCAATACACAATCGGATCAATCATCTCTGTGCGCCTTTTCATAAGGGCCCAGATGGCTCTGGCCGGGGTTGCGCTGCCAATAGGTGGGCGGGCGCCAATCGCCGGGTGTGTCTTGAAAACGCGCATCCTGATGGGTGGCGCGCTTGAATACATCTGCAAATATTCCCAACATGTTTCTTCTCCACTTGATCGTGTTTGATGCTTGAAACATGGAGGTTTCCTGCAAATATTACGACTCAGGAAAGATGCTTTAATGTAAGTTGAGGTTACATGATGGATTGGAACGCCCTGCCTCCCCTTGCCGCTCTGCGCGCCTTCGCAAGCTATGCGGATACGGGTTCCGTGCAGGCCGCAGGCCTCGCGCTCAATGTCAGCCATGCCGCCATCAGTCAGCAAATCCGCAATCTCGAAGAGCATCTGGGGCTGCAATTGCTGGATCGCACGGCGCGGCAAGCCACCCTGACGGCGGAAGGCGCGCATCTGTCAGAAGCGCTCCGGCGCGGGTTCGAGATGATGGCGCGCCGCGTCACCGAGCTCACCGGCACCGAAGAGGCCCGCCCGCTGCATATTACAACCACGCCCTCCTTTGCGGCCAACTGGCTCATGCCCCGTCTGGCCGACTTTCGCGCGCGCCACCCCGAGATTGATCTGGTCATCGACCCCAACCCCGCCTGCTGCGACCCCAGCCCCGGCGGGATCGACATGGCCATCCGGTATGGCAAAGGCACCTGGCCGGGCCTGGAGAGCACGCAGCTCATTCGAACGTCCATGGCATTGATCGCAGCACCCAGCCTGATCGGAGACAAACCCGTGGCCTGCCCGGCAGATCTGCAGGAATTTCCTTGGCTGCAAGAGCTCGGCACCAATGAGGCCACGCAATGGCTGGAGCGCAATGGCATAACCGAGACCCGCACGGCGGGCATGATGGCCCTGCCCGGCAATCTGATGCTGGAGGCCGCGCGCGCGGGGCAAGGCATCGCCGTAACGGCGGCGGTCTGGGTGCAGGACGATGTGGCGGCGGGGCGGCTGAAAATCCTGTCAGAGGAAAACCCCGACAACGGCTATCATCTGCTCACCCGTCCGGGTGTGCTGCGTCCGTCTGCGAAACTCTTTGCGGTCTGGCTGCGCCGTCAGGTCAACGCGCCTTCATGATCCACCAGCCGGTGTCATATTGCGCACCAGTATAGAAAAGCTCGGGCCGTGAGGCGCCAGGCGGGTAAAAGAGCTGCGGCGCAATGATCTCATCGGTCTCATGGGGCGGGCCTGCCTGCGCGAGGATCGGTTGGCGCAGGGTCTGGTAGGGGCCAAAGGGGTGGTTGGCACAGCCTGCAAAAATCGCCTCCTTGCCGCGATGCTCGCGGGTGGCCACGGCCACATACTGGCCCTGCGGCGTGCGCGTGATCTGTCCCTCCATGCCAATCGGCACATTCACTTCGCGCAGGTTTTCCCAGCTGCGCCCATTGTCTGGCGAGGTCGTCCCGAAGGTCCAGACCGCCGAGACATTATGGAACCCGTTCCAGCCCAGAAACGCCATGTGCAAAACGCCATTGTGCTCCACAATCGAGGGCGAGGTGATCACCTTGACCGGTTTGCCGTCCATCCGACCTAGGCGCACGATGGGCTCGGGCCGCACGGTGTAAGGCCCGTTGTAGCTACCGGATGTCGCCATATAGATCTCGGATTCATACGTGTTTCCATCAGCATAGCCGATGAAATAGATCTGATGCTCACCCGAGGCTGTGCGGAAATAAAATGAGGTTTCCTTCTCGATGGGCGCACGGTGACCCGCCGAGGGCCCCACCATGGTGCCCGCAGGCCGCCAGTTTACCCGATCATCGCTGACCGCCATCTTGATCGAGGAATGGCCGCTGTCATCACCGCTGTAGATCATCGCATAGCCGCCGCCCGGACGCGCAAAGATATGGGCATCCGCCGCCGCTTGATAATTCTCCGACGGAATCTGATCACGGAAGACCGGACCTCCCACACGCTCAAACGCGGGCAGCTCACAGGCGACAGCCGTCGTGGCCATACAGAACGCAGACAGACAGGACAAAAGGCGGGCGGGAAACCGGGTTTTTTTCATCATGGGCAAAAAGATACCACGACGCTTCCGGCTGGCAAGAGACGCCTGATCACAAAAAACCAACATCCGAGATGCAGAATTTGACATGCATCAAGGTGCGGCAGGGGCGCACAGGGGAAAACAGGCGTCAGAAAAACCTCTTTAGCCAATGAGTCGGTCCCGCCCGTGAGCCATCAAGACAGCGAAAACACCTCCCTTTACGCCGCGCGCGAGCCGGTCTTCCCCAAACGCGTTTCCGGCAAGTTCCGCAATCTCAAGTGGGTCATCATGATCGTCACGCTGGGGATTTACTATCTCGTGCCCTTCATCCGCTGGGACCGGGGGCCCGCCCTGCCCGATCAGGCTGTCTTGATCGATATGGCCAACCGCCGCTTTTACTTCTTCTGGATCGAGATCTGGCCGCATGAGTTTTATTTCGTGGCCGGTCTCTTGATCATGGCGGGCTTGGGTCTGTTTCTGTTCACCTCGGCCGCGGGCCGGGTCTGGTGCGGCTACGCCTGTCCGCAGACGGTCTGGACAGACCTCTTCATCGCGGTGGAGCGCTGGATCGAGGGCGACCGCAATGCGCGCCTGCGCCTGCATCGCCAAAAGAAGATGGACCTGCGCAAACTGCGCCTGCGGCTGACCAAGTGGACGATCTGGTTCATTATTGCCTTCGCCACAGGCGGGGCTTGGATCATCTATTTCGCCGACGCTCCGACGCTGATCCGGGATTTCTTCACGCTTCAGGCCCATCCCATCGCCTACACCACCGTTGGCATTCTGACGGCAACAACCTTCTTCTTTGGCGGTTTTGCGCGCGAGCAGATCTGTATCTACGCCTGCCCCTGGCCGCGCATTCAGGCCGCGATGCTGGATGAGGATTCGCTCACCGTGGGCTATCGCGAGTGGCGGGGCGAGCCGCGCAAGCATTCCGACGCGGTCAAGGCCGGTGAGCCGCAGGGCGATTGCATCGATTGCATGGCCTGCGTGAACGTCTGCCCCGTGGGGATCGACATCCGCGATGGCCAGCAGATGGAGTGCATCACCTGCGCGCTCTGCATCGACGCCTGCGATGACATCATGGCCAAGATCGGCAAGCCGCGCGGTTTGATCGACTATCTGGCACTGTCCGATGAGCCGGCGGAGCGCGCGGGCAAGCCGCCGCGCGCTGCGTGGAAACACGTGCTGCGCCCGCGCACCCTGCTCTACACCGGGCTTTGGGCCTTTGTGGGCGTGGCCTTGCTTTTCGCGCTCTTTATCCGTCCGGAAATCGAGCTGACGGTCAGCCCTGTGCGCAATCCGCAATTCGTGACACTCTCGGATGGCTCCATCCGCAACACCTATGACATTCGCCTGCGCAACAAACATGGCGATGACCGGCCCTTCCGCATTTCGGTCAAAGGCGATGGCGCGCTGCGCGTCGATCTGGAGGGCACGGTCTACGACAGCGTCGATGTGCCCGCGAATGATCAGATTTTGCAGCGCGTCTACGTGATTGCGCCCGGCGGCTCAGCGCCCGCGCAGGATGAACGCAGCGAGTTCCGGTTCTGGATCGAAGACATTTCGAACGGGGAACGCGCCCATAACGACACAGTCTTTTTCGGGAGAGGACAATGAACGAACCACGCACACTGACCGGCTGGCACGTCGCGGCCATCTTCGGCGCCTTCTTCGGCACCATCATCACCGTGAACCTGATGCTTGCCTATTCAGCGGTCTCGACCTTCCCGGGCATCGAAGTCAAGAATTCCTATGTGGCCTCGCAAACCTTTGACGCGCGCCGCGAACAGCAGGAAGCGCTTGGCTGGAATGTCTATGCCCAAACGATGAACGGTGGCGTGAGCCTTGAGATCAAGGACGCGCGCGGCGCGCCTGTTGAGGTTAATCGCCTCTACGCGACGCTGGGCCGGGCCACCCATGTGAAAGATGATCAATCACCGATCTTCACGTTCAATGGCCATCGCTATGAAGCGCCCGCCAAGCTTGCGCCCGGCTATTGGAACCTGCGCATGCGCGCCTATGCCGCCGATGGCACGCCTTTCGAGCAGCGCATTGAGCTCTTTGTAAAAGGCTAGTGACGTGACCGCGACGCTCCGCCCGCCTTCTGCCGCGGCCTGTCCGGGCTGCCTGGCGGCCCCGGCTGAACAGATCACCGTGGCGCCGCTGGAAGAGACACGGCTGATGCTGTCGCTGCCCACGATCCATTGTGCGGCCTGTATTGCACAAGTCGAGCGTGTTCTGGGCGATGTACCGGACGTCGAGAGCGCACGGGTCAACCTCACGCTCAAGCGCGTGGCCGTCGAGGCTGAGGGCGTCACGGCAGAGGACCTGATCGACGTCTTGGAGCGCGCCGGTTTTGAGGCCCACGAACTCGATCCCGCCCAGATCCGCGCAACCGAGACGGACCGCGCAGGCCGCGATCTGTTGATGCGGCTGGCGGTGGCCTTCTTTGCCTCGATGAACATCATGTTGCTCTCCGTGGCCGTTTGGTCCGGCGCAGAAGGCGCCACGCGCGACATGTTCCACTGGATTTCCGCCGCCATCGCCTTCCCTGCCATTGGCTTTGCGGGCAAGCCATTCTTCGTCAATGCCTGGTCTGCCTTGAGCGCGGGGCGGCTCAATATGGATGTGCCCATTTCGCTGGCCATTGCGCTGGCGCTGGGGACGTCGCTTTGGGAAACGATGCTGTCAGGCCATCACGCCTATTTCGACGCAGCCGTTACGCTGACGATGTTCCTGCTCGCAGGACGCTATCTTGATCACCGGACCCGCGCCATTGCGCGCTCCGCCGCTGAAGAGCTGGCCGCCCTCGAAGTCCCGCGTGCGGTTGTTCTGCGCAACGGGATCGAAGAGGTTGTGCCTCTGGCAGAGGTCGTGGTTGGCGATCTGGTCTTGCTGCGCCCCGGTGCCCGCGCACCCGTCGACGGCACGATCACGGAAGGAACTTCCGAGCTGGATCGCTCCATGCTCACAGGTGAGACGCTGCCCGTCTATGCCGCCCCCGGCATGGCCGTCTCGGCAGGCGAAGTGAACCTGACAGGCCCGCTCACCCTGCGCGCCGAAGCCGTTGGGCAGGATAGCTCGCTGCACCGTCTGGCCGATCTGGTGGCCATCGCGGAATCGGGCCGCTCGCGCTACACCTCGCTGGCCGACAAAGCCGCGAAACTCTACGCGCCGGGCGTGCACATCCTGTCTGCCCTGGCCTTCGTGGGCTGGTATCTCTACGCCGGAGATCTGCGCATCGCTCTCAATATCGCGGCGGCTGTTCTGATCATCACCTGTCCCTGCGCCCTTGGTCTCGCGGTCCCTGCCGTGACGACCGCAGCCTCGGGCCGGCTTTTCAAGAAAGGTCTTCTCATCAAACACGAGACCGCGCTGGAGCGTCTCGCAGAGGTGGACACGGTTGTTTTCGACAAAACCGGCACCCTGACTGAAGGCACGCCCCAGCTCGCCCATCCCGAGAGCTTTGATGATGACACGCTGCGCATAGCCATGGCGCTGGCCCATGCCTCGGCGCATCCGCTGAGCCAGGCCATTGTGCGCGCAGGCGAGGCCCGCGGCCTGATCCCTGCACATGTGGCCGAGGTCACGGAAGTGCCAGGATTTGGGACGCAAGCCAAGCTGGATGGCGCGCGCGTGCGACTGGGCCGCGCCGAATGGGTCGGCGCTGACGGCACGAGCCTGCAAACCTCAGCCTGGCTGGCGCTGCCCGGCCAGGCGCCCGTGCGCTTCGGATTTCTCGATGCTTTGAGGCCCGGCGTTGAAACGGCTGTCGCCGATCTCAAAGCGGCTGGTCACACCGTGATCGTGATGTCCGGAGACGCCACGGCGCCGGTTGAGGCCATGGCTGCGCGGCTGGGGGTGGACCATTGGATCGCCGAGGCGCGCCCCGAAGACAAAGCCGCCCGGATTGACGCGCTGCGCAAAGAGGGCGCGCATGTGCTGATGGTGGGAGACGGCCTCAACGATACCGCCGCCCTTGCCGCCGCCGATGTTTCAATCTCTCCGGCCTCCGCGCTGGACGCGGCGCGCGTCGCCTCCGACATCGTCCTGCTGGGTCAAGACATGGGCTCCCTGCCCGACGCTCTGGTGACGTCGCGCAAAGCCACGCGTCGCATCCGGGAGAATTTCCGCATCGCGACAATCTACAACATTCTCGCCGTCCCCTTGGCCATCGCCGGCCTCTGCTCGCCGCTGATTGCGGCCTTGGCCATGTCGTCGTCTTCGATTACCGTATCGCTCAATGCGCTGCGGTTGAAATGAGGAGACGGTTGGCATGAATGTCCTTGTCTATCTGATCCCGATTGCGCTTTTTCTGGGGTTGCTGGGGCTGGCCGCTTTTGTCTTTACCGTCCGCGCAAAGCAATATGACGACCCCGATGGCAACGCGCAGCGCATCCTCACGGACGATTGGGACGACAAGCCCAAGCCTTGAGCCGCGCAACCCAGCCATCACGCGCAGAGCCCGCACTCGCCTTCAGGCAGAGTTCTGGACCCCCCGCCCCGCCTCGTGATACGTTTTGCCAAATGAGGCAGAGCAGGCCCGGCGACACGCGCAGATGACAGCGTTAAAGGATTATGAGCGGTTGGAGGCCACAGGCCTTTGGCGCGCCTCGGCAGAGGCGCAGCGGCGCGAGGTCGTGGTCTCGCTTGGCGATGCCACGTTGATGCTCAAAGACATGTCCGATCAGGCGCTGACCCATTGGTCTCTCGCAGCTGTCGAGCGGCTCAACCCCGGCCATATGCCCGCGATCTATCATCCCGATGGCGATCCCGACGAGCTTCTGGAACTGGGCCCCGATGCCAAGGATATGGTGGACGCCATCGAAAAGCTGCGCCGCGCGATCTCGCGCGCACGGCCACGGCAAGGGCGGTTGCGCTGGTTGCTCTCCGCGTCGATCCTTGGCGGGGCTGCCGCTCTGGCGTTCTTCTGGCTGCCCGGCGCATTGCGCGATCATACATTGCGCGTCGTACCGGAAGTGAAGCGAGATGCCATCGGGCTGGCGCTTCTGGACGAGATCACCACACTCTCGGGACCACCCTGCCGCGCCGGGGCCTCTGCGCCCGCGCTGCGCATGCTGGCGCGCCGTGTGTTGGGCGAGAGCCGCGCGGGCGATCTCATTGTGCTGCGCGGCGGGCCTGCACGGGCGGCGCATCTGCCCGGTGGCTTCATCCTTCTGAACCGCGACCTGATCGAATTGAGCCCCGAGCCCGAAGCCGCCGCTGGCTTCGCGCTTGCCGAGGACTTGCGGGCGCGGGCCGTTGACCCGCTGGGCCGCCTGCTCGATCACGCGGGCTTCTGGGCCAGCGCGCGCCTTCTGACAACAGGTCAGGTCCCGCAGGACGCGCTGGAGGCCTTTGCCGCCCATGTGATGACCGCGCCGCAAATGCCCCTGCCCACGCAATCTCTTGTGGACGGATTTCAAAGCGCTCAGCTGCACTTGCGCCCCTACGCCTTCGCGCTTGATGTAACGGGCGAGAGCGTCCTGCCGCTCATCGAGGCGGATCAATTGTCAGGCCAGAGCGTTCCCGAAGTGCTCCGCGACAATGATTGGTTGCGCCTGCAAGCGATCTGCGAATGAAAAAGGCCCCGCCCAAAGGGCGAGGCCTGACCTCACACAGGCGAGGGGGAATTACTTGCGCAATTTGGCGCGGCTATAGCCCATCTTCTTGGCCCGGGAGAGCCCCGCCATCAGCGCATCCTGCTTGGCATAAGGCCCCATCAGAACAGAGCGATACTCTTTGCCGTTGCGGCTGAACTTGCCGATTTTAACCGGCAGGCCCGCGCGCTGGAGACGTTTCACGGTGGAGGCCTCTTCCCCTTTGTTCCACGTGCCCAACTGGACGAACCGATGGGTTGCGGGCTTGGCACGGGTTTTGATCGGGGCCGATTTGGTCGAGACCGCGCGCGGCCGGATCGTTTGGACCGTGTTGGCCTTGGGCGCTTTTACAGAGACCTTCGCCTTTGCTTCAGCTGCCGCTTGTTGGCGCGGGGAGGTGTAGGGGTATTGCAAATCGGGGAAATAGCGCGTGACCACTTCGCCGCTGTATTGATCGACCAATTGCCGCGGAACCGTATTGGTCCACACCAGCATCATCTTACGCCGCCCATCCAGCGTCTGATAGCCGCGCTTTGGGTTCAGACGTCCATCTTCCCAGGCCAGCTTATAGCCTTTGGGCACTTTGGTGACCGCTTGACGGCGCTCTTCATATGCGTTGCGCGGGGCGATCACGGTCTGGCCCGTGATCTGGCGGACGCCGGAGGTGCCCGAATAGACCACGACATCGCGGTTGCGAATGGTTTTGACCTGGCCCGTAGGCGTGCGCAGCTTCTGTGTGCCGCCTTTGAGGGTCACATGCGGCTGCGCCTGCGGGCCACAGCGGACATTGGGCCCGGAATGCATGTATTTCTTGGACATACCCGAGAGGCCCGGGCAGCCGGCATTGGCTGTGGCGGTGCTCCGCGGTGCCGGCGTCGGTGTCACAACGCGTGGCGTAGGCACAGCGACCGGCGCGGGCCGTGTGACAGGTGCGGGGCGAATGACGCGCGGCGTGGCCGGCGTGCTGGCCACGGTTCGGATGGGCTGGTTTGGCGCCGCTTGCGGGCGCGGTGCGGGCGCGGGTGTCACAACGCGTGGCGCAGGCGCCGGTGTGGGCGTCGCAGCAGGTGCTGGCGCGGGTGCAGCAGCGGACGTGCCGCGCGGCGTGATTTGCACCACCTCTGGCGCGTTGCGCGCTGGCGCCGCGCCTGCGGTGCGTGTCGCACCGGTCGGCTGGAAACCACAGACCACCTCGCGGCTGCGCGAGACACGCGGCACCCAACGGGTCGCCCCGTCGACGCCAGCGCGCACATAGACACAGCCCCGACTGTCGACGAATTGATTGCCCCGGAACGACGCAGGCGGCACTTCAGCGGGCACCGCGAGCGTACGGTCGATCTGCGCCGCCACCTCCGGAGCTGTCCAGACAAGACCCGCCACGGCCAGAACAAGCGGCATAATCGTATAGTTTTTCATGTATCTGCCCCCACAGATGGTAGCAGACAAGATGCACGAAGCGCCGCGACGCGGCAAGCCCGAAAGGCGCTATTTCGTGCCAAACATGCGATCGCCTGCATCGCCAAGGCCCGGAACGATATAGCCTTTTTCATTCAGGTGGGAATCAAGCGCCGCCGTCACGATGGGCACATCCGGATGCGCCTCGCGCATCCGCGCCACGCCCTCAGGTGCCGCCAACAGGCACAAAAAGCGTATATTCGTGGCGCCGCGCGCCTTGATCAGGTCAATCGCTGCAACAGAGGAATTGCCCGTGGCCAGCATGGGATCGACGGCAATGACCAGTCGATCTTCCAGCCGCTCCGGCAGTTTGCAGTAATACTCCACCGGCTTGAGCGTTTCCTCGTCTCGGTACAATCCAACGAATCCCACACGCGCCGACGGGATGAGCTCGAGCACACCATCGAGCAGACCATTGCCTGCCCGCAAAATCGAGACCAGCGCCAGCTTCTTGCCCGCCAGAACCGGCGCATTCATGCGCTCCATCGGCGTGTCGATTTCCTTGGTCGTCATCGGCAATTCGCGCGTGATCTCATAGGCCAGAAACTGGCTGATCTCCCGCAGCAACTGACGAAAAACCGCCGTCGACGTGCCCGCTTCGCGCATCAACGTCAGTTTATGCTGCACAAGAGGATGGCTGACGACGGTGAGATGATCTATCATTGGGAGAACCTTTTTTGCACGCGAGCTCGGGTTTCATCATCACAGAACGCCGCGCGCATGGCATTCTGGTTGAGTTCTGCGAAGTCATCTTCATTCCAGCCAAAGGTTTGCGCAAGAGCCTCGTATTCGCGCGTCATCGTGGTGTGGAAGAAGGGGGGATCATCGGTTGATATGGTGACGGGCACCTCGCGCGCGCGGAGGTTTTCGATCGGATGGGCGCTCAGCGCGGGGTAAACCCCCAGCGTCACGTTCGAAATCGGGCAGACCTCCAACGTGATCTTGTCTTCGGCCAGTCGATCCACGAGGGCCAGATCCTCAATCGCGCGCACGCCGTGCCCGATCCGCGCCACGCGCAGATCATCCAGCGCTGCCTTGATCTCCTCCGGGCCGCGCCATTCACCGGCATGCACCGTCAATTGCAGCTCCGCTTCGCGCGCCAGGTCAAAACTATAGGCATAATCCCCGGGCTGGCCGGTATTCTCATCCCCGGCCATACCGAACCCCACGAGCCAATCGCCCCGCGTTTCCGCAGCACACAGGGCCGCCGCCTTGGCTTTCTCGGGTCCGAAATGCCGAATGCAGGTCACGATCCCGCGCAAAGTGATGCCAAGGGCCCGATCCGCGGCCTCCGACGCTTCCTGCATCGCGGCCATATACTCGCGCCACGCCACAACATCTCCGCCGCCGCAGAAATCAGGCGATACGAAAGTCTCTGCATAGACGACACCATGTGACGCGCTCTCTTCAAGAACCGCTTGCGTCAGGCGGTAGAAATCCTCGGGTGTTTGCAACACCGTGCAGGCCGCCTCATAGACAGTCAGAAAATGCGCGAAATCCCGGTAGGCATAGGTTCCGTCCCCATTGAAGATCTTTTGCAGATCAATGCTCTTTTCCTTGGCCAGACCGCGAATGAACGCTGGCGGGGCCGCGCCCTCGAGATGCAGATGCAATTCCGCCTTGGGCAGTTGCGACATGCTCATAAAAACGACCTCCCCGGTCCGCTGGATGTCAGGCCGAGATGGGCCGCGACCGATGCCGCCACATCGGCGAAGGCGACATGGCCCAGTGATCCGCCCAGTGATCCGCTGCCTGCGCCATGAACCAGAACCGGCACCCGCTCCCGCGTGTGGTCCGTCCCGACCCACGTCGGGTCATTTCCGTGATCGGCCGTAATGACAAGCAAGTCGCCTTCACGCAGTATTGGCAGAAGTTTTGCGATTTGCCCGTCGAACCAGCTGAGGTGCTGTGCATAACCCTGTGGATCTCTGCGGTGGCCATAGAGGCTGTCGAACTCCACGAAATTGGCAAAACACAAGGACCCATCGGGCAGGTTATCCACAGATTTGTGAAGCTCCTGCATGAGATCAACATCCGCACCTTTTACAGCCGTATCAACACCTTGCCCGGCGAAGATATCCTTGATCTTGCCAATCGTGTGGACAAGTCTGCCTGCGTCTTGCGCCCAGTTCGTGAGGATCGGTTCAGGGGGCGTCATCGCATAGTCGCGCCGGTTCTGCGTCCGCTTGAAATTTCCTGGTGTTCCGACAAAGGGCCGCGCAATCACACGTCCGACGCGCATGTCATGCAAGGGGCCGGACATGTCTGAACAAAGCTGCAGAAGCCTCTCTAAACCAAAGGTTTCTTCATGGGCAGCAATCTGAAAAACACTGTCCGCTGAGGTGTAGCAAATGGGCTGTCCCGTCTGCATATGCGCCTCACCGAGACGAGAGAGAATATCCGTACCAGATGCGTGGCAATCCCCCAAAATCCCGTCAACGCCCGCGAGCTTTGCCGCCAAGGCGCTGATTTCTTTGGGAAAGCTTGGTTGCGTATCGGGGAAATAGTGCCATTCCCAGGGCACAAGCAAGCCTGCGAGCTCCCAATGGCCCGAGGGGGTGTCCTTGCCCCGTGATTGCTCTGTGGCAACTGCCCAACAGCCCCCGGCCCCGTCCGGCCGCTCGGACCAGCCGGGCAATTGCACGCCCGACGCCAAAGCGCAGGCCGCGCCCAGCCCCATGCGATCCAACGTCGGCAGAAAGAGCCCCGTTGCGTCCACGATATGCGCCAGGGTGTTGGCGCCTGTATCGGGCACGTCGCCGTTAAAGAAGGTATCCGCGTCCGGCGCGCCGCCGATGCCCACGGAATCCATGACAACAAGGAAAGCGCGGCTCATGGCGTCACCTGACCGGTGATCAGCTCCGGTGCCGGATTGGCGTGCGCATCCACTTCAAGGTCAGTTTCGATGTGGATCGCCGCCCGGATGGCGCGCGCGGCTGCGTCTGCCTGTGCTTCGCGCATCGCATGTACGCGCGCCAAAGGCTGCCCCGGCGCGATGGATGCGCCCAGCCGGATAACATCGCTCAGCCCCACAGCGGGGTTGATCTGATCGCCTTCGACACGTCGCCCGCCGCCCAGATGCACCACCACATTGCCCAGCACTTCGCCGTCAATTGACCGGACCCGCCCGCCCTGCGCGGCCGTGACTTCCTGAATGACCGGTGCTTCGGGCAGGTAGCGCCGCCAGTTTTCTGTAAAGCCAAGCGGCCCGCCCATGGCGACGACCATCTTGCCAAAATGCTCTGCCGCTGCGCCCGTCTCGATGACGCGCGCAATAAGGCCTGCGCCCTGCTCCATATCCGCCGCCAATCGCCCCTGCGCCAAAGCCACGCCGCCGAGCGCGCATGTCAGATCAAAGAGCGGCCCACGCACCCCGCTGCACAGCACGCCCATGACATGGTCCACCTCCAGCGCATTGCCCAGATTGGGGGCCAAAGGTTGGGACATGTCCGTCAAGAGCGCCGACGTGGGGCAGCCTGCCGCATTCGCAGTTTTGACCAACGCCTCGGCAAGGGCCTGCGCCTCTTCCTGGGATTTCATGAACGCGCCTGAGCCCGTCTTGACGTCCAGCACGAGACCTTCCAACCCCGCAGCCAATTTCTTGGACAGGATGGAGGCTGTGATCAGATCGAGGCTCTCGACGGTGGATGTCACATCGCGGACCGCGTAGAGGCGCCTGTCCGCCGGTGCGATCCGTGCGGATGCGGCCACGATGGCACAGCCAGCCTCGCGCACGACAGTCTCAAAGCGTGCGGTCTCCAGCTCGGTGCTGACGCCGGGAATGGCTTCGAGCTTGTCGAGCGTGCCGCCGGTATGCCCCAGCCCACGGCCCGAAATCATCGGGACATAGGCGCCGCAAGCCGCCAGCGCTGGCGCCAGAACGAGAGAGACGCAGTCGCCAATGCCACCGGTCGAATGCTTGTCGAGCACTGGCCCGGGCAAGGACCAGCGCAGCGTTTCGCCGGAATCGCGCATGGCCCTGGTCAAAGCCACACGACCAGCCTCGCCCAGCCCGCCCATGCAAACCGCCATGGCAAAAGCGCCGGCCTGCGCCGCGCTCACGCTGTGATCTGCCAACCCTTGGGCAAACCACGTCAAGTCATCGGCCGAGACGTCACGTCCCGTGCGCAATTGCGCGAGAATGGACCGCGCATCGCTCACGACATGTGCTCCGCGCCAAATGCCCCGGGTAACAGCTCGGACAGAAGCACCTCGGTTTCGACGCCACTCACGGTCGCCATGGTCACGCGCACAGGGCCTTTGGCAAACTCCGCGAGCTTTTGGCGACAGCCACCGCAGGGGGGCACCGGGCTGTCACTGCCTGCCACGACATAAACCGCCACAATTTCGCGCGCGCCCGCAGCCACCATCGCTGCGATAGCGCCCGCTTCGGCGCATGTGCCCTCAGGGTAGGCCACGTTTTCGACATTGCATCCCGCGAATGTCTCGCCCGATGGCGTCTGGACCACAGCCCCCACCGGAAAGTCCGAATAGGGCGCATAGGCCTTCTCGCGGATCTGCAACGCTTGCTCGCGCATGTGGTCTCCCCCTGATGACCCGATGTCGAAGGGACATGTTGATCTGCGAGGGCAGATTCCGCAAGGGGCGCATTGGCAAAAAGACCCCAGCGGCCAAGCACCGCATTTTAACCCCACACACACTCGTTTAAGGCTAAACTATCCAAAAGAGCGGAGGGACAGATGAGCGATTCAGGCAAGGATGCTTTGCGCAAGGCGGCGCTGCATTACCACGAATTTCCAAAACCAGGCAAACTGGAGATCCGGGCCACGAAGCCCTTGGCCAACGGCCGCGATCTGGCGCGAGCCTACAGCCCCGGCGTGGCGGAGGCCTGTATCGAGATCAAGGAAAACCCTGCGGATGCAGCCCGCTACACGGCGCGCGGCAATCTCGTTGCAGTGGTGACCAATGGCTCTGCGGTCCTGGGGCTTGGCAATATCGGTGCGCTGGCCTCCAAGCCTGTGATGGAAGGCAAGGCTGTCCTCTTCAAGAAGTTTGCAGGCATCGATTGCTTTGACATCGAACTCGATGAAACAGACCCGGAGAAGCTTGCCGAGATCGTCTGTGCCATGGGGCCTACCTTTGGCGCGATCAATCTCGAAGACATCAAGGCGCCCGATTGTTTCATCGTCGAAAAGATCTGTCGCGAGCGGATGAACATTCCCGTTTTCCACGATGACCAGCATGGCACGGCCATCGTCGTGGGCGCCGCCGCCACCAATGCGCTGCGTGTCGCGGGCAAACGCTTTGAGGACATCAAGATCGTCTCGACAGGCGGCGGAGCGGCGGGCATCGCCTGCCTGAACATGCTCCTCAAGCTTGGGGTCAAACGCGAAAACGTCTGGCTCTGCGACATTCACGGGCTGGTCCATGAAGGCCGCGAGATCGATATGAACCCGCAAAAGGCCGCCTTCGCGCAGGCCTCTGACAAGCGCAGCCTCGATGAGGTGATCGACGGGGCGGATCTTTTCCTGGGCCTTTCGGGCCCCGGGGTGCTCAAGCCCGAACATGTCACCAAAATGGCCAAACGACCGATCGTTTTTGCTCTGGCCAACCCCACGCCGGAAATCATGCCCGATCTCGCGCGCGCCGCAGTGCCCGATGCGATCATCGCCACGGGGCGCAGCGATTTTCCCAATCAGGTCAATAACGTGCTGTGTTTCCCCTTCATCTTCCGAGGCGCGCTGGACGTGGGCGCAACGGAGATCAATGATGCGATGCAAATCGCCTGTATCGAGGGCATTGCCGAGCTCGCGCGCAAGACAACAAGCGCGGAAGCCGCTGCCGCTTACAAGGGCGAGCAACTCACCTTTGGCGCGGATTATCTGATCCCCAAACCGTTTGACCCGCGCCTGTCGGCCGTTGTCTCAAGCGCTGTCGCGCAAGCTGCCATGGAGACAGGCGTGGCCACCCGTCCGCTTGAGGATATGCAAGCCTATCGCGAAAGCCTGCGCCAATCGGTCTTCAAGTCCGCGCTGCTGATGCGCCCCGTGTTCGAGGCAGCAGGCACAGCCTCGCGCCGCATCGTCTTTGCCGAAGGGGAAGACGAGCGCGTGCTGCGCGCCGCGCAGGCCATTTTGGAGGAAACCACCGAAAAGCCCATCGTGATCGGTCGCCCCGAGGTGATCGAGGCCCGGGCAGACAGGGCGGGGCTGGCCGTCAAACCCGGGCGCGATTTCGAGATCGTGAACCCCGAGAACGACCCCCGCTACCGCGACTATTGGGGCACTTATCATGAGATCATGGCCCGGCGCGGCGTGACGCCCGATCTGGCCCGCGCGATCATGCGCACAAACACGACAGCCATTGGGGCAGTCATGGTGCATCGCGGAGATGCTGACAGCCTGATTTGCGGGACCTTTGGCGAGTATCGCTGGCATCTGAACTACGTGAGCCAGGTGCTCGGGACAGAATCGATGGCCCCCCATGGCGCCCTCTCGCTGATGATCCTCGAAGACGGGCCGCTCTTTGTCGCAGACACCCATGTCTGGAGCGCGCCGACACCAGAGGAACTGGCCGAGATCGCCGAAGGGGCCGCGCGCCACGTCAAGCGCTTTGGCCTCACGCCCAACATCGCCTTTTGTTCGCAATCGCAATTCGGAAATGAAAACTCCGACTCCAGCAGGCGGCTGCGCGAGGCGATGGCCATTCTGGACCGCAAAGGCGTCGATTTCTGCTATGAAGGCGAGATGAAGGTCGATGCGGCGCTGGATGCTGAATTGCGGGCGCGATTGCTGCCGTCCAACCGGATGACGGGCGCGGCCAATGTTCTGATCTTTTCCAATGCCGATGCGGCCTCGGGCGTGCGCAACATTCTGAAGATGAAAGCGGGCGGTTTGGAAGTCGGCCCGATCCTGATGGGCATGGGCAACCGCGCCCATATCGTGACGCCCGGGGTGACGGCGCGCGGGCTGCTCAATATGGCCGCCATCGCAGGAACGCCTGTCTCACATTACGGCTGATCACGCACGCCGCGCGCATGCTCTCTGAGCGCGCGGCGGATAATCTTGCCTGTGGTCGTTAGCGGCATCTCGTCCAGAAAGCGCACGGCGCGCGGCGCCTCATAGGCGGCCAATCGTGTGCGGACATGGTCGCTGATCTCCTGGGCCAGCGCGTCACCCGGCGCGGCATCCGCTGTCAGCGTCACATAGGCCACGATGATCTCCCCGCGCGTCTTGTCCGGCTGGCCCACCACGCCCGCCATGGCGACGCTGGGATGGGTAAGCAAACAATCCTCGATCTCCGCAGGGCCAACACGGTAGCCCGATGAGGAGATGACATCATCGTCGCGGCCTTTGTAGGCAATTCGCCCGCTGGATGTGTGCCAGCCGCGGTCGCCGGTCAGCAGCCAGCGCGTGCCATCCGGGCCGGTGCGGAATTTCTCATCGGTCGCCTCGGGCCGGTTCCAGTATTTGAGAAACATGACGGGATCGGGACTGACCACGGCGATGTCGCCCTCCTCCTCCGTCTCACAGGCGGCACCTGACGGATCGATCACTGCGACCTCATGGCCGGGCACAGCCCACCCCATGACGCCCGGCTCCGCAGGTGCCAGCGCCGCGCAGGACGACACGACCATGTTGCATTCGGTCTGTCCATAAAACTCGTTGATCGTCACGCCAAAAACATCGCGGCCCCAGTCTAAAAGCTCTGCGCCCAATGTCTCTCCGCCTGAAGCCACGGATCGCATCTGCACGCGACGACCCTCGGCCTGACGCATCAACTTGAGGGCCGTGGGCGGCAGGAACGCATTGCGGATGCCATGGGTCTCGATGAAATCAAACGCCGCCTCGGCGGTGAATTTGCGAAACCGATGGGCCACAACGGGAACCCCATGATGCAAGGCCGGCAGCAGCACATCCAGAAGCCCCCCGATCCACGCCCAATCCGCAGGCGTCCAGATCCTGTCGCCCTCCTGCGGCAGGAAATCATGGCTCATTTCCACGCCCGGCAAATGGCCAAGCAACACACGATGGGCATGCAGCGCGCCTTTGGGATGGCCCGTTGTCCCGGAGGTATAGATCAAAAGCGCCGGGTCATCCGCAGCGGTATCCACCGGCGTAAACTCGGGGCTTTGTGAGGCCATCTGCGCTTCGAGTGCATTGTCATCCGGCGCGTCTGCAACGGTCAGGACATGGACGAGCTCTGGCAATTGAGCGCGCAACGGCTCCAGTTTTGCCGCGCCCTCAGCATCCGTGATCACGACGCGCGCGCCGGAATCCTTCAGGCGATGCAGCAAGGCATCAGGCCCAAACAGGGTAAACAAAGGCAGCGAAATGGCCCCCATTTTGAAGGCTGCAATATGCGCCAGTGCGGTCATTTCACATTGCGCGAGCAAGACACCAACACGGTCCCCCGGCTGCGCGCGGCCCTGCAGGACATGGGCCAGCTGATTGGATCTCGCGCGCAACGCGCCGAAGGTCACGTCACGAAACGCGCCACCCGGGGCCACATCGCGCAGCGCAAGCGCCTGCGGCGTAGCTTCTGCGAGCCTGTCACAGACATCGACACCGATGTTGTAGCGCTCAGGTATGTCCCAGCGGAACGCCGCCCGAGTATCCTCATAGCCTGCTTTGGCGCGCAGCATGGCACCTTCCTCCCGTTAACCTTCCGGCAAGTATTTCATTTCGCCGCAGGCACCAAAAGTGTAGTTTGGATTTTACCGTAATTGGTGCGTTTTCGTGGGGGCGAAGGCACAAGCGGTGTTTGATGCCAAGGAGCTCCCGATTGTGAAACGCACAGCACCTGAATATGCCTACAAGGTCCTCGGGGTCTCGCCTCTCGATGATTTTGCGACCATTCGCAAAAAGTGGCGCGCTTTGGCGCGCGATCATCATCCCGATGTCGCCAGCGGATGCCCCAAGGCTGCCACGAAGAGATTCGCCGAGATCAATGAAGCCTATGATCTCCTGCGCTTTCACCGCGATGGCTTTGCCGCGTTGGACCAAAGCGAGAAGGCCCGGAAGGCCCGCGAAAGAGCGCGCCACAATGAAGCGCGGCGCCGGGCGCAGGCGGAAATGCAACGTCAGGCACGCATGGCGCGGCAACAAGCCGAAGAACGCGCTCAGATGAAGGCAGAGCAAGAGGCCCATGAGGCCGCCCTGCGCGCCGCGAAAGCCGCAGAGGCCGCAAAGGCCAGGACGCAACGAGACCCTGAGACGGACATCCCATCCGATGCTCTGGTTCTGAAGCCGCGGATCGACGCCTCCTACCGCGCCGCGCGGGAAGGATACGCCGGGTTGCGGGCCATGGGGCGTCTGTTGCGCTCAACCGTGGATCTGAGCACCTAAGCGGCGGAGCGCGTCGTTTTCCAACTGTGATCGGTCGGCGCGGATTGCGGCAAGGTTGAGAATTTGAGCGACATCTCGATGGCAAGTCAGTCAGGAGTCGCCTTCATGAAAACCCACGTCAAAGCTCTCGTTGTCGGCGGCGGAGCCGTTGGGACCTCGATCGCCTATCATCTTGCCCGCGCAGGTTGGGATGATGTCATGCTGCTGGAGCGCGACGAGCTGACCTCTGGCTCCACATGGCATGCCGCAGGGCTCCTGCCCTATTTCAACATGTCCTACGCGACGACCCACATCCACGACTATTCGATCAAGCTCTACAAGACGCTTGAGGAAGAGACGGGGCTGAACGCGGGCTTTTCCGTGGTGGGTAACCTGCGCATGGCGCAGACGCAGGCGCGCATGGACGAATACATGCTCTATGCCTCCACTGCCGAGACTTGCGGCGTGCCCTTTGAGTGGATGACGCCCGACCAGATCAAGGAGCGCTGGCCGCTGGTGCGCACGGAAGATCTCGAGGGCGCGATCTATCACCCGACCGATGGCTACATAAACCCCGCCGACGTCACCATGGCGATGGCCAAGGGTGCACGCCAACGCGGCGTTGTGATCGAGCGCAAATGGCAGGTGGATGGCTATGAGTGGACCGGGTCCGAGTGGCGCGTGACGCTCACCAAGATGGTCGAGAAGGGCGGCAACCTCGTGGCTTCTGATGAGCAAACGGTTGTGACTGCCGAACATGTCGTGACCGCCACCGGCAACCACGCACAGCGCACAGCAAAGCTGCTCGGCATCAAGATCCCCGCGATCCCGGTCGAGCACCAATTCATCGTGACCGAGCCCGATCCGATGCTGGTGGAATACCGCAAAGAGCATGGAGAGCACCCTGTCCTGCGCGATGCCGATGCGAAATGGTATGTGCGCGAAGAGCGCGGCGGCTGGATCCTTGGCCCTTACGAGCGCAATGCGCCCGCGCGGTTTGAATATGGCGTCCCCGACAGCTTCCGGGCGGACCTCTTCCCCCTCGATCTGGAGCGGATCGAAGAAGAATACATGTCGATGATCCACCGTATTCCATCGACTGAGACGGTAGGGCTCAAGGATGATTTCAACGGCCCCATCTGCTACACGCCCGATGGCAATCCGCTCATTGGCCCGGCGCCGGGGATGCGCAACATGTGGCTCGCTGAAGGCTTCTCCTTCGGTATCACGGCCGCGGGCGGCGCAGGCTACTACCTCGCGCAGATGATGGTCGAAGGTGAGGCCGAGATCGACATGGCCTCCCTCGATCCCAAACGCTACGGCTCCTGGATGACCACCGAGTTCGCCGCGCGCAAGAACGAGGAATGCTACGAACACGTCTACATCCTGCACCACCCCGATGAAGAGCGCGAAGCATGCCGGCCACTGCGCACGGCACCCGCCTATGACCGGCAGAAGGCGGCGGGGGCGCAGTTTGGCTGGGTGAATGGCTGGGAGCGTCCAAATTACTATGCAATCGAGCCGGTTGTGAGATCAACAGACGATGGCCCCCGGCCCGAGGGTGGGGGCATCGCCCCCGCCCTGGGGGGCGGGTCGGGGGCGATCCGTGATACTGCGTATCCCGGGGGGCAATTCCGGCCGGTTGCGGATTTCTCCGACCATGACGCCCGCAGCTTCCGACGTGGTGCATGGTGGCAATATGCCGTGGAGGAGGCGAAGGCTGTCCGCGAAGGCGTGGGGCTCATTGATGCCACCGCCTTCACCAAGCACCGCATCTGGGGCCCTGGCGCGACGGCGTTTCTTGATTGGTTCACGACAAACAAGCTGCCCCGCGTGGGCCGGATCAACCTGACCTACGCGCTCACCGATCACGGCACGACGCGCACGGAATACACCATCGTGCGCGAGGCCGAGAACGACTACTACCTCGTCTCCGCCGGTGCCTGGACCGCCTATGATCAGGATTACCTCTACAAGGCGATTGAGGACAAAGAGCCCGAGTATGGCCGCATCAATGCACAAGAGGTCACAACGCAATGGGGTGTTTTCGCCATTGCCGGACCGAAATCACGCGACGTGCTGGCCGAGGTCATCAAGGATGCAGACCCCGAAACGGCGCTGTCGAACAAGCGCTTCCCGTGGCTCACGATGCGCAACATCGAGCTCGGGATGTGCCCGGTCAAAGCGATCCGCGTGGCCTATACGGGCGAGCTCGGCTGGGAGCTGCACCACCCCATCGAGATGCAGAACTACCTCTGGGATCTGCTCATGGAAGCGGGCGCCAAACACGGCATGAAACTCGTGGGCGCGCGGGCACAGAACTGGCTCCGGCAGGAGAAGAGCTATCGCGCCTTCGGCACCGAGCTGGGCCGGGATGCGACACCGCTGGAGGCCGACCTGCCCCGCTTTGTCGATCTGGAGAAGGACTTCTTCGGCAAGGAAAAACTCGTGGAGACGGGTGTGCGCGTCAAGTGCTGCACGCTGCTGATCGACGGGCCTGACGATGCCGATCCCTGGGGGCGCGAGGCGCTTTATACCCCGGACGGCACACGCGTGGGACGCCTGACGTCGGGTGGCTATTCCGTGGCTTTCAACAAGAGCATCGGCATGGGCTATGTCTCACCGGAGTTGGCTGTCGAAGGCACCAGGCTGCAAGTCCGGATGCAAAACAAACTCTGGGATGCCGTTGTCACGTGCGACAGCCCCTATGACCCTAAAAACGAGGTAATCCGCAAGGACGGCTGACCGCCCCTCCGTCCCCCATGGGCACTATGGGCACTATGGGAAAAGTTCCCATCTGTTGGGTCGGGGCCGTTGAGCAAAGTGCAAATCTGTCGGCACTCGTCCAGAGGATGAATGGCTTTCGATGTTTGCTCCGCGCGCAGCCCGGTGCTTGCACTTTCGGCTGCGCGCTGCTGTCCCATAGTTCATTTGCGATTTTGAAGCGCAGTCAAGGCAATCATGGGCACGATGTCTTCTGTGTCGCAGCCTCTTGAAAGGTCATGGAAGGTTGGCTCAGACCTTGCAGAATTGGGCCTGCCGCGCGGGCTCCGCCAATGCGCTGTGCGATTTTTTGCGCGCTATTGCCCGCGTCCAAATTAGGGGAAATGAACACAGTCGCATCGCCTCTGAGGACAGAGCCGCTTCCATGACGGCGGCGCGGCCGACCAGCGCCAGCCGCGCCAGTTTCAGCCGCCGCACCTCAATAGCAGCGGCCATGACGCGCGGATCTTCGCCTTCGCTCAGGACGATCTTTAGATCCAGCCTGATGGCTGTATCCAGTATCTTTGCTATGGAGGTCATTTTGCGCCCCAAAACAATGGGCCCGTCGGCGGAATTGTCGCGGATGACGAAGTGCTTTGTTGTGGCTTCCAGAACGTGCCAATAGCCACGAAAACCATTTGGGATCAGAAAGCTGTTACTGCCGCGAAACTCCTGTTCTATGCCGTCTTCTGCGGGATCATCATCGGCAAACGCGCGGATCGTCATCAACGTGAACGCTACGGGCAGCACGATGAAGACCCAGCTCAGGTGGAACCCCATGGCCTGGGAAGACTGCAACCAGTTCATCTTGTTGAAGACGCAATCGATCGCCAGGTAGACCAAGCAGACGTTGAAAGAGATCCATAAGTGGTTGGCAAAAGCCTCGATGTACATGATCGCCTTCGGCGGCAGAAACTTGAACTGTAAGGTCACACGGTTGTGCGCGCCCATCTTGGCCGCATCGCTGGCCCCAAAGAACTCGAACCAAACGAACATGTGGACTGACAGTGCTTCGCCTCAGGAGAACGAAAAGTCGAACAAGGTGCGCACGATCATCTGGAATCACAGCAAGTACACAAAAAGCAGCCAGAAGCGTGCAGCTTCGCAAAGTCCCGTCACAGACTTTTAGAAGCCCGTGCTGCAACGAAACTGGAGATGGTTGGCGCAGCGCGGTTTGGTGGCACGAGCCTTTGGGTGAAAGCGCCCGATGGTGTCGGCATTGAGCCGGGCGCTCCGTTTTTCAGCGGCCCCATACAACCAAAGGCGTATGTTCGGCTTGGATATTCCTCGATTCCTTGGGAAAGGTCGCCGAGGGGATCCGCCTCATCGGGGAAAGGGTCCGCTGAGAAAAGGAGCGCCCGGGGCTATGACGTCTCCTCACCGCCCGAGGACCTCAACACATTCAGGGGCGCCGGATATGCCATGGGTCGGCGGCGGGATGTTTCACCTGCGTTCCATCGCGTCGTGACGTGCGCGGATCTCTGCGGGCCAGGTTGATTTGATATAGCTGAGGACGGCGATGATCTCGTCATCGCTCAGAACGCCATCGTATATCGGCATGTTTGAGGCATAGTCCGGATCGCCAATCGCAGCCGCCACCCCATATTTCGTCAGGCCGAAGAGCGTATGTCCGTTATGGTGCCACGTATGGCCCGTTTCATCATGGGGCGGCGCGGGAAGGCGCCCGTCGGCGCCCGGTGAGCGCCAGTTCTCCTGACCTTCCAGATTAACGCCATGGCAAGACGCGCAATATGTGTCATAGACAGCCTGACCAGACGCAACGATCTCTGCATCGTTGTGTTGCAGGACAATGTCGTCATCCTGTTGCAAGGTGATGGCAATTGCGGCGAAAGCGGCCCCGATCAGGGCCGCTCCACCGATGACCACACCGCGCCGCGTCACAGGCCAGCCCGGTAGAAAACCGCGCCCATGCCTGCATCGCCCCCAAAGGCGATGACATCATAGCGGGCGTTTGGATCATCCCCCATACCGGGCGATCCGAAGGGCATTCCGGGAACGGCGATCCCGTCAATCCCGGGCCGCTCTGCCAGCAATCGGGCAATCGCAGCGAAGGGCACATGGCCCTCGACGACATAGCCATCAATCATCGCGGTGTGACAGGCCCATATCTCGCCGGGAATATTCGCAGCCAGTTTCACCTCTGTGGTGTCCTCGGTGTCGGTGATTGTGACGTCGTAGCCTTCCTGTCGGGCCAGCGCGACCCAATCGCCGCAACAGCCACAGGTGGGGCTTTTCGTGACATGCATGGTGGCGTGGTCCATGCGGGGATGGCTGTCGGCATGGGCAATGCCCGCCCATCCAACAGACACCATGCCAAGGGCCAAAGCCGCGGCAGGTGCGAAAGCCATGAGTTTCGTAGTCGGTTTCATTGGAGTTACCTCTCGATGGATGCGCGCCCGAAAGGAGCGCTGCGGGCGAGGCCCGCGGTCATGTGAATGCTGATGTGAATGCTGCGCCGTCCACGGGCGCAGCCGGCATCACAGGATGCGGGGCGGATCGAGGGGCCCAGACGGCTCAAGTCCCGTCAGTCGGAGGTTTGCGGCGCAAAACACATCCCCGCTCATGGCGGGTGACGCATCTGCCAAAGCCGTGGTTGGAAGCAGCGCGGGCAACAGGTGACAGGTTTGTGCGTGTTCGGCACTGCTTTCGCAGCACTCAGGATGGGCATCCGCCATCGCACTTGTCGCCGCCTGTTCGTGGAGGGATGCCGCCATATGATGATCCTGCATCGCGCCTAAGAGCGATACCGCGCATATCAAAACCGTCATCAACAAGAAGCGTATCAACCACATGACATAGACCTACATCTGGCCGGATGCGCATGGCAAGTCGCAGGTTCGTGACTTGGCAGCGCACCCCGCCTGCGACCATTAAACCGCATTCAACGCCCAGCCGATGATGAGCACCTGAGGCACGGTCAACAGCGGCAAAAGAAGCGCCGCCTTCAACCGCCCGGTGACTTCGCGCAGGATCAGGATCTCGGTGTAATCGGTCGCAACGCCCGCCATCAGGAAGGTAAACGCGTTGCCCGGCGCCTGCGCGCGCGTCATCAGATCGGCGGCAATCGGCACGGATCCTTCTGAGCAGACCTCGATGATCGTAGCCGCGAGCAGGGTTGTGAACAGACCGAAGAGCGTCGCACCGAACCATGTCGCAAAGATTTCTGTGGGCACGGTCGCCTGGATCAGGGCAGCCAGCACAATGCCGAAGAACAGCCAGCGCAGCACCATGCGGCTGGCGGTGACGGAGCGCCGCGCAACATCTTTCGCAAAGGCCATGTCATAGCGCGTGCTGCGCAGTCCCGCTTTTGCCTCGCGCCAGACTTGGAAATCGGCGGGCAGGTCTTCACGGTTGGGGTTGGGTTTGACGCGGCCCGCGCGCTCCAGCGCTTCGACAATGAAACCGGTCGCAAAGGCGATGAGCAGGGATGCGACGAGGAACACCGCCATCCATTCCCAGCCCATCAGCACACCAATGATGATCGTCAGCGACAGCGAATTCCACGGGCTTGCAATCAAAAAGGCAAAGACCTGCCCGAGGCTGGCGCCGCGTTCATAGAGCTTTGCACCGACCATCAGAACGCCGTGATTGCACAGATCGAGCAACACCCCGGCGAGCACCGCACGCACAAGGCTTTTGGCCCCCTGATCGCGGCCAATGATGCCGATGACGAATTGGCGCGGCACCCGGTCAATCAGACCCACGGCGAGCATGCCCACAAGGATGCCCCACCACATCAGGTTCATCATCTCCTGCACGCCGTGGGCAAAGACTCCAAGCCCGAACGGGGCCTCATGGGAGAGCGCAAAGCCCGCAAGATAGCTGACCAGAATGATCGCGCCTGAGCCCCAGAGCATCCAATCAAAACGCCGCCAATTCGGGGCATCTGCATCCGCCCTTGGGCCACAACAGGACGAGACTGCGATTTCGTCCGGCCCTTCGCAGCAAGACGCTGCCTTTTTGGACGTCAAACGCGGCGGGTCCTCGGCGGGTAAATTGATCTCGCCCGTGTCGCAAGATCGGGACGTCGCGGGGATACCTCTGTCTGTCATGTCGTCTTCTCCAAGTCCGACTCGCAAGATAGGACCTCTAGCAACTGTAGCTTCAAGAGATATCTTGAAGTTTTTCCGCCGACCCGCCGCAGGCCTTGAACGGCCCGCGGAAATGATCAAAAGCTACATTCACTGTAGAAACTACGGAGGCTTTCCATGCTGGCCATCGGCACCCTTGCCAAGCGCACCGGCACCAAGGTGCAGACCATCCGCTACTACGAAGAGATCGGCCTTCTGCCCGAGCCCGAGCGGAGCGAAGGCGGGCAGCGCAGGTATCGTGAGACCGATCTGGATCGGCTGGCCTTCATCCGGCACGCGCGCCAGCTTGGCTTTACCCTCGACGCGATCCGCGAGTTGCTGGACCTCTCCGACAACCCGGACCGGCCTTGCGGCGACGTGGATGCCATCGCGCAGCGACAGCTCATGGACGTCGAAATTCGCATCGCGCGCCTTGACGCCCTGCGCACGGAACTCAAGCGAATGCTGCGGGAGTGCAGCCGGGATACGGTGTCCGACTGTCGGGTTCTTGAGGTGCTGCGCGACCATTCCGCCTGCCTGACGGATCATACCTGACGGATCATACCTGACGGATCATACCTGACGGATCATACATTACGGGCCACAAGAGCGGGCCTGCGCGCGCGCCAGCCATGTAGCCTTCCTCCCTAGCGGTCCAGCAACCGCCAGAATTCCAGAACCGCCCCGCGCAGCGCGGTTTGGTCTTGCGCGATCTTGCGCAATTCCCGCTGGCTCGCGGCGCGCGTAGGCACGAAGAACTCCACCCCATCGGGCTGACTGCGCACCGCATCGAACGGCAGGATGCTCGCCCCAAATCCACGGCGCACAAAGGACAGGATTGCAGTTGTATTGCGCGCCTCCAACGTGCTCGCAAGGCTCAATTTCTCCACAATAGGCGCGTCGACAAGCGCGCACAGCGGGTTCGCGATGAGCGGCTCGAGCGCGAGGAGGTCCCAGTCCGATGCACCCGTATTGTCCAAATGAGCTCGGTGGATCGGACCGCTTTCGGCGCAGACGATGCCCAGGTCATCGACCAGAATACGCGTCCCTTCCAGCGCCTCTTCGGGCTGTGCCGAAACGATCCCGATGTCCGCTTCGTCGTGCTGAATGCGGGCGCGGACCGTGGCGCTGTCCACGTCGCTGATCTCGATTCGCGCGTCGGGGTGGCGCGCGCGGAACGTCTCGATCACGTCAGGCAGCAACGCTACCGTGGCCGAGGGCACAGCCGCAATCCGCACGATCCCGGCCGTGGACATGGCATGGCGGCGGATGGCGGCGACGCTGCGGTCAAACACATCGCTCGCGCGCTGCGCCTCTTCGAGCACCAATTGCCCCAACGGCGTCAGACGAGACTTTCTGTCGGTTTCAAAGAGTGGCGCGCCGACCTCCTGCTCCAGCTGGCTCAGCATCATCGATACGGCCGAGGGTGTCCGCCCCAGCTTGTGCGCCGCGCCTGACAAGGTGCCCTGGGCGGCGACGATGGCAAAGGTGCGCAGCATCTCCAGCTTTATAGACATTCAGAAACCCTGAATAAAACTTCAATAATTTCAGAATGACTGAATTGCATGCAATCGTCTACGGGAGAGTTGAAAAACAGGAGATCCCCATGACCGATCGTACGCAACTCTACATCGATGGTGCCTGGACAGACGGCGCCACCCAGATCGAGAACCGCAACCCTTCGGACACGTCGGACCTGATCGGCATGTATGCGCAAGCGGATGCGGGCCAGCTGGATCAGGCACTGGCCGCCGCGCGCCGGGCCCAGCCTGCGTGGTGGGCCGCTGGTATCCAGAAACGCCATGATGTGCTGATGGCCATCGGCACTGAACTCATGGCCCGTGCGGAGGAGATCGGGCGTTTGCTGTCGCGCGAAGAGGGCAAGCCGCTGGCCGAGGGTAAGGGCGAGGTTTACCGCGCGGGTCAATTCTTCACCTATTTCGCGGGCGAAGTGCTGCGCCAGCATGGTGATCTCGCAGAAAGCGTGCGCCCCGGCATCGAGATCGACGTGCGCCGCGAGGCCGTGGGCGTCGTGGCAATCATCTCGCCTTGGAACTTCCCCGTGGCCACACCTGCCTGGAAAATCGCGCCCGCGCTGGCTTTTGGCAACGCCGTCGTCTGGAAGCCCGCAAATGTCACGCCCGCGAGCGCGATTGCTCTGACAGAGATCATCGCCCGTCAGGACATCCCCAAAGGTCTGTTCAACCTCGTTGCAGGTCCGGGCCGTGATGTCGGCCAGCGCCTTGTCGAAAGCGCTGACGTAGACGCGATCAGCTTTACCGGTTCTGTGCCCGTGGGCCGTGGCATCGCGGCGGCGGCTGTGCGGAACATGACCAAGGTGCAGATGGAGATGGGCTCCAAGAATCCGCTGATCGTGATGGACGATTGCGATCTGGATCTGGCCGTGGCCCACGCCGCTGGCTCCGCCTTTGGCGGCACGGGGCAGAAATGCACCGCCGCCAGCCGCCTGATCGTGCATTCCGCTGTGCATGATACCTTCGTTGAGAAACTGGTCGCATCGGCCAAGGCGCTGAAGGTCGGCCACGCATTGGAAGATGGCACGCAGATCGGTCCTGTGGTCAGCGAGAGCCAACTCAAGGGCAATATCGACTATGTCGGTATCGGCAAGGCCGAGGGGGCTGAGCTGCTCTGCGGCGGCGACCGGCTGGAGATGGCAACCGAGGGCTACTACATGGCCCCCGCCGTCTTTGCTGGCACCACCAACGACATGCAGATCAACCGCGAGGAAATGTTTGCGCCGATCACCGCCGTGCAGAAAGTGGACAGCTATGACGAAGCCTTGGCCCGCGCCAATGACACGCCATTCGGCCTGACCGCTGGCATCATGACGCAATCGTTGGCCCGAGCCAGCCACTTCCGCGCCAACATGCGCGCGGGCACTGTCATGGTGAACCTGCCGACCGCGGGCACAGATTACCATGTGCCCTTCGGCGGGCGCGGGGCGTCCAGCTTTGGTCCGCGCGAACAGGGCAGCTACGCCGCCGAGTTCTACACCACCGTCAAGACAGCCTATGTGAGCGCCGGAGAGCCTGCATGACCTATCTGATCGACGGCCTGCAATACGCCAACTGGTCCGAGAAAGTGTTTCGCCAGATGCGCGAAGGGGCCGTGGACGCGGTCCACGTCACCATCACCTACCACGAGACGTTCCGCGAAACCGTGCTTGTGATGGAGAAATGGAACCGCTGGTTCGAACAGTTCCCTGACCTGATCTTTCAGGGCCGCACAGCGGATGATGTCCGCATCGCACGGGAAACCGGGCGCACGGCGATCTTCTTTGGCGCGCAAAACCCCTCCTGTATGGAGGACGATATCGGGCTGATCGAGATCCTGCACACGCTCGGCCTGCGCTTCATGCAACTGACCTACAACAACCAGTCGTTGCTGGCCTCGGGTTGCTATGAGGACGAGGACACCGGCCTGACCCGCATGGGCAAAAACGTGGTGACCGAGATGAACCGCGTGGGGATGGTCGTCGACATGAGCCATTCCGGCGAACGCTCCACCTTTGAGGCGGTCGAGCACTCGACCCGCCCGATCACCATCAGCCACGCCAACCCCGCCAGCTGGCACGCCGCACTGCGCAACAAATCCGATGATCTGCTGCGCGCGCTTGGGGCCGCGGATGGGTTTCTGGGGCTTTCAGCCTATCCGCATCACCTCAAGGACGGCAGCAATTGCACCCTGCAATCGTGGTGTGACATGGCGGCTTTGGCGGTTGATCTGGTGGGGCCGCAAAACGTTGGGATCGGCACGGACCTATGCCAGGACCAGCCCGACAGCATCGTGGAATGGATGCGCGTGGGGCGCTGGACCAAGCAGATCGACTATGGCGAAGGCTCGGCCGACAATGCAGGCTTCCCGCCCATGCCCACCTGGTTCAACGACAACCGCGATCTGGCGGGCCTTCGCGCGGGCCTGCGCGCCGCCGGGCTTGATGAGGCCACAACAGACGGCGTGATGGGCGGCAATTAGCACGAATTCTTTGCAAAAAGCTTTGGCGCCGCAGAGGCGCCAAACACCCTGAAAAGCGCGGCCGAATAGGCCGTGCGTCATCGCTTTGGGAGGAAATTAGATGAGCGATAAGACACCGCCTGCGGGCACCACTGACAAAGCGCTATTTGCCATCACAGGCGGCTTTATCGCGCTGTTTTGCGCCTATGCGTTTTTGGACCTCGACGGGCTTTCGGCGCTCGTCGACAGCAGCTTTGCTTTCTCGGCCAAGTATTTCGGGCTTTATTGGCAGGTCTTGTTGTTGGCCACCTTCCTGATCGGCCTTGTGCTGTGCGTTTTGCCCGGCTCCAGAACCCTGATGGGGGGGGCTTGCTATGCCGGAATTCACCACCTTCAGCTGGGCCGCCATGATCATGTGCACCCTGCTCGCTGGCGGCGGCGTGTTCTGGGCGGCAGGTGAGCCGATTGCACATTTCCTGTCTCCGGCGCCCGTCTTTGGCGATCTGGGTGGCGATGTGCAGGCCAAAGCCCATGCCGCCCTTGCGCAGAGCTTCATGCACTGGGGCTTTCTGGCCTGGGCAATCCTTGGCTCGCTGACGACCGTGATGCTAATGCATTACCACTATGACAAGGGCCTGCCGCTGGCTCCGCGCACGCTGCTCTATCCGGTTTTCGGGGAGCGCGCCTTGACGGGACCAATCGGCATCATCACAGATGCCTCCTGCATTATCGCCGTGGTCGCGGGCACTGTTGGCCCCATCGGTTTTCTGGGCCTGCAAATGTCCTACGGCCTGAACGAGCTGACAGGTATTCCCGATAACTTCACAACCCAGGCCATCGCCATCATGGCGCTGGTCGGCCTCTACACCATCTCGGCCATCACGGGACTTGCCAAAGGCATCAAGATCCTCTCGCAAATCAACGTGATCCTCGCAGCCGCTCTGCTGGTCTTCACGCTGATCGCAGGCCCGACCACAGCGATCTTCGCGGGTTTCTTCGGCGGTATGCAGGTCTATGCGACGCATTTCTTTGAAATGGCCATGTATCGCGGCGATGCGGGGCTGTTTGGCGATGCAGGCTGGCTGGGCTGGTGGACCGTCTTCTTCTGGGGCTGGTTCATGGGGTACGGCCCGCTCATGGCGGTGTTCATCGCGCGCATCAGCCGGGGGCGTTCGATCCGTCAGATCATTCTTACGCTGTCGATCATGGCGCCTCTGATCACGAACTTCTGGTTCACTATCATCGGCGGGTCCGGCATCTTCTTCGAGATCGCAGAGCCGGGCATCGTGTCCGGCCCGTTCGAAGGGTTCAACCTGCCGGCAGGCCTCTTGGCCATAACTCAGGCGATGCCAATGGGGATGATCCTGTCAGTGCTCTTCCTGGTGCTGACCATGTGCTTTGTGGCGACGACCAGTGACTCGATGAGCTACGTGATCTCCTCCACCATGACGACCGGCGAACCCCCTGCCGCGATGCGCGCCTTCTGGGGTCTTGCGATGGGTGTCATGGCGTTGATCCTGATCTCGACCGAGTCGGGTGGCATCGGCAAGCTGCAAAGCTTTATCGTGGTGACAGCCGTGCCGGTTTCCCTGATCCTGCTACCGTCGCTTTGGGATGCTCTGCGCATCACGTGGATGCTGGGTCGCGAAGCTGAGGTTGCACTTGCATAGTGCCTTGAGGTGGCGCGGCACCTCTGCGCCACCTCCACCACCAATCTACTCGTCTGGGAGGAAGCAATGTCTGTCAGCAAACGGAACCTTACGCCTGAACTGGCCCGCTACATACGGCCCGCGTCTGAGGTCATGCGCCTTGCGCGTATGGGCAGCGGCCATCCGACACGGCTGTCTTTTCTGCGCGTGTTGCTCAGGCGTCTGGCCAGGTCGGACTTGCAGATTGACCGTCCTGTGTGGAATGTGGATGCCAATGGCGTGGGCCATGGCGTCTACCGCGTGCGCAGCGCCGGGCGGACCTACAGCCTTGTGGCCTTCGCCCATGATTTGCCCCCCGAGATGCGCTCGGACCGGGTGATTGCTACAGCATGGGACGCGACCTTTACGCTCTTTGACGGAGACCCAAGCGCCGAGGATATCGCACGGCTGGCCGAGAATGTGCCCATTCAAGAGGCGGGGCGAATCAGCCCCAAAGAGCTGACGCTGGCGCGTGCCAACCGCTCCGTGCGCCTCTTTGAGCATGTGGTTGATGCCCTCGCACAAGGCCAGCAACCGGATCCGGCAGAGATTGCCAAGGTCGGCTATCTCATGCGCACAACGGCTGTTTATGGCTCCGGCAAATTCGGGGCCTCTGATCGCAGCGATATCGCCGCGCGCCCGGAACTCGCGGCGCCCTTTCAGGTCGAGATGCTGACGGTCTGGCTGATCCGCGCCTTTACCGTGGATATCGCCGAGCATATCGCGGCGGCCAAAGGCGGGGACAGGGCCGTGAAACTGGACCGCGACACGCGGCGCAGCCTTGGCGTGGGCAATTCCACCGGCCTTGGCATGGCGCCGTTCATCGTGCGTCACCCCGTCTTGCACAACAACTGGATGATGGCCCGCGAAGAGGCCCTCGCCCGCGTACGCGCGCAACCCAACGCGCAGCCAGAGGCGGTGGCGGGCATCGCCGCAGCCCTCACAGCCGCCACTGTCAATGTGGGCGCGTGGCATTCAGAGCACCCCGTTCAAGTGCGCAAGCTGCATGACCTGCGCCGCGATCTGGCGTTGATGTCCGACCATCTTGCCAGGTGCGACTGGCACGCCGACCACCCCTGGGATGCGCTCTGGGCCTGGGGCGAAGCAACTCTCACGCTGGAAGGGCAAGAGGCACTCCTGGCGCTGATGTTGGAGCCCCACGGCGCTTTGATCGATGAACTGGCCGATCACATGGGCGCTGATGAGGCGGCAAGTTTCCGCATCAATGGGGCCATGTCAGTCGCCGGGCTGCGCGACATTTTCGAGCGCGACTATGCCTGGGCGCTCAGGATCGATTTCTCCTCGCCCGAAAACATTGCGCGGTTCTGGTATGTGTCGGAAGAAAAGCTCGAACCTCGCCTTGGCGAAAGGGCCACCGAAGACGGTGCCACGCTGGAGCAGCCCCTGTGCATCGCCCGCCTGATGTCGGAGCTTTATGACTGTGTGCGGGCGTTTGACGCGTCTCAACCTGTCGCCGCACTGATGCTGGCTCATCCCGAACACCGCTATGCCGTGCGCCGGGCCCAGATTGCAGGCAACCACCCCTATGCCGAAGTGCAGGACAACCTGATCGCCGCCGACATGCTTCCCATTGATCTCTTGCGCTGCAAGCTGGCGTTTTTTGGTGCGAGCCAGTTTGACCCGCGCTCGGACCGCTGGGTGCGCATCAACCTCTTTGCGGGCGTGCCCTTCCCCGATGAGCTCAGATCGGAGGGCGTGACATGAGCGCAATACCCCACGACCAGACCCGCGGCGAGACCACGCCGTATTTCAGCGAACTGCAATCCGCGCCGCTGTCGTGCAACGAGGCCGCATCGCTGTGCATGAAGGCCGCACGCGGGGCGGGCATGACCTGGGGATTGGCCGAAGAAGCCGGTTTTGCCGCCGCGTGGCTGGTGGCCCATGGTCTCGACGGCCCGTCCTATCTGCGGGCGCATCTGGAGCGTGCAGATGGCAAGGATTGGCAGGATCTGTGCCCGACGGTCGTGCCCGGGAGTTGGCAAAACGCCAAGGGTTACACCGCCTGCCCGATCATACTTGGCGCCACGATGTGCGATTATGCAGGCCTGCCAGAGGGGCCTGTTGCCGGGGCGCGGATCGCGTTGGGCCCGGTGAGCGCGCCGATATTGCTCCTGCCTTTTCTGGCTGACTTGGGCCGCCGCCATGGCCTGAGCTTCACGCTGAGCGCAGCGCAAGGCGCCGTTGACGCGGACGGGGACGAGGCATCGCTACAGCGCGCGGCCACGCTCCTTGATGCGGCACAGCTGGAGCTGACGCTCAGCGTCGAAGCCGCTCATCTTCAAGCCACACGCCAGGACACGGCGGCGAGCCAAAAAGGCGAAAACCACCTCCGCGACGATCGCAGCGCTCAACACATTTGCCATGCGCACGACCGTTCCGGCGACGGAAGCATCGCGCGCTGGTGCCGGATCAACCCTCAGTGACAATGATTGACGAAGGACATGACATGACCCTCCCCCGCCTCAACCCCGGCCCTCGCATGAGCCAGGCCGTCACCATCGGCAATATCGCGTTTCTCGCCGGTCAGGTTCCCGACGACCTCACCGCCGATATCGAAACCCAGACCCGTCAGGTGCTGGCCAAGATGGACGCTGTCGTGGCCGAACTCGGCGCGAGTAAGGCAGACATCGCATCAGTCCAGGTCTGGCTGGCCGACATGGCCGATTTCATGGGCATGAACGCGGTTTGGGACGACTGGGTCAGCAAAGACGCCCCGCCTGCCCGCGCCACCGGGGGCACGGCGCTTGCCCGCCCCGGCATGCGCGTCGAGATGATCGCGGTTGTGGCCCTCCCACAGGACGCCGCCGCCTGACACCGGAAGAGCTGGAATGGCCATGACATGCCATTCCAGCCTCGCACGCTCACGCGAATTCGCCTGTCGTGCGCCTGACAGAAACCGGTGCTATAGCATGGCTGCCCGCAAGACCTCTTGAAGGGGACGTCATTGGAATTGACACAGTCTGTATCGTCCCTGCTTTGCGCGAATGGGATCGTGATACTTGCCGCATTGGTGCAAACGTCAACAGGGATGGGCTTTGGAATGATCGCCGCCCCTTTGCTGGCGCTGATCAGCCTGGAATATGTGCCTGGCCCTATGTTGTTTGTGAACCTGTTCTTGTCCCTGCTCATGCTGGGAGATGGCCGAACCTTTGTGGTGCGCCGCGAAATTGCATTTCTCTTGCCCACCATCGCGATCGGGACGATCTTCGGCGCGGTTGTCGTGGCCATCCTACCGGCTCAAACGCTTGGTATCGTGTTCGCTGCTCTGATCCTGGGCGCGGTGGCAATAACGCTCTTTGCCAAGGCGTTGGCGCTTACCTCGCGCAACCTCATGGTTTGTGGCCTCGCGGTTGGCGTCATGGGAACGGCAATCGGTATCCCGGGTGGACCGCTGGTCGTGTTGTATCAAAACGAAGCCATTGAAAAGACGCGGCCAACCATGGCGTTGGTCTTCACATTTTCCTATACCGCGTCATTGATCGCCCTTGCGATTGCTGGTGTATTCAACATGACCCAGGCCATTCTGGGCCTCGTCATGTTGCCCGGTTTGCTCGTGGGGTATATCCTGGGCAGACGTGTGCGCGGGTATCTGAGCAAGCGTATGGGCCGTTTTCTGATGTTGCTCATCGCCTCCGGCGCGGCAGTCATGCTTTTGATGAAATCACTTTAGAGAGGCCGGGACGCACCGACATGCATACGTGGACCAAAGCCGCCATCGAGAAGATCAATGCCGATGCGCATCGTTCGGCAGACACACATCTGTTCAAGCTGCCGATCCCCAGGCTCGCGGGCGTCGATATTTACCTCAAAGACGAAAGCACCCATCCGACCGGCAGCCTCAAACACCGGCTCGCCCGTTCGCTTTTCCTCTATGCGCTGTGCAATGGCCAGATCCGCGAGGGCACGACAGTGGTTGAAGCCTCCTCCGGCAGCACGGCGGTCTCCGAGGCCTATTTCGCCCGCATGATCGGGGTTCCCTTCATTGCGGTTGTGCCCCGGAGTACGGCGCGCAGCAAGATCAGACAGATCGAGTTTTACGGCGGCAAGACTCATTTCGTCGACAGCGCGCCGCAAATGCATGAGGCCTCGGTCGCGCTGGCCCGGGAGATCGGCGGCTACTTCATGGACCAGTTCACCTATGCCGAACGGGCAACAGACTGGCGCGGCAACAACAATATCGCCGAAAGCGTTTACACCCAGATGGAACGTGAGCCGCACCCGATCCCGACGCATCTTGTGATGAGCGCTGGCACGGGGGGCACGTCGGCAACCCTGGGCCGCTATATTCGCTACAAGGGATACGACACCCAACTGACCGTCGTGGACCCCGAAAACTCGGTTTTCTATGAAAGCTACGTGACGGGCGATCCCGATCTGACATCAGACAGATCAAGCCGGATCGAAGGGATTGGCCGACCCAGGGTCGAACGCTCGTTTCAGCCCGGCGTCATTGATCGCATGATCGCAGTGCCTGATGCCGCAAGTATCGCAACGATGCGGTGGCTTGAGACCCTGATTGGCCGCAAGACAGGCCCATCGAGCGGCACCAATCTCTGGGGCGCGCTCAGTCTCGCGAAAGAGATGGTTGCGCGGGGTCAAACCGGCTCCATCGTGACGCTGCTCTGTGACAGTGGCGACCGGTACCTCGATACCTATCACAACCCCGAATGGGTGCGCAGCTGCATCGGTGACTGCACGCCATATTCAGAGAGCCTGAGCGCAGACTACGGCTGACACGCCATACGCCGTGCACGACGCAGGAAATTCGGCATCATGGCTGGCTTCGTGAAATGGCGCTCACCGCGCCATCAAGTCAGCACATGATTTGTAGCAGACAGGGGCGCGGGAGGTGTACGCTCCAAGGCTTCCGAGGCCGAGATCTCGATGGTACGGCACATCGCATCAAGCGGCAGTCCGTTTTGAACATTGCGGAACGGGTGCTCCAGCTCGTTGGTCACGGCTTGCAGGCCAAAGAAGACATACGCCACGACGGCAGCGAACACAGGCGCGAACCAGCCCGTCGCCTCGATCAGCGCGAAGGGCAGCAGCCAGCAATAGAGAAAGGTCGTCCGGCGCACCAACAGCGAATACACGAAGGGCAGCGGCGTGGTGAATATGCGCTCGCAGCCCGCCTGCGCCAAGGCCAGAGAAGACAGCGTCTGTGAGATGGTCATCTGCCCAAAACCGCTGATCGCACCGGCCTCGGCCAGTTTGCCAAGTTTGTCAGCCATCGCGCGCAACGCTGCATCCGCCGGGTTTTTCTTTGAAACCATCGCGGCGGCCTTCTCCTCGCCGACCCATGGGACAATCTCCACCTGCACATCAACACCCCGCAAGAATCCGCGGTGCAAATGCGCAAAGGCCACAGCGTAGGACAGGAACTTCTCGCGGTCTTCAACTTTGCCAACAAAGACACACATGTGCCGCCCCAGATTGCGCACATCGGCGATCATCGTGCCCCAGAGTTTGCGCGCCTCCCACCACCGCTCATACGCCGCGTTGTTGCGAAACCCGAGGAAGAGAGAAAGTGCGACACCAAATATCCCCATCGCGGCAATGGAGATATGCGGCACCGTGACGACATGCTGATCCACCAGAACCACCACGATCGTCACAAGCGCAATCCCGATGATCCTGCCGAGAATTTTCGGCACCACAGAGCCTTGCATCACAAAGAACAGTTTGAGCGTTGAAGGGTTTTCTCTGACGATCATCCGGCTGCCCCGACCTTTGTGGCACTCATGTCTTCCGTTTTGCCCAATCCCGCGCTGAGATGATCCAGAACCAACCGCACTTTGGGTGACAGGTGACGATTGTGGGGGTAGATCGCCCAGATACCGTCATTGGGCGCGCAAAAGCTCTCAAGGACCGGCACCAACCGACCTTCCTCGATATCTGCGCGCACATAGTGGTCTGGCAGTTGGATTATGCCGATGCCCTTGAGGGCTGCATCGCGCAGTGACCAACCGCTGTTGCATCGCACGGTGCCTTGTGCGCGGATGTGCCGGGGCTTTCCATTTTCCTGGAACCGCCACGTGTCCAACGTGCCTTTCAGGCAGTTGTGTTCTTCCAGCTCGGACAATGTATAAGGCGCCCCTTGCGCCGCAAGGTAGGCAGGTGATGCGCAGGTGTAATGGGTGCGCGATGCCAACCGTCGCGCCATCATTGTGCTGTCATTCAATTCGCCCAGACGAATCGCCAGGTCATAGCTCTCCGCCACAAGGTCAACCATCTGATTGGTGAGTGTCAGGGTGACCTCCAACTCCGGGTAAAGCACGACAAAGTCGTTGATAAGCGGCGCGACCCTGCTTTCGCCATAAGTCACCGGCGCAGTCATGTTCAGCCTGCCTTTGGGCGATTGGTTCAGATCGGTGACTGCGCGCTCCGCCTCGGCCAATCCGTCAAGAACCTGACGGCAGTGGTTGTAGTAAACTTGTCCCGACTCTGTGATCGAAACCTTTCGGGTGGTCCGGTAAAACAGTTTGACGCCAAGCCGCGCTTCCAGGGCGCCGATTTGGCGGCTGACCTGAGCGGTGGAAATCTCGAGCCGGTTGGCGGCAGCCGTAAAGCTCTCAGCCTCCGCGACTGCGACGAATTCTGAAACACCTTCCCAGACAACCAAATGCGCCTCCATCATCACTGGAACAAGCAAGCTGACTATTACCATCTGGAAATAGTGATTTGCATACCAGCTCAATTATCCCCTCCGAGGAATAGTGTAAATCACGATCCAGAACTCCCGCATGAGAAAAAAGTGAGCCAAAATGACCGGTATCATCAAATCCAGGGCAGCCGTTGCCTGGGCTGTGAACGAACCCCTCTCAATCGAAGAAATTGACGTCATGCCGCCCCGCGCGGGCGAGGTCCGCGTGCGCATCGTGGCCACTGGCGTGTGCCACACCGACGCCTTTACCCTGTCCGGGGACGATCCGGAGGGGCTGTTCCCGGTTGTTCTGGGCCACGAGGGCGGCGGCATCGTTGAATCCATCGGCGAAGGCGTGACCAGCGTTGCCGTAGGCGACCACGTGATCCCGCTCTACACGCTGGAATGCGGCGCGTGTAAGTTCTGCAAATCCGGCAAGACCAACCTCTGCCAGAAGATCCGCGAAACCCAAGGCAAAGGCCTGATGCCGGACGGGACCAGCCGCTTCTACAAGAACGGCAAGCCGATCCTGCACTACATGGGCTGCTCGACCTTCTCCGAATACACCGTGCTGCCGGAAATCTCGCTCGCCAAGGTGAACCCTGAGGCGCCATTGGAAGAGGTCTGCTTGCTCGGTTGCGGCGTCACCACGGGCATGGGCGCGGCGATGAATACAGCCAAGGTTGAGGAAGGCGCGACAGTGGCGATCTTCGGCATGGGTGGCATCGGCCTGTCGGCCGTCATTGGAGCGACCATGGCCAAGGCCAGTCGGATCATCGTGATTGACATCAACGAGAGCAAGTTTGACCTCGCCCGCAGACTGGGCGCGACCGATTTCATCAACCCCAAGGACCACGACAAGCCCATTCAGGACGTGATTGTTGAAATGACAGATGGCGGCGTGGATTACTCGTTTGAGTGTATCGGCAACGTCAACGTCATGCGGTTCGCGCTGGAATGTTGCCACAAGGGGTGGGGCGAATCCGTGGTCATCGGCGTCGCAGGCGCGGGTCAGGAAATCTCGACCCGTCCATTCCAGCTTGTCACAGGCCGTGTCTGGCGCGGGTCTGCTTTCGGCGGCGTCAAAGGTCGCTCCAAACTGCCGGATTACGTCGAGCGCTACATGCAGGGCGAGTTCAAGCTGAACGACTTCATCACGCATACGATGAGCCTTGAGGACATCAATGACGCATTTGACCTGATGCATGAAGGCAAGAGCATCCGCTCTGTCATTCATTTCGACAAGTAGATTACAGGGTCGGTCGCGCCTATTCGGCGCGACCCTCCAGGCTAACAAACAGCTGCGCGATGACACTGGAAAACACGAGCACCAACACGTGCTTTGATGGCAGGACCAAGCATCATACCCACCGCTCCACGACCTTGAATTGAGACATACGCTGCGCAATCTACCAGCCGCCACAGACGGCGGATGGGCAAAGCGTACCGGTTGTCTATTGGCTGTCCCGCCTGACCTGCACAGATGTGGACTTTATGCAGAAAGCGGGCGCCCGACGCATTGCTGCCGAGCTGGGCCTTGCAATGGTCGCGCCCGAGACGAGCCCGCGCGGCGCAGACGTCGCCGATGATGATGGCTATAATCCGGGCCAGGGCGCGAGGTTTTGCGTCGATGCAACGCAGACCCCGTGGAATCGTCATTACCGGATGTATGACTATGTTCTGAACGAGCTGCCACACCTGATTGAGGCGACAGTCCCAGTCAGCGACAAACCGTCGGTCTTGGGCCATTCCATGGGCGGCCATGGCGCGCTGGTTCTGGCGTTGCGAAATCCGGAGCGGTTTCAGTCGGTTTCTGCATGCAGCCCGATTGCCAAGAGATGCTGCCCCGGCAATTGCCGAGGACGCACAGATATCGTTTGCCCCTTCAACCGAGCATCCCTTTGGGTCCCCTTGAGAATCGTGTATCTCTGTTAAACGACGTCCCAAGGAGCCCACCACTTGGCCCGCGACCGCGCGAATTCTGATGATTATACCGGCCCGCTGAAGCGTTTGCTTCTGGCGTTGATGGTGCTTGCCCTTTTGGCAACGTTCCTCGTCTGGCGGATTGACAGCCCCCGCGTTGAGCAGTTTCGCGCGCAAGTGATTGACCGGGTTGTGCCGTCTTTTTCATGGGCGCTGGGTCCTGTTACCGCGACGGCCAATCTGATCCGCGATTTCCAGAGCTATCAACAGCTCTACGAGCAAAACCAGGAGCTCAGGCGCGAATTGCAGCAAATGAAGAGTTGGAAAGAGGCCGCGCTTCAGCTGGAGCAGGAAAATGCGCGGCTGCTCGATCTCAACAATGTGCGGCTCGATCCTGCGCTGACCTATGTGACGGGCGTTGTCCTGGCCGACAGTGGCTCGCCCTTCCGGCAATCGGTTTTGCTCAACATCGGCGGGCGCGACGGGATCCGCGATGGATGGGCCGCAATGGACGGACTGGGGCTTGTGGGGCGCATTTCCGGCGTGGGCGAGGCCACGGCGCGGGTCGTGATGCTCACGGATACGTCCAGTCGGGTGCCTGCTGTTATCCAACCTTCGGGCCAAAGGGCCCTGATCGTGGGGGACAATACCGCCTCCCCTCCCATCGATTTCATCGAGAATGCCGATCTTGTGCGCCCGGGCGACCGCGTCGTGACCTCGGGCGACGGCGGCGTGCTGCCGCCGGGGCTTGTCATTGGGCAGGTCGCCCAGGACCCGGGCGGCCGGCTGCGCGTGCGCCTGTCTGCTGACACCGAACGCCTCGAATTTCTGCGTGTGCTGCGCGCGGGCGAAGCGCCCAAGCCCGGCACGGCAGGCAACCTAGTGGTGCCCGACGGGCTGGAGCTGGAGATCGAACCCGAGGACGATGCGCGCGCGGAGGCTGGTGATGGTTGAGACCCCGGCATCCCGGCTATGGATCATGCGCGCGAGCTTTGGCGCTTTGGCGCTCGTGATCGTTTTGCTTCAGCTGATCCCACTGGAGACCATGCCGCGCAATTGGGCGGCGCCCGACATCCTGCTGGCCATGACATTTGCATGGTCCCTGCGGCGGCCGGATTATGTTCCGGCTGTGCTGATTGCGGGCGTGATGCTCTTTGCCGATCTGATGCTGCATCGCCCGCCCGGTTTGATGGCCGCTTTTGTGCTCATTGCCTCCGAAGTCCTCAAACGTCGGGTTTTGCAAATGCGCGACGAAGGGTTTCTGTCGGAGCTGCTGCTCGTCACCTCCATGATCGTGGCGCTGACACTGGGGATGCGCGTTGTGCATTCCGTTCTCTTCATTCCCAATCCGCCGTTGGGTCTGACGGCTTTTCAGACGGCCATGACGCTCCTATTTTACCCAGTGGTTGTCTTGGCATCCGGGCTGCTTTTTGGAGTGCGGGCCCATGCGCCGGGTGAGGAAGCGACAGGAGGGAGCAGGCTGTGAGGCGCCCCGCCAAAGAACTCGAAGAAAGCGCCCGCCGCATCTCGCGGCGCGGGCTGATCGTTGGTGGCCTACAAGTGGGCTTTGCGAGCCTGCTTGTCTGGCGCATGCGTCAGATGCAGGTCGAGGAAGCCGCGCAATTCCGTTTGCTCGCCGAGGAAAACCGGATCAACATTCGCGTCATCCCGCCTGCGCGCGGCGAAGTCTTTGATCGCAACGGGCGGGTCATCGCAGCCAATGAGCCCTCCTATCGCATCACGCTCGTGCGCGAGGATGCCGACGATGTAGATGCCGTCATTGCCCGCCTGGGCGAAATCATTGCGCTGGACCCCGAGGAAATCGAACGCGCAAAGCGCGAGATGGCCCGCTCGCGGCCTTTCCTGCCAGTCACGCTTGCAGATCGCGTGACATGGGAGGAAATTTCCCGCGTTGCTGTGAATGGCCCGGCGTTGCCCGGAATAACGCCAGAGGTTGGGCTCTCTCGCAGCTATCCCATGGGCCACGACTTCGCCCATGTCGTAGGCTATGTAGGCCCTGTCTCTGAGCGCGATTTGGCGCGATATGAGGATCCGCCCGCGCTCTTGCGCATCCCGCGCTTTCAGGTCGGCAAGGTCGGTGTGGAGACCAAGCTCGAGGACGTATTGCGGGGCGACGCGGGGGCAAAGCGCGTTGAGGTCAATGCCGCAGGACGGGTGATGCGCGAGCTGGACCGGCGCGAGGGCCGCTCCGGCGCAGATGTGCAGCTGACGATCGACAGCGATTTGCAGAACTACGTTCAGGCGCGTCTGGGCAGCGAAAGCGCGAGCGTCGTCGTGCTCGATCTCGAGAAAGGCGACGTGCTGGCCATGGCTTCCTCGCCCTCCTACGACCCCAACAAGTTTGTGCGCGGCATCTCCGCCGACGATTATGGGATCTACCGCGACGACGATCACCGCCCGCTGGCCTCCAAAACCGTGCAGGATGCCTATCCCCCCGGGTCGACCTTCAAGATGGTCACGGCTCTCGCTGCCATGGAGGCGGGCGTCATCGGCCCGGAGGAGACCGTCTGGTGCCCCGGCCATCTGGATGTCGCGGGCCGCAAGTTCCATTGCTGGAAACGGGCGGGTCACGGGCACATGAACCTCGAGGAAAGCCTGAAGCAAAGCTGCGACGTCTATTACTATGATCTCGCGCTCAAGGTAGGCATTGAAAATATCGCCGACATGGGGCGCAGGCTCGGGCTCGCGCAAGCCCATGACGTGCCGATGTCAGCCGTGTCTGACGGGTTGATGCCCGACAAGGATTGGAAACTACGCACACGCAATCAGGAATGGGTGATCGGCGATACGGTGAACGCCTCAATCGGTCAGGGATTTGTGCTGTCTTCGCCCTTGCAACTGGCCGTCATGACGGCGCGTTTGGCGACAGGCCGCAGCATCTCGCCGCGCCTGATCAAGACAGTTGATGGCATCGAAACACCGGACCGCAGCGGCCTGAGCCTCGGCTTGAATGAGAACCATCTGCGCATGGTGCGCCGCGCGATGTATACGGTCTCCAATCACCGACGCGGCACAGCCTATGGCAGCCGCATCATCGCAGACGAGTTGCGCATGGCTGGCAAGACAGGCACCAGCCAGGTGCGCAACATTACAGCCGCCGAGCGCGCGCGGGGCGTCATCCGCAATGAAGATTTGCCATGGGAGCGGCGCGATCACGCGTTATTTGTCAACTTCGCCCCCTACGAGCGTCCGCAGATCGCGGTTTCGGTGGTGGTCGAGCATGGGGGCGGTGGCTCAACCGCAGCAGCCCCGATTGCGCGCGACGTGACGCTACAGGCGCTTGTCGGCGATGACCCGCCCCTGTCCGCCTACCCGCGCAAGGATCGCGGTCGCATCGAGAGCCAGCAACGGCGCTTGCGCGAGGAACGCATCTCGCGCGGCGGCACCGCGCCGGATCGGGCATAGGGGCGCCATCACATGTCCTACTTGGAATACCGTGTCAAATACACGCCCTCGGGCTGGCGCAAGGTTCTGTATCTGAACTGGCCTCTGGCCTTGCTGCTCTTCGCGGTCTCCTGCGTTGGGTTCCTGATGCTCTATTCCGTCGCGGGTGGCTCTTTCAGCCCTTGGGCGGAGCCGCAGATGAAGCGCTTTGCCGTGGGCTTCGTGATGATGATCTGCGTGGCCATGGTGCCAATCTGGTTTTGGCGCAATATGGCTGTGCTGGCCTATTGCCTCTCCATCGCTCTGCTCATTGGCGTAGAACTTTTCGGCGCCGTCGGCATGGGCGCGCAGCGATGGATCGATCTTGGTCCGCTCCGGCTTCAACCCTCGGAAGTCACGAAGATCACGATGGTGATGTTACTGGCGGCCTATTACGATTGGCTCCCGCTCAAACGCACGTCACGGCCCATCTGGGTGATGATCCCGGTGCTTTTGATCTTGCTGCCCACCTTCCTCGTCTTGCGCCAGCCAGACCTCGGCACAGCCATCCTCCTCTTGTCCGCAGGCGGTCTGGTCATGTTCATCGCGGGGGTGCATTGGGCCTATTTCGGCGCCGTGATCGCCGGGCTGATCGGCCTGATCACGGCTGTGTTCCAATCCCGGGGGACCGAGTGGCAATTGCTCAAGGATTACCAGTTCCGCCGGATTGATACCTTCATCGATCCGGCCTCAGACCCGCTCGGCGCAGGCTATCATATCACGCAATCCAAGATAGCCTTGGGCTCCGGAGGATGGACAGGACGCGGCTTCATGCAAGGCACGCAATCGCGCCTTAACTTCCTGCCTGAAAAGCACACAGACTTCATCTTCACGACGCTGGCGGAGGAATTCGGCTTTCTGGGCGCCTTCTCGCTCTTGGCCCTTTATGTGCTGATCATCGTGTTCTGCGTCATTTCCGCGATCAACAATCAAAACCGCTTCGCCTCGCTTTTGACCTTCGGCATCGCCATCAACTTCTTCCTGTTCTTTGCGGTCAACATGTCGATGGTCATGGGCTTGGCACCTGTGGTGGGTGTGCCCTTGCCGCTTGTGAGCTATGGCGGGTCTGCCATGATGATCCTGCTGCTGGGCTTCGGCCTGGTGCAATCGGCCCATGTGCACAAACCAAGGTAGGACCAGCGCGCCATGATCAATGTCTTGTTTGCCGCCCGGAGTGAACGGTGGGATCAATACGAAACGCCCCTGCGCGCCGCCTTCACCGAGGACGGGCTTGACGTCGACCTCCGACTGGATTTCCCGCCCCACGAGGTGGATTACATCGTCTACGCCCCCAATTCACTCCTGCAGGATTTTACCCCCTACACTCGCGCCAAAGCCGTCCTCAATCTCTGGGCGGGCGTGGAGGCTGTCGTGGATAACCCAACCCTGACCCTCCCGCTCGCGCGCATGGTCGGCGGCGGCTTGACCGAAGGCATGGTCGAATGGGTCACCGGCCATACGCTCCGGCATCACCTCGGCATGGACGCCCATATCATCAATCCCAGCCATGCGTGGCGCCCCCGCGTGCCGCCTCTGGCGTCCGAGCGAAAGGTCACGATATTGGGCCTCGGCGCTCTGGGGCTCGCCTGTGCCAATGCTCTGACAAGCGTCGGCTTTGAAACCCACGGCTGGTCACGCAGCCCAAAAGCCGCACCGGACATCATCTGCCACCATGGAGCCGAGGGGTTGCGCCCTTCCCTTGACCAAGCGCAGATCGTGATCCTGCTCCTGCCCGATACACCCGCGACACAGGACATCATGAACGCCGAAACACTCAGCTGGCTTGCTCCCGGCGCCGCGCTCATCAATCCCGGGCGCGGCCCCCTGATCGACGACACGTCGCTGATCGCAGCCCTCGATAGCGGCCAGATTGGCCACGCAACCCTCGACGTCTTTCGCACCGAACCCCTGCCCAAAGATCACCCCTACTGGGCGCATCCCAAGGTCACGGTCACCCCCCATGTGGCCTCAGAAACACGGCCCGTCCTCGCCGCCCAAGTCATCGCCCGAAATATCTCAAACGGCGAGAAAGGCGCGCCCTTTGAGCATCTGGTCGACCGACGCCTGGGCTATTGATCAAGCCTGAGAAAGCGCCCTTCCCTTCTTTTGTCACCAAATACCTTGGGGTGAGCGGCCGAAGGGCGCGAGGGGCAAAGCCCCTGCCAAAAAATCCTGCGCCCGCGCCAGCGGGCACAATCAAAATACCTTACTTCAAGAGAGGCGGACGATCGGGGTCCGAACCTGGCGCGGCGCGCGGTGCGGGCTGCTCTGCTTGCGGCAAGTCAAATCGCAAACCATGGCGTGCGAGCACTGCTGACATGCTGTGGCTTTCATCGAAAAACGCAACGTCCAACGCCGCCGCATCAAGCCCCGAAAAGGTCAAGGCATCCTGCACTGCAAGAGCCAGCGCGCCCTCAGCGCCGGGCACAACGCCGACAAATCCCAGCAGATGTCCGCGTGCCCCGCTGTCGTATTGCACCCCGACCAGATAGGCCATACGCGCCAACCCCGACGCGGCGGCCAACCGGCTGTCGAGCGCTTTCAGAAGCCCCTCCGGCAACCCCTTGGGGGGAAAGACATCTTCCGGGCGTCCCTCTGCCTGCGTTGGCCGCGCTTCCAGAGCGCCGGCGAGCCAGTCCACGATCTCGGCGGGCACCATCATGCTTGAGGGGGCCACATCGGGGTTCAGGGCCAGCCCGACGTTTTGGTTGGCCAACATCTCGGCAAGCGCCCGGCCCGACAGCGCGACATAGGGCACAATCCGGTCAGCAAAACGTGCCAGACGCTCTTCGGTATCAAAGACCAGCACAAAGCGCGCATCACCCAGATCAAAGATCTCAGGGACAATCTGATCTCCCTCAGGCTCTTGCGACAGCATGACAAAAAGCTCCGCCGCCGCCAGCCGCCCATAAAAGCTCACCTGTGCAGCCTCGTTCTCAGGCGCGGCCGCAAAGGCGGCATGTGCCTGATCAAGCATTGTCTCCGTCATTCCAAAGCCTCCTCTACCCGCGCGCGCAAGGCTGGCAACAGCTCCGCGTCAAACCATGGGTTTTTCTTCAACCATGCCGTATTGCGCCAGGACGGGTGGGGCAAGGGAAAGAGCGAAGGCGCATGGGTGCGCCACGCCTTGACCGATTGCGTGACGCCGACCTTTTCCGGCAGATGATACCGCTGCGCATAGCCGCCCACCAGCAACGTCAGATCAAATGCCCCGATCTCCGCCATGATCCTGCCCCGCCACGTTCGCGCACAAAGCGGCGGAGGCGGCAGATCTGATCCTTTTGCATCATAACCCGGGAAACAAAACGCCATGGGCAAGATGGCAAAGCGCTCGGGGTCATAGAAAACATCCTCGCTAACCCCCAGCCACGCGCGCAACCTGTCGCCAGAGGGATCCGTGAAAGGTCTGCCCGACGCATGCACTCTCGCCCCGGGCGCTTGCCCCACCAGCAGGATCCTTGCACCCGGGGCATATTGAAAAACAGGGCGGGGCTCATGGGCTGTATGCGTCGCAGCAAAGCGATCCGCGCAAAGCTCGCAGCGCGAAATCTCCGCAAAAACGTCAGGGCGGGTGGCCTCTTCCATCGTCCCTGCCTTCCCTTTTTCTCATGAACACATCTGCGCCCGAGATAGCTGGCCCGATGCCCCGCGAAGTCGAGTACTCGCGGATATCGTCGTCTCGTGCGTCTCACATTACACATAGATTTTAGGACCATGACAGAGGCGCAATGTGTTACCCATGCGGCATGACCAGACGCTGCATTCTCATCGTGACCACCCTATCGCTCCTCTTGTGGGGCGCGCTGCCCGGCGCAGCACAATCCCCAAAACGCAACGCGCTGTCACTCAACGAGGCCGCAGACTTTCAGGCCGTAGGACGGATCAACCGAGGACGGCTCAACACGCCAACCTTGTGCACCGGCACGTTGATCGCGCCGCAATGGGTTCTGACCGCGGCCCATTGCGTCCAGGACATGCCGCGCCCGATCACCATCCTCTTCGTGGCCGGGCGGCATGGCGACGATTTCGCGGCCGCCAAGCGCGCGCAAGCCATTTTCCTCGACCCACGGCGCGCGCCACAAGCCGGCATGACCCCCGATCAAATCCCCTTTGATACAGCGCTGCTGAAACTGACCGATCCCATCACAGACATTTCCCCCATTCCGCTGGCCTTGCCCAGCGCGCCTCTGCGCCCTGCCACACCTCTCAATGTCGTGGCTTACTCAAACGAGGATCGTGATGTGCCAACGGCCCAATTCGCTTGTCTGACGGCGCCGATACAACTGCCACTCATCACAACTGATTGCGAAGTTGTCGCCGGCAATTCGGGCGCGCCGCTATTGCGGCGAACACATACGGGTTGGGAAATCGTCGCCGTGCTGGTGGGTCGTAATGCGCCCGGGCCGCGCGCCTCGGTCGCGGTAGTGCCGGGCCAGCCCCTGCTGGACATCATGGCCAAATGAGCAAGATGCCTGCGCTTTGAGCATGCGCCGCAAGGTCATTTGTTCTGATTTGGACACATTTGTTGGATTTGCCGAAGACTAGACGTCATAATGTGAACAAATTTAATGCCTAACACCCCATTAAGAAAACTCCGGTAAGGAGATGGTAGCCCGTTGGAGCAGTTTAGGTGCTAGAGTTCGAGAATGTGAGCAAGTCCTTCTGGACCGGGACGCAGCGCAAGGTGATCCTTGAGCGCGCGTCTTTTCGCGTCGAACTCGGTCAAAGCTTGGGCATCCTCGCGCCCAATGGCACGGGCAAGACCACCTTGATCAAGATGATGGCAGGGCTTGAAAAACCGGACGAAGGCGAGATCCGCCGAGACTGCAAGGTCTCCTTCCCGCTTGGGTTCATGGGCGGGGTTGTCAGCAAGCATTCCGCCCGCGAGAACGCACGATACATTGCCCAGCTCTACGGGCTTGATCCCGACTACGTTGAAGCGTTCTGCCGCTGGCTCTGCGGTCTCGAGGAATATTTTGACCAGCCCATGGGCACCTATTCCTCAGGCATGCGCGCGCGGTTCACGTTTTCGCTGATGCTGGCGCTGGATTTCGATATCTACCTGATCGATGAAGGCATGCCGAATTCAACCGATGCGGAGTTCAACCGGAAAGCCGCCAATATCCTCGCAGAACGTCTGCGGACAACAACAATCATAATCGTCTCACACCAACCGCAAATTCTCGAGCGTTTTGCCCGCAAGGCCGCGGTCATGGTACACGGGCAATTGCACATGTTTGAGACACTCGAAGAAGCGAAGCAGCTCTATGACTACGAAACCCAAAGCTAAAAAGTTTCGCATAAAGCGCTCCGCAGGAACGGGGCCCGCGGCCAACACCGCGCCGCCGCCGGCGGCCGCGCCGGATGTGCCTGTTGATCCGCAAAACTTTGGCGCAAATACCCCGATCGGCGAAAAGCCATCTGAACCACAAGCGCCGACGCCCCCCCTGCGTGAAGGCGACGTTGCCTCCGCCCAGCAGGTTGCAGGCGAAACTGACATCGACGCCATCCGGCGCGAAGGCCTGACGGGACGCCAGTTGCGCATGGCAAGGCGTCAGGCTCAAAAGCACGGCCTTGCCGTCACGTCAGATTTTGATGCGGTGCGCCAGCTGCGTGAACGTGGGATCAACCCGTTCCAACGCGTGAACATGCTCGAATTGGTTGTGCCCGAGGGTCAAAAAGAAGCTGAGGCGCCGTCTAAACTGCCCCAGACAGTTCCTGCGGGTGAGGCCAATGTTCCTTCCACCGACACCGCGAGCCCAATGCAGCGCCGTGTCCGGGAAGTTGCTGAAATTCAAAGAGATATCGCGCGCCGTCGACGCCAGAAATCCTTGATGCTGGTCACTCGCCTGCTGTTTTTCGTTCTGCTCCCGACGTTCATTTGCGGCTTCTATTTCTACTTTGTGGCCACCCCGATGTACGCCACGAAATCGGCCTTTCTGATCCTCAAAGCGGAGAGCGGCCCCTCCAGCGCGACATCACTTTTGTCCGGGACGCAATTTGCCACCGCAACCGATGCGATTTCCGTTCAGGATTACCTGACATCGAAAGACGCGATGATCCGGCTGGACGAGGATTCCGGTTTTGCCTCCCATTTCGCACAGGATTGGATAGATCCCATTCAGCGCCTGTCGCCACATGCATCCAATGAAGTCGCCCACAAACTGTATCAGAAAAACGTCAAAATTGGCTTTGACCCGACAGAAGGCGTGATTCGAATGGAAGTGCGCGCAGCTGATCCAGCCGTCTCTGCGCAATTCTCGGAGCGCCTGATCACCTATGCCGAGGAGCGTGTGGACAGCCTGTCACAACGCAAGCGTGAAAATCAGGTGCGCGATGCCGAGCGCAATCTTGTTGAAGCCGAACAGGCGCGGCGCGAAGCGCAGGAACGGCTGGTCCGCTTGCAGCTTGAGAATGACCTCATTGATCCCGAAGGCGAGATCACCTCGCTGCGCACGCAGATCAATACGTTCGAGACACAGCTGCGCGAAAAGGAAATCGAGCTGGCCGCCCTTCTTGATAACTCGCGCCCAAATCGCGCGAAAGTTGATGGCACACAGGGTGATATCCGGCGGTTGGAGGACACGCTCAGCCGCCTGCGGAATGAGATGACCCAGGTCAATTCAGATGGGCGATCCCTCGCTGAGCTGGCCTCTCGCGTGCAACTGGCTCAGGCCGATGTGGCGACACGAGATCTGATGCTCACAGCTGCTTTGGAGCAGCTGAACCAGACCCGGCGCGATGCCAATTCGCAGGTGCGTTACCTGACCACCTCCGTGGAACCGGTCGCGCCGCAAGATCCGTCTTACCCGCGCAAGTTCGAAAACACGATGCTGTCGCTGCTGATCTTTTCAGGCATCTACTTGATGCTCTCCTTGACGGCCTCGATCCTGCGCGAACAAGTCACGGCGTAACGACGACCCCTGCCGTTTACCAGCCGCAGCCATTCCCTTCAGAAAGACCAAGACATGCACAAACCCCTTCATGACGTAGCGCCGAACACCTGGGATTTTCTCAAACGTCCGATGATCAAGCCCACCGGGTTTCGCGAATATGATGCGCGCTGGAAGTTCCCCGAAGAGATCAATCTGCCCGGCATGACCGCGCTGGGGTTGGGTCTGGGCACACAAATGCATCGTCGCGGCATTGATCCCGTGATCGCAGTGGGCAATGATTATCGTGACTACTCGCTGTCGATCAAAAACGCGCTCATGCTGGGGCTGATGCAGGCGGGCGTGACCGTCAAGGATATTGGCCCCGCCCTCTCGCCCATGGCCTATTTCTCGCAGTTTCACCTCGATGTCCCCGCTGTGGCGATGGTCACGGCGAGCCATAACCCCAATGGCTGGACCGGCGTGAAGATGGGGTTTGAACGCCCCCTGACCCATGGTCCGGACGAGATGGCCGAGCTGCGCGACATTGTTCTGCAGGGCGATTTCGAACCTCGCAGCGGCGGCGCTTATGAATTCGTCGATGGCGTCCAGGAGGCTTATCTCGACGACCTTGTGGGTGATTTCAAGATGACGCGACCGCTGAAGGTTGTCTGTGCAACAGGCAATGGCACAGCCGCCGCCTTCGCGCCCGCGCTCTTTCGACGGATGGGCGTTGAGGTTGTCGAGAGCCATTGCGAACTGGACTACACGTTCCCGAACTACAATCCCAATCCCGAAGCGATGGAGATGCTGCATGACATGGCAGGCTCCGTCAAAGCCTCCGGCGCAGATCTGGCCTTGGGCTTCGATGGAGATGGTGACCGTTGCGGCGTTGTGGATGATGAAGGCGAAGAGATTTTTGCGGACAAGGTCGGCGTCATTCTCGCCCGCGATCTCTCCAAGCTGCATCCCGGCGCCACCTTTGTTGCCGATGTGAAATCGACAGGTCTGTTTGCCTCTGATCCCGAACTCAAAGCCAACGGCGTGACGGCGGATTACTGGAAAACCGGCCACAGCCACATGAAGCGCCGTGTCAAAGAGATCGGGGCCTTGGCGGGCTTTGAAAAGTCCGGCCATTACTTTCTCGCGGAGCCAATCGGCCGCGGCTATGATTGCGGCATGCGCGTGGCCGTTGAGATCTGCAAGTTGATGGATCGCAACCCGGACAAATCGATGTCGGATCTGCGCAAGGCACTGCCGGTCACCTATTCAAGCCCGACCATGTCGCCCTATTGCGCCGACACAACCAAATACGCCGTGCTCGAGCGGCTGGTTGAAAAGGTCCAAAACCTGGCCGAGGGCGGCGGAAGCCTGGGGGGCACAAAAATCGAAAAGGTGGTCACGGTCAATGGCGCCCGCGCCATTCTGGCCAATGGCGGGTGGGCGTTGGTCCGCGCGAGTTCCAATACGCCCAATCTTGTTGTGGTGTGTGAAAGCCCTGAAAGCGACGCGCACCTACGGGCAATCTTTGAAGATATCGATGCAATCATCCGCACCGAGCCTGAAGTTGGCGATTACGATCAGACCTTGTGATCAAGGCACGCCGCCGTCAAAGCTGTAGCCAAAGCGGGCAATGTCCTCGGCGCACAGCTCTGCAACGAGGGCAGCAAGGGTGTCTGTGTAGTAGACGCGATAATCCCTTTCGCGCGCAGAGGCATTGCTGCGCGCGACGTCTAACTTGAAGCCCAAATGCGCCTCGACCGGCGCAAGATCATCGCGAAGATGTTCCAGCCGCACATAGGCCTGCGCCCTCTCCTGCCCTGACGCATCCGTCATATAGTGGCGTGCGGGCGTGTTGCGTTGAGCGCGGGCAGTGGCCTCATCTCGCACAAACCCATCGAAATCCGCCGATTGCGCCAGAGCGACGGCCGGATGCGCAAAGCTTTGCGCCCGCAACCAATGATAATAGCTGACCAATCTGTCCCACGGATTGCGCACGAGCGTGAAGCAGAAGAGTTGTTCCAGCTCACCCGGGTCAACCAATCCCTCGATGTCAGCCAAAGTGGCATGTTTCCAAAGCCTGCCCCGGGTCTCCAACCCTTTGAGCCGCCCCTTGCGCCGCTGCGCCTTGGGCGTATCGCCGATCAGGATGTCATCGGCCTTGGCCCGCGCCTCAAGGGCCAGTGACAAGGCCGTCCCGCCGGTTTTAGGAATATGCACGAAGATATAGCGGCGACCGCGCGAGATAATCATGCGCGCAGCCTAGAGCCAAACTCTGGCAAGCTGTATCGGAAATTATGCCGTTCCGGCACTTAGTCCGCAGGCGCGCGCAAGGCAATGACAATACCTGCGCCGCAGATCAGAGCGATACCGATTGCAGCCGTGGCGCTTACGAGCTCGCCAAAAAAGAGCCACGCAAAAAAGGCTCCGAAGACGAAAACGGAGTATTCAAAAACCGTGACGTAGGAGGCGTCACCCAAGCTGTAGGCGCGAAAGAGAAACCCCACGCCGATGACAGCGCCCACCGCTTGCACCGCAAGGATCGCCCAGCTCAGCGGCGCCATGGGCCAGACCCAGCCGCGTGTCACAAAATCACCCTCAGCGGCGCCCAGCACTCCAAGGGCCGCGAGGCCGATCACGCCCTGACACACAAAGAGCGCAAGCAACATCGACAGAACCGATTCGCCAAAGCAGATGGTCCGCGTGGCGATCACGCCGAACGCATAGAGAAACCCGCCAACAACCGGCATCAGCATCGCAACCGATGGCGCATCGCCCCAAGGCTCGATGACCAGCAAAATGCCCAGAAAGCCAAATGCCACGGCCCCGATCCGCCACGGCCCAACCTTTTGGCCAAGGACCATGGCTGTTATCAGAAGCACAAAGATCGGCGAGGTAAAGAGGCCCGCCAACGCCTGCGGTAAGGAGATGACGGCCAGCGCACCGAAGTAAAACACCATGGCCGTGGCAATGACGCCGCCGCGCAACGCAACGGCCCAGAGCCTGCGCGGCCACACGCTTCCCAGCCCCCACCAGGCCGCCAGCAGAATGAGCGGAACACTCATGAGCGAGCGAATAAAGTAAAACTGCCAGATGCCGATGTCGCGCGCCAAAGGCGCGATGGTGTTGTCCACGGCGCCGATAATGGCCATGCCCGTCAGCATGGACAACGCCGCGGCGCGGGGTCGAGTATCGGAAGGGTTCGCACTCATACGGGCATGAAGCTCTATTGCGGCAATTGGCGCGCGCCTTATAACGACTCTCAGGGTCGTGAACAGGGAGAGCGCACGATGGGTTGGATGGCAGACGAAACCGGATTGGAGAAATGCGCGGCGAATTACGTGCCGCTGACGCCTTTGTCGCATCTGCGGCGCGCCGCGCGCGTGTTCCCTGACAAGCTCGCCGTGGTCTATGGCCCCCATCGCAAGACCTATGCGGAGTATTATGCGCGTTGCTCACGACTGGCCTCTGCCCTGACGAAAATGGGCGTGGCGCCGGGCGACGTTGTGGCGACGCTGCTGCCCAACCTGCCCGCGCAGGCCGAGTCGCATTTCGGCGTGCCCGCCTGCGGTGCGGTGCTCAACACGATCAACACGAGGCTCGATGTTGATACGGTCGCCTATATCTTTGACCACGGAGGCGCGAAGGTCGTTCTCGTGGATCCCCAGTTCCTGCCGCTGGCGGCTGAAGCGCTGGAGCGGATGGAGGGGCCCAAGCCCAAGCTGATCGAAGTGGCCGATGATCATGGCGGCGTGCATGCCCATGGCCATTACATGGAGTATGAGGCCCTGCTGGAGACCGGCGATCCCGATTTCGCGTGGCATATGCCCGAGGACGAGTGGGAAAGCCTTGCGCTGAATTACACGTCCGGCACCACGGGACGCCCCAAAGGCGTCGTCTATCACCACCGGGGCGCCTATCTGATGACCATGGGCACGGTTGTGTCGTGGCGAATGGTACTGAATCCTGTCTTCATGGCGATTGTCCCGCTGTTTCACTGCAATGGCTGGAACCACACCTGGATGATGCCCGTTCTGGGCGGCACATTGGTGTGCTGCCGCGATATCACGGCAGAGGCCATCTACGACGCGATCGCTGATGAAGGCGTAACGCATTTTGGCGGCGCGCCGATCGTTCTCAACATGATCGTGAATGCCCCCGAAGAAGAGCGGCGCGATTTTGAACACGTGGTCGAGGTCTTTACCGCCGGTGCCCCGCCCGCGCCTGCGACGCTGGCCAAGATCGAGGCCCTGGGCTTCAACGTCACGCAGGTCTATGGCCTCACGGAAACCTATGGTCACGTCACCGAATGCCTATGGGACGAGTCACGTTGGGACGGGCTGGAAGGCGACGCGCGCGCAGCCATCAAGGCCCGGCAGGGTGTGGCCTTCCCCATGATGGAAGACATCACCGTGATGGACGCCAAGATGGAGCAGGTTCCCATGGATGGGGCGGCGCAGGGTGAGATCATGATGCGTGGCAATTCCGTCATGAAAGGATATCTCAAGAACCCCAAGGCCACGGAAGACGCCTTTGAAGGCGGCTACTTTCATTCGGGCGATATCGCGGTGCAGCACCCCGATGGCTATATCCAGATCGCCGACCGCGCCAAGGACATCATCATTTCAGGCGGCGAAAACATCTCGTCGGTGGAAGTTGAGGGTTGCCTCATGGGCCATGATGCCGTGTTGCTCGCCGCTGTCGTCGCCAAGCCCGACGAGAAATGGGGCGAGGTTCCTTGCGCCTTTGTCGAGCTCAAGGATGGGCATGCCGTGGAGGCCGATGAGCTGATTGCCTTCACCCGCTCCAAACTGGCAGGGTTCAAAACGCCCAAGGCTGTTGTCTTTCAGGAACTTCCAAAGACCTCCACGGGCAAGATCCAGAAGTTTGAGCTGCGCAAGGTGGCGCAATCGCTCTAGCCGCGTTAGGGGAGGTGCATGGGTTTCTATCGCCTCCTTCTGACACTCTTGATCCCGTTATTGACGCTCATGGGTCTGACGCGCGTCGCGCGCGGACGGGAGACGCGCGCTGATTTTTGGCAGCGCATGGGGGTCGCCCCGGGTGGACTTGAAACCGGCGCGCGCAGCATTTGGCTGCATGCCGCCTCCATGGGCGAATTGGCATCGGCAGAGAGCATTTTGCGCCTCATGCTCGCCCGTGATCCTGAGTTGCACATCCTGATCACCACCAATTCAACCACGGGCCGCGCCCTTGCGCAAAAATGGCAACTGCCCAGAACGCAAGCCCGTTTGGCCCCGTTTGATACAAGGTGGGCCGCCAAGCGCTTGATACGTGCGTGGCGCATTGCGGGCCTCGTCGTCATGGAAAGCGAGTTATGGCCCAACAGGCTGCGCACCGTCGCGCAAGCGGACCTCCCTGTCATTGTTCTGGGCGCGCGCCTGTCGCGGCGCACGGCGCGTGGCTGGCGGCGGTTTACTTGGATTTCACGACCACTATTGGCGGATGTGAGATGGCTTTTACCGCAGGACAAAGGGTCTCGTCGCCGCTTCCGCAGCCTTGGCCTCAGCGGTGACCGGATGGGCGATGTCACCAACCTCAAGGCGCTTTATACCCCCTCGGGTCGCGCCGGACCTGACGAGGCCTTGCGAAACGCCTTTGATCGTGAAAGCACTTGGCTTGCGGCCTCAACGCACCCCGGCGAAGATCAGATGATCCTCAAGGCGCACCGCATCGCGCGCGAAAGCTGGCCAGAGCTCACCTTGATCCTTGCGCCAAGACATGTCGAGCGCGCGGAGAAAATTCGGGGACTTGCAGAAGAACGCGGGCTGGACGTTGCGCAGCGCACACGTCACGAAACATGCGAAACCGGCGGCGTGTATCTCGCCGATACCATGGGCGAAATGCCTGTTTTCTATGAATTGGCCCGGATCTGTTTCGTGGCCGGATCCCTGATCAACCGGGGCGGCCACACGCCCTTCGAACCTGCCGCGCATGGGTGCGCCCTCCTGCACGGGCCCTATACGTCCAACTTCCGCGAGATTTACCGCCGTCTGGACACCAGCGGTGGCGCCTTTCAGGCATCAACCTCCAAAGACATCGCAGACCTTCTGCTAGAGCTTCGCGATGGTGAGCGCCGCTCTTCTCTGGCCCACCGAAGCGCCGAAATCTGCGCCCAAAGCGGTTCGCCAGAGCCGATCGTCGCGCGCATTCTGAGCCTGATTGCCGCTTAACCCCTTGGTAACGTAGACGGCTTTACACTGTGTTTACTGGTAATTTCCATTTGCTTGACCTATAGTCATGTCAAAACTGAGCAGGTAGATGTCCGTTTTAGCTTTCCGACAAGCACCGTTGAACATGCGCGGTGTCAACAAACGCGATCTGCGTACCCAATTCGGTGCGCTGTGCTATCGTATTGTCAAAGACAAACCTCAAATCCTGCTCATCACGTCGCGCACCACGAAACGCTGGATCCTGCCCAAAGGGTGGCCCATGAGTGACGTGACCCCGGCCCAAGCCGCCGCCACCGAAGCCTGGGAAGAAGCAGGCGTGAAAGGCCGGGCCTTCGAGCAGTGCTTGGGGCTCTATTCCTATCTCAAGACCAATGAGGACGCGCCGGATCTGCCTTGCGCGGTTCTGGTCTACCCTGTGCGTGTCAAGAAACTGGCGGAGGAATTCCCCGAGCGCGCAGAGCGCAAGCGGAAGTGGTTTTCCCCCAAAAAGGCATCGCTTCAGGTTGCAGAACCTGAGTTGAAGGCCATTTTGAAGGCCTTTGACCCAAGCCTGCTGCGTGGCTAGGCCGCAACCCCTGTCTCTTGAACTTGCATCTGGGACGTATATTTCTCTGATCATGAAATCAGGGCCGCAAACATGATCCGCTACGCGTTGAAATGTGAGGATGACCACCGGTTTGAAAGCTGGTTCCAGTCCGCTGATGCCTATGAGGCTTTGGCGAAGTCCGGTCATTTGTCCTGCGCCATTTGCGGATCGAGCGATGTGGTCAAAGACATAATGGCGCCTCGCGTCGCGCTCAAGTCCAACACGACGGACACGCTGAGCACGCCTGCGTCACCGCCAGAGCAGATGCTGGCCGCCATGAAAAAACATGTCGAGGACAACGCCACATACGTGGGTGGCGATTTTGCGAAAAAGGCCCGTGAGATGCACTTGGGCGAGACCCCCGAGACCTCGATCTATGGCGAGGCCAAGCTTGATGAGGCCAAGGCGCTGATCGATGAGGGTGTGCCCGTGGCACCCCTGCCCTTCCGACCCACCAACAAATCCAACTGAGGAGACGGCCCATGCATGCTGTCGTGACAGGCGCCAACCGCGGCATTGGCGCACAACTTGTGTCGGAGTTCACTTCTCACGGCTGGGACGTGACCGGGACCGCGCGAGGTGGTCAGGCGGGACTTGCGCCGCTTGATGTCACCGATACCGACAGTCTGGCAGCCTTCGCCGCGTCGCTGGATGGAAAGCCGCTGAACCTGCTTGTCTGCAATGCCGGCGTCTATTTCGACAAAGGCGCACCGCTGGAGACCGGATTTCCCGCGCAGATGTGGGCCGATACCTTTGCCGTGAATGTGACAGGTGTTTTTCTGACCGTGCAATCGCTGCTGCCGCATCTGCGCGCCACGAAGGGCGCAAAGATCGCCATCATCTCCAGCATGATGGCCAGCCATACACGCGCACCGGGAGGCTCATACATCTACCGCGCCTCCAAAGCCGCCGCCCTCAACATCGGGCGCAACCTTGCCTCGGACCTGAAAGCGGACGGAATCGCCGTTGGTATCTACCATCCCGGCTGGGTCCCCACAGATATGGGAGGGCCTGAGGCCAACATCCCCGCCGATGCCTCAGCCAAGGGCCTAACCCGCGAGTTTCAGGCGCTTTCGATGGAGACCACCGGGTGTTTTCGCACATGGGACGGGGAAGACCATGCCTATTGAGACCTGCGCGATATTGTCAATTGAGCTTGTAAGCCGCGCGGAATACACCTGAGCCATGGCAAGTCTTTGGGAATACGCGAATCCTAAGAAATTCATCGACACCACAAGCAAGGTGATCCCTGCGCTGTGGGTGATTGCAATCGGGCTGATTTCTGTTGGTCTGATTTGGGGATTTTTCTTCACGCCCGATGATTTCCGGCAGGGATCCACCGTCAAAATTATCTATGTGCACGTGCCATCCGCCTTCATTGCAATCAATGCGTGGCTGATGATGCTCGTGACATCGCTTGTGTGGATCATCCGACGGCACCACGTCTCGGCGCTGGCCGCACGCGCTGCTGCGCCCATCGGCGCTGTGATGACCGTGATCGGGCTCTTCACAGGCGCGATCTGGGGCCAACCGATGTGGGGCACATGGTGGGAATGGGACCCACGGCTCACGTCCTTTCTCGTGCTGTTCCTGTTTTACCTGGGCTACATCGCGCTGTGGTCCGCTATTGAAAACGATGACACGGCCGCGGATTTGACATCTGTTCTTTGCCTCGTCGGATCGGTCTTTGCGCTCTTGTCGCGCTATGCCGTGCTTTTCTGGAACCAGGGCCTGCATCAGGGTGCGTCACTCAGCCTCGACAAGGAAGAGAATATCTCGGACGTCTTCTGGCTACCCCTTGTGGTGACGCTCGCCGGGTTCGTGGCGCTCTTCATTGTTCTGGTTCTGGTGCGCACACAGACAGAAATTCGCGCGCGACGCATGCGCGCCCTGCTTGCGCGCGAAAGGATGGCATGATGCCGGATCTTGGAGCCTATGCCTTTTATGTGCTCACAGCTTACGGCGTCTCGCTGGGCTTGATCATCGCGCTGTGCCTGTTGTCGGTCTCCCGCGCCAAAGCCATCCGCGCGGCTCTGGAAGACGTCGAGACCCGCGCCCGCAACTCTGGTTGACGCTTTCTCCACATTGCAAGGTTATTCTCGGCCCGGCGGTTGAGACAAGCGCCTGCGGTGGGCAAACTCGTTAACATGGGGATGCGCGACAGCATGACAGCTTTGCGGAACTCGCAATTCCCACCGCAGACACGTATGTTATGACGCAACGACACCAGACACTTCGCGGGGAAAAACCGATGCGAGACCTCAAATTGCCCGAACAGCGCCATCCAGAGAAGGCGCATCGCAAGGATAACCCCCAGCCGAAAAAGCCCCATTGGATTCGCGTAAAAGCGCCCACGGGCAAGGGCTATGAGGACACCCACCGCATCATGCGCGAGAACCGCCTTGTCACGGTGTGTGAAGAGGCGGGCTGCCCCAACGCCGGGGAATGCTGGAACCAGGGCCACGCCACCATGATGATCATGGGCGAGATTTGCACCCGCGGTTGCACCTTCTGCAACATCGCCACAGGCAAGCCGCAGACGCTTGATGCTTTTGAGCCCGGACGCGTGGCCGATGCCGTCCAGAAACTGGGGCTGAACCATGTGGTGATCACGTCAGTTGATCGGGACGATCTGGAAGACGGCGGCGCCGAGCATTTTGCGCAAACCATCCGCGCCATCCGGCATCGCTCGCCCAAGACGACCATCGAAATCCTGACACCGGATTTCATCAAATGCGGACCCGAGGCGCTCGAAGTTGTCGTGGACGCCAAGCCTGACGTGTTCAATCACAACCTCGAAACCGTACCGGGTCTCTACCCCGAAGTGCGCCCTGGCGCGCGCTATTTCCATTCGCTGCGCCTGTTGCAACGGGTCAAGGAGCTCGATCCGTCGATCTTCACGAAATCCGGGATTATGGTGGGCCTTGGCGAGGACCGTCAGGGGGTGATGCAGGTCATGGATGATATGCGCGCCGCAGACATCGATTTCCTGACCATCGGGCAATATCTTCAGCCGACGCCCAAACACCATGCGGTAGATCGCTTCGTGCATCCTGATGAGTTCAAGGCCTACGAGAAAGCCGCCTTTGGCAAGGGCTTCCTGATGGTCTCGGCCACGCCACTGACGCGCTCGTCTTACCATGCGGGGGATGACTTCGCGCGATTGAGCGCGGCGCGGGAAGAAAAACTGGCCAACGCCTGAGCACGCGCGCGCGGCGCCTGCGACAGGGCGCACCTTGCGTCTGATGCGCGCGCCCACTACACCGCGCGCGAAGTGATCCAGTGAGGGGCCCATGCCTGTTCTCGTGATGAAGTTCGGCGGCACATCTGTCGCCAATCTCGACCGCATCCGCCGCGCGGCCAAACGCGTGGGCGTCGAAGTGGCCAAGGGCTATGACGTGATCGTCATCGTCTCCGCCATGTCGGGCAAGACAAACGAGCTTGTGGGCTGGGTCAACGAAACATCGCCGCTCTATGACGCGCGCGAATATGATGCGGTTGTGTCGTCCGGCGAGAATGTGACGGCGGGGCTTATGGCGCTGACCTTGCAGGAAATGGACGTGCCCGCGCGCTCCTGGCAAGGCTGGCAAGTACCGCTCAAGACCACCTCGCAACACGCCTCCGCCCGGATCACCGAGATCCCCACGGACAACATCAACGGCAAATTCGCCGAAGGCATGAGGGTTGCCGTTGTGGCCGGCTTTCAGGGGATTTCCGAGGAAGGCCGCATCACAACGCTGGGCCGCGGCGGCTCCGACACCACGGCAGTGGCCTTTGCCGGCGCGTTCGAGGCAGAGCGCTGCGATATCTACACCGATGTCGACGGCGTCTACACCACGGACCCGCGCATCTGCGAAAAGGCCCGCAAGCTCGACAAGATCGCATTCGAGGAGATGCTGGAGCTCGCCTCGCTGGGCGCCAAGGTCCTGCAGACCCGCTCTGTCGAATTGGCGATGCGCTACAATGTGAAGCTGCGGGTTGTCAGTTCATTTGAAGAACAAAGCGACGAAGCCGGAACGCTCGTCTGCGATGAGGAGGAAATCATGGAACTCAACGTTGTCTCCGGCGTGGCCTACAGCCGCGATGAAGCCAAGATGACCCTCATTTCCGTGGCCGACCGCCCCGGGATCGCAGCCGCGATCTTCGGGCCTTTGTCGGAAGCGGGCGTGAATGTCGACATGATCGTGCAAAACATCTCGGAGGAAGGGCGCACGGACATGACCTTCTCCTGCCCCACCGATCAGGTGGCCCGTGCCGAGAAAGCCATGCTGGACGCCAAATCCGCGGGCGACATCAACTTCCACGATATCGTGGCCGACACCGCCGTGGCCAAAGTCTCGGTCGTGGGGATCGGCATGCGCAGCCATGCAGGCGTTGCGGCCAAGATGTTCCAGGTGCTCTCGGATGAAGGCATCAACATCAATGTCATCACCACGTCCGAGATCAAGATCTCCGTGCTGATCGATCGCAAGTACATGGAGCTGGCGGTTCAGGCGCTGCATGATGCCTTTGAGCTAGAGAAAACGGCGGGCTGAGGCTCAATGACGAGCGTCGCCTTCTGGGATAAAGTCGCTGAGAAATACGCACGCGATCCCATTGAGGATATGGCTGCCTATGTCGAGACGCGCGAGCGCATGCGCGCGCGGCTAAAACCATCCCACAGGGTTCTTGAGCTGGGATGCGGCACCGGCACGACCGCTCTGGAGCTGGCCGGAGATGTGGCGCACTACCACGCCACAGACATCTCCGGACATATGATTGACATCGCCAAGCGCAAGCACGCAGCCGCCAATCTGCCGCACTTGCACTTCTCGGTGGCGCCTGCCGAAGGTCTGCCCGAGGGCCCGCATGACGTGATCCTGGCGCTTAACCTTCTGCATCTCGTGGACGACAAACACAGCGTTCTGCGCAGCATTCACGGCAAGCTGCCCGCAGGCGGGCTCTTTTTTGCAAAGACCGCTGTTCTCAAAGATGGCGCGTGGTTTCTGCCCTGGATCATTCCGGCCATGCGTCTGATCGGCAAAGCCCCCCTCGTGCGCAGCTTCTCGCAAACCGATCTTGTGGCCGCTATTGAAGCGGCAGGTTTCGTGATCGAAGACACCTACGTCCAGCCCGGCACAGCGCCGCGCGTCTACACTGCGGCGCGAAAAGTCTAACGCCCACCAAGACGTCCCAAGCAGCGGATGTTCTGCCATCCCTATGTCAGAGCCTCGGAGCAGGACAGGCAACCAAGCGATGCGCGCGCAAACGAGTTAAGATCAGGCTTCAATGCCCAGATGTTTGCCGGTCTTTTTCAAGACCTCTTCAGCCGTGGCCGTCATCCGGTTCATCTGAGACATGTCTGCAAGCCGCTCAGGCGCATAGCGCGTCATCAGGTATTCGCGCGATGTCGAGACACAGAGCAAGTGTCGCGCCGTTTTCTTGCGCAGCCTGAGATCATGCGCGAACTCAGGATCAAACACATTGTGCAAACGCGCGCGGATCTGCCCTGCGGAGACGCCCTTGTGTCTCAGATAGGCATTCAGGCAAAGCTCGACAGAATGCAAACAACACATGCGAACAGGGGCTCCATCAGCGCCCGAGCTTGCAAGCCCTGAGCGGAGCAGCGCCTGAGCTGCGTTCCGATAGGCCTTTGCCATGACGAAGATATCGGGCGCCGAGGCCTGAGACCCAGGGTACACCAATTCCTTCTCAAGTAGGCCCATTTGCCAGTCCACACACACACATAGTCGAGCAAATTCAAAACTTGGATTGCAGCAAACGCACGGGAAATTCGCGACATTTCCGAGGCATAAACCTCAAGAAACACACGTTCTTGCGCGCCAAGGGGAATTTTTTCCCAAAAACATCAAACTATGTGAAGCGCTTCACAGAACGCATCCGCGCAAAGAGGCAATGTGAGGTCAGACAACACGAACACCTGATCACACAAAGGAATTTCACAATGGCCTTCACAACAGCATCCCACGATTTCCCCGTTGCCAAAGCTGCTCAAACACAAGGCCATCGCGCTGGTCTCTGGGCCATCCTGTCCAACTACGCAGGCCTGCTGCGCCAACGTCAGTCTCTGGCAAAACTGGATGATGCAGCGTTGCGCGACATTGGATTGACCCGCCATGAGGCGGATGAAGAATCAAAGCGCCCTTTCTGGGACTTGCCGAAAGTCTGACCGACGTACTCCCCGGTCATACTGGTGCGACGTCTTCCTCGCACCCTGCCCCGCTGTGCCACAACGCAGCGGGGCGTTTTTTTGCCTCGGCCCGCCCGCGCGACCGGGGCACGGTCGATCAGTCCTTTTCCTCAGCAGCGCCACATGCTCTAACCATACACGCCAAAGGAGAAAGCAGCCCCCCTGAATGGGGCCGCACGAGGAGACAGGCCAAGCATGGTAGAGACCGCTGAAAGCGAAAGCCGAAAGCTTCTGGGACGACTGCGTGATGCCATGGCGCGCGAAGCGGCCGGGCAGGAACGGCTCGATCACATCACACAGTTGATCGCTGAATCCATGCGCACGGAAGTGTGCTCCATCTATCTTTTTCGCGATGAGGAAACGCTGGAGCTTTGTGCAACCGAAGGCCTCAATCCCGACGCGGTGCACCAGACCCGTATGAAACTGGGCGAGGGTCTCGTCGGGCGCGTGGGCAAATCCGGTCGTATCGTGAATACGGCAGATGCTCCCTCGGAGCGCGGCTTCCGCTACATGCCCGAGACAGGCGAGGAGATTTTCTCCAGCTTCTGCGGCATCCCGATCCAGCGGCTGGGCGAAGCGCTTGGCGTTCTGGTGGTCCAATCCAAGCAAGCGCGTGAGTTTTCCGCCGACGAGGTCTATGCGCTCGAAGTCGTGGCCATGGTTTTGGCGGAGATGACAGAGCTTGGCGCCTTTACCGGCGAGGGCGCTGCCCTCAAAGCGCGCCATACCCAGCCGTTTCTGATCCGCGGCGTCACTGCGCAGGAAGGCGCCGCCGAGGGCCATGTCTGGCTGCACGAGCCCCGCGTGGTGGTGACCAATGTGGTTGCCGATGATCCGGCACGGGAAGTGGAGCGGCTGGAAGAGGCGGTCGATCAACTCCGCGTCAGCGTGGATCAAATGCTGGCAGGGGCTCGGGATTCCGAGCAAATTCAAGTCCTTGAGGCCTATCGTATGTTCGCCAATTCCAAGGGTTGGATGCGGCGCATGCAAGAAGATATCGGCGCGGGCCTCTCCGCCGAGGCCGCTGTCGAGAAAGAACAAAGCATCGCGCGCACGCGCATGGCACAGGCCTCCGACAGCTATCTGCGCGAGCGTTTGAGCGATCTGGACGATCTGTCCAACCGCCTTTTGCGCATCCTCACGGGACAAGGCGCCCAAACCGGCGCTGACATGCCTGATAATCCGATCCTGATTGCGCGCAACATCGGCCCTGCGGAATTGCTCGACTACGGCCGATCGCTCAAGGGCATCGTGCTGGAGGAAGGCTCCGTTGGCTCGCATGCCGCCATTGTTGCGCGCGCACTCGCCATTCCGCTGGTTATCCGCGCGGGGCGCGTGGCGACAGAGGCTCTCAACGGGGACCACATCATGGTCGATGGGGATCAGGGCATCGTGCACCTGCGCCCTGATGATACCGTTGTCAGCGCCTTCCGGGACAAGATGGCCATGCAGGCCAAAGCGCAGGAGCGCTACACCTCCCTGATCGACAAGCCCGCGCTGACCCCTTGCGGCAAGACCATCGGCTTGCACATGAATGCCGGCCTGATGGCCGACCTTCCCTCACTTCAGAGCTCAGGCGCCGAGGGCGTGGGGCTCTTTCGCACCGAGTTGCAGTTCCTCGTGCGCAACCAGATGCCCCAGCGGACCGAGCTGGCCGCGCTCTACAAACGCGTCATCGATGCGGCCCAAGGCAAACGTGTCGTGTTTCGCACGCTCGACATCGGGTCCGACAAGGTCTTGCCCTATATGAAACCCCAAGACGAGCCGAACCCGGCCTTGGGCTGGCGTGCGATCCGCGTGGGTCTCGACAAACCGGGCGTCATGCGCATGCAGCTTCAGGCGCTGATCAGAGCCGCCGATGGCCGCCCGCTGACGGTCATGTTTCCGTTCGTCGCGCAATACGAGGAATTCCGCTCCGCCCGCGCCGAGGTGGATAAAGCGCTCGCCCGCGAAAAGAAACTGGGCCATGTGCTGCCAGAACGGCTCTGCGTGGGTGCCATGCTGGAGACGCCCTCTCTTGCCTTCGCGCCCGAGAAATTCTTTCAGGACGTGGAGTTTCTTTCGATTGGCGGCAATGACCTCAAGCAATTCTTCTTTGCGGCCGATCGCGAGAATGAGCGCGTGCGCCGTCGCTACGACACGTTGAACGTCTCTTTCCTGAGTTTTATCGAGCAAATCGTCGAGCGCTGCGTACGGACCGAAACACCTCTCAGCTTTTGCGGCGAAGATGCTGGCCGGCCGATTGAGGCCGCCTGTTTTGCCGCCATCGGCCTGCGCACGCTGTCGATGCGTCCGGCCTCCATTGGCCCGGTCAAAAGTCTGCTCAGGCGGACGAACCTTGACGATCTGCGTCAGGTCATTCATGCCGCCCGGCACCGCGGAGAACAATCCGTGCGTCCTTCGGTGATGGAGTTTTTCAGGAATCAGCCGAATGGAGTGTAATCGGTGAGCAAGTTTGACGAGGTAATCGAGCGTCGCAATACGCTGTGCAACAAGTGGGACGATATGGAGCCGCTGTTTGGCGTGCCCGCAAGCGATGGGCTTGCCATGTGGGTGGCTGATATGGATTTCCGCCCGCCCCAAAGCGTGACCCGCTGCATGCAGGACCTCGTGGACCAGGGCATTTACGGGTATGTCGGCAAAGACCGGACGGCCTATCACAACGCCATCACCTGGTGGATGCGCGAGCGGCATGGCTGGGACGTCGATCCCGATGCGATTTTTGCCACCCACGGCTTGATGAACGGCATCGGCATTTGCCTCGATACCTTCACCGCCCCCGGCGATGGCATCGTGCTGTTCACACCCGTCTATCACTCTTTTGCTCGGGTCATTAACGCCGCCGACCGACGTGTGGTGGAATGCCCCCTGACCTTGACAGATGGACGCTACGGCTTTGATTTTGAAGCCTATGATGCGCAGATGACCGGTCAGGAAAAGATGCTGATCCTCTGCTCCCCCCACAATCCCGGCGGGCGCGTCTGGACCCGCGCCGAATTGCAGGGCGTCGCAGACTTCGCCAAACGCCATGACCTGCTCATCATCAGCGATGAAATTCATCACGACCTGGTCTACCCAGGGAGCAAGCACATCCCCATGGCAATGATAGACGAGACAATCTCGGATCGTGTGATCATGATGTCGTCCACCACCAAAACCTTCAATCTCGCCGGCATGCACTCGGGCAATGTCATCATCCATGACCCGAACCTGCGCGCCCGTTTTGATGCACGGCTGAAAGCGCTCTACATCACGACAGAAGCCTTCCAGATCCACATGCCAACAGCCGCCTACTCTCCCGATGGCGCAGCCTGGCTCGAGGATCTCATCTCATATCTGGATGGCAACCGCCGTTTGCTGGATGAGGGGCTCAATGCGCTTCCCGGCATCTCCTCTATGCCGCTCGAGGCAACCTATCTCTCCTGGGTCGATTTCGCGGGGACAGGCATGTCGCAATCAGAAATCTCGGATCGCGTCCTCAAGCAAGCGCGGATCGCGCCCAATCAAGGCAGCATCTTCGGCACCGGCGGAGAGAGCTTCCTGCGCTTCAACATCGCAACCCAAAGGCGCAATGTCGAAGAAGCCGTAAGCCGCCTGCATGACGCATTTAAGGATCTGCAATAAGCGCCCCATCCTTCTTTTGTCCTCAAATACCTCGGGGGAGGCGCGCCCTGCTCCCGCAGGGCGTGACGGGGGCAGAGCCCCCTCTCAATGCCCTGAGCCTGTGCGCCTGCGCACAGGGCCTGTTGGCCCGCCGAGGTTACGCAAAGACGCCGGTTGCGCTAGCTTTAGCGCAACACAAGGAGAGTTTTCATGGGCTTGCTCGTAGACGGCGTCTGGCGCGATCAATGGTATGACACCAAATCCAGTAATGGGGCCTTCGAACGCTCCGAGGCCAAGTTTCGCAATTGGATCACCCCAGATGGCCGCGCGGGCCCATCCGGGACAGGCGGCTTCAAGGCAGAAAGCGGCCGCTACCATCTCTATGTCTCGCTGGCATGTCCCTGGGCACACCGGGCGCTGATCTTCCGGAGCCTCAAATCACTGGAGGATCACATCGACATCTCGGTGGTGCATCCCGATATGCTCTCGGATGGCTGGACGTTCGAAACCGATGACGATGGCGCCACCGGCGACACGCTGCATGGCAAAGCCTTCGCCCGTGACATCTACCTGATGGCCGAACCACAGATGACCGGTCGCGTCACCGTGCCCATCCTGTGGGACAAGGCGCAAAACACCATCGTGAGCAACGAGAGCTCGGAAATCATCCGAATGTTCAATTCCGCATTCGATGGCCTCACTGGAAATACGCTCGATTTCTGGCCCGAAGCCATGCGCGAAGACATTGAGGCCGTGAACGCGCGTATCTACGACACGCTCAACAACGGCGTTTACAAATGCGGCTTCGCCACGTCGCAGAGCGCCTATGACGCGGCCGTGGTCCCCTTGTTCGAGACGCTGGATTGGCTGGAGGACCGTCTGTCAACCAAGCGCTACCTGATGGGGGCGACGCTGACCGAGGCCGATTGGCGCCTCTTCACGACGCTCATTCGCTTTGATCCCGTATATCACCTGCACTTCAAATGCAATCGCAAGCGCATCGTGGATTACCCAAATCTCTGGGGTTACCTGCGCGAGCTCTATCAATGGCCCGGTGTCGCACAGACGGTCGGCATGGCGCATATCGTCCGGCATTACCACTATAGCCACGAGACCATTAACCCGCACAGGATCATTCCGCTCAATCCGGTACTGGATTATGATGCGCCGCACGGCCGCGGCGCGCTCTGAACGGGCCTAGTGGGTCGCGTGGTGCTCTGCGAGCGCCGCAAGATCCTCAGGGCGTGTCGCGCTCGGAACAACCGCGCAGGCATTGGCGCAATGATGAAAAATCGAACCGTCGCTGAAAAACCGCCCGTTGGAAATGAAGATCACCTTCGCCTCCGGGCGGCGGTAGCTTGCAAAATCTGACACCGCCAATGCAGCCCCGTCTTCCAATGTCAGTTCGAGGATAATCACATCTTTCGCGGATTCCTGCAGCACATGCACCGCGTCCTCCTGCGAATTCGCCAAGGAGACCGTCGCGCCAATACGCTCGAGATGACGCGACCAAAGCGCGCCAAGATGGCGGTTGGAGACCACAATCAGAACATCCATGGTCGTACCGGTATAAAGTTTATCTCGCATAGTGATGAATCTGCTGACAAATCCCTAACAAAAGGTGAATCGCCACCGTCCGGTCGTTAACCTCGGCGGGTTCTTGCTTACCCAGCGTCAAGGGCGCACGGGAAAGCGATCTCCGGCCTCTGTCACAACGACCAATCGCCCAGCAGCGTCCAGAACATAGGCGTCGCAGCGCGAAAACCCGTTAACAAATTCAATGCAAACGGAGCTGTCGGTCATAACCTCATAGTAACCATATCCAACGCCACCATCGTTGGCGTAGGTATAGGTATACCGGCCATCGCTGTAAAACTCGGACTGCCCATTATCAAAAAAAGTCAATGTTTCGCCGCGCAAACGGGCATCCAGCGATGTTTGCTCAAACACCTGATCGCCTTCCCGCAAACTCCAGCTCTGCGCTGACACAGCACTGGGCAGACACAAAATGAGAGCAAGAAGGATGCGCATGGGGATCTCCAAAACAGGGTTTGTTCTGTTCTAGCCTGAATGCACGTGCCCCGCACACACGATCACGCGACCAGCGTCTCCGCACGTTTGAGATCCACCGAGACCAGCTGGCTGACCCCCTGCTCCGCCATCGTGACACCGAAAAGCCGATCCATGCGGCTCATCGTTACGGCATGGTGTGTGATGATCAAAAAGCGTGTGTCCGTCCGACGGCACATCTCATCGAGCAAATCGCAGAATCGTGTGACATTGGCATCATCCAGAGGCGCATCCACCTCGTCCAGCACACAGATCGGTGCCGGATTGGCCAGAAACACCGCGAAGATCAGCGCAAGCGCCGTCAGCGTCTGCTCGCCCCCGGACAGCAGCGACAAGGTGGAGAGTTTCTTGCCCGGCGGCTGACACATGATCTCCAGCCCCGCCTCAAGCGGATCATCGCTTTCAACGAGCACCAGATTGGCCTCACCCCCGCCGAACAAATGGGTAAAGAGCATCGAGAAATTGCGATTGACCTCTTCAAAGGCCGTCAGCAGACGCTCGCGCCCCTCCTTGTTGAGGCTGGCAATGCCCGAGCGCAGGGTCGCTACCGCCTCTTCCAGATCCGCCTTTTCCGCGACGAGGGCATCATGCTCCGCCGACACCTCTTTGGCGTCTTCCTCAGCGCGTAGATTGACGGCACCCAGCGCATCGCGCTGTCGTTTGAGACGGTTCACATCCGCTTCGATGGCATCGGCTTCGGGCATGGCATCAGGATTTGCATCCAACACCTCCAGCAACCGCTCCGGTGAGGCGTCCTGTTCTTCGCGGATACGTTCTGCGGCGGCCTGCACGGCTTCAAGAGCCGCCTCTGCCCGCGCCTTCGCCGCAGCCCGCGCCTCGCGCGCATCTGAGGCCAGCCGCTCGGCATCGCGCTCGGTTGCAATCGCGTCGCGCGCGCCCGCTTCGCCTTTCGAAAGCGCATCCGCGGCATCAGCCCGCCGCGCCTCGGCTTTGGAAATGGCATCTTGCAGTTCTTCGCGCTGCGCCGCCAAACTATCGGGTGCTTTGCGTGCGCTTTCCAATTCCGCTTCGGTTGTCAGCTTGCGCTCGGTGAGCTCGCCTGCGCGCCTTTCCGCTGTTTCGAGACGGTGCCGCCAGCCGGACAATTCCTTGGTCACATGTTGGCTGCGCGCGGTGCGGGCCTCGCCCTCCCGGCGCAGCTCATCCGCGCTCGAGCGGCGGGCCATCATCGTCATGCGGCTCGCCTCGACCGTCATCTTGAGGTCTTCGACCAGGGCGCGCGCCGCATCGAGGTTGGGCAGGTCTGCCAGAGCACGTTGCGCTTCCGCGACCTGCAGCGCAGCCGCCTGCGCCTCTTCCTCATAGCGTTGCACCGCAAGGCCAGAGCTTTCCAGACGCCCATCGGCCAGCTCAGCTTCCGCCTCCGCGCGGTTGACCGCACGGGTTGCATCGGTGAGCTGTTTGTCCGCCTCCCGGCGCGCCTCGCGCGCAGACTTGTCTGCCTCTGTCAGCTCGGTCAGCCGCGCTGTCAAAGTGTCATGGGCCGCCCGTGCGGCCTCCATGCGCTGCGTGGCTTGCTCGAGAGATTGCTTCAACGTCTCCAGACGGTTGAGCTGTTCCAGGCGCAGGGCCGCCGCAGATGGCGCATCCTCAGCCCAGGCGCGGAACCCATCCCAACGCCACAGGTCCCCCTCAAGAGACACGAGCCGCTGGCCCGGTTGCAACGCCGCTTGAAGCCGGGCGCCATCATCGCTGCCCACCAGACCGATCTGGTCCAACCTACGGCGCAAAACTCCGGGAACCGAGACATGGCGCGAGAGCGGCGTGACGCCTTCGGGAAGCGGCGCGGCGCGGTCGTAATCGGGCAAAAGACACCAGCCGGACGGGCCGTCCCCGTCCACCTCCGGCGCGCGAAGATCATCGGCCAGCGCCGCGCCCAACGCCTTTTCAAACCCTTGCTCGACCTGGAGGCGATCCATGATCTGGCCGCCCTCGGCTGTGTCGCGCTCAAGCAGTTTCGCCAAAGCAGACGCCTCCGCGCGCAGCGCATTGGCTTCGCCTTCAGCTTCCGAGCGTTCGGCGCGTGCAATCGCCTCGCGCGATTGCGTCTCCGAGCGCGCAGTTTCCGCCGCACTCAGTGTTTCTTCCGCCCGCTGCGCCAGCGCCTGTGCCTCGGCCTCTGACGACTTGGCTGTCGCTTTTTCTGCTTCCGCCCGGCTCAGCACATCACGCGCATGGGCCTGTGCCTCGCGCGCCTTGTCAGCCTCGCTTTCCGCACGGGCTTTCAGCTTGCCCGTGTCATCGAGATACCGCTGCGCCGATTGATGCCGTGCGGCCAAACGGGCTGCGTCCTCGGTCCGGGCGGCCAGATCGCTCTCGCGGGTCTGCAACACACTGGCGGCCTCTTTTGCCTCGGCCTGAGCCGCTGCGAGCGCATCGGCGTGGCCTTCACTGGCCTTGGCCAGTTCCTTGGCCTCCCATTCAAGCTGTTCGATGGTTTCGCCCGCATCCCGGTTCAACCCGGCTTCACGGGCGATATCCTGCGTCAGCTGCGCAAGGCGGCGTTCGAGGGTCTCGATGGTCTGAACCGCGCGCGCTTCGGCTTCCGACAGCTGGTCGCGCTGAACAAGGAGGCGTTGCAGAACGGCCGCCGCAATGGCCTCTTCCTCGCGCAGGGGCGGCAAGGTCGCCTCGGCGCCTTCGCGGGCCTTGCTTGCGTCACGCGCGGCGCCTTCGGCTTGTGCGGCCTCGGTTATCCTGACGCGCAAGACATCCTCTGCCGCCGCGCGCGCCACATCCGCATCGCGCCAGCGGCGGTAAAGCAAGAGCCCCTCCGCATGGCGAAGTTCTTCTCCGATCGCGCGATACCGGGCGGCTTGCCGTGCCTGGCGGGCCAATTGCGACAATTGCCCGGCCAATTGCTCAATCACGTCATCGACACGCAGCAGATTGGCTTCGGTGTTCTTAAGCTTGAGTTCCGCCTCATGGCGTCGCTGATACAGCCCTGAGATACCTGCGGCTTCTTCCAGAATACGGCGGCGGTTCTTGGGTTTGGCGTTGATGAGCTCGGAGATCTGGCCCTGCCGGACAAGTGCTGGCGAATGGGCGCCCGTTGAGGCATCCGCAAACAACATCTGCACGTCGCGCGCACGAACATCTTTGGAGCCGACTTTGTAGGCAGAGCCCACATCGCGCGTGATACGACGCGTGATCTCCAGATTGTCGCTGTCATTAAAACCGGCCGGGGCCAGCCGTTCGGAATTGTCCAGATGCAGGCAGACTTCGGCGAAATTGCGCGCGGGCCGGGTCGCAGCGCCGGCAAAGATCACATCCTCCATGCCGCCGCCGCGCATGGCTGTGGGTCGGTTTTCCCCCATCACCCAGCGCAGCGCTTCCAGCAGGTTGGATTTCCCGCACCCATTGGGCCCGACCACCCCGGTCAGACCATCGGCAATGATCAGATCCGTGGGGTCGACAAAGGATTTGAACCCGGTCAGACGCAGTTTGGAAAATCGCAAAAGGCTTGCCTTTGATGGAATCGCTCGATTGGGTCGGATTTTTGCGAGCCAGAGGCATCCCTGTCAATCAAAACACCCTGCATATAGGCAGCAGACCGCACTTATCCCCAAGATATAGGTTAATGGCAGTCCAAAGTGATCTCTTCGAGCTCGATGGCGGGCCGGGAGAGGATCTCGCCTTCGCAGCGCAAGCGCTCCCGTTCAGGTTCGGGAAGACGCGGACCCCCAGAGCCGCAATCGAGCTTGGCTTCGACGATGGACGGATCCCCTGTGAGGCCCGCGATCTTGCAGCCGGAGACCTGCGCAATCGCCACCGCGGCAGCCGACGAGACATCGCCCGCACGCGGCAAGGCCATCACGTTTTTGCGCAGCGCCTCGGCACGATCCCCTTTGACGCGGACGTCAAACACCATACCGCGCGCCTCAACGCGCACTGGATCAATCCCCCAGTATTGCGGCGTGCCCGTGTCGCAAGCGGCAAGACAGGTGAGCCCAACGAAAGCAACAAAGACGCGTGACATCATATCCATGACCCCAATTGCGCAAAAGATGGTTAATCAATCCTTACCGCAGCCGTGACCGGACAAGGTCCCTTGCTCCAGCGCCTTTCTGGTCATATGTTTTGACCAATCCGCGCGCAAAGCCGAAGGGAGCCACCATGCCGTTTCAGCCTGTTCAATCGGAGAAGCTCTCAACAGCTGTTGTCCGCCAGATTGAGCAGTTGATCCTGCGCGGCATCCTCAGACCCGGCGAACGGCTTCCCTCGGAGCGCGATCTGGCGGAGCGGTTGGGCGTTTCGCGTCCAAGTCTGCGCGAGGCCATCGCGGATCTGCAGGATCGCGGCCTGTTGATTGCGAAAGCCAATGCCGGGGTCTTCGTGGCAGATGTATTGGGCTCGGCGTTTGCTCCGGCTTTGGTGCAGTTGTTCTCCGGGCATGAAGAAGCCAAATTCGATTACCTCTCCTTCCGCCGCGATATGGAAGGGCTGGCCGCAGAGCGCGCTGCGCGGCTGGGTTCGGATACAGATCTCAAGGTCATCCAGACCGTCTTTGACAAGATGGAAGCGGCCCACGCCAAACGCGATCCCCGCGATGAGGCGGCGCTTGATGCGGAATTTCACCTCGCCATTATCGAGGCCAGCCACAACGTGATCATGCTGCACATGATGCGCTCCATGTACCAGCTGTTGCGCGAAGGCGTGTTCTACAACCGGCAGGTCATGTTCAAACAACGCACACGGCGCGATACCTTGCTGGCCCAACATGCGCGCATCAACGCAGCTTTGCAGGCGCGCGATCCCGAAGAAGCACGGCGCGCTGTCGAAGATCACCTGTCCTACGTCGAAGGGGCTCTGCGCGACAATGTCAGGGCTGCCGCAAATGAGGAAATCGCGCGCCAAAGACTGGAACACGAGGCCGCGCGCTAGCCCCAACGAGCAGCACCACCTGTCAAAAACTTGCGCCTGAAGTCTGTCAAATAAAACTGACAACTGCCCAAAAAAGCAGCAGCGCACCAGATTGACACTGCTGCCCTAAGAAGTCAGAGTCTGTGCAACTGCATGCGGGGACGAATACCATGAAAAAAGTGTACGGGTCAGCCTCTGAGGCGCTCGACGGAGTTCTGTTTGACGGGATGTTTATCGCTTCGGGCGGTTTTGGCTTGTGTGGCATCCCCGAACTTTTACTCGATGCGATCAAGGACGCAGGCACCAAAGACCTGACCTTTGCTTCAAACAATGCGGGCGTGGATGATTTTGGCATCGGGATCTTGCTGCAAACACGCCAGGTCAAGAAAATGATCTCGTCTTATGTAGGTGAGAACGCGGAATTCATGCGCCAGTATCTCTCCGGCGAGCTGGAACTTGAGTTCAACCCGCAAGGCACCTTGGCAGAGCGCATGCGCGCAGGCGGCTGCGGCATCCCGGGCTTTTACACCAAGACCGGCGTCGGCACGCAAATTGCCGAAGGCAAGGAGCACAAGGAATTTGACGGCGAAACCTACATCATGGAACGCGGGATTTTCGCCGATCTGTCCATCATCAAAGCCTGGAAAGCGGACACCACCGGCAACCTGATCTTCAACAAGACCGCGCGCAACTTCAACGTACCCGCCGGGATGTGTGGCAAGATATGCGTGGCCGAGGTCGAGGAAATCGTGGAGCCGGGCCAGCTTGATCCCGATCATATTCACCTGCCCGGTATCTATGTACATAGACTTATCCAGGGCGAACACGAGAAGCGCATCGAACAACGCACAACGCGCGCAGCCTGAGGAAAAGCGATCATCCGCCCATGACCGAGAACAAGAAACGCGACAGCCAGACGACGATGGCAGATGTCCTGAGGGACAAGCAGGCTCTTGAGGGCTTCTCGCGCATGCGTCTTGCCATGGTCATCACGAACCCTGCCATTGAAGACAATCCGATTGTCTATGTGAATGAAGCCTTTGAGCGGACGACAGGCTTTGCGCGCTCCGCAGCCATCGGGCGCAACTGCCGGTTCCTGCAAGGGGAAGACACCGACAAACGCTCCGTGGATGCATTGCGCAATGCCATTGAGCATGGCGAAGATATCACGGTTGATATCACCAATTATCGCGCCAACGGCGAGAAGTTCCTCAACCGGCTCATCGTCTCGGCCATACCTGACGACAAGGGCAAGCCTCTCTACTTTCTGGGCATCCAGCGCGAACTGGGTCACCGGGAAACCGATGGCACGCGCCTGAATGCTGATCAGCAGCTCAAAAAGCTGGTGCACCGCGTGCGGCAGGATCTGGGGGTGATCCTTGAGAATATCTCGAAGAGCCGCGAAGACCTGTCCGTTCCCGCCGACTTCGAAGCGCTTGAGCGTCGACTGGAAACGTTGCAGCTATGCTATGAGGAAATGGAGCTGCTCGACAGCTCGAATGTGCGCGACTGGATCAATCTGGGCGCTATTTTGAGCCGCGTCGGCACATCGATCGCACATCATGGCGCATCGTCCGGCATCCGCTATACGCAAAACGTGGAATCCCTCGATGTCTCCATCGACACCGCCACCCGCGCCGCGCTTATCATTTCCGAGGTTCTGACAAACGCGTTTCAGCATGCCTTCAAGGGCCTCTCGGAAGGGTTCATCGAGTTGCGCGTCACACGGCTGGCCGCAGGCGGGTTCCGGATCACCGTGACGGATGATGGCGTCGGCATTCCCAACAATGTCACGATCCCGAATGAGACGTCGCTGGGAGGCAGCATCCTGAATGACTTGCTGACCGGGCTGGAGGGATCCATGAACGTCATTCGCGGCGCGGCAGGGACTGTCGTCACAGTGGACGTGCCCGCCGGACATGACAAATAAACGGGCTGACGCCGCGGCATGTGTGCGCCCGTTGCCCGCATTTGAAGAAACACGCGAAGCTGACGCTCCATGACCTCGCCTTACGACGATCTGCCTCCGGATGCCTTCTGGCGCAATGCCGTCTCGGACCGCGCACCATTGGATCCCGCCGGGATCTATGCGCCCAGGTTTCGCATCACGAAGAAGACACGGATCTTCACCGCAGGCTCCTGTTTCGCCCAGCATCTCAATCGCAATCTGCGCGACGCGGGCTATCACGTGCTGGACGCAGAGCCGCTGCACTCCGCCCTGCCCGATGACATCGCCGCGCGCTTTGGATACCGCCAGTTCTCGGCCCGTATGGGCAATATCTATACGCTTCGCCATATGGTGCAGCTTGTGCGCGAATGTCTGGGCGAGGCGACGCCAAGTGACCCTGTGTGGGAAAAGGACGGGCGTTTTTTCGATGCCCAGCGGCCCAGCGTCGAACCTCAAGGCCTGCCCAGCGCCGATGACGTCCTGGCGCACCGCGCCCAACATCTGCACGCCTTGCGCGAGACGCTTCCACATATCGATCTCTTTGTCTTCACGATGGGCCTGACCGAAGCCTGGATTGCGCGCTCGGACGAAACGATCTACCCCACAGCGCCCGGCGTCATTGCAGGCAGTTACGATCCCGAGACAATGATCTTCAAGAATTTCACGGCTGCCGAGGTTCTTGCAGATGCCTTGGCACTTAGAGAGCTCTTGCGTCGCGAGAACCCCAAGATGCGCATGCTTCTCACGGTCTCTCCCGTGCCTTTGACCGCAACGGCCTCAGGGCAGCATGTCGAAGTGGCCACGGCCTACTCCAAGGCCACGCTGCGCAGCGTGTGTGGCCGTCTGACCCAGACGTTCCGCAATGTGGATTACTTCCCCTCCTACGAGATCATTACCTCCCCCGCCACACGCGGCGCCTATTTCGCGCCAAACCTGCGCAATGTCTCGGATGCCGGCGTTGCGGCGGTCATGTCGGTGTTCCGCGCCGCCCATGGCGATGCAGCAAAGGCCGACCCGGCGTTCGCGCGTGGCCGCGTGCTCAAGCCCGGCGCGCTCAGCATGGCAAAGCTGGAAGAGGCATCTTGTGATGACGCCTTGTTGGAGGCCTTCTCCCCATGACGCAGATCACATTGATCGGCTCGTCGCATGTGGCCGCGCTCAAGCTGGGCTGGGAACAGATCCAATCCAATTGGCAGGACATCGAGCTGCGCTTCCTCGCACTCCCCGGCAAGAGTTTCCGAAAGCTTCAGATCAACGGGCAAAAACACTTCGGCGCGCTCACCCCGGAGCGCTTCAAACCCGACGTGCGCCGCGCGATCGAAACGGGCTTTGGGGCCAGCCATGTGGATCTGTCCAAAGCAGACGCGGTGGTCCAGATCGGCTGGTACCTGCACGAAGGTGAAGTGGCCCGGTTGCTCGGGGCCTATTCCATCGACGGCCTGCACACCCAGCCCCGGCTTCCACGTATGAGCCTCCCCGCCTATTCTGCATTTTGCGACGCATTGGCCCTTCACACGCTCCCCGCCAAGCCCTGGCGCAACTGGACCTCTCCGCAGCTCTTTTTCGTACCCAAACCGCGCAAATGCGAAACCTGCCTGAAGGACCCTGCCCCGGCCTATGATGTCTGGCGCCGTTTCGCAGATCTCACCCCCGATGGCGCGCCCCGGCTCTCCGGCTATTCGCAACGTGTCAGCCAAGCCCTGGAGGCCGTTGGCGCACGCCTGATCCCCCTGCCCGATAAACTCCACGCTGAGACAGGGCTCACACGCGCCCGGTTTGGCCGCAACGCCCCCAGCCTCTCGGCAGGCGAGACATATGGTGCAGAAGACCACCACCACATGAATGAAGACTACGGCGCAATTGCGCTCACCCATATTCTGGATAGAGTGACCGCTGCGATGCGGCAAAAGGAGAATGAACATGCCTTGGGATAGAAACGAGATGGCGGCCCGCGCCGCACAGGAGCTGCAAGACGGCTGGTACGTCAACCTCGGGATCGGCATCCCGACGCTGGTGTCCAACTACATCCCCGAAGGCGTGAGCGTCACCTTGCAATCCGAAAATGGCATGCTCGGCATGGGCCCCTTTCCCATCGAAGGTGAGGAAGACCCGGACCTTATCAACGCGGGCAAACAGACCATCACAGAACTGCCCCATACCGCCTATTTCGACAGCGCCACCTCCTTCGGCATGATCCGCGGCGGCAAAATCGCCATGGCCATCCTCGGTGCCATGGAAGTGGCCGAGAATGGCGATCTCGCCAACTGGATGATCCCCGGCAAGCTGGTCAAAGGCATGGGCGGCGCAATGGATCTCGTTGCAGGCGTGGGCCGCGTCGTTGTCGTGATGGATCACACGAACAAACACGGCGACAGCAAAGTGCTGAGCGAATGCACACTGCCGCTGACGGGTCAAGGCGTGGTCGATCGTATCATCACCAACCTTGGTGTGCTCGACGTGGTCGAGGGCGGCCTCTCCATCGTGGAAACCGCGCCTGGCGTCAGCGAAGATGACCTGCGCGCCGCCACACAAGCCACGATCGTCTGACCCCGAAACGACGGACAACAGAGGGGCGCGCCCCGTGCGCCCCTTCCTCTTGCCAAAAATATCCCTGGGGCGGTGCCGCAGACAACGGGGGCAGCGCCCCCTGACCTGCACGCGCCTGCGCGTGCGCATCGTGTTGCGCGCGTGAGCGCGCGCCGCCTAATTCATGACCGTAAAGACGCAACCGTCCGTTATGAGTTGCGGCGGCGTGCGGCACAGACCTTTGGCGGTCGTGAAGGCGGCCAGGACTTTGGGCACATAGTCGCGCGTTTCTGCAAACGGGGGCACGCCCTTGTGTTTGCGTACTGCGCCCTCGCCCGCATTGTAAGCAGCCAGCACCATTAATGGATCGCGGTCAAACTCCTTCATCAACCAATCCAGATAGGCAACACCGCCACGGATGTTCTCGGAGGCCGCCAGCGCATTGGTGACATCAAAGCGCGCAGCCGTTGCCGGCATCAATTGCATGAGACCCTGTGCGCCTGCCTTGGAGACAGCATCTACCCGCCCCGCACTCTCCACAGAGATCACGGCCAGAACAAGCGCGGGAGATACATCCGTCCCGATGCTGGCTTTGAGAATATCCACGCCGCGCTGGCGGGCGATGTCCTGCAAGCTCTGTAAGCGCGGCGACGCAACCCCGTCCGGCGCGTTGCGCAACGCCACAAGCGCGGGCTCCAGCCGCCCGGGACCACTGTCCTCCAAAGAAGGAGACATCACCTCCCAAAACCAGGGATACCGCGCACCGCGCGGCGCGGCGGCGGCCTCTGTGCGCTCTGCGCCTGCACTTGCTTGCGGCGCGGGCGCCTCCTGCGGCGCAATCTGAACCGTGATGCGTTTGCCCGCGCCACTCTTGGGTGGCTTGATGCGCTTAGCCTTGAAATCGGGAAACGGCGGCGGGCTTTCCGCCTGCAAGGGCGATGCAACACCAAAAAGTCCCGCCGCCAGGAAGGGCAGGAAGAATCTCGTAAGTCCCAGGGGCATTCTGCTCGGCCTCGTGAGGGTATGATTGTTTCCAGTTTTTCAAAGGAAAGCGCTTCGCGCCAGCATTGGATCAGCAAATTCTGCCGCCTGTGTCACATTTGGCGCGCCGAACCGATAGTATAGCATTCTATGCAAAATTATTCCGATTGTTTTCAATATCTTAAGGCGGTCTCAGGGAATTTCTAAACGAACTCTAAAATGGCGCGATTGCTGCCCAACTCCCGCCCCATTGTGAGGGCCATATCTCCCCATGCCGCGACGGAGTGGTTCGGAAGTGAGAGGCCGGATCAGACAGCTTTGCCGGGGTATAAATGCAAATCGACCTACGGAGACTAATCCAATGATCAAGTTCATCAAAAACTTCCGCAAAGACGAAGACGGCGCAGTCACAGTTGACTGGGTTGTTCTCACAGCTGCCGTTGTCGGCATGGCGATCGCCGCATACTCGGCCATCGAAACATCTGCAAACGGCCTGATCACAGCTGCTGGTACAGCCGTGACCGGCGAGAACGACTTCGGCGGCGGTGCCACCGAATAATAGACCTCTGGTCTGACTGCCCTGGCCTCGTGCCAGGGCACCCCACCTTACGATTTCCGGCATAGCCGGACCCGATTTCTGGAGAATACCATGATCAAGTTCATCAAAAACTTCCGCAAAGACGAAGACGGCGCAGTCACAGTTGACTGGGTTGTTCTCACAGCTGCCGTTGTTGGCATGGCGATCGCCGCATACTCGGCCATCGAGACATCCGCAAACGGCCTGATCACAGCTGCTGGTACAGCCGTGACCGGCGAGAACGACTTCGGCGGCGGTGCCACCGAGTAATCAGCCTAGGCTGACCCGCGTCGCCTGAGCTCCGGCTCAGGCGGTACTCCCGGGAGGCGTCGCACGAGGCGGAGGATCCAGGCTGACAGGCCGCTGGCATCCGAAACTCTCACGTCACGCTTGCCAAAACCGGGATAGGGATTGGTTTTCGAAGGACGGGGCGCTGTGTCTCAACACAGCCCCCAACTCCAAGCCCTACCGGGATGGCTGCCGCGCGAAGGACGATATGTCTTTGCCAAGGTAGACTGGCGCAAAGCGCCTGACCCAAAAGGAGACTAGGATGCGTCAGAAACTGTTCGACTTCCTGCGCGATGAAGATGGCGCGGTGACCGTTGACTGGGTGGTTATCACCGCAGCGGTTGTTGGAATGTCGGCAATCTCTTTCGCCGCAATCGAAGACAGCTCCTTCAGCCTCATGTCCGCCGCCGGTGCGGCTGTGGATGGCGAGAACGACTTTGGTGGCGGAGCCACCGAATAAGCTGCTGCAATTGCGCTGCCACGACTTCAATGTCCTACTCAATCGGCGAGGCCTCTGCCCTCGCCGATTTTGATTCAAAAGCCAGACAGCACGCCGCTGTTTTTTCCCGGCCATGGCCCAATTTGACCACAATTCCTAACGACACTGTTTCCAAACGCGTAACCCCAATGGATCAACCGCTGGGACAGCCGCGAGCAGAAAAGGAACGACATCATGCGTGTGGTATTTGGACTTGTCCTGGTACTGGGCCTCGGATTGGCCGGTTTCGCCGTGTACCTGGTGAATGGCTATGTCGAGAGCTATCAGATGGCTCTTGAGAAAGAGCGCGCCAACCAGCCCAAGATCGTCCCGACCATTCCCGTCTACGTCGCCAAGCAGACCCTGCGGTACGGTGACGTGCTTGCGGAAGATCAGGTTATCAAGATGGATTGGCCCAAGGCGTCTGTCCCTGAAGGCGCATTCACAGCCGAGAATGACACGCTCTTTGACGGCGAAGATCGTTTCGTTCTGCGCACCATGGAGAAGCATGAGCCCATTCTCGCGGTCAAGGTCACGGAACCGGGCCAAGATGCTGGCGTGATCTCGCGCCTGGGCAATGGCATGCGGGCCTTCACGATCAAGGTCGACGTGGCCTCTGGTGTATCGGGTTTTCTGCGCCCAGGAGACCGTGTTGACGTCTATTGGACCGGCTCCATCAATGAGAACGGATCGCGCCGCGGCGTCACCAAGTTGATCCAGCGTGCCGTGACGATCATCGCCATCGACCAGCAAGCGGATCGCGAAACGCAAGGCGCCAATGTGGCGCGCACGATCACTGTCCGGGTCGATCCCCTCCAGGTCGCCGCCCTCGCGCAAGCGCAATCCACCGGCGCGCTGACACTGGCGCTCGTGGGCAATGACGATGAAGGCGAGATCGGGCAAGTTGCCGTTGATCAGACAGCGCTTTTGGGCCTGACCCGCGAGGAGATCGCACCCGTGATCCAGGAAGAAAAGCGCGAGTGCACCATCCGGACCCGCAAAGGCGCAGAAGTGGTTGTGATCCCGATCCCCTGCACGAACTGACGCCACTACAACTTGTGGATAAACCGCATCAGCCTGCCCGATTTAGTAATCGGGCGGGCATTCTCATTTGGCCTGTTGCCAGTTGTCCACATAAAGGTTGGCCCCGAAGCCGTTGATTCTTGCATAAAAATGAAAAATGACGCAGACTTACCATCAAAGCGGGCGTCAGACCTGCTCCTTGAGGCGTGATCGGAAAGGCAGGTCACATGAAATTTGCGACGTTTATGAAGGCCGCCCTGCTGGGCGCTGCCGTGGCTGTGATGCCGGTTGCGGAGTTTGTTCAGGCGGAATCCCTTCGCGTGGTCCGCAGCGGCACGTCTTCCAATCTGAATGTACCCATGAACCGGGCGGTGGTGGTCGAAAGTGACGTTCCCTTCGCGGAACTGTCCATTGCCAATCCCTCGATTGCGGACATCTCATCGCTCTCCGATCGCACGATCTACGTTTTGGGCAAGGCCCCCGGCCTGACGACCCTGACGCTGCTCGATGCCTCCGGCAAGTTGATCACCAATGTCGACGTCCGCGTCGCGCCGGATATCAGCGAATTCAAGGAACGTCTGCGGCAGATCCTGCCCGGAGAGAAGATCGAAGTGCGCACCGCCAATGACGGGATCGTGCTCTCCGGCACCGTCTCCTCTGCCATGCGCCTGCAACGCGCGCTTGAGCTGGCACAGCGGTATGCGCCGGAGCGCGTGTCCAATCTGATGTCTGTTGGCGGCGTACAGCAGGTCATGCTGAAAGTCCGGTTCGCGGAAATGCAGCGCTCGGTGTCCAAATCACTCAGCACGTCTCTTGCCCTCGGCGGTGATATCCTCGGCGGCGACGCAGGCATTCGCGGCGGCTCCGGCCAGGCTGCTCGGAATTCCGGGCTTGAAGGCATCCTCGACGGCGGCTTCCCTGGGTCCACCACAAATCAGGGCACCTTCTCGCTTGGCTTCAACGCCGGTGCGGTTGAAGTGGCGGTTCTGCTCGAAGCTCTGGAAAACAAAGGCGTTGTCCGTACATTGGCCGAGCCCAACCTTACCGCCCTTTCGGGACAGGAAGCGACCTTCCTCGCAGGCGGTGAGTATCCGGTGCCTGTGGCGCAGGAAGAAGGCGCAATTTCCATTGAATTCAAACCCTTCGGGATCGAGCTGGCCTTTGTGCCCACGGTCGTTGATGGTGATTTGATCAACCTGCAACTCAAAACCGCCGTGTCCTCGATTGACACGACCAATGGCTTTTCCGTCGACCAGTTCACAATCGACGCCTTCCGCCGCCGTGAAACCTCGACCACGGTCGAGATGCGCGACGGCGAAAGCTTTGCCATTGCGGGGCTCTTGCAGGATGACTTCACGGACCTGAACGGTCAGGTGCCATGGCTGGGCGATGTCCCGGTGCTGGGCGCTTTGTTCCGGTCTGCGGAATACAGTCGTAACCAGTCCGAACTGGTGATCATCGTGACACCACACCTGGTTTCACCGACCCGTGGCGAAGCGCTCGCGCTGCCCACAGATCGCGTGCGGCCCCCCACCGAAAAAGATCTCTTCCTCTTTGGCCGCGTGACGGGCGAAGGTCAGCGCCCGCGTCGCGGTGCTGCGGGAGAGGTTGCCAAACAGGACTTCTCCGGGTCCTATGGCTATGTGATGGATTGAGCTCATGACCAAGCGGCTGAAAAAAAAACATACCTCTGTGGCGCTGACAGGCGCGTTGGTCGCTGGTCTTGCGGCTTGCGCTCCGACCTCGGACCCGGTCCGGTCCCAGTTTCATCGCGAAGCAGGCGCGCTTATCGATACAGGCAACTTCGGAACTGCCACGATCAACAACGTAGGCTACATGACCGGCCAGCAGCAATGGACCTACGATCTGTCGCAGCGCTTTGCCAATGAAGTCATGACAACGGTGAACTTTGCCTTCAACTCCGCCGAGCTGGACGCCGGCGCGCGCGACACGCTGCGTGAGCAAGCGGCCTGGATCAAGCAGTTTCCCGAAGTGCGCTTTCGCGTCTATGGCCATACCGACAAGGTCGGATCTGCGAGCTATAACAAGAGCCTGGGCCTTCGCCGCGCCAATGCGGTTGTCCATTACCTGACATCTTTCGGCATCTCGAAGTCGCGTCTCGAAGCGGTCGTCTCCTTCGGCGAGCGCCAGCCCTTGATCGTGACCGAAGGTCGGGAGCGCCGGAACCGCCGCACAGTGACGGAAGTATCGGGCTTTGTGGAAAGCCACCCCACAGTGCTGGATGGCAAATACGCGCTGATCGTCTACCGTCAATACGTGGCATCTGCGACGGCGATCTCCACCCTATCGGGCGGCGAGACTGGTGCCTCAGCCTCCGCCTCAGCGACCTCCAGCCGCTAAGCCAAACAGGCTCACTGCACAAAAAAAGAGCGCCCTTGCGAGGCGCTCTTTTCTGTTTCTACGTCTGCGACATCAGGACTTGCGACGCATGACGGCCAAACCGCCGAGGCCCAGCAGCATCAACGGCAGACCCGCAGGCAATGGAACAGGAGCCGTCACAGCGCTGTTGCCTGTGTGCAGGTCGTCAATTTCCAAGATACGGCCGTTGGTTGGCGACAAATCTTCCACCAAAACGCGGGTAATCAAATCTGCTCCGGCGTCCCAGCCATAGAAGATACCGCCGATGCCGGTCGTCGTGTTCTCGAAGCTGTTGAGCAACGTCGTTCCGGAAAAGAAGGAGATCCGCGCTGTGCCCGCAGCATCTTGGCCAAATTGCAAGCCGGCCTGATTATACGAACCGCCCAACGTGATCTCGATGAACCCACTGTCGCTTTCCGTACCCAAACCAAAGGCCGTGCCGCCTACAGTCCCGCCGAAATCGCTGAAGTAGCGAATGGAATCCGTATCTGTGTTGTACGTATTCCCATCGATGTCCAACGGAGTATCCGTTGAGAAGTCCAGCCCAAGGCCTTCATAGTCAGAGACTGAGACCCCGACGAAATCCGCTTTTCCAATCACAGCCGCTTGCGCACTGGTCGCCAAAAGCAAAGCTGCCATCCCTGTAGCAATTTTAGATAAGTTCATAATCGTCCCCCGATCTTAGCTTGTTAATAGGTAAAAAATACCCGCTTGCCGGGTCATCGTCAAATTTTGCTCGCATTCGACCGGCTTCTGTTTCGGTCTCGGTGACAATAATCGCGAAATGACGATCTTTTGGCCCCATTGTTGCCCAAGTTCGGCGGCACCTCTTGACTATCGCAATCCCTCCGAGCGGCTCCACGTCGGGCCAGTCCGGTGGGCGTCATGCGACCGCGCCCGGCAAGAGCAGTGTCGGTGATTTCACGGGGTCACGTGGCGAAGAGGAAGGAATGAGGCAATGACCGATCAGAACGAAATTCCGATGGATGTGGCACCCATCATTGCCTGCACAATCTCGCGGGATGTGCAGAACTTCGATCTTCTGATTGAAGACATGGAAAGCGCGCTTGGCGAACAATGGGGTGACCTCAGTTTCGACGAAGCCATCCCATTTTTTGCCCAACCTGACGCGGAGGCGCTCGAATTTGTGGCCCTGGCAATGGATGATCTGGATGAGGAAATCCTGCCCCAACTGGGCGAGATCATCACCACAGCCAAGGGGCGCGGTATTAAAGTCGTCCTGATCGCGGAAGATGTCACGCCCGCGGCACTGCATCAATTGTTGCGCCGTGGCGCGGATGAGTTTGTCCCCTACCCGCTTCCCGAAGGCGAACTGGCCTTCGCCATAGACCGGATGCGCGCGCCGGAGCCCGAACCCGAAGTGCAGGCCGCAGATGAGGACGTCTACGAGGATGAAGACGCGCCCGCCGAGCGCAAGGTCAAGCTGCGCAAGGGCAGTCAGCAAGATGGCGTGGTCATCGCGGTGCATGGTCTCGCCGGTGGGACCGGCGCGACGACCTTCGCCGTCAACCTCGCCTGGGAACTGGCGAATATCACGAAGAAGGACGGGCCCAAGGTCTGCATTCTGGACCTCGATCTGCAATTTGGATCGGTGGCCACGTTCCTTGATCTGCCCCGGCGCGAAGCCGTCTATGAGCTTCTGTCGGATACGGAATCCATGGACGAGGACAGCTTCAGCCAGGCTCTCATGAGTTTTGAGGACAAGGTCCAGGTTCTGACTGCGCCTGCCGATGTTCTGCCACTGGACCTGCTGACGCCGCAAGATGTGGAGACCATTGTCGATATGGCCCGAGCGCATTTTGACTATGTCATCGTCGATATGCCCACGACGTTGGTGCAATGGTCCGAGACAGTGCTGTGCTCGGCGCATGTCTATTTTGCGATGCTGGAGCTGGACATGCGCTCGGCCCAGAACGCGCTGCGCCTCAAACGCGCACTTCAGGCCGAAGATCTGCCTTTCGAGAAAATGCGTTTCATCATGAACCGCGCCCCGAAGTTCACGGATCTGTCCGGCAAGTCGCGCGTCAAGCGCATGGCCGAAAGCCTCGGAATTGGCATCGACGTGCTATTCCCCGATGGCGGCAAACCCGTCACCCAGGCCTGCGATCATGGTCTGCCCATTGCCTCCTCCGCAGCCAAGAACCCGCTGCGCAAGGAAATCGCCAAACTGGCGGCCCAAATCCACGAATTGGGCCAGAACAACGACGCTGAAGCGGCGTAAGGAAACCAAATGTTCTCTAAATACCGAAAAGCTGCCCCCGGTAAATCAGAGCCCAAAACGGCAAATAATGTCACAAAGATGCCGGTCAAATCAGACGCGCCAGCCTCTGGTGAGGCCCCGGCCGATGATGACGCGCCCATTTCCCTGCGCCGCCCGATGCCCAAGAAGGTCTCCGCCGCGGCGGGACCGGCGGACAAGGAACGCAAGCGCAAGGAGCGGATGGGCGAGCTCAAGCTGGAGCTGCACCGGTCGCTGCTGGACAACCTCAACCTCGCGGCCCTGGAGAACGCCTCCGAGGCGGATCTCAAAGCCGAGATCGCCGATATCTCCGGCGAGGTTCTGGGCGAGAAGGGCGTGGTCCTCAACCGCGAGGACCGCACAACGCTCATTCAGGAATTGTTCGACGAGGTGAAGGGCCTTGGCCCGCTGGAAAGCCTGCTCAAGGACGAGACGGTCAACGACATTCTTGTGAACGGCCCTCAGCAGGTGTTCGTCGAGCGCGCGGGCAAGCTGATGCTCTCGGATGTGACCTTCAAGGACGAAAAGCACCTGCTGCGGATCATCGACAAGATCGTCTCCGCCGTGGGTCGCCGCGTTGATGAGAGCAACCCTTATGTGGACGCCCGTCTGGCCGATGGTTCGCGTTTCAACGCCATGGTGCCGCCAATTGCGGTGGACGGCAGCCTCGTTTCCATCCGGAAGTTCAAAAAGGACAAGCTGGGCATCGACGATCTCGTCAAGTTTGGCGCCTTTACCGAAGAGATGGCCGCCTATCTTCAGGCCGCCGTGGCCACCCGCCTCAACGTGATCGTCTCAGGCGGGACGGGTTCGGGTAAAACAACGACGCTCAACGCCTTGTCCTCGTTCATTGATGATGCCGAGCGGATCCTCACGATTGAGGATACGGCCGAACTTCAGCTGCAACAGACCCATGTGGGCCGGATGGAAAGCCGCCCGCCCAACGTCGAAGGCAAGGGCGAGGTCTCGCCCCGCGATTGTCTGAAAAACGCCCTGCGGATGCGCCCCGATCGCATCATCGTGGGGGAGACGCGCGGCGAGGAAGTGATCGACATGCTCCAGGCCATGAACACCGGGCACGACGGCTCGATGACCACGATCCACGCCAACAACCCGCGCGACGGGATTTCACGTCTGGAAAACATGATTGCCATGGCCGGCATCGAAATGCCGATCAAGGCCGTGCGCAGCCAAATCTCCTCGGCTGTGAACCTCATCGTGCAGGCCTCGCGTCTGCAAGACGGCTCGCGCCGCATGACTTCGATCACGGAAGTGACCGGCATGGAAGGCGATGTGATCTCCATGCAGGAGATCTTCCGCTACCAACGCGTGGGCCTGACGCCCGACAACCGCATTATCGGCCATTTTACGGCCACCGGCGTGCGCTCGCACTTCTCCGAGCGCTTCCGCCTGTGGGGCTACGATCTGCCCCCCACAATCTTTGAGCCCTTTGCTGCGGAGTAGCTGCCATGATCTCAGCAGAACCCATTATCTACGGCCTGATCTTTGTCGGCGTTCTGGTGCTCGTTGAGGGCATCTACCTGACCGTCTTTGGCAAATCGATCAGCCTGAATAACCGCGTCAACCGCCGCCTGGAGATGCTCGACAAGGGCACGCGGCGCGAAGAAGTGCTGGAAAAACTCCGCAAGGAGATGAACCAGCATATGAAATCGCGCTCGGTGCCGCTCTATTCGCTGCTGGCGAAAAAGGCGCAGATCGCGGCGATTGCCTTCTCGCCCACCCAGCTCATCATGATGATGGTCGGGGTGTCTGCCCTGTCATTTCTTGCCCTGACCGTGGGCACGGAGGCGGGTCTTCCCATGCGCATCCTGGGCGGTGTCGTCATGGGGGTGGGCGGCGTGTTTTTCTGGGTGAATTCCAAGGCCAACAAGCGGCTGTCGATGCTGGAGGAACAGCTCCCTGACGCGATCGAGCTCATTGTGCGCAGCCTGCGCGTGGGCCATCCCTTCTCCTCGGCCATCGCGATTGTCTCGAAAGAAGTCAAAGACCCCCTGGCTACCGAATTTGGCATGATTGCCGATGAAGCGGCTTATGGTCGGGATGTGGGCGATGCGATCAAAGCCATGGCCGAACGCCTCGACATGCAGGATTTGCGCTTTCTGGCTGTTGCTGTGACGATCCAGCAGCAATCTGGCGGCAACCTTGCGGAGATCCTCGCGGGCCTGTCAAAGGTGATCCGGGCCCGCTTCCGGCTGTTCCGGCGCGTGGCTGCGATCACGGCTGAGGCGAAATGGTCGGGCAAGTTCCTCTCTGGCTTCCCCGTGGCCGCGCTGATCTTCATTCAGGTAACAGACCCCAACTACTACGACGATGTGCTCGATCATCCGTGGTTTATCCCGGCGTGTTTCGTGGTGGGCGGATTTCTGGCTGGCAACCTGTTTGTCATGCGCATCCTGACCAACATCAAAGTGTGAGGAGATCAGCCCAATGGAAGCCCTGAACCCGCTCTTTGAACCATTCCTCGGCGCGCTGGCGCCGATGTGGCCCATTTTCATCGTTGGCTTTCTCGGAATTGCGCTCGTTCTGATCGCCATTCCGATGATGCTCAACGCCAAGAATGACCCCTATGAGAAGCTCGCCGCCAAGGCCAAGCAAAAGACGGGCGGCTCCTCGAAGGAAGGCGCGCTGCGTCATACCTCGCGCAATGAGAAGCTCGACAAATACGCGGCCTTTCTGGAACCACAAGACGCTGAAGAATATTCTGAAATCGCCAAGAAACTGATGCAGGCGGGCTACCGCGGCAAAGATGCCGTGCGCATGTTCTACGCCGCGCAGGTGATCCTTGGCGTGCTCGCTCTGGGCGCGGGGCTTGCCTATTACTACCTCGCGATTGGCCCCGAGAATGCGACCGTTCAGCAGATGGCGATGTATATTCTGGGCCCCGGGGCGGCAGGCTATTTCGCGCCCAAATACTGGGTCACGCGGCGCGTCGAGGAGCGCAAGCAGCAGATCGAGGAGGGCTTTCCCGACAGCCTCGACATGTTGCTGGTCTGCGTGGAAGCGGGCCAGTCCATGGATCAGGCGATCCTGCGTGTGGCCGCCGAGCTCGAAACCTCCTTTCCCTCGCTGGCCTATGAATTCAAAGTCGTGAGCCACGAGATGAAGGCCGGCAAGGACAAGACACAGGTCCTCAACGACATGGGCGAGCGCTGCGGCGTGCAGGATGTGCAGAGTTTTGTGACCGTTCTCATCCAGTCGCAGACCTTCGGGACCTCGATCGCAGAGGCCTTGCGTGTCTATTCTGCCGAAATGCGGGACAAACGCGTCATGCGCGCCGAAGAAAAGGCAAACAAGTTGCCAACGAAGATGACCCTTGCCACAATGATGCTCACGGTGCCTCCGCTCCTGATCATCCTCGTGGGTCCGTCCCTGCACGGGATCACCCAGCTTGGCGGGATCAGCGGAACGGTCGGCGTCGAAGACGAATAAAAGCCCCGGCAAACGGGGCGCCTGAGCAGATTTGTGAGCAATGAGCCCCGCCATGTACAAGCCGATTGGACTTGTCTGTCTGACCCTGACGTTTCTGGCTGCCTGTGACACGGGCAGCCTGTCCACAACCCAACGTGGCCCCTTCGCACCGGAAGTCGACCGACGCGGAGAACAGGTCGATCAGCTGCTGGTGGGCCACAGGTTGCTGGCCTCCGGAGAGGCGGAGCTGGCGCTGGGTGCGTTCAACCGCGCCGCCGCTCAGCGCGGATTGGATGACGCGGAAGTCCTGTCCTCGCTTGGATCAGCCAACCTGGCCCTGGGCCGCCTGAACCAATCCGAGCAGCTCCTGCGTCGTGCCGTAAAGGCCGAAGATGCCTGGCCTGAGGTCTGGAACAATCTCGGCGTTGTTTTGATGGAACGGGGCAAAAATGCAGAGGCTGAGCAAATTTTGCGCCGCGCCTTCGCGCTGTCGAATGGCGAAAATGACTCAATCCGGGACAATTTACGTTTGGCGCTCGCAAAAATGGAAAAGATTGAATACGGTGACGAGCAAGAACAAGAGTTCAAACTGGTGCGGCGTGGTACGTCGGATTACCTGATCCGGCGCGCAAACTAGACCGACATCTGAACCGAGGCAGAGCAGTAAAAGGACGCAAAACATGCGCCATCCACTCGTTATTGGCTTGGGCCTTGCCACTGTGCTGGGCCTGACGGCATGCGGCGAGATCGACAAGAACGCCGTTGATCGCAAACTCTCCAACCTCAATGTTGTCGATGAGACCGATCTCAACGATGTGATGCTGACAGTGGCCGACCCCAACGAGGCCGTGTCCTATTTTCAGCGCGCCACTGCGGACAATCCCGACCGGATCGACCTGCATCGCGGCCTTGCCGCGTCGCTCATTCGCGCCAAACGGGTGACCGAAGCCGTACCCGTCTGGCGCAAGATCACTGAAATGGATGACGCAACGCCTGCGGATTCCGTTCAACTGGCCGATGCCCTTCTGCGCGACAGCCAGTGGGAGGCCGCCGAGACTGTCCTGGATGCAATCCCGCCCACCCATGAGACCTACAAGCGCTACCGTCTGGAGGCCATGGTTGCAGACAGCAACAAGGAATGGAAACGCGCCGACAGCTTCTACGAGACCGCCGTTGGCCTGACGACAACGCCTGCGAGCGTCATGAACAACTGGGGCTATTCCAAGCTCACCCGGGGCGATTTCGACGGGGCAGAACGGCTCTTCCTGGATGCCATCCGTCAGGACGACACGCTCTTTACCGCCAAGAACAACCTCGCCCTCGCGCGTGGCGCGCAAGGCAATTACCAATTGCCCGTTGTGCCCATGAGCCAGGAGGAACGTGCCAACCTGCTGCACACACTGGGGCTGGCCGCAATCAAACGCGGGGACGTGGAAACCGGCAAAGGCCTGTTCCGCGATGCCATCGACAGCCATCCGCAATATTTCGAAGCCGCTGTCCGGTCTCTGGATGCGCTCGAAAACAACGTGACGAACTAAGCGCCATGGTGCTTGGTCTGACGGTTTGGGAGGCCGCATGGTTTGCGCCTTTCGTCCTGCCCATCTGTCTTTACGTGGCGTGGTCTGACTGCCGCGGGATGATCATCCCGAACAAGGCCGTGCTCGCGTTGCTCATCGTGTTCTTTGGCGTTGGCCTCATTGCCCTGCCCTTCATGGATTGGGCCTGGCGGTGGAGCCATTTTGCCGCGATCCTCGTGGCGGGCATGGTGATGAATGCCGCGGGCGCTGTGGGCGCGGGCGATGCCAAGTTTGCCGCGGCGGCCGCGCCGTTTATTGCCCTGGGCGATCTGGTCATCGTCTTGCTGCTTCTGGCGGCAACAATCCTTGCGGCCTTCGCCACCCACCGCATCGCCAAACACACCGGCCTGCGCAACCTCGCACCGGATTGGAAAAGCTGGGAAACCGGCTCGGATTTCCCGATGGGGCTGGCCCTTGGCCCCGCTTTGGCACTCTACCTCTTGCTTGGCCTCATTTTTGGCGCGGTGCCGTCATAGAGAACCCTGATTGTTAAGCTCTTGTCGCGATCATGCGCGTGATCTGACGGAGTTTACCCTTCCATGAATATGCAAACCGGAAATGTCATGGCCCCCCCTGCCCCCAAGCGGCTGGAGGAGATGCAACTTTCCATGGTCATGATGCGGGATATCCTGCTCAAGACGATGTTTCGCAAGAACCTCGATATGGTCACGCATCTGGCCGAGGCGATCTGTCTGCCAGTGCCGGTCACGCAAGAGCTCGTCGATCTGGCCCGCTCTCAACGCTTGCTTGAGGCCACAGGGACGCTCAATGCCAATGCTGGCAACGAGATGGGCTATCAGCTCACAGACGCTGGCAAACAACGCGCCCTCGATGCGCTTGCGCAATCCGAATACTATGGTGCAATGCCTGTGCCGCTCGATGTCTATCGCGAACAGATCAAGCGCCAATCGATCCGCAATATTCAGATCAATCGGGATCAGCTGACAGGCGCCATGGGCGACCTGATCCTGCCGCCCACTTTGATGGATCAGCTGGGCCCTGCGGTATCTGCGGGACGCTCTGTCTTGATGTATGGCCCGCCCGGCAACGGGAAGTCTTCGATCTCCAACGGGATCCGCAATGCCATGGGCGACAAGATCTACGTCCCGCGCGCGATTGAATATGCCGGTCAGGTGATCACGGTCTATGACCCCATCGTGCATTCGGAAGCGGAGGCGGAGGTGGATGACCCGAACTCCCTGCGCCGCACCGCCAATCGCTATGACACGCGCTATGTCAAATGCGTCCGCCCCACGGTTGTGACGGGGGGTGAGCTGTCTCTCAAAATGCTCGATCTTGTCTACAACCCCACTGCGCGCACCTATCAGGCACCGTTGCAGCTCAAATCGACCGGCGGCATTTTCATCGTGGACGACCTCGGCCGTCAGGAAGAACCGCCGCAAGCGCTGGTCAACCGCTGGATTGTGCCTCTCGAAGAGGGCCGCGATATCCTTGCGCTGCAATCTGGGGAAAAGTTCGAGGTGCCCTTCGACACGCTGGTGATCTTTTCCACCAACTTCCACCCCAACGAGATTTTTGACCAGGCCGCCCTGCGCCGGATTTTCTTCAAGATCAAGATTGATGGCCCCGATCAGGAAGGCTTCCTGAAGATCTTTGCCATGGTGGCCAAGAAAAAGGGCCTGCCGCTGGATGAGGCGAGCCTCGTGCATCTGTTGCAGACCAAATACCCGACGATCAAGAATATCTACGCGAACTACCAGCCCGTGTTCCTGATCGATCAAATCCTGTCGATCTGCGCTTTTGAAGGCATCCCACCGCAGATGCGCCCCGATCTGGTGGACCGCGCCTGGGCCAATATGTTCGTAAAGGACGAAACCATCGTGAAGTGATCCCAATGTGCGGGCTTTCGCCCGCGCCTCTTTAAGCCCCGCCTTTGGCGGCGGGGCCGTTCGGGGCGCTGCCCCGGGCGCAAACAAGTTTGCGCCTCCCCGAGGTATTTTGAGGCAAAAGAAGACTGGATGGTCTGCGCGCACGCCCTATGCTGCGCTGGCATGACGGCATTACCTCAGTCTTTGAAAACCTGGTTTGCGGCGCAAGGCTGGCAGGTTCACCCTCATCAGCAAGAGATGTTGGCGCGCGCGCATCTGCCTGCGCTTTTGCTCATTGCGCCAACGGGGGGCGGCAAGACGCTTGCGGGGTTTTTGCCCACTCTGGCGGAATTGGCGGACGGCTCACATGCGGGGCTGCATACGCTTTACGTCTCTCCGCTCAAGGCGCTGGCTGCTGATATCAAGCGAAATTTGCGACGCCCGGTTGAGGAAGCAGGCTTGCCCATACGGATCGAGGATCGGACGGGCGATACGTCATACACGCAAAAACGCAGGCAGCGCGCCGATCCACCGCATATCCTTCTGACGACGCCGGAAAGTCTGGCGTTGCTCACGTCGTATGAAGATGCGCCGCGCATGTTTGCGGGGCTCAAGCGTGTGGTGATTGACGAGATCCATGCTTTGGCTGAAAGCAAGCGGGGGGATCAGCTGTTTCTGTCGCTTGCGCGGTTGCAGCGGTTTTGTCCCGACCTGCGGCGTGTGGGCCTCTCCGCCACAGTGGATGATCCTGACGCGATCGCCCATTTGATGGCGCGCCATCCTGATCCCTGCCCAATTCTCACTGCGGACCCCGGCCCTGCGCCTGATATTGACATGCTGGCCGTTGATGAGGCGCCCCCGTGGGCGGGAGGCGGCGCGGCCTACGCAATTCCTGCGGTTCTTGAGGCGGTGCGGGCCCATAAAACCACTTTGATTTTTCACAACACACGCGCGCAGGCGGAGTTGTTTTTTCACAACCTTTGGCTGGCCAATGAAGAGGCCCTGCCCATCGGCATACATCACGGCAGCCTTGATCGGCAGCAGCGCGAGAAGGTTGAGGCCGCGATGGTCAACGGGGCTTTGCGCGCGGTTGTCTGCACGGGTTCGCTTGATCTCGGGATCGATTGGGGGGATGTGGATCTCGTTATTCAGGTGGGCGCGCCCAAGAACGTCAAACGCCTGGTGCAGCGGATTGGCCGGGCCAATCACCGCTACAACGCCCCGTCCAAAGCGCGGCTTGTGCCGGCCAACCGCTTTGAAATTGTCGAATGTCAGGCCGCGCTTGCAGCTGTCAAGGCGCAGACCCTCGACGGCGAGGCGCGCGGGCCCGGGCCGCGCGATGTGCTGTGTCAGCATATCCTGATCACAGCCTGCGCGGGCCCGTTTCACGCCGATGCGCTTTACGATGAGTTTCGCACGGTGGGGGCCTATGCCAATCTGAGCCGGGAGGCCTTTGACGATTGCCTCTCGTTTTGCGCAACCGGCGGCTATGCCCTGCGCGCCTATGATCAGTGGCAGCGGCTGCGCCAGCGTGACGATGGGCTTTGGGAATTGCGCGACCCTCGCGCGGCGCGGCTCATCCGGATGAACATCGGGACCATTCAAGACACCGATACGCTCAAGGTCCGCATGCGCGGGCGCGGCAAGCCATTGGGCGAGGTGGAGGAAGGCTTTGCCGCCTCGCTCACACCCGGCGACACCTTTCTCATAGGCGGGCAGATCGTGCGCTACGAGGGGCTGCGCGAGATGACTGTGGAAGTCACGCGCAATGCCGCCAAGAAGCCCAAGATTGCCACTTTCATGGGGACCAAATTCGCAACATCCACGGAACTCAGTCAACGTATCCTGACGATGTTTCAACAGCCCGATTGGCCCGCGCTGCCCGAGCACACGCGCGAATGGCTGCATTTGCAGCGCCGTGTCTCGCGGCTGCCTGAGCCCGGTCGCCTGTTGATCGAGAGCTTCCCCCATGACGGGCGCGAGCATGCCTGCATCTATGGGTTTGCCGGGCGCAATGCGCAGCAGACGCTGGGGTTGATCCTCTCCAAGCGGATGGAGGAGATGGGGCTGGCGCCGATGGGATTTGTCTCGACCGATTATGCGACGCTTATCTGGGGGCTGGAGCCACTTACAGACCCCGCGCCGCTTTTTGATCTCGCGGCCCTTGAGCAGGGGCTGGACACATGGCTTGCGGGCAATGCCGTCATGAAGCGCACCTTTCGCGCCTCGGCCACCATCGCCGGGCTCATTCAGCGCAACACCGGCGCGCAGCGCAAATCAGGACGGCAGGCCACGTTCAGCTCTGACATTCTCTATGACACGCTCATCAAATATGACCCCGACCACGTGCTGCTCCAGATCACACGATCCGAGGCCATGCGCGGGCTCGTGGATTTTGATCGTATCCGCGATCTGGCGCAGCGCATTTCCGGCCGGGTCGATCTCTTGCGCCTCACCCGTGTGACGCCTCTTGCTGCGCCGCTGTTTCTGGAGCCAGGCCGGGTCCCGGTCAACGGGATTGCAGACGAGCGGCTTCTGGCAGAGGAGGCCCAAAGCCTCATGGCCGAAGCCGGGCTCAGTACGCTCGAGTGCTCCTGAACCTAGAGCTCAATCGCCTTTTGCGGCCCCACATCAAGCCGTACAATATGCGGGGCCAGATCCTGCACAAAGACATCACGCACTTGAGGATCATGGCCCGGCACGATAAGCGCGCGTGTGCTGGCCAAGCGCTCGAGCCTGCCGTAGCCATCCAGCATGTCCTGCAGGTCAACCACGATGGGAAAGGGCTTTTTCAGCCAGAGGTTTTCATAGTAATGCGCCGCATCCGAGGCGAGCACGAGCCAGCCCGCTTGCGTGCGCACCCGCACCGCCTGCAATCCACGGGAATGGCCGCCGATGCAATGCACGCTGACGCCCTCCGCGATCTCTCCGTCGCCATCGTAGAAGGTCAGCTTTCCGGCATAAAGGCGCGTGACCGCCTCACAGACATGCCCGGCCGTAAAGGGCATCCGCAACGTATCGTGGCACATGCAAGGGCCAGTGGCGTAAGCCATCTCCGCGGTTTGCAGATGCAGATGCGCATTGGGAAAGAGACGCAAACCGCCCGCGTGATCATAGTGCAAATGCGTGACGATCACATCGGTGACATCGTCTGGCCGGATGTCAAACGGGCGCAAGGCGTCTCGTGGGTCCAACTGGATCGGGCGATCCCGCGCCGTGGCTTCTTCGGTGTCATAGCCCGTATCCACAAGGATCGTCTGCGATCCATTGCGCAGAACCCAGATGTAGTAATCCATTGGATGCGGGCTGTCGTGGTGGGCGTCGAAGATAAAGCTGTCAGCCCGGGTCCGTGCATTGCGATCGGCATATTTGACGGCGTGAACCTGCCAATCGCTCATCGCAGGACCTCTGCATAGGTCTGGAGTTCTTTTGAGGCAATGAGATGCGCGGCAGCATCCATCTTTTGGTAGTGCGCGGTCTGCATATGGGCTTCAAACGCCGCTCGGTCATCATAGAGCTCATAGAGAAACAGGGTGTCGCCATCGCGGCAGACGTCGAATTGCTGGCATCCGGGCTCTGTCTCGCGCGACGCGCGCGCATTGGCCATCATGTGGGGCAAAAACTGCTCCATCTGCCCTTCTTCAATTTTCAATGTGACAACAACTGCATACATGCCCGGCCCTCCCTTGCGCGGTGTTCTGGTTAGTGCATACCTTACCGCACTGCCCTGAGGTAAGAGAAAGAATTCCGACATGCCTGATCCATTGCGCGTGGCCTGTGTGGGCGCTGGTTATTTCGCTCAGTTTCACTACCAGAGCTGGGCGCGTCTGCCGCAGGTTGCGCTGGTGGGGTCCTGTGATCAGGATCTGGACAAAGCCAAGGCCACGGGCGCGCCCGCCTTTGATGACCTCAGCGCCATGCTGCGGGCAACGCGGCCCGATGTGCTCGACATCATCTTGCCCCCCGCCGCCCATGCCGATGCGATCCGGATTGCCATGCGCGCGGGCGTCCGGACAATGATTTGCCAAAAACCCTTTTGCACATCGCTGGACGAGGCGCGCAAGGTAACGGCGGAGGCCGAGGCGCAAGGGGTAACGCTGGTGATCCACGAGAACATCCGCTTTCAGCCCTGGTATCGCCGCGCCTTCGAGGTCATGACGTCAGGGGTTTTGGGCGAGGTGATGCAGTGCACCTTCCGGCTGCGTCCGGGCGATGGTCAGGGGCCGGATGCCTATCTCGCGCGCCAGCCCTACTTTCAGAAGATGGAGCGGTTTCTTGTGCATGAAACGGCCGTGCACTGGATCGACACCTTTCGCTTTCTACTGGGAGAGCCTTTGGCGGTTTACGCCGATCTCCGGCGGCTCAATCCTGCGATTGCCGGTGAGGATGCAGGCGTGATTGTCTTTGATCATGCAAACGGCGCGCGCGCGATTTTTGATGGCAACAGACATCTCGACCATGCCGCCCAAAACGCGCGCGCCACCATGGGAGAGGCGTTGATCGAAGGCACGCAGGCCACATTGTCGATCAGCGGTGATGGCCGGCTGACGCTGCGGTCGTTTGGGGCGCAGCAGACGCAGGAAGTGCTGGCGCCGACCGATTTTGATGGATTTGGAGGAGATTGCGTGCACGCCTTGCAAACCCATGTCGTAGGGCATCTGGACGAAGGCACACCTCTCGAAAACACGGCGCGCAGCTACCTGCGGGTCATCGAGATTGAAGAGGCGATTTACGCATCTGCATCGCAGGCGCGCAAAGTCTGGCTCGATTGAGTAAGCGACCCGCGCGCGGCGGGCTATCCCGCCTGCCCAAATGACAAGGCCGTCTCGCTCTGGCGCAGAGCCACATGCGAAATCATATCGTTCAGGTCTGCAATCTGAATGGGTTTGCGAAGCACCCAGCGCAGGTTGTTCACCATGTTGAACAACTCACCACGCGGAAACATGCCACTGCCTGTCACATAAACCACTTCCGCCTCAGGCGCTGCATAATTTGCAAAGCTCGCTACTTCGATAGAACTGCCATCATCAATCAGAAGGTCGAGAACAAGAACATCGGGCTTGAAGGTCTTCAAAGCCTGGATCGCCTCACTGCAGCTACTTAAAGCAATGACGTCATGGCCGGCGCTTTCCAGGCCTGCGGAAAAAGTGAAACGAAGACCGGCATCGTCTTCAAGCAGCAATATGGATGACATTCCTAGACCTCGACTTAATTGCCATAGTCTTGTCCGCGGACGGTAAAAAAACTCTTAATCAACGGACCCGGTGGCTAGGTTTTGATAACTTTTTTGAAGGATATCTTAATCTCTGAAGTCGACAGTAAATGTCGCGCCTTGTCCGGGCTCGGAGATCGCGGAAATCGACCAATCATGTCGCCGGCAAACCTCGTGGCATGTGGCCAGGCCAATGCCCATGCCGCGTTTTTCCTGACCCAGACGGACAAATGGCCGAAAGATCTCGTCCGCTTTGCTCTGCGCAAAACCGATCCCATTGTCGCGCACCATGAGCCGCGCCACACCGCCGACCGGCGCGCTGCATCTTACTTCAATGTCAAGGGCACGCTCCGGAGACCGGTACTTTATGGAATTGGCCAGAAGATTGGCGATGAGGATCTGCAGGAGAGCAGGCTCCGCCATCACACGCGTGGGCGTTCCACTGACGGTCAGGGTTCCACCCACTTCGTCCACCATGTGCTCGGCGTCGCGCGCCGCCGAACGCGCAATTTCACGTACATCCACAGGTTCGGCCAAAATGGCCGGAGCGTTGGAACGGGCATGGTCGAGCAATTCCGTCGTGAGCGTGTTCATCTGATCCACGGCCCGGCCCATGTAATCCAGGTATTCGCCAGCGCCATCGGGCAATTGCGCCCCGTATTTCGTGCGAAGTAGCTCCAACAGCCCGCCGATTGTATTGAGCGGCGTGCGCAGATCATGGGACGCCGCGCGCGAGAAGGCCTCGGTGCTCAGCAATGCCTGTCGCAAATCCAGATGCGCGCGCTCCAACCGTGCGAGATTGTCATAGGCTTCCTTGCGGCGCTCGTTCATGCGCGTCAACGCGTCGGCCGTTGCCTTGAGCTGATCCTGTGTCAGCAGATAGAGACGTTCTCCGCGGGTTTCCGATCTGAGCAAAGCCAACCGAAAGACCGTCGCCACCTCGGAAACAGGCCGCTGCAGGCGGCTCATCAAGACGCTTATACTGCCCTTGGCCGCACTTTCCTTCAACAGAAGGGACATTTCGTCGGGCGAATGGCTGGTCAGGTCCGCGAACAACTCTCCCGAATGGTCCGACAGCGTCGTATCCTGCGGCAGAAAGGTGCGCTCGGCGCGCCTGTTACAGACCAGGATGCGGCCCGACCAATCCAGAATGAACGACGCATAAGGAGAGGCCAGAAATGCCGAACTCAGGACGGTTTGGTTGATATCCGCATCACTAGGCATAAGCGACAGAACTGAGTGAACATCTCGCACTGTCCGGTTGGATGGAACCACAAGCGGCGCGAAAGGTCGAACAGCGTTCATGGAGTAGTGCCTTCCGCGCATCAGGGGGGGTGCGCCCACAATCCGCATTCGCGGTTAACGCAGCCTTAACACGCCATCCTGTCCAACTCATTTTTTCGCAACTTGTTCGGAAGCATCTCGCGCCTGCAAAAGCGACCCATAGACATGGGAGACCCGTCCGTCGTCGCGCTTGCGCGTCGAGACCCTCAGGATATACCGGGCCTCACCCACAGGTTGGGCGTTGATAAAGCAAGTGGTCTCAAACGGTGTGCCGCTCTCGATCGCCCTGTGGAAGAGGTTCGAGATTTCATCATGTGTGTCGCCCGTCAGCTTCAGTAGAAGGCTCTCGGACGTGGGCGAGAAGGTTTCGCTGGAATAGCCCAGCAGATCATACATCGAGCTGTTCCAGACAGTCAGATTATTGGCCACATCGATCGAGAAAAATCCGATGCCCAGCTCTGCCTGAACGGTCTGGAGGTGTGACATCAGGATCGCGTGTTCAGTTTGCTTGGCGGTGTCCCACATGACGCCAATCAACTGCACCGGCTGGCCGAAATTATCCTCAACCAGAGTTGTGCTGCCAAACACTGTCCGGATGCGGCCATCCGCACCAAACATACGGGTTTCGGACGAATGTGTCCCGCCATGCCGGATGAGCGTATCGATGGCATCCTGCTCGCTCTGGCGATCCTCGGGATGCACCAATTGCATCACATCTTCCCATATGGGCATCTTGCCCGACCGGTCGCGGCCAAATATCTCGAACATCTCCTTGGACCAGAACAATTCCTCTGTATCCAGATTGTAGGTCCAGCGTGCGACACCCGTGGCCGCGCCCATCATCTCCAGCATGCGGGCGAGCGGCTCATTGTCATACTGCGTGATGGTGATCGACAGGCCGATGAGTTTCTTGTGCAAATCATGCACGGGCGCCATGACCATCGTGAAATATTGCCCATCGGACAGGATGGGCAGACGCCGCGCCTCCTGTAGCCGCAGAACCGTGTTGGCAATCGGCGCAAGCGCGGGAAAGCCCGCAGGCAGATTACACTGGCTCAGATGCACGCCCGTCGGCGGCAATTCCGACAGCCCGAACAATTGCAGCGCCTGTTTCGACATCCGGCGCAGGACAAGGGCTTGATCGGCCAGAGCCACAGCATAAGGCGCCGTGGTCATCATGGCTTCGAGCTCCGAAGCCAGCGCCTGCCGTTCGACGGCGCTGATCTGAAGCTCTTCGTTGACCGTAAGCAATTCCTCATTGGTCGATTGAAGCTCTTCGTTCGACGTCTCCAGCTCCTCGTTTGTGGCCTGGAATTCTTCGTTGGTCGACTGAAGTTCCTCGTTGGCGGATTGCAATTCCTCGTTCGCGGTCTGCAGTTCCTCGATCGTCTGTTGCAGCGCTTCCTGCGTGGATTTGATCTCCTGCTCAATACGCTCGACATAGGCGCGCTGATCATTGTCCTCGATATCGGAGGATTGCAGGTTTGGCACATCCTCGAACTTGGAGTTGATTGCGATCAAGCCCTGCGTTTCGCCGCCGGCCTGATGGGTAAACGGATAGACCTGAAGCTGGATGCGGTTGCCCACCGGCAGATTGAGCGCATGCCAGCGTCCCTCGCGGCGCGCCTCATTGCGCAGGGCCACGGCCAGAAGGCTCATGGCTTCGGAGCGCAAAGGCTCTATCAACATCTTGATATTCAAAGATGTAGCCATCCCGGCCCTGATCTCGATAAAGGGGCTGATATCGCCCAATATCTCGATGATATTGCCATTGCGGGTACAGATCAGACCATTGGGCGCAACCACCCGCGCCAGCGACATCTCTGCCCGCTTGACCGCCTCTTGCGCAACCTGCTCATGATCCGGCGTATGGCGCCGGGACATGCGTGGACTGTAAACGCGCGAGCCCGGCTCAACCGACAATTCGCCCGAGATACCGCGCCGCTTGCCAAAGATCTTGTCGGCCCCTTCCCGGTTCTCGAAATAGACGCCCATTTCGCCCACGGTCTCGGACGTGCCAACAAAGAGAAGCCCCCCGGTCGCCATGGCGTAGTGCAACCGGCTGAGCACACGCTCTTGCAGCGCAAGATTGAAATAGATCAACACGTTGCGAATGCTGACGAGATCGACATTGATGAAGGGCGGGTCCTGGAAGACGTTGTGCTGTGAAAAGAGCGTTACAGCCCGCAGCTCCGGCTTGACCGACACCTCTCCTTCACTGACTATAAAATACTCGTGCAGCAAATGGTTGGGGATGTCCTGCGCCGCTGTGATCGGATAGATCCCGCGCCGGGCAATCTCGACAGCATTCTGGTCAATGTCCGTGGCAAAGACCTGCACGTTGCGCTTTGCAAGCTTGTCGATCCCTCCCAGCAATTCCGCCAGCGTGATCGCAATGGAATAGGCTTCCTCGCCGGTGGCACAGCCCACCACCCAAACGCGGATCGGCCCGGATTTGCGCTTGTCAAGCGCCTCACCCAACTGATCACGCAGCAAGGCGAATTGCTCCGGATCGCGGAAAAACCGCGTCACCGAGATCAGAAGATCGCGGTGCAGCGCGTCAACTTCATCAACGCTGGTGCGGCAATAATCGACATAATCTTCGTAATCGTCGATCCCAAGCGCGCCCATGCGCCGCGCGATACGACGGTTGAGCGTGTTTTCCTTGTAATCAGCAAAGTCGACCCGGGTGCGCGCCAGGAGAATGCCAAACAGCTCGCCCAATGGGTTGGGCTGGTCCATGACCGTGCGGAACGCATCAAGGTTTCGCGGGCGGGCCATGATTTTTTCGAGATGCGTGCCCACCTGTTCGGGAGACAGCGTCAGATCGATGCAGCCCGATTCAATGGCCGATGTGGGCATGCCATCGTATTTCGCGCTGATCGGATCCTGAGCAATGGTGATGCCGCCCGCTTCGCGGATCGCCTGCACCCCGTACCTGCCATCGCTGCCCGTGCCAGACAGCACAATGCCCACCGAACTCTCGCCGCAATTCTCTGCCAAGCTTTTGAACAATCGGTCGGCCGAGGGTTTGGGTGATGCAGGATGCCCGTTAGGCTTGCGCAATCGCAGCAGACCCTTGTGATAGATGACGTCGGTATTGGGCGGTGTGATGTAGAGCGTATCGGGCTCGGGAATGGTTTCGGCCTCAAGCTCTTTGACCGGCAGGCGCGTCTCGCGCGAGATCAGCGACGTCAGAACGCTCTTGTGGGTTGGCGACATGTGCTGCGCAACAACGTAGACCGCGCCGGCATGTTCCGGCAAATTCTGCGCGAGGAGCGAGACCGCTTCAAGGCCACCTGCTGATGCGGCAATGCCCACGAACCGCAGCTGGTCTTGCGAGGTGTCCTCAGCCTGGGCTGCGGCGGCTTTTGCGGGTTTGGAAGTCTTCTTTGTCGTCGTCATTTCGTCTCGCCTAAGATCCTGGCGCCAAAAATTATGCCATACAATTCAGAATCTTAGGCCACCTGGCAATAGGTCGTGACAAGATCGAGCAAACGCCCCGGACTCACCGGTTTAGCCGCAAATCCGTCCATGCCGAGTTCCTTGACCACCGCATCATCATGGTAGCTGACATCGGCCGTCACAGCGACAATGGGCACATCGCGCGGCGGATTGGACTCACTGGCCCGAATGCCATGGGTCGCCTCAATGCCCGACATGACGGGCATATGAAGATCCATCAGAACCAGGCCAAAAGCACCTGGATCGGCATTGATCAGATCAATGCTTTCCTGCCCATTGACGGCATATTCCGCCTCCACACCGAGCGTTGTGATAATCTCTTTCATCATGAAGCGCGTGAACGCATCATCTTCGACCAGCAGCAATTTCTTAGCATGAGACATGACTGACCTATGAGGTTTGCACTACACGCTTAACACGAACATGACAGCATAGCGACCACTATGATCGTCCTCGACCGTGATGGTGCCGCCCATCAGTTTGGCCAATTCAAGACAAATCGCAAGCCCCAAGCCTGAACCACCCTTCGGGCGATCAATGCCATTCTCCAATTGGGTAAAGCGGGAGAACACCCGCTCGCGCTCCTCAGGCGCAATCCCCGGCCCCGTATCGGCCACGGAAATCCGCAAACCATCGCCGCGCGGCGCCACGTCGATATTGACCTCACCCGAGGATGTAAACTTGACGGCATTATCCGTCAGATTGGTAACGATCTGAGTGACCCGGGCCTGATCGAGCTCGTAGTGGTCCTTCAAGTCATCATGCAAGGTCAGCGTGACCTCCACGGATTTGTCCAATATGGCAACCAGGGCCGAGGCCGTTTCCTGCCATTGCCTGGCCAGCTTGCGCATATCCACAGCGCTCCGCCGAATTTCGACGCCAGAGGCATCGAGACGCGCCATGTCGAGAACATTATTGAGCTGGTTGAGAAGTTGGTGTCCTGCCCGCTTGCCGACCCGCGCATATTGCTTGTGTTTTTCTGATGATTCTTCCTGAATCTCGATGAGGTGCAGCAATCCCAAAATCGCATTGAGCGGCGTGCGCACCTCATGGCTCATCGTACTGAGAAACGAGTTGCGCGCCTCGGCCGCACTTTTGGCTTTCTGTTCCGCCGCACTGCGCTCCGCGATTTGCTGTCGCAACCGCGCCATCGCCTCGGAAACCCGGGCTTTGTAGGAATTGATCGCATTGGCGATGCTGTCCAGATCATCGGGTACACGGCGCGGCCTGCGATCCAGCTGAAGAGGACCATCCCGGGCCTCAACGCTGGTGTGATCGACGTAGTCCGCGATCTTGCGCAGATGTTGCGTCACCATCCAGGCAAAAACCGCGAGCAGAGCCAGTGCCGCGAAATAGGCCTTGGTCAGGTTAGAGGCAAAAACCGTCCAGAACTGGGCCACCACGGCGTTCAGGATTTCCGCGCGCCCGACTTCGATAAAGAGCTCCCCCACGACATCCGCCTCGCCAGTGTCCTGCCGTTTCGTCAGGACATAACGCCGCACGATCGAGGAGCCCTCGCCCTCACCTAATTGCCAGCTCTGTCCCGTCGGCGTCGTCAACGTGAGCTGAGCGACAGAGGCATTGCTGCGCAAACCCGCAAGAATGATCTCCACCTGCTCGAAATCAAAGGTCCATAACGCCTGCTCCAGTGATTCCGCCAGGGCCAGCTCAACCTTGTCCAACCCCGCAATAGCCACGTTCGTTTCGCGCTGGTAGGTGGCAAACAATTGCACGCCGGTCGAGAAGACCGACAGGACCGAACTGATTACGAGCGACGCGATAACAAGTCGGATCGCCAAGCTGTTTCTGAAGATATTCAGGATCCCCATGCCGGGAACTCCACATTCACTGTTGATTGAGATGCCGGTCCAGAACGGAGGTCAGGCTGCCATCGGCCCGCATGGCCGCAAGCGTTTCATTGAAGCTCAAGACGATGTCATCGCTGCGCTCCAAACTGCGGCGGACAGCCATGCGAATCCCGTGCAGACCCAGGACACCGGGCGCGAATTCCAACTGATCGGCGAGCTGCGGAGCACTTGTCCGGATGTAGTATTCGGCGACGGGAACACTCACAATCGCCACATCCACCCGGCCTGCCGCCACCATCTGCAAGGCCTGCAGGGTTGTCTTCAGTCCCACGCGGTCGGGATGCTCGGCCTCAATGAGCCATTGATCATAATACGTCCCGGCCCCCACCGCGACACGCAAAGGCAAGAGGCTGTCAATATCCTCGAAACTGTGGCCTGCGCCGGTCCGCTGAATCAGCTGCACGCTGGTGAGGTAATAAGGCTCACTGAACTGCCATTGCTGCGCGCGCTCTTCATTGAAGAACATCGTGCCGACGACTTCGAACTCACCCGCCTCCGTTTCCCCCATGATCCGCGCCCAGGGCAGGATGCGGGTCTCGACCCCATATCCCGCGCGCTCGAGAACCGATGAGACCACATCCATGGCCAAACCGCGCTCGGGAAGCTCTGCGCCCGAGTAAGGCGGCCATTCATCTGCCACGACCCGCAGTGTTTCTGCCCAGCCGCTCAGCGGCATCAGACATAACCAGCTCCAAAAACAGGCTTTTCGAAGTGCTTTCATTTTCCTGGTCCTCATTCCGCAAGCCGGGCTCCCGAAGCGGAGGATATCGTTAATTTTGGTTTAAAAAGTGTGAACATGTCGTTCGGATTTGCCCGGAAGAGACGCGGTGTCTGCCCGCGCGTCGCAAACAGAGTGTCACACCTCGTCCGCGCTGGCTACAAAACACTAACACCATATACGACCGCTGCGAGGGACAGATCATGGATCGACGAGACTGGGTACCTGAGGCCTGCGAGGCCTATGTTCAAACCCTCGCAGCCCCTGTCGCGGCAACCCCTTCGAAGGATATCGCCCAGCGGCTGGCCGATCTGACGCGGGCCAACCGTGACATTCACGAGCGCGCCTGTTTCAACCTGAACCCCGCGACCAATGTGATGAACCCCGCCGCTGAAGCGATGCTCTCACAGGGGCTCGGGTCCCGCCCATCGCTGGGGTATCCCGGCGATAAATACGAGATGGGGCTGGAAGCCATCGAGGAAATCGAGGTGCTGGCGGCCGCGCTTTGTGCCGAGGTCTTTGGCGCCCGTTTTGCGGAAATACGCGTGCCCTCCGGCGCGCTGGCCAATCTCTATGGCTTCATGGCCACCTGCCGGCCCGGCGACCGGATCATCGCGCCCCCGGCGCGCATTGGCGGGCATGTCACGCATCACCAAGCCGGATGTGCCGGGCTCTTCGGCCTCACCATCCACGATGCGCCCGTGGACGTGGCCCGCTATTCCATCGATGTGGGCGCCTTGCGCCACCTGGCCCGAGAGGTGCGCCCGAAGCTGATCACCATTGGCGCGAGCCTCAACCTGTTTGAGCATCCCGTTGCGGAAGTGCGCGCCATCGCAGATGAGGTAGGCGCCAAAGTTATGTTTGATGCCGCCCACCAATGCGGCGTGATCGCCGGCAAGGCCTGGTCAAACCCGCTCGATGATGGCGCGCATTTCATGACGATGAGCACCTACAAGAGCCTTGGCGGGCCCGCAGGCGGCCTGATCGTGACCAATGATCCAGAGCTCGCGGAACGCTTTGACCACATCGCCTTCCCCGGCATGACCGCGAATTTCGATGCGGCCAAATCCGCCGCCCTGGCCATGACCATGCTGGATTGGCGCGACTTTGGCCAAGCCTATGCCCGCGAGATGATCGAGATGGCCCAGGCGCTTGCGCAGGGCCTGAAAGCGGAAAGCCTCGACCTCTTCGAATGTGCCGCAGGCGCGACCGCCTCGCACCAGTTCGCCCTGCATGCGGCTGCGTTCGGCGGTGGTCAAACCGCCTCGAAAACGCTGCGCAAAGCGGGGTTTCTGGCCTGCGGGATCGGGTTGCCCGCCCAAGAGGTTGCAGGTGATCTCAATGGCTTGCGCATCGGAACGCCCGAGCTTGTCCGCTGGGGCATGACCGCGGCGGATGCACCTGAGCTTGCCCGCTTAATTGCCAAAGCCCTGCGTTCCAAAGCGCCCGAAAATCTGAGCGCGGAGGTCGCACAGTGGCGGCAGAGCTTCAGCACGCTGCACCACATCCACAATGTCACGTAAGGACAAGACCATGAAAATCGGCTTCATCGGATTAGGCAATGTCGGCGGCAAATTGTCTGGCTCATTGCTGCGCAACGGGCATGACGTCATGGTGCGTGACCTCAATCCCGAGCTTGTGGCGCAAGCCGTCGCCAAAGGCGCAAGCGAGGCCCAAAGCCCGCGCGAGATGGCAAAGGCCTGTGACACCATCATCACTTGCCTGCCCCACCCCACGATCTCGGCAGCCGTTGTCGAGGGCGAGGATGGCCTCCTCGGAGCATTCGGCCCCGGCAAGATCTGGATGGAGATGTCGACCACTGATGAAGCGGAGGTCAAACGCCTCGGCGCGAAGGTGCTGGCCACAGGCGCGGCGGCTGTGGATTGTCCCGTCTCGGGCGGATGCCACCGCGCGGATACAGGCAACATCTCCATCTTTGCAGGTTGCGACCGCGCCACTTTCGAGCGGATCCTGCCGCTGCTGACAACCATGGGCCGGCGCGTCCTGCATACGGGGGATCTGGGTTCTGCATCGGTCCTCAAAGTGCTGACCAATTATCTCGCAACGGCCAATCTGATCACCTGCGCGGAGGCGCTGACCGTGGCCAAAGGCGCAGGCATGGATCTCGCAACCGCCTATGAAGCGATGCGCATCTCGTCCGGCAATTCCTTCGTGCATGAGACCGAGAGCCAGGTGATCCTCAACGGATCGCGCGATATCTCCTTCACGATGGACCTTGTCCTCAAGGATATTTCGCTCTTCCAGGACGTCGCAGATCGCGCGGGCGTGCCGCTCGACATCAATCCGCTGATGATCGACATCTTCAAAGACGGGATCGACAGGTTCGGCTCCCGCGAACTCTCACCCAACATCATCAAGCGCCTCGAGGAGGCCACAGGGCTCTCGATCACAGCCCCCGGCTTCCCGGCGGAGATGGTGGATGATGAACCGGAAGAACAGGGCTTCGAAGTTGTCCCGAAACACGGCTAGCGCCTCACTGCGCGGCGCGCTCCCCGGACAGGTTCGGATCAGACGCCGTACCGGCAGGCTGCGGGCTCGTCTGCGCCACAACGGCGAGCCCGGCCACAATCAGTGATGCAACAATGACAAATGTCTTCATGAAAACCCCCAAACGTAACAAATGAATGGGGTTATGGTGCCTCACGAGGCGCGGCCACACCAGTCTGGAAATCCATGCCTTTGCCCCTGCAGCGACCTCGCGGCGCGGCTGGCCGAAGGCAAGCCTATCACGCAGCCAGAATGGCCGGGCGGGCAGAACGATCAGGCGGGCAGGAACTTCAGGCTGACCCCGTTGAGACAATGCCGTTTGCCCGTGGGGGGCGGGCCGTCATTGAACACATGCCCCAAATGCGATCCACAACGCCGGCAATGCACCTCTGTGCGGCGCACAAGCAATTTGCGGTCCGGCTTGGTCGCAACAGCATTGTTCAGCGGCTGGTAAAAACTGGGCCACCCGGTGCCGCTGTCGTACTTGGTAGATGACGGATAGAGCGGCAAATCGCAGCCGCGACAGGCATATGTGCCGGTCCGCGTCTCCTTATCCAACGGACTGGAGAAAGGCCGTTCCGTGCCCTCCCGGCGCATCACCTTATATTGCGCCGAGGTCAACATCGCGCGCCATTCGCCCTCACTGCGGCAAATCTCAAATCCGCATTCCGAAGCCTTCGCGGTGCGCGAAAAGGTCAAAACGGCGAAAACGGATGTGCAAAAGGTACGGCGTTGCATTGTGATCTCCTGAACGTGGGCATGCCCTTGTACCGCATCCAGCACCAAACGCTCTTCACAAGCCCGTGCGATTGCACCTCTTCGCGCAAGCGTGTAGCCCTCTGGGCCATGACACATCACTTCTCATGCCGCGTTTTCTACGAAGACACCGACATGGCCGGCATCGTCTACTACGCCAATTACCTCAAATTCATCGAACGGGCGCGCTCGGATTGGGTCAAAGGCCTGGGCATTGATCAGAGGCGCCTGAAAGACGACGAGGGTCTGGTTTTTGCCGTGCGGCGCGTTGAGGCGGATTACCTCGCCCCGGCCCGTCTCGACGATGAGCTGACCATTGCCACGACGGTCGAGCAGATCACCCCGGCCCGCCTTGTCATGCGGCAAATCGTGCGCTGCGCTGGAACCCTGCTCTTTGAGGCGGTCGTGACCATTGTGATGATCAATGACGCGGGCCAGCCCGCGCGTTTGCCCGCCCGCATACGTGGTTTGTTGAATTGAGCCTTTGACAGCACCCTTTTCGCGCGCGCCTTATTTTGCACCGGCTGTGCTTTGGGTCGCCCGCAGGAGCCTCCGGCGGGAGTTTATTGGGCAAGATGAAGGGGATCATCCCTGATCACGACCCGACCGCCAGGCGGGACGCAGGTCGTCATCAGACCCCCCCTTGCACATGGCTCACCACACAGTCTGCCATACGTCGCACCCGTGAAACGATTAATCTTAATGCCTGGTGTAAAGTACCTCTGGCTTCATCTTGCCAAATAAACTCCGGGGGGAGGCCCGATAGGGCCGAGGGGGCTGGCCCCCTCCCAACCTCCACGCATTGGGTACGGTTGGTTCGGCACCTTTCCTATCACGTTTGCGCGCGGTGATTCGTATTCATTGGCTTTCCCCCTCAAAATCCGTTAAGACATGACCAAATAAGTCCGCAAACGGGCATCAGAGAGCAGGCATATGGAAACAGAGGTTTTGGCGGCCGCCAAGGAGATCGATTTCTCCATGTGGGGTCTTTTCGCGCGCGCCACGTTTATCGTCAAACTGGTGATGGTTGCGCTGATCGTCGCGTCGTTCTGGGCGTGGGCGATTTTCATTCAGAAAATCCTGGCATTTCGAAAGGCGCGCGCAGAGGCGGATGCGTTTGATCGTGTGTTCTGGTCCGGTGAGCCTTTGGATGAACTCTTTGAAACCATCGGCCCGGAGCCCGATGGCCGATCAGAGCGGGTCTTTGCCGCAGGCATGGTGGAGTGGCGCCGGTCTCACAAGGCGGACGGCGCGATGATCCCTGGTGCGCAGGCGCGGATTGACCGGGCCATGAACGTAGCCATTGCGCGCGAGGCCGAAAGCCTGCAGGCGCAATTGCCGATCCTCGCCACCATCGGCTCAACCACGCCTTTCGTGGGCCTCTTCGGCACGGTCTGGGGCATCATGAACGCCTTCATCGAGATCGCCGAGCAGCAAAACACCAATCTCGCCGTTGTCGCGCCCGGCATTGCCGAGGCGCTTCTGGCCACGGGTCTGGGTCTTGTCGCGGCGATCCCGGCGGTGATTTTCTACAACAAGCTCACCGCAGACAGTGATCGCATCATCGGCGGCTACGAGAGCTTTGCCGACGAATTCGCAACGATCCTCAGCCGTCAGACGGGCGGTTAGAGCCATGGGGGCCGGTGTCATGAAAGCCAGCGGGGGCCGTCGGCGCAGACGCGTGCGCGGCGGGGCGCAGCCGATGGCGGAAATCAACGTCACGCCTTTTGTCGACGTCATGTTGGTTTTGCTGATCATCTTCATGGTCTCTGCCCCGCTCTTGACTGTGGGCGTGCCAGTGGAGCTGCCCAAAACCGCGGCGGGCGCTTTGCCAACGGAAGCCGAGGAACCTTTGACGGTGACGGTGACTGCAGAGGGTGCCATTCAAATCCAGACAACGGATGTGGCGCGCGACGAATTGATCGGCCGGTTACGGGCCATCGCAGCCGAACGCGCCAGTGATCGCGTCTTCCTGCGGGCCGATGGGGCGGTGCCCTATGAGCAGGTCATGCAGGTCATGGGCGCGCTCAATGCGGGCGGATTTACCAATATCGGGCTGGTCACGGATGTGGGTGGCCCGTCGCTTGACGCAGGCCAGTAGGGCGGGTCCTTGGCGCATATCGGCCATTATATCTCGGGGGCGGGCCATGTCGGCCTGATCGGCGTGATGCTGTTTGGACCATTGTCCACAGCAGATCCTCTGCCCTTTGAGGTGGCCAATGTCTCCGTCGTCACAAGTGAGGAATTTGCGGCGCTGACGGCCCGGCCCAGCACCGTGACCCCCGCGCCGACGCCGCAACCACCAGCCACGCCAGAGATCGCCGAGACCGATCCTGCCCCCGCGCCCACCCCGGACGACGCGCCCCCCCCTGCCGATGCTCCGCAAGCCCCGCAGGCCGCACCCGCGCCCGAGGCCATTCCCGAACCGCCCGCACCACCTGCGCCGGTCGAGCCGCCGCAAAACGACGTCACAACTCTGGTCACACCGCCCACTCCGGTCGTCCCCGACGCGCCGGATATCTCGGAGCGCCCCCGCTTGCGCCCTGCCGATCGCGTCGCACCTGAACCCGTCGCCCCGCCAGAACCCGACACGGTGATTGACGAGGAAACCCAAGAGGCCATCGCCCCGGACGCCAGTGACGACACGACGGATGTGCAAGAGGCGCAGGAGGCCACAAGCCCCGAAGCCGCGGCGCCTGAGATTGTGACGGAAGCCGAAGAAGGCCCGCCTTCTGCGCCCGCGCAATCCATCCGACCGCAAGCCCGGCCCAACCGCCCGGCGCCCCAGGTGGCTGAGACGCCCCCACCTGAAACGGACAATTCCGATGCCGTGGCAGCCGCGCTGCAAGAAGCCCTTTCAGGCGAAACCGCCGACACCGCGCCCGCGCCCGCCCCGACAGGCCCGCCGCTGACCGCCGGTGAACGCGCAGGGCTTGTTGTGGCCGTGCAGGATTGCTGGGTCGTCGATGTCGGATCGCAAGCGGCGGATGTGATCGTGACTGTTGCCATGGACATGAACCGCGACGGCACCGTCGCAGGCGGTGTGCGCCTGCTCAGCGCCGAGGGCGGCGACACCCGCGCGCAGGAGGTTGCCTTTCAGGCCGCCCGCCGCGCCGTTCTGCGCTGCCAGCGTGGCGGCTACGATCTGCCGCCCGAGAAATACGAGCAATGGAAACAGATCGAAATCACCTTCAATCCAGAGAGCATGCGTGTGCGATGACAAGGACCCCTCCCAGAGCCGAGCACTCGGCAATCCCTTGCCGATCCCCCCGCGCCCTCCATAGACTTTTCCAGGGCAACCGAGACAATGAGGTCCCGATGATACGTGTCGTTTCAACTCTCATGGCCGCCTTCACGGCGCTCTTCATGGCCAGCGCGGCTCTTGCGCAATCCGGGCCGCTGCGGATCGAGATCACGGAAGGTGTGATCGAGCCCCTGCCCTTCGCGGTGCCCGATTTCATCGCCGAAAGCGCGGGCGCGCAGGAATGGGGCGAGCGTCTGGCCCGGGTCGTGTCTGACGATCTGACCGGCACAGGTCTCTTCCGCGAAGTGCCGCCTACGGCCTATATCTCGCGCCCGGCCTCTTTCGCAGCGCCCGTGCAGTTTCCCGATTGGAAAGCGATTAACGCGCAGGCGCTGGTCCTTGGCGCGGTTTCGCTATCGGGCGAGCAGATCACGGTGAAATTCCGGGTCTATGACGTCTTCTCCGGCGCGGAGCTCGGCAAAGGTCTGCAGTTTAACGGCACGACAGACAGCTGGCGGCGCGTGGCGCACAAGATTGCCGATCAGGTCTACAGCCGGATCACCGGCGAGACCGGCTATTTCGACAGTCGCGTCGTTTTTGTCTCGGAGACAGGGCCGAAAGATGATCGCAAGAAGCGCCTCGCCATCATGGATTACGATGGTGCCAATGTGCAGTTTCTGACCGGGTCCGAGGCCATCGTGCTGGCGCCGCGCTTCTCGCCGACGGGCGACCGTGTGCTCTACACCTCCTACGCCACAGGCGCGCCGCGTATTCACGTCCTCGACGTGGGCAATACCCGCGCGCGCATCCTCGAACAGGCCCCGGGCACCCAGAGCTTCAGCCCCCGCTTCTCACCCGATGGCCGCTCGATTGTCTTTTCGCTGGCCCAAGGCGCCAATACCGACATTTTCCGCATGGAGGTCGCCTCGAGCACCATGACCCGGCTGACCAATACGCCCGCGATTGAGACCTCGCCCTCCTTCTCGCCCGATGGACGGCAGATCGTCTTTGAAAGCGACCGTTCGGGCAGCCAGCAGATCTACATCATGTCCGCCAGCGGCGGAGACGCGCAGCGCATCAGCTTTGGCGAGGGCCGCTACGGCTCTCCCGTCTGGTCGCCCCGGGGCGACAAGATCGCCTTCACCAAGCAAAGCAAGGGCCGCTTTCACATAGGCGTGATGCGCGTGAATGGCAGCGAAGAGCGCCTGCTGACCGCCTCCTTCCTCGACGAGAGCCCCACATGGGCCCCCAATGGCCGGGTCATCATGTTCACCCGCGAGACGCAAGGCGCGTCAGGCTCCGCGAGCCTCTATTCGGTTGACGTATCGGGGCGCAATCTCAAGCGCATCCCGACCCCTGGCGGCGGATCAGACCCCAGCTGGGGCCCGCTGCAGTGAGGCTAGGCGGATCGGCCAAGTTGTGTTAATCATCCTTAAAAAAGAGGGCGCAGCCCTACAGGAGCAGAAATCATGAAACTGACGACAAAAGCGGTGTGTCTCCTTTCGGTTTTGGCCATCTCGGCCTGTACCAATGCGGATCGGTTCGACAATGAAGTTGATCTGGGCGCGGGTGGGGGCGCGGATGGATTTGGCAATTCAGACGTCTCGTCCAATCCCCTGGGTGATCCCACAAGCCCGCAATATTTCAGTCAGGCCATCGGGGATCGCGTGCTCTTTGCCGTCGACCAGAGCGTGTTGACCGCCGAGGCGCGCGCGACGCTGGACGGTCAGGCCCAGTGGCTCATGACGAATTCCGACTACACCGCGACCATCGAAGGCCATGCCGACGAGCAGGGCACGCGTGAATACAACATCGGCCTGTCCAACAAACGCGCCGCCGCCGTGCGGGATTATCTGGTCTCAAAAGGCGTCTCGGCTGGACGTCTGACAAGCGTGGGCTATGGCAAGGAGCGCCCGATTGCTGTCTGTTCTGACGAAAGCTGCTACAGCCAGAACCGCCGCTCCGTCACGATCCTCACCGGCGGGCTAACAAGCTGATGAAACGGCTGGCCTTCGCATTTTGCCTGATCGCGGCCCCTGTCCTGGCCCAGAACAGCGAAACACTGGCGGATATCCGGCAGGACCTGACGGTCCTGAATGTGGAGGTGCAGAAACTGCGCCGCGAGCTCTCGACGACGGGCGGCGCAACCGTGCCCAATGCAGGGCCCCTGCTTGATCGCGTGCAGGTGATCGAGAGCGAATTGCAAAGGTTGACGGCCAAGACAGAACAGCTGGAGTTCCGCATCCAGAGCATCGTGCAGGACGGGACCAATCGGATCGGTGATCTCGAGTTTCGCCTCGTTGAGCTCGAAGGCGGCGATGTCAGCCAGCTGGGCGAGACCTCGACGCTGGGCGGGATCGACACGGGCGAGACCACACCGGCGCGTCCCGCGCCCACCCCGAGCGAAACCACAACACAAGTGGCCATCGGCGAAGAGGCTGACTTCCAGGCCGCCTCAGAAGCCCTGGCCGCAGGCGAGGCCCAACGCGCGGCCGATCTCTTCGCCGCGCTCAACGATACCTACCCCGGCAGCCCTTTCGCCGCGGCCGCAGAGATCGGTCGTGGTGATGCGCTGAAGGCACTGGGCGATACCCGCGAAGCCGCCCGGGCCTATCTCGCGGCCTATAATCTCGCTCCCGACGGGGCCTCCGCGCCCGAAGCGCTCTTCAACCTGGGCGACGCTCTGGGCGCTTTGGGCCAGACAGACGCCGCCTGCCAGATCCTGGCACAGCTGAGCGCGAGCTTTCCGAACTCAGATCAGGCCATAGACGCCCCGAACCTGACCGGCACGCTGGGCTGCAACTGATCCGGACAGCCGTCCAAGACTGCCCCATCCCTTCTTTTGTCCTTAAATACCTCGGGGGGAGCAATCGCAGATTGCGGGGGGCAGAGCCCCCAAGGCCAACCCGGAGTTCAACGGCGATCTACCTGGGCGGCAGCCGCACAGCCCCGTCCAGACGCACCACCGTGCCGTTGAAATAGCTGTTCTCGACAATGCTCTGCACCAGCCGCGCGTATTCCTCCGGCGCGCCCAGACGCGCGGGAAACGGGATATTCGCCACAATCCCCTGCGCCACTTCCTCGGGCAGGCCCTGCATCATCGGCGTCTCGAAGAGACCCGGCGCAATTGTCATGACACGAATGCCCTGCCGGGCCATCTCGCGCGCCGCAGGCAGAGCCATCGCGGCCACGCCACCTTTCGAGGCGGCATAAGCCGTCTGCCCCATCTGCCCGTCTTCAAAGGCGATAGACGCCGTGTTGATCACAACGCCGCGCTCCTCTCCCACAGGCTCCGCCGCAGCCATGTGCCGCGCCGCATGGGACATGACTGTGTAGGTCCCGATCAGATTGACCTCGATCACCCGGCGGAAGAGCTCAACGGAGGTCTGACCCTCCCGGTTCACAACCCGCGCCGCATCGGCAATACCGGCAGTATTCACAACCACACGCGGCACGCCCAGTTCTTGGGCAACCTTGTCCATCGCTGCGGCCACACTGGCCTCATCGCGCACATCCACGGTCTCGGCCTGCCCGCCGATCTCTGCGGCCAAAGCGCCTGCAGCATCGCCATTGAAATCAAGCACCGCCACACGCGCGCCCAAAGCCGCCAGATGCCGCGCCGTGGCCGCCCCCAATCCGCTGGCCCCGCCGGAGACCACCGCAACCTGACCCTCAATCTGCATGCGCCCTCTCCTCTTTTCTCAATACCAGGGGATGAACATCAGCGTGATCACCGGAAAGGCCACGAGGATCGCGACCCGAATGAGGTCTGAAGCCACGAAATAGAGCACCGCCTTGTAGGTCTCCGTCATGGGCGTCTTGCGGTCCATCGCATTGATCACAAAGAGGTTCATGCCCACAGGCGGCGTAATCAGCCCGACCTCCACCACGATCAGAACGAGGATGCCAAACCAGATCGCCGTCTGTTCGATGTTGATCCGGTTGAGCGCCCCGTTGGATACCCCGCGCATCCCCAATTCCCGCGTGATCTCGCGCGGCAACGCCTCACCTGCGGCCAAAAGCGCGCGCGCCTGATCGACCGTGGCCTCCGCCATCGCCGCCCCGCTGGCCACCAGATCGTCAAGCTTGGCGCTCTGCAGCTCCACCATGGTCACGAAGTTGAACTCCAGCGCCGAGACAATCGGCCAGAAGATCGGAATCGTCAGCAGGATCATCGACAGGCTGTCCATCAAACAGCCCAGCAGCAGATAGAAGATCAGGATCACGATCAACACAAGCCAGGGCGAGAACCCCTGCCCGCCGACCCAGGCCGCGATCTCTTGCGGCAGCTGCGTGAGCGCCAGAAAGCCGTTGTAAAACGCCGCGCCGAGGATGATGAAAAAGATCATCGCGGAGGCCTTGGCCGTCGTCGTGAAACTCTCGCCGAGGCTCGACCAGGTCAGACCGCCTTTCACAAAGGCAATGAGCCCCGTGCCAAACGCGCCCACAGCCGCGCCTTCGGTGGGGGTGAACCAGCCCGAATAGATCCCGCCCACGACCAGTCCAAAGACCACAAGCACCGGCCAGACCGCGATGAGCGCCGCAAATCGCTCCGCCATCGGCACCGGCGGGCGCGTGCCCGCGGCATCCGGGTTCAGCCGGACATAGATCGAGATCGCAATCACATATCCCAGCGCTGCCAGAAGGCCCGGGATAAACGCGGCCAGAAAGAGCTTGGCGATGTTCTGCTCGGTGAGCAGCGCATAGATCACCAGCACAACCGAAGGCGGGATGAGAATGCCAAGCGTGCCGCCTGCGGCCAGTGTCGCGGTTGAGAACCCGCCCGCATAGCCGTAGCGTTTGAGCTCCGGCAGCGCCACGCGCGACATCGTGGCCGCCGTGGCCAGCGAGGAGCCACAGATCGCCCCGAAGCCTGCACAGGCCCCCACAGAGGCCATGGCCACACCGCCTCGGCGATGCCCGAGCCAGCCCTCAGCGGCCTTGAAAAGCGCGGTCGACATGCCCCCCAGCGTCGCAAAATGCCCCATAAGCAGGAACATCGGCACGATGGAGAGCGAGTAGCTGGAGAAGGTCGTAAACGTCTCCGACTTGAGCCGCGCAAAGGGCACGGTCGCATCGCCCGTGACGAGCACAAGCCCCACGAGACCGGCCAGAAACATCGCCAGCCCAATCGGGACGCGCAGAAAAATCATCAAAAGAAGCGCAGGAAACGACAGCGCTCCGATGGCCAGATCACTCAATGCTGCGCTCCTTGATCAGACGCGGGGATCAGGCTCTGGCCCGTTGTGATCTCAAGGCTGCGCAAAACCGCCATGACACAGGCCACCAGCGCCGCCACGCCTGCGCCCACAAAGCTCAGCGCATAAGCCCACCAGATGGGAAATTGCAGCAGGAAGGTCGTTTGCCCGGAATTCATCTTCGACAGCGTGCCCGCGCCCAGTTGCACGGCGATCAGGACAAGCACCGCGGCAAAGAGGATATCCGAGACCCAGATCAAAGCGCGCTGCAGCCGGGGCCCGAATTTCGACGTGAAAACATCAACCACCGCATGGCCTTGCTCGATCTGACAGAGCGGCAGGAAGCAAAAGATGGCAAAGGCCATGCCCGCTTCCACCAGCTCGAAATCTCCCGTGATCGGGGCCAGCCCGCTGGCGGGAAAGGCTGCGCCCAATTCGCGGCCCAAGATCGACAGACAGACCAGCACGACGAGGCTCGACAACACGACGCCTCCGACAATGGCCATCGTCTGCGCCACGCGGCGCATCGATTCAAACATGACACCCCCGGGAGATTATTGCTCCGGGGGCGCGCGATCCGCGCCCCCGGTTGCGCGTATCAGTTTGTGTAGCCATCCATCAAGGTGCGCGCCTCGTCAATCAGCGCCTGACCATCAATGCCCTTGCTGTCCATGTCGGCGAGCCAGGCCTCCACCACGGGCTGCGCGGCGGCGGCCCATTCGGCGGATGCGGCGGCATCGAGCGTCACGATGTTGTTGCCGGCCTCATCTGCGGCCATGCGCGCGGGCGCGTCCATGTCTGCCATGGTGCCGCCTGCAAAGACGGAGAAGTCGAGGCCGGAATTGGCATCCACCACCGCTTTGAGATCATCAGGCAGGCCGTTGTAGACGCCTTCGTTCATCGCAAGAACGAAGGTCACGGTGTACATCATCGGGCCCGTGAACTCGGTGTGGTTCTCCACCAGCTCCGGCACTTTCAGCGCGGCAGTGACTTCCCATGGGATCACGGTCGCATCGATCACACCTTTGGAGAGTGCTTCCGGCACCGCCGGAACAGGCATGCCGACGGGCGTCGCGCCCAGCGTGTTGAGCAGCGCATTGACCTGACGCGAGGGCCCGCGCACCTTGAGGCCGCTGAAATCGGACGGGGCGATGATCTCCTCAGAAGAGTGAATGACGCCCGGGCCATGCACCCATGTACCGAGGATCTTCACGCCTTTGAAATCTTCCTGCATATGGCTCTCATACATCTGCCAATAGGCCGAGGAGGCCGCGCGCGCGTCTGTCACAAAGAACGGCAGCTCGAACACTTCGGTCCGCGGATAGCGCCCGGGCGTGTAGCCCACAACGGTCCAGACCACATCGGCCACGCCGTCAATCGCCTGATCCATCAGCTCAGGCGGCGTGCCGCCCAGCTGCATGGAGGGGAAGCGGTCAATCTTGATGCGACCCTCGGAGGCTTGTTCGATATTGTCGGCCCAGACATCGAGGATCAGCTTGGGCACATTGGCCTGCGCAGGCAGGAATTGGTGCAGCTTCAGCGTCACCTCCTGCGCCATCGCCGTCGATGCCGCAGCCGCCATTAGAGCAGCGCCCCCCAGGGCGCCCAGAAGGGTTCTACGTGTGGTCATGATCAACTCCCTGACTGTCTCGCACGGCGCAGAGCTATGCCCCCGTCTCCCGCACATCTGGAGAGTACGTTAGGGGGGATCGCGCGGAGACAAAAGGGCTAACTAAACGCGACAGCTCCTGTTTTTGGGCTCTATGTTCAGGTCTGATGTCAGGGCCCGCTACTTGCCCGCGCGCCTTTTGCTGAGCAACGGCAGCCCGAAGAGGCGCGAGAACGCACCCTCCCCCTCCCGCATGACGGACGCGCGCCGATCTGAACGGCGCAGCAGCGGCTGCGGCCAGAACGACCGTGATACGAGGCGCCCGCCCCGGATCACGGAGCTTTTGCGCGGCTTGATGCTGATGAGCGGCATGGGCCAGAAGGCCGCAGACAGGGGCTTTGTCCGCGTCATGACGGAGCGCGTCTGCCGGTGTGGCATGAGCATGCGCCACCCCATGACCTCTGTCACGGGGCGTGCGGGTGCTGCGTCCGGATCCGGCGCTGCCGTCAGAAATCTGGGGTGATCCTTGAGCACGGAGGGCGCATGATCCGGCAGATCGGGCACGCGCGCATCCTCGCCCGCAAGACCGAGGTCGATGGCTTTGCTCTCGGCAAAGATCTCCCGCGCAATCCGGGCCGCGCCGAGAGGCTTATAGGTCGCGCGCACTATGACCGCAGAGGCCCCGCTTTTCATTTTTGCGGCATAGGCCTCGGCCACATCGGAGGCGAGACCGGTTCCGGCAAGCTTCCCCGCGATCTGTTGCCCCGGAAGCTCTGCCCCATGCAGAACGCGCACGACGTAGCCGGGAAACCCGGCCCATCTGAGGCGTTTTGCCATGTCATTTGCCGATTTGGCGTCAGGAAAAAGTCGCGAGATAAGCTGTGCCATGGGACCTCCACCGGGAAATATGCATCTCCGATGTATGTCCTTGCGTCACGACGACAAGGCTAGGCCAGCCTTTTGCTCATGGGGATGGCGATCAGCACCGCAATCGCGAGAAACACGATCTCCATGGAGAATACGATGGTGTAGGGCGTCTGCGGCAAAAGCCCCACGTCTCCGGCCCGCAACACGAGGATATCGCGCACGACCCCCGCCAGCGCCACGCCCAGCCCCGCGCTCGTGGCCTGCACCGCACCCCATGCGCCCAGCGCCAGCCCGACGCGACCTGCGGGCGCATTGCGGATCGTGGCCGTCAGGGTCGCATGGCCAAAGAGACCGGCGCCCAGCCCCGTGGCCAATGTGCCTGCGAGAAAGAGGGGGATATTGCCACTCAGGGACGACAGGATAATGGCGGCAAAGCCGGGAATGCCGATCAGGGCCCCGACCCGGCCCAGCGGGATGGCCGCATGCCCCTTGCCCAGCCGCACGGAGGCAAAGCCAAAGCCCAGCAATGTCCCGCCCGCCAACAGCGCTGTCAGCTTGGTGGTCTGCGAGACGCTGAGGCCCAGGGCCTGCCCGCCAAACGGCTCGAGCAGAACATCGGCCATGCCAAAGCCAAAGGTGCCCAGCGCGATCATGACCATCAGGCCAAGCATGCCGGGCGTGGCGGTAAAGCTGGCCAAGGCGTCTCGAAACCGGACCGGTGTGGCCTGTCGCATCTGCTCTGCGCGCGTTCGGTTGCGCGCCTCCTGCTTCCACATGGCAATGAGATTGAGCACAATCGTGACCACCGCAGAGCCCTGAATGACCTGCACCAGACGCCCCGGCGAATAACTGGAGAGCGCCCATCCATAGATGAGCGCAGCCGCCACCATGCCCAACAGCAACATGACATACATCAGCCCAACGACCTTGGGGTGATCTTCCTCGGGCACCAGATCCGTGGCCAGGGCCAGACCCACGGTCTGCACCATATGCCCACCGGCACCCACCAGCAAAAACGCTAGCGCCGCAGACCAGAGCCCGACCCAGCGGGGCGACCCTTCGGCATACCCCTGTTGTGACAAAACCAGCAGCGCAAAGGGCATGATGGCAAAGCCGCCAAATTGATACATCGTGCCCTTCCAGATGTAGGGCACCCGGCGCAATCCCAGCGCAGAGACGTGGCTGTCAGACATATGGCCAATGAGCGCGCGCAGCGGCGCAAACAAAAGCGGCAGCGCCAACATGCCCGCCACCAGCGTGGCCGGAACCTCAAGCTCGACAATCATCACACGGTTGAGCGTGCCCACAAGCAGGACAAGCGCCATACCGACGGTGATCTGAAAGAGTGACAAACGCAACAAACGCGACAGAGGAACATCCTCGGTCGCGACATCTGCGAAGGGCAGATACTTTGGCGCGAGCCCCGCAAGCTTGCGGAGGGCAAAGGTGCGATAGTCAAACATGTGACCTTGAGCGTCTCCTGAGCATCAGGGATAGCCCGGGCCGTTCACCTACCCGGAGGCATTGGAACGACCGCGGGTTGTCCGGAGAGAACGGGATCGGACAGATGCCCGATCCCAGTGGTAGGCAGGTTACTTGAGAACTGCCGAGGCCATCACGTCGTCGGATTGCAGCACAGCACGTACCGCGGTTCCGTCATCCATGATGAGCGTCACTTCCTTGGCACCATCGGTACCAGGCATGACATAGGCCGCTTTGGCAGTCTCAGCCCCTTCAGGCGTCAACATCGTTGCCGAAGCTTGTGCATCACCCGAGCCGAGTTCTTGCCCCGAAAGGAAATCACTCACCCATGAGGTGTTGCTGAGCACGGCGACGTGAACGGCAAATGAACCCACAGCGACGGCACCCAAGAATACGGGAACCCCTACTGAAGGCGAAACGACGAGCCACATTTTTGCGTTATTCATGTCTGTCCCTCCTTAGCCGAGCCACGGCGTGGAAAATGCGACAAGAAGATGCGCAAGCAATGCGATCGCACCAAAGACGCGCGTGCCATCAATCAGATAGCTGTGCACCTCTTCAGCTTCACGAAGAGTAAGGCCAGTGGGCCATACTTTATCTGGATCATCGGACATACCGATCTCCTCCGTTTTGGTTACACGGAGCGTACTTGGCAGCCCAAAAACGATTGCGCGGCCTTGCACGCCAATGAACGGTTGCGCCGTAAACACGACTCTCCCGACGCCTCTAGAATGTCAGATATTAATTACACGTCAACTGTAATATAAATTTGACACTCTGCGCCCGAGGCCTAATTGTTCCGGCCTCGCCCTGTTTTCGCATTTTTGCGAGCGCCCCCTTGCCCGTCTGGCCAGACCTGCTCATAAGCTAGGGAAACGAGGCAAAGGGCAGGGTCGATGGCGCATATCATTGTCGTAGGCAACGAAAAGGGCGGTGCCGGGAAATCAACCGTGTCCATGCATGTCGCCACAGCGCTGGCCCGTATGGGGCGCAGTGTGAGCACGCTGGATCTCGATCTGCGCCAGAAGACGCTGGGGCGCTACATCAGCAATCGCCAAGCACATCTCAAGGAAAAGGGGCTGGAGCTGCCCTCGCCCTCCTATATCGAGCTGCCCGAGATCGATGAAGCGGCGCTGCAACCGGGCGAGAATGCCTATGATCACCGTCTCTCAGCCGCCGTTGCACAGATGGAAGGTGACAGTGATTTCATCCTGATTGATTGCCCCGGATCGCATACGCGTTTGAGCCAGGTCGCGCATTCGCTGGCCGATACCCTGATCACGCCTTTGAATGACAGTTTCGTGGATTTCGACCTTCTGGCCAATATCGGTTCAGATGGCGAGACGATCAAAGGCCCGTCGATCTATTCCGAGATGGTCTGGTCGGCGCGCCAGTTGCGCGCCCAGGCCGGGCTGAAGCCCATTGACTGGGTTGTCCTGCGCAACCGTCTGGGCGCGCAGAACATGGTCAACAAAGCCAAGATGGAGAAGGCCGTCTCACGTCTGGCCAAGCGCATCGGCTTTCGCGTGGCGCCGGGCTTTAATGAGCGGGTCATTTTCCGCGAGCTTTTCCCGCGCGGGCTGACGCTGCTCGACCTCAAGGATGTGGGCGTGAAAAGCCTCAACATCTCCAATGTCGCGGCGCGGCAGGAATTGCGCGAGCTGATCCGTTCGCTGAACCTGCCGGGAATCACGGTCGACTTTTGACATTTGCGTTTTGACGGGGCGCTGACCGCATCTGGTGAAGATCATCTCACCAGAACGGACGGTCTTCCCGGCGCGCGCGAGGGCTTTTGTGCGATTTGAGGGGCATTTCGCACAAATACCCCCCCTGCCCGGCCAAAGAGCGCACGCCGTGAGCTAGTACGAATAGGCCGCGTAAATCCGCGTCAAGTCGCCCTGCCATTCGCCGTCATAGTCTGCGAGCAATTCATCGGCAGGCACATGACCCGTCTCGATGCTCTCCTTCAGCGCGTTGAGAAAATGCGTCTCATCCGGCACCAAACCGCCCGCACCGGGCCGCGCACGTGCCTTGAGACCACTCTCGGCAATGGAGACACATTCGCGCGCCAGGTCATGCATGCTGATGCCGCCCACCTTGGCCTGAAGGCCATCGGTCGCCGCAGCAATCCGCAGCTCTTCGCGGGTCTCGATGTCCCAATCCTTGCACAGATCCCAGGCCGCATCGAGCGCGCCCTGATCGTAGCAGAGACCCACCCAGAAGGCCGGCAGAGCGCAGAGCCTGCGCCAAGGGCCACCGTCGGCGCCGCGCATCTCGATGAACTTCTTGACCCGCGCCTCGGGGAAGATCGTCGTGAGGTGATCGGCCCAATCACTGAGCGTCGGTTTCTCGCCGGGCAAGGCGGGCAATTCGCCTTTCAGGAAATCGCGGAACGATTGGCCCAGAGCATCATGATACACCCCGTCGCGGTAGACAAAATACATCGGCACATCGAGCGCATAGTCCGCCCAGGCCTCAAACCCGAACCCCTCGTCAAAGACGAAGGGCACGATGCCCGTCCGGTCCGCATCAAGGTCCCGCCAAATCCGGGACCGCCAGCTTTTCTGACCGTTCTTCTTGCCCTCAAAGAAGGGCGAATTGGCGAAAAGTGCCGTCGCTACGGGCTGTAACCCTATGGCCACGCGCATTTTTTGCACCATGTCAGCCTCGGACGAAAAGTCGAGATTGACCTGAACGGTACAGGTGCGCCGCATCATGTCGCGCCCCATGCTGCCCACTTTTTGCATGTAGGCATCCATGAGCTTGTAGCGCCCCTTGGGCATGAGCGGCATCTCGTCATGGCTCCAGATCGGTGCGGCGCCCAGACCGATGAAACCCACGCCGATCTCGTCGGCAATGTCTTTCACTTCGCGCAGGTGCTGGTTGACCTCGTCACAAGTCTCGTGGATCGTCTCCAGCGGTGCGCCCGAGAGCTCCAGCGCGCCGCCGGGCTCCAGCGAGACATTTGCCCCGTCCTTGGTCAGCCCGATAATGTGGCCTTGCTCTTCCACAGGCGCCCAGCCATGGCGATCCCGTAGCGCTTCCAGCACCGCCTTGATGGAGCGCTCGCCATCATAGGGCAAGGGCTTAAGGCTATCCTGACAATAGCCGAACTTTTCGTGCTCCGTGCCGATGCGCCAATCGTCTTTGGGCTTGCACCCATCTTCGAGATAGCCCGCCAGATCTGCTTGTCGCTCAATCGGCCCGCCGCCCTGCTGAGGAATGGACATGAGACACGCGCTCCCTGATGTCGTCTTTCAGGCTCACGCATGGCCCTGAATGCAGGCGGTGTCAATGAGACCGGCGCCAAACCGCGTGGCGGCCATCCCTATGCGACAGCGCCGCCATCAGGCGCGCTGTGCTCAAGCCCGGCAGGGATTGGAACGCATCAAACAGCGTATCGGCGCCCTGCGCTGTGACGGGAATGTGAAGTGCCGGAGCCTCCGCCCCACGCAACTCCCAATGCGCCGGATGCCCCGTCGCGTCGAGATCGAGGCTCTTGAGTTCCGTCAGATCGACCATCCCGCCGGTGAGCGGCCCGAAGTAGCTGACTTGCCCTTCTACGATCTGGACAACCCCCGGACCGCCCCTTGCACCGCGGAACCGCCCGCGTGGGACACCAGCCCACAACAACGCCACCCCTGCCAGCAGGACAGGGAACCCGACCCAGTAGAGCAGCCCATAGCCGCGCAAGATCCAGTAGAGCCCCAGAAGCACGACAAAAACGCCCGCCAAGGTCTCGCGCCAGCGCCACAGGGCCGCGCGGGCCTCATCGCGCACAAAACTCATGTCCAATCTCCCAATGCGCTTTGCCAAAGCGCCAGCGCCGCAACCGCCGCCGTCTCCGCCCGCAAAATGCGCGGCCCGAGCGAGGTGGCATGGGCAAAGGGCAAGGCCGCCAATTGCGCGCGCTCACGCTCCGAGAACCCACCCTCAGGCCCGATCAGTATGGCCCAGGGGCCCGGGGCATCAGATCCCGCAATGGCGCGCAGATTGCCCACAGGATCGCCGCGCGCCGCCTCGTCACAAAAAAGCAGGCGCCGCCCCTCGGGCCAGTCTGACAGGACGGAAGACAAACGTGTCAAATCAGAGACCTCCGGCAGATAGGTGATGCCGCATTGCTCTGCCGCTTCAATCACGCGCGCGCGCATCTTGTCGCTCCGTATGCGCTCGGAATTTGTAAACTCTGTGGACACCGGGCACAGGCGCGCCGCGCCCATCTCCACAGACTTTTCCACAATGAAATCCGTCTGCGTTTTCTTGACCGGCGCGAAAAGCATCCAGAGGTCTTGCGGCTTCCCCTGCGTCACCTGTTGGCTCTCACACAGCAAAACGCCGCCACGTTTGTTCGCTTCGACAACCGTCGCGCGCCATTCCCCATCCCGGCCATTGAAGATATCCACAGGGGCACCTGTGGTTAACCGCATGACGGCAAAAAGATAATGTGCCGCATCGCGATGCAGAGACAGGGTTTGCCCCTGCCTCAAGTCTTGGTCTAAATAGAGCCGTGGGATCTGAGCCATGGAGACAGCCATATGACAGCACAGGGCCAAGCGCCAGAGGGTCAGGTGGCTGATGCCGTGCGTGGCAATTGGGTCGATACCATCGCGCCGGAATGGTCGCGCCCCTACCTGCGCCTGTCGCGGGCGGACCGCCCCATCGGGACATGGCTTCTGCTTTTGCCCTGCTGGTGGGGGCTGCTGCTGGCCATTGTGCATGATGGGCAGGCCCGTCTTTTTGACGTCTGGATTTTTGCAGGCTGTGCCATCGGCGCATTTTTGATGCGCGGCGCGGGTTGCACCTGGAATGACATCACGGACCGCGAGTTTGACGGCTCCGTCGCCCGGACAGCCTCGCGCCCGATCCCCTCGGGGCAGGTGAGCGTCAAGGGGGCGGTGATCTGGATGTGTCTGCAGGCTCTTGTCGCGTTTTGCATCCTGCTGACGTTCAACTGGGTCGCGATTGCCCTTGGGGTGCTGTCGCTCCTGCCTGTTGCCATCTATCCCTTTGCAAAACGGTTTACATGGTGGCCACAAGTCTTTTTGGGCGTGGCCTTCAACTGGGGCGCATTGCTAGTTTGGACAGCGCATACAGGATCACTGCACCCGGCGGCATTCGTGCTCTACCTCGCGGGCATTGCATGGACGCTTTTTTATGACACGATCTACGCCCATCAGGACACCGAGGACGACGCGCTGATCGGGATCAAATCTACCGCACGGCTGTTTGGCGAAAATTCGCCCCGTTGGCTTCGCCGCTTTTTGTTCATCGCCGTGTCGCTCATGGGCCTCGCCGTTATTCTGGCCGTGCCCAGTGGCGAGATATTTGCGCTTGTGCTGGCCCTTGGCGGGCCCTGGGCTCTGGGGTGGCACCTGACATGGCAGCTGGCGCGATTTGACGCCGAAGATAATGATCGCCTCTTGATGCTGTTTCGATCTAATCGTAACGCAGGGTTCCTACCGGTACTCTTCTTTGCCGTAGCCATGTTCGCTTGATGTGAGGACACAAACGTTTTGACCCGTCTCACCCTGTCGGAGCCAACAAAATCTAAGAAAAGCAGCGGGCTGTCCGGCTTTGCGCTGCCTGCAGGCATCTTCGGGCTTGCTGCCATCACGGCTGTCATTGCCGCAAACCTGTCGGTCTCCGTGATCGAGAGCGCATCTGAAACGGCGGTGAAGGAAGAATTGCAGCTCTCGGATCTGGGATGGGCGGATGTCGACGCCGCTGGGCTCAACGTATTTCTGATCGGCACCGCGCCCAATGAAGCGGCGCGGTTTCGTGCGCTGACGTCGGCAGGCAAGGTCGTTGATGCGGCCCGCGTGATTGATCAGATGGATGTGGTTGAATCCAAGAGCCTCGCCCCGCCGCGCTTTTCCATCGAGATCCTGAGAAACGACGCAGGCATTTCCTTGATTGGTCTGATCCCCGAGAGCACAGACCGCGACACGATGCTGGAGACGATGACCCGCGTTGCCGGGGATGAAAGCGTTTCGGATTTGATGGAAACCGCGCGCCACCCCATGCCCGAGGGCTGGGAAGATGCGATTGATTTCGCGATGGACGCGCTGCGGATCTTGCCGCGATCCAAGATTTCCGTCGCAGCCGACGAAGTCGCCGTGACGGCCATGACCGACAGCCGCGATGAAAAGGCCCGTGTTGAAACAGAGCTCAGCCGCTCCCGGCCAGATGATCTGAAAATCACGCTGGATATCTCGGCCCCGCGCCCGGTGATCACGCCCTTCACCCTGCGCTTTATCAAGACCGAAGAGGCCACGCGCTTTGATGCCTGCTCCGCCGATAGCGAAGCGGCCCGCGAACGTATCATCGCAGCAGCGCGCGCCGCAGGTGTTGAAGGACAGACGTCTTGCACCATTGGTCTTGGCGTCCCGACCACTCGTTGGGCGGATGCGGCCGAACTTGCGATCAAGGCGGTTGACGATCTGGGTGGCGGAACGGTCACCATCGCCGATGCCTCGATTGCACTCATCGCACTGGAAGGCACGCCGCAGGCACAGTTCGATCAGGTCGTCGGAGTGCTTGAGAACAACCTGCCCGGCGTCTTTGATCTCTCGGTGGAGCTTCCTGCATCGCCCGAGAGCACAGCGGAGGGCCCGCCGGAGTTTCTGGCCACACTGAGCCCTGAGGGGGCCGTGGCCTTGCAGGGTCGTGTCTCCAGTCAGGCCGCCCGCATCACAGCCGACAGCTATGCCAAAGCGGCCTTCGGCTCCAACGTCGTCCGCATGAGCGCGCGAGTCGTCGATGATTTGCCGAGAACATGGCCCGTGCGCGTGCTGGCCGGGATCGAAGCACTCTCGCAGCTGGGCGCGGGATCGGTTGTCGTGACACCCGATACTGTCACCGTGCGCGGCAAAACAGGCAATGCCAACGCGCAAGACATCATCGCGCGCTTGCTGGTCGACAAACTGGGCGAGGATGCGCGCTTCAGCGTCGATGTGTCCTATGACGAAGCGCTGGACCCGGACGCCGCTCTGCCCACGCCGCAGGAATGCAAGGCGCGCATCGTCCGCGTCGTTGGAGATCGCAAGATCCGGTTTGAGCCCGGCTCGGACGCGCTGGACAGTACGGGACGCCAAATCATGGATGATATTGCCGAGGTTCTGCAAGGATGTGGCGAGATATCTCTTGAGATTCAAGGCCATACAGACAGCCAGGGCCGTGAGGTCATGAACCAGCAATTGAGCCAGAGCCGCGCCGAGACAGTTCTGCGCGAACTGCGCAACCGGCGCGTTTTGACCTCGACCTTCTCCGCTGTAGGCTACGGCGAGGCAAACCCCATCGACACAAACGATACCGAAGAAGGGCGCGAAGCCAACCGCCGCATCGAGTTTGTCTTGATCGAACCTGGCAATGACACGGAAGAGGCCCTTGCAAACCAAGAGCAAACAGAGTCAGAAGACGCGCAATCGGAATAGGGACAGGTTATGAGCCGCTCTGAATTCATCATCGCGACGGCCATCATCCTCTTCGTGGCGTTTGTCATGGGGTGGTTCGCGCATTGGCTCATGCACCGGTTCAGCCGCGTGTCCAAATCTGACGTGGGCGAATTGGAGCGCATGGCGCAAGAGCTCCACGAGGCCGAAGAAACACGCGATCAGGCCATCACCTACCTGCAACAGCGCGAAGCGGAGTTGACGAACCAACTCACCCAAACAGAGGCCGAGCTGTCCGCCGCCATGGAAGGTCTGCGGGATGCGCGGCGTGAAGCAGAAGAGATGCGCGCCTATGTCGACCGCATTCAACCGAGCTAAAACCTAGCGGGCACCCTGCGTGTCCACATGCAGCTTATTGAGCACCTCCCAGCATTGGGTGGCCTCCGCGCCGAAACTCTCCGTTGCTGCGACATCCGCTTTGAAATGCCCGTAGCGATCCTCTCCGCGCACCAGCAATGCCGTGTCGTGGTCATGTTTCGTCTGGCGCACGTGTGGCGCGATGAATTGGGCGTTGAAGCCGATGCGCCGATCCGTGCTTTCGTTAGGCATAGAGGCGTGCAAGGTCCACCCATGATGAAAAGAGGCCTGACCCGGTTCAAGCGGACACAAGACAGCCGCCTCTTCATCGACACCTTTGACGGTTTGCGACTGGAGCAGGACGTTGTCTTCGTCCTCGCTCGTTTCATGGGCCCAGACGCCGCGTGTGTGGCTGCCGGGGATCATGCGCATGCAGCCGCTTTGAGCATTGGCAGGTGACAGCGCAAGCCACAGCGACACTTGCGCATCATCGCTCAGCCCCCAAAAGGTGAGGTCCTGATGCCAGCTGACAAAACTGGGTGTGTTGGGCTCTTTGATGATGAATTCGGAATCATAGAGCAGGATGTCCGGGCCGATGAGCGCTTCGACCGTATCGAGAATATTTGGATGCGTGACGAGATCCCACACCCAGGGCAGAACGGTATGCATTTTGGCTTTATAGTGCATGGGGCCGCGCGCCGCTTCGATGGCTTCCAGTTCGGCGCGGTACTGAGCGGCCTCCTGCGGCGCGATGATCGGCACCTCAGAGAGGTATCCCTGACGGTTGTAGGTCTCTGCGAAGCGCGCTGTATCCAGCATGTCACTGCCCCCTTCGATGGCCCAAAGAGCGTCGCAAATCCTGCGCGTTGGGCTTCTCAGTTTGCGACCGAAGCCATGTCGCAAACAAAATGCCCCGGAGTGACCCCCGGGGCATTCAAATGTCAGAATGACTGGTGCGTCAGGTCAGATCGAAGCGGTCCAGTTCCATAACCTTGGTCCATGCCGCGACAAAGCTCTCCACAAAGGCGCTCTCGGCATCAGCCTGTGCATAGCGCTCGGCCAAGGCACGCAGCTGGGAGTTGGAACCGAACACAAGATCAACACGTGTGCCCGTCCACTTGACCTCACCGCTCGCCCGATCCCGGCCCTCGAACTCCGAAGCACTGTCATCCATCGGGGTCCACGCCACAGACATATCGAGCAGGTTTGTGAAGAAGTCCTGCGTCAACTGGCCCGGACGATCCGTGAAGACGCCATGCTTGGAGCCGCCATGGTTCGCGCCGATCACCCGCAGACCACCTACGAGGACAGTCATCTCCGGTGCGGAGAGGGTCATGAGTTGCGCTTTATCGACCAGCAGTTCCTCTGCGGAGACTGTGAAGTCACGCTGCAGGTAGTTACGGAAACCATCAGCGACAGGCTCCAGCACGTCGAAGCTCTCCGCATCGGTCTGCTCAGCTGTGGCATCCATGCGACCGGGGCGGAAGGGCACCGTCACATCATGGCTCGCAGCTTTCGCGCCATGTTCCACACCAACGCCACCGGCGAGCACGATCAGATCCGCCAGCGAGACTTTCTTGCCGCCAGACGCGCTGCCATTGAAGTCGGACTGGATGCCCTCGAGCACGCCCAGAACCTTGGCGAGCTGATCGGGCTGGTTGACCTCCCAGCCGCTCTGTGGCGCCAGCCGGATGCGCGCACCATTGGCCCCGCCCCGTTTGTCCGAGCCACGGAACGTCGCCGCAGAGGCCCAGGCCGTCTGCACCATCTCGGAGACAGACAGGCCGGACCCTGCGATCTTGTCCTTGAGCGCGGCCACATCGGCATCGTCGATCAGCGGGTGATCCACTGCCGGGATCGGATCCTGCCAGATCAGGTCTTCTGCCGGCACGTCCTTGCCTTTGTAGAGCACCTTGGGGCCCATATCGCGGTGGCACAGTTTGAACCATGCACGCGCGAACGCATCGGCGAATTCCTCGGGGTTCTCATGGAAGCGACGCGAGATTTTCTCATAGGCCGGGTCCATACGCATCGCCATGTCCGCCGTGGTCATCATCAGTGTGACCTTCTCGCCCGATCCATCGACCTGCGGTGCGTGATCTTCCTCCGCAAGATCCTTGGGCTGCCACTGATGGGCACCGGCGGGCGACTTTGTCAGCTCCCACTCATAACCGAAGAGCACATCGAAATAACCGTTGTCCCATTGCGTCGGGTTCGGCGTCCACGGGCCTTCGATGCCGGATGTGATGGCGTCGACACCCTTGCCTGATTTGTGCGTCGAGAGCCAGCCAAGGCCCTGCGCCTCGAGCGCGCCGCCCTCGGGCTCAACACCCACATGAGCCGCATCACCCGCACCATGGGCCTTTCCGAAAGTGTGACCACCGGCGACGAGCGCGACGGTTTCCTCATCATTCATCGCCATCCGGCCGAAAGTATCGCGGATGTCATAGGCCGATTTCAGCGGATCGGGATTGCCATCAGGGCCTTCGGGGTTGACGTAGATGAGACCCATCTGAACCGCCGCCAGCGGGTTTTCCAGATCACGATCACCGGAATAGCGGCTGTTCTCACCACCCGAGGCTTCGAGCCATTCGGTCTCACGGCCCCAATAGGTGTCTTCCTCCGGCTCCCAGACATCTGCGCGGCCGCCGCCAAATCCGAAGACCGGGCCGCCCATGCTCTCAATCGCGACATTGCCCGTCAGGATGAAGAGATCCGCCCAGGAAATCTTGTCACCATACTTCTGCTTGATCGGCCAGAGTAGGCGGCGTGCCTTGTCGAGGTTGCCGTTGTCAGGCCAGGAGTTGAGCGGCGCAAAACGCTGCTGCCCTGTGCCTGCGCCGCCGCGGCCGTCGCCGGTCCGATAGGTGCCTGCCGCGTGCCATGCCATGCGGATAAAGAAACCGCCGTAATGGCCGTAATCCGCCGGCCACCACTCCTGGCTGTCTGTCATCAACGCATGCAGGTCTTGCTTCAGCGCATCCAGATCCAGCTCTTCGAAGGCTTTGGAATAGCTGAAATCGACGCCCATGGGCGAGGATTTGGTCCCGTTCTGGTGCAGGATGCGCAGGTTGAGCTGGTTGGGCCACCATGAGCTGTTGTTGCGTACCTTGTTGGTCGTGTGCAGGGCTGCCCCATGCATCACCGGGCATTTGCCGATATCGCTTCCGTCCATGTCGCTCTCCGCTGTTGGGTTGATGTCTGGCGCGACCCTAAGCGAGTCGCGCCATACGAAAAAGTTGTATTTTCCGATTGCCGTGATAACTTTTTACTATGAACTCGCTGACGCTCAAGCAACTCAGATATTTCGAAGCGCTGGCTCGCCAAGGCCATTTTGGCCGCGCGGCGGATATCTGTTCGGTGTCGCAGCCTGCCCTGTCAGTCCAGATCAAGGATCTGGAAGCCACGCTGGGCGCCGCGCTCTTCGAACGTGGCCCCCGCCACGTCAGCCTAACACGGTTTGGCGAGGATTTCGCCAAGCGCGTCAGGCATATTTTGCAGGCTGTGGATGAGCTCGGCGATCTCGCACGGGCGGCGCAAGGCCCGCTCTCCGGCAAGCTTCGGTTGGGTGTTATTCCGACAATTGCCCCCTATCTGCTGCCCCGCGTGCTCAAACGCCTCTCGGACAGTCATCAAGGCCTTGATGTCTTGGTCCGCGAAACGATCACACCGCGCTTGATCTCGGAATTGCAGGCCGGGCGGTTGGATGCCGCGATCGTGGCGCTGCCAATATCTGAACCGACCCTCGTGGAAACACCGTTGGGTCGTGAAGACTTCGTTCTCGTGCGCCCCGCATCCCACAGCGATCCAACCGCGCCCACACCTGCCCTCCTTGCGCGCGAACGCTTGCTCTTGCTGGAGGAAGGCCATTGCTTTCGCGATCAGGCCCTCTCCTTCTGCGGGTTGCCGGGGGATGCGCGGGGAGATGCACGCAGCGACGCCATGGATGGGTCCTCCCTTGCCACACTGGTTCAGATGGTGAGCGCCGGGCTGGGGGTCACATTGATCCCGGATATGGCGATCCCCGTGGAGACCCGTCGCGCGGATGTTCAGGTTGCGCGATTTGCAAGCCCCGCGCCTTCGCGCGAGATTGGTCTCGTCTGGCGGCGAACATCGCCGCTGGAAGCACAATTGTCAGGCGTGGCCGATATCTTGCGATCCGAACTTGCCGCCGACTAACCCGCCGTCAGCACGGCCAGCGCGACAACCGCCATCATCGACAGCGCCATGCCGATATTGATCGCCCGTTGTGTGCCCGGGCGCAGATCCAGCCGGTGCAGACTGACGCCAGCCCAAAGCCACAGGAAGTGGATGGGCAGCCAGATTGCGTTGACCACCAGAAACTTCAGCGCAACCTCCGCCCAATAGGCATCCGCGAAAATAGGAAAGCCGGTAAAGAGCGCTGTATTGACGGCATAGGCCTTGGGATTGATCGCCTGCAGCGCAACACCATCCCCAATCCCGGGCGCGCGGGCTTTCTCGACAAATGCAATTCGCGCCCCGGCCAGCGCAATGCGGAACGCGAGATAGGTCAGATAGGCGAAAGACAGGACAAAAAGTACCGTCCTGACGCGCGCATCCGCGAGAATGAGCGCCGCAAGCCCGGTCACAACAGCCAAGGCCACAAGGTTGGTCCCGATGAAAAGCCCGCCAATGTAGCGCGCACCCGGCCGAAACCCGAAGCCGGACCCGACCCCGGCCACCGAGAGCACCCCCGGCCCCGGCGTGACCATCAGAAAGAAGACGGCGAGCGCAAAGGTCAGCATGCAGGTAAACCGTCATACCGCGCCGCAAGGGCGCTGGATCTTCTGTTCAAGGGTTGTTCTCCTCACCTGGTGCAAACTGCACCGGGCGACAGGAGCGTCAAGGGCGTGATCTGTCAAGCACAGGGGTCTACCAGGGCAACGGGTTGACCCCGAGGACCACCGGATGCAGCGCGATGAGAGCCAGCCAAAGCAGAACGCCCGCAACGAGACGTTTGAGCGTTGCACAGGCAAGGACAGCGTCCACAACAGGCGTTGCCTGCAAAGCAACGACCAGCCTCTCCCAGTCCTGCCCCATATCGCGGCGCTTGCGGCGGTCGATAATGCGCCCGCCCATGAGTGCGAAGGCGGCAAAGGTGCCAAACAGAATAACCGACGCGAGATCACCATTGGGCACGAGATGCGCCAGCGCCCAGATTGCAAGGGCCAACAACAATGGATGACGGGTCAGCCGGACCAAGCCGGGCCGTGCCGGATCAAAGCGCTCCTGCCGAGACCCGCCAAAAGACAATGGGTTTGGACGGCCCAGCGTCAAACACAGGATCACGCAAACGCCCAGCATGGCGATCAGCGGCACATAGGGTTGCCACGGCGCCCAGTCCCACAGAGGCACAAAGGGCGCTTGTCGCGTGGCCAAGATAAGCCAGGCAAGAATGGCCAGCGACATGGCTGAGTAAAGCGCCGTAAAGCCCCTATGCCCCAAACGCGCCACGAGCCACGGCTTGACAGGTGGGCGCACCGGGACCGAATGGCTCACGAAAAACGCGATGAAGGCAAGGACGAAGCTCCCCCAACCCATGCTCATCTACTCACGCGCCCGCAAGATCATCGGCCCGTAGAGCAGGACAAATCCGCCGAAGGTCCCGATCCAGCACAGGGCCGACAGGCTCAACAACAAGGGCGCGGCACCGTCCCAGAGCCCTGCGGCAAAGCGCAGACCCACTGACGCGATGAGCATCACGTAGAGCGCCAAGGTCCCTCGACCTACGACCAGCGCGCGCCCTGAATGTCCGAGCGTCGCACGTGTCATGACAGCCAGCGTCATCAACCCGATTGCGCCCGCCAGCCAGACGTGCAGCGCAGGCGCGGATCCCAGCAACTCGGGCCAAACGATGGAGATGGCTTCCAGCAACGCGCCCAGTGGCACGAACGCATAAGCTGCATGCAACACCCAAACGAGAGGCGCAGACAATGTCGCAAGCCCGCACCAGCGCGACAGGCGAAAGAGGTGAAGCCCGGCGACGCAAAAGAGCATGAAGGCCGTGCCCGCCCCGGTGGGCCATACAACCCAGAGGACCAGCGCCGCCATCAAGGCCAGCAACGCCACCTTGTCAAAGCGCTGCATCGGCGGGACGGGCAATTTTTCGGCATTCTGCTTGGCCAGCCAATTGCGCGTGAATGACGGAATGATGCGCCCGCCGATCACCGCAATCATCATCAAGGCCGCCGCCGTGCCGAGCCGTAGCCCATAGCCTTGCGCGGCATAAAACCCCCGCGCCCCTTCCAGATGGAAAATCGCATTCGCGAGGATGAACACTGCCAGCAACCCCACAATGATGAGATTGCGCCAGTTCCGCCCCGCGATGATCTCGCGCAGCATCGCCGCGGCGAAGAGAACCGGAAACGCCAGATCCACAGCCGCCACAAGCCCGGGAGGGAGGTCTTGCGAAAACAGCAAGGCGACACGCCCCACAAACCAAAGCGCAAACAACCCCGCCAACGCCCAACCGACGATAGGCATGCGGCCCGTCCAATTTGGCACGGCCGTCATCATGAAGCCAGCAATCACCGCGCCAAGATACCCAAAAAGAAAGGCATGCGCATGCCAGGACGCCGGATCAAACCCCGATGGCAACGCCAGCGCGCCCGTCAGCGCCGCCAACCATAAACACATCGCCAGCGCGGCCCAAAGAGCGCCGCCCAGAAAAAACGGGCGGAAGCCGTAAGAGAAAAGAGCAGGCCCCGTCCAGGCGCGCATTTGCTCAGATGTGGTGGACATGGCAAGCCTCGTGCAAGTCTCGAAAAAACGGCAGGGCGTCGCGATGCCCGCTATATCATGAGCGGGTCCGCCCTCGCGCTCCATGATTCATGTCAAGCATATCAAAGAGATGTGTCAGGCCCGTGCTGGCGTCATGGGGCGGCCTCTGACCCAGCCTCGGCTCCAGCTTTCGCCCGGTTCTGCCTGCCCAGGCCCTTGTCAGCAGGCTTTGCGCTCGCCGTCCCAAACACTATGCTACGACCAAAATGGGAGAGCCAATGGGACAAACGCTGCGCAAGCCCGAAATCATCGAAATCGCCCGACGCGAAGGCAAGGTCACTGTTGAGCGATTGGTCGCGTATTTCGGTGTCACCCCGCAGACGATCCGGCGAGATCTCACGGAACTGTCGGAAGATGGCCAGCTGGAACGTGTGCACGGCGGCGCCGTCCTGCCCTCGACGACGATGAACATCGACTACATCGAGCGCCAGCAACTCAACCAATCATCGAAGCTGGCGATCGCGCGCGAATGCGTCAGACATATCCCGAACGATTGCTCGCTGTTTCTCAATATCGGCACGACCACTGAAGCCGTCGCCGCAGAACTGCACAGCCATACCGGGCTTCTGGTGGTGACAAACAATCTCAATATCGCCAATCGTCTGGGGCAGAACCCGAATGTCGAGGTTGCCGTCACAGGCGGGAACCTGCGCGCCGGGGACGGTGGCCTCGTCGGGCCAATAGCGCGCGAAGCCATTTCCCGATTTCGCTTTGATTTTGCCGTGATCGGTTGCTCGGCTCTTCATCCGCGTGGCGATATCCTCGATTTCGACATGCGGGAAGTGGGCGTCAGCCAGGCAATCATTGAGCGAAGCGACAAGGTCCTGCTCGTCGCGGATCATTCCAAGTTTGAGCGCAAAGCGCCCATCAAGATCGCAACCATGGGAGAGATCGACACATTCGTGACCAATCAGCTTCCGCCGTCCCTTTGCCGTGAGACCTGCGCGGCCTCAGACACGCAGGTTATTGTCACAGAAAACAGCTGAGGCAAAGGGCCTCCCTTACGCGGTTAGTCCTTTGGGTTCTGTGAGTTTGTTGGCGCGGCAGCAAGCGGTGAGTGTGTTTGCGAGCAGGCAGGCGATGGTCATGGGGCCGACGCCGCCGGGCACGGGGGTCACGGCGGCGGCGACCTGCGTGGCCTCGGCGTAGTCCACATCGCCCAGAAGCTTGCTCTTGCCCGGCTTGTCGGGATGCGGGATGCGCGTGATGCCCACGTCAATGACCGTGGCGCCGGGCTTGATCCAATCCCCCTTGACCATCTCCGCGCGCCCCACGGCCGCCACGAGGATATCCGCCCGCCGCGCCACAGCCGGCAGATCCGCCGTGCGCGAATGCGCGATCGTGACCGTGCAATTCTCCTGCAACAATAGCTGCCCCATCGGCTTGCCAAAGAGGTTCGAGCGGCCAATCACAACCGCCTCCTTGCCCGACATATCCCCCAGCTGATCGCGCAAGAGCATCAGACAGCCCAAAGGCGTGCAGGACACCAGCCCCGTCTCCCCCGACGCCAGCAAACCGGCATTCACCACACTCAAGCCATCCACATCCTTGGCCGGATCAATCCGCGCCACAACAGCCCGCTCATCCAGATGATCCGGCACCGGGAACTGACACAGGATCCCATGCACAGACGCATCGGCATTAAGCTGATCAATCAGCGCAAAAAGCGCCGCCTCCGGCACGTCAGCCGGCAAACGATGCTCAAAGCTCGCCATCCCCACCTCAACCGTCTGCTTGTGCTTGGCCGCCACATAGACCTCAGAGGCCGGGTCCTCTCCCACAAGGATCACCGCCAGCCCCGGCGTGATGCCATGATCCGCCTTCAAGCGCGCCACATGCGCCGCAATCTGCCCGCGCACATCCGCCGCAAACGCCTTGCCGTCAATCTTCTGAGCCGTCATTCCCACGCCTCCTCTTCATCTTGCTAAGTAAACTCCGGGGGAGCCCGTAGGGCGGGGGCAGAGCCCCCTTTTGTTGAAACGCCTGCCGTGAAGCACCCAGAGTGACGAGGGTGTGGGACTCCGAGAGTTTGGCTTTGCCAAATTCTCTCTGTCCCACTCTTTTTTAAGCTCCGCTTAAAAAAGCCCTTCTATTTGTCCATCTTCATTAAGGTGAATGTTCTCGGCCGAAGGCACACGCGGCAGACCCGGCATCGTCATGATCTCACCGCAAACCGCCACGATGAATCCTGCGCCTGCGGACAGGCGCACCTCGCGCACCGGCACCGAGAAGCCCGTCGGCGCCCCGCGCAAGCTCGGATCGGTCGAGAACGAGTACTGCGTCTTCGCCATACAGACCGGCAGATGGCCGTAACCCTGCTCCTCCCAGAGCTTGAGCTGATCGCGGATCTTCTGATCCATCAGCGCCTCGTCCGCGCGGTAGATCCGCTTGGCGATGGTGTTGATCTTCTCGGCCAGCGGCATCTCATCGGCATAGATCGGCGCGAAGTTCGCACTCCCGGCATCGGCCACCTCCGCCACTTTGCGCGCCAGATCGCTCGACCCTTCCGAGCCCAGCTCCCAGTGGCGGCTCAAGACCGCTTCCGCGCCATGATCCGCCACGAAGTCCTTGATCGCCTGCACTTCCGCATCGGTATCCGTCACGAAGTGGTTGATCGCCACGACAACCGGCACCCCGAAGCTCTTCAGGTTCTCGATGTGACGGCCCAGGTTCGGACAGCCCGCCTTGACCGCATCCACATTCTCCGCGCCAAGATCGGCCTTGGCCACGCCACCGTTCATCTTCATCGCGCGGACCGTGGCCACACAGACCACAACGCTGGGCGACAGCCCCGCCTTGCGGCACTTGATGTTCATGAACTTCTCAGCGCCCAGATCGGCCCCAAAGCCCGCTTCCGTGACCACGTAATCCGCAAGCTTCAGCGCCGTCGTGGTCGCAATCACCGAGTTGCACCCATGCGCGATATTGGCAAAGGGCCCGCCATGCACGAAGGCCGGGTTGTTCTCCAGCGTCTGCACGAGGTTGGGCTGCATCGCGTCCTTCAAGAGCACCGTCATCGCGCCCTCGGCCTTGATATCGCGGCAGAACACCGGCGAACGGTCACGGCGGTAGGCCACGATCATGTCGCCCAGACGCGTCTCGAGATCCTTGAGGTCATTGGCCAGACACAGGATCGCCATGACCTCGGAGGCCACGGTGATGTCAAAGCCCGCCTCGCGCGGGAAGCCATTGGCCACACCGCCCAAGCTGGCCGTGATCTGGCGCAGCGCGCGGTCGTTCATGTCCACAACCCGGCGCCACTGGACGCGGCGGATGTCGATCTCCTGCTCATTGCCCCAGTAGATGTGGTTGTCGAGCATCGCCGAGAGCAGCGAATGCGCCGAGGTGATCGCGTGGAAGTCGCCCGTGAAGTGGAGGTTCATCTCCTCCATCGGCACGACCTGCGCATAACCGCCGCCAGCCGCCCCGCCCTTCATCCCGAAGTTCGGACCCAGCGACGCCTCGCGGATACAGACCATGGCCTTCTTGCCAATCGCGTTCAGACCATCGCCCAGACCCACCGTCGTCGTCGTCTTGCCCTCACCCGCAGGCGTCGGGTTGATCGCCGTCACCAGGATCAACTTGCCGTCCTCACGGCTCTTGGTCGAATTGATAAACGCCTGGCTCACCTTCGCCTTGTCATGCCCATAGGGCAACAAATGCTCGGACGGGATGCCCAACCTGTCCCCAATCTCCTGAATAGGCCGCTTAGACGCTTCGCGCGCTATCTCAATATCACTCTTGTAAGACATGTCCCTGTGCTCCCTGGCAGATCTTTGTTGGTCACGATCCTAGCGCCAAGGGAGGCTGGCCGGACACCGTTTCCGACCTTTTCTTTGTCCTGAGCGGCGACACGGCGCGGGCATTTCCATCATCGGAAACCTCTGGGCGTCATCCTGCACAGAGGTTTCCGCCCGTGGCTCCCACGACCCCAAACGTCAGGGCGCCCACGCGGGCTGGTCCGGAATATGCAGGCGCAGCTGGTCTCCGATCCGCAACCGCCCGGGACGTTCGACACTTGCCGTAACACCCCGCCTGCCCTTCGCGGCCGCTTTGAATGCGGGCCCATGCCCGGGCGCATCCTCGTCAATGACACGGCCGGGGTATATGCAGGGGCGGTTTTCCATATCAACGATCAGACAAGCGCCATCTGGTGCCTGCAGGCGAGACGATGGCGGCACATGTGTAAAGTCTGGAATGCCCCGCACCACAAGGCTCGCGCCGAGCCACGCAGGGTCAATATGTTCCAAGCTCATCTCTGCCGCGACCAACGACAGCTCCTCTTCCGACAGGATGGACACTTGGCGCACATTTCGGATTTCCGTGCCTTTGACATGTTGCGCGGTCACTCGTGAACAGGATGGACGCGTGAGGCCACCATGGCACTCGCCCGCTATGCCCTCAAAGGTCAGCTCCGCCTCCTGCAAGCGCTCGGCGCGCAGCGTAGCGTCGCTGTCTGCGACACGGCCCAACCATACGATCTCGGCCACGTAGTCTGTTGGTTTCAATGCCGGCATGCGCGCGCGCTCCTCTTTGTTGTCGCGTCACCGCCTAACACGCCAGTGGACGTCTTGCCACGGTCCGGAGGCTCGTTAACCTTTGCCATATTTAAAACAACTTGTTGCTGCTACACATGGGCAGACGCAACCCAAACGAGAAGGTGCGATGACCATGATCTTAGAGCGTGCAGAACAATCCGACGTATTTGCCTCCGACAAGTGGCCTGCCACAGGCACATCGCGCCAAACGCCACTCTGGGAGCATGTCCTGAGGTTCTATGACGAGACGAAAATCTGCGCCGAGTTCAAATATGGCACGCCGGTCCCTGATACAGCGAAGCGGCAGGACTTTGCCCATGTGTCAGATGCCGATTGGCGGAGGATACAGAATTACCACATGTTCCAGCGCCTTATGCAGGCGCAGGACGTTCCACATCTCGATCTGCTGCCCCAGATGGCGCGCACCCATCTCGAGTATCACGTCGCTGCACATGTCCTGACGGATGCTGGTTTTGAAGCGCTCATGTCTTGCGGCAATCCTTTCCCGGAGGTGGATTACGCAGGCACCCGCGCGCTTTGGCTGGCAGCGCAGAACGCACCGCTCCCGCTGGTGTCAGAGGGCGAACCCGCCCTTGCAGCTTTGGCGCGTCTGCATTGGCATGTCGGCCCCATTACAGCGTACGATCTTGGCCGCAAGCGGCTTGAAGCGGGAAAGCTGACACCTGCAACACATTTCTGGCCCTTGATCACACATGCCATCACCCGCCATCGCAGCCTTTCCGACGGGGCGGATCAGAGGCGCATTCCGAGCTATGGCGATCTCCTGCCTCCCGAACGTGATGCTGTGCTCTATCTGCACGCAGCGCTGTCGACGGGACAAAACATCGATGACCTGCTGGATGACCTGATGGTCGAAGCACTGGATCTCGATCAATTGGAGGCCGGAGAAGCGCTTGCTCTCTGCCTGCGCAGGTTTCAGCGCGAGGCCAGCAAATTGCTTACGGCCACCGCGATGCCCCATCCGCTGCCCAACGGGCCCGTTGCGGACAAGCCCGATACGGAGCTATCCCTGTGTGACGCGGCGCTGCGCGTTGTGTTCCTGACACATGCGTTGATCTGAGTTTCCATAGCGAGAATTAAAAAAGCCCCCGAATGCGGTCTGCATCCGGGGGCTTTTGTCTGTTTTAAAGGTGCCTCAGGCAGAGGGCTCGGGCTCCATGTCCGGGTCAGATGCCTTGGGCTTGCGGGATTTGGTCTTCGGGATCGACAACACGGAGGGTTTCTCCTCAGCTTTCTCTCCGGCGCCATCATCGTCATCACCATCAACGGTGGGAGGTTCACCATTCATGACGCGCTTGATCTCTTCGCCGGTCAGCGTCTCATATTCCAACAAGCCTTGCGCCAGGCGTTCCCATTCCTCGTATTTCTCGGTCAGGATCTGATGCGCGCGCTCATAGGCCTCTTCGATGAAGCGTTTCACTTCTTCTTCGATGAGTTCCTTGGTGTGCGCTGATACAGACAAGCCTGCCGTATTGCCGGAATAACCTTCCGCCGCCTCGCGGTAATCGATGTTGCCGACCTTGTCCGACATGCCCCATTGCAAGACCATGGCACGCGCCAAGGCGGAAGCCTGCTGAATGTCACCGGCAGGCCCGTTGGACACATTGTCCGGGCCATACTTGATGATCTCAGCGGCTTTCCCGGCCATCGTCATGGCAAGTTTTTCTTCGCATTCAGAGCGATGCCAGTTCAGACGATCAATCTCGGGCAGCGAGACAACCATACCCAGCGCACCGCCGCGCGGGATAATCGTGGCTTTGTAGACCGGATCACATTGCGGCAACGCCAGACCAACAACGGCGTGGCCCGCCTCATGATACGCTGTCTTCTCTTTCTGATCATCGGTGAGCACCATGGAGCGGCGTTCCGCGCCCATCATGACCTTGTCCTTGGCCTGCTCGAAATCCTCCATCGTGACAAACCTGCGGCCCACGCGCGCGGCCATCAGAGCGGCCTCGTTCACGAGGTTGGCCAGATCGGCACCGGAGAAGCCCGGCGTACCACGCGCGATGATGCGCATATCGGCATCGGGGCCCAGAGGGATCTTGCGGGCATGGACGCCCAGGATCTTCTCGCGGCCCTTGATGTCGGGGTTGGGCACCGTGACCTGACGGTCAAAGCGGCCCGGACGCAGCAGCGCGGGGTCAAGTACGTCACGACGGTTGGTCGCGGCGACGATGATGACACCTTCATTGGCCTCAAAGCCATCCATCTCCACGAGGAGCTGGTTGAGCGTTTGTTCACGCTCGTCATTACCACCGCCGTAGCCCGCACCACGGGCCCGGCCCACGGCGTCGATCTCGTCGATGAAGACGATGCATGGCGCGTTTTTCTTGGCCTGCTCGAACATGTCCCGGACACGGCTCGCGCCAACACCCACGAACATCTCCACGAAGTCAGAACCCGAGATGGTGAAGAAGGGCACGCCCGCCTCGCCCGCAATCGCCCGCGCAAGAAGCGTTTTACCCGTACCCGGAGGGCCCACGAGAAGCGCGCCCTTGGGGATCTTGCCGCCAAGGCGGGAGAATTTCTGCGGATTGCGCAGGAATTCCACGATCTCTTCGAGCTCTTCCTTGGCCTCGTCGATGCCTGCGACATCGTCAAAGGTCACGCGGCCATGCTTTTCGGTCAGCATCTTGGCCTTGGATTTGCCAAAGCCCATGGCCCCGCCTTTGCCGCCGCCCTGCATGCGGTTCATGAAATAAATCCACACACCAATCAGCAGCAGGAAGGGCAGAAGGCTCAGGATGAAGGCCGAAAAACCGCTTTGTTGCTGGGGCTCGGCGCGCACCGCCACGTTGTTTTGCATCAACAACTCGGTCGGCGCCGCATCCTCGGGACGGATCGTCACATAGTCATTGCCATCGGCGCTGCGGAAGCGGATTTGCTCACCATCCAGCGTGACCTCATTCACCGCGCCACCGTCGACCATCTCGACGAATTGGGAGTACGAAATCTCACGGCTTTGCAGCGTATTGCCGCCGCCAGAAAACACATTGAAAAGCGCCAGGATCAGTAAAAACAACACGACCCAAAAGGCGACGTTACGCAGATTGCCCAAGGAAACTCTCCTGTCAGCGGGGTGGGTGGCAGGCACAAAGCGCCTGCATGGCTTGTCATGTAAGATAGACAGGTGAACGCAAGGTTCAATGCGAAAGAAGGAACTTCGCGAAACTCATCATCTCATTGCCCATGGGCCGGAGGCGTGTTGCCCCCTGTCCAACGCCCAAAGGATCACAGGCCAAAAGCCGATCTTCGTGCCACAGCGATGGAAGCGAGCGAGCCGACGCAAAGGGCGGCGCCTCCGCGTCAAGGCGATCACGATTGATCTGCGCCCAGCCGTCTTCTCCCAAAGCCCGTATGATTGTCCCTTCTGCGCCTCGCATCTGCCACCGGCCATCCCAAAGGCTGATCCTGCCGCCCGGCTCGCATACGATATTTTGAGCCTTCAGGGCGGCATACTCCCGAAAGAGCCGGAGTTGATCCCCTTCCATATGCGCCGCACATCCATGCAAGGTTCCCTTGCCGCCGCCCAAAAGCCTGTCCAGCAAGTCTTCCAGAGGTTCTTCGCGCGGACGGTAGGCTTGAGAGGATATGTAGGACAAGGCGTAGGAGAGCAGCCGCATCTGCGTGTCGCGCTCCACCGCTTCAAACCCGGTCCTGTCCAGCAGGAGTTCGCCCGTGGGCCAGCGCCCTGACCGCCCCTCCCGCCCGATTTGCGTCCATATGGAAACGGCGCGCGCTTTCAGTGCGTCTGCTGCACGCCGCATATGACGTGCGGCACCAACCAGCGCCGCGCGGGACAAGCCCCCGGCCTCCAGTGCGGGCAGGATCTCGCGCATGCGCACCCGGTCAAATCGGGGGTCAGCATTGGATGGATCTTCCACCCAAGGCACCTGAAGGGTCCGGGCGTAATGGCGGAGCTCTTGCCGAGTCATGTCGAGGCAGGGGCGGTGCAACATGTACCGCGCAGGGCGGATCATCGTCCCCTTGCCGGATTCGAACTGTTGCGGAAGATCACCTTCATAGAGCTCACGCGTCAAACGCGCGCCGCCTTTGAGGTCAATAACCCGGGCGCGTTGCATCTCTGAGAGCCCCTCAACCCCGGCCTGCCGCGCAAGGCGCATGAGAAACGTCTCGGCGACATCATCGGCAGTATGGGCAAAGAGCACATGCTCGAGGAGGCCACGCCATTGATCAATCAACGCCAATCGCGCGGCACGAGCCCGGGCCTGGACGTTGCCTTGCTCATCCCAGTGCCACTTCAAGATACAGTGCTTGTGCCCCAGTGACCGCACTTCGCGCGCCACCATCGCCGCCTCATTGGCACTCTCTGGGCGCAAACCGTGATCCACCGTAACGACCCAGAGCCTGACACCCCAGACACGCGCCCAATTATGCGCCAGCGCGAGCATCGCCATGCTATCGCCACCCCCGGAGACCGCGAGGCCGATATCTGTCGGGAAGTCAGGCCCCAGGAGCTGTCCCATCGCATCGGCGAAGCGTTGATCCAGCGTCTTGTGGGGTCGATCACTCACGGCGAAGCCAGCCGCTTATTCGCCTGGGCGCTTGAGCTCGAAGACATTCTCGACAATCGCGTAGTCCCGGTAGCCAAGACGCGAGAGCGGCTGGAACGTTGTGACATCGAAGCGACCATCGACGATACAATCTTCGCGCATGTGCACGCCCACCACCTCACCAAAAACGGCAAAATTCGCCTCCCCGGGCAGTTGCACGATCTGGGTCAGCTTGCATTCGAGCGACGCAGGCGCGCCCGCGACGCGAGAGCACGCAATCGTCTCACATTCGGCCCGCTCAATCTCTGCCTTGGCAAATTCATCCACCTCGCGCTCCCAGGGTCCCGAAGAGATATTCATCACATCGCGCATCGCCTGCTCGACAATATTGACGCAGAAGACGCCCGTTTCGCGGATATTGGCGACGCTGTCCTTGGTCCCATCCCGGTCAGGTTTGGCGGATGTTGAGGCAAACAGGACCTGCGGCGGGACATAGGCCACCGCATTGAAGAACGAATACGGCGCAAGATTGTCCTGACCATCCGCTCCCCGCGTCGCGATCCAGCCGATGGGGCGCGGCGCAACAATGGCGTTGAAGGGGTTATGGGGCAGGCCATGGCCGTCTTCCGGGCGATAGAACATCAGCGCTCACTCCTCCTTGGATTGCCCGTCCCCTAGCGCCGTGCTACGCGCGATGCCAGCAAAAAGACCATTCGCCGGACGCAGCCTTGTATCATTTGCGCCAGGAAACGCCCGAAGACTGGTGGGCGGTAGAAGATCTCTATGACCTGTGCTTCGCGCCGGGGCGTGAGGCGCTTTCATCCTACAGGCTACGCGATGATGTGCCGCCTGTGGCTGAGCTGTCTACCGTTGCGGTCGATGAGGACAACATCATCGGCGGCGCGATCCGCTTCTGGCCTGTGCGTGTGTCTGACAAAGCAGCCCTTCTGCTCGGCCCCGTCGCCGTGCACCCCACACGTCAGGGCGAAGGTTTGGGCGGCGCACTCATTCGCGACACGACGGCGCGGGCTTTGGAACAGGGGTGGGACCGCATCCTGCTCGTGGGTGATGCGCCCTATTATGGCAAGTTTGGTTTTGCCCATCTGCCTGACATTGTCATGCCGCCGCCCACGAACCCGGCCCGTGTTCTGGGGCTGGGCGACTGGGCGGACCTGTCCGGGCGGGTCAAGAAGTGGCGCGGGCCTGACGGCATGCCGTAAACCCACAAGAAACTGGACTCAACGCGCGCGCCCATGCCATAAATGAACAAGCGTTCATTAAAAGGGTTCGTGATGCCCCAGTTGCAAAGCCAGATTTCGCCACGCTCAGAGGCTTTTGCCGAAAACGCCCGCGCCATGCAGGCGCAGTTGGACGCTGTCAGTCAGGCCGCTGAACGCGCCATGGCCGGGGGCACACAAGCCTCCCGGGACCGTCACGTCTCCCGCGGCAAGATGTTGCCCCGGGCCCGCGTCGAGAACCTGCTCGACCCGGGCTCGGCCTTCCTCGAAATCGGGCTTTTCGCGGCGCATGATCTCTACGGCGGCGACATCGCTGCGGCAGGCGCCATCGCCGGGATCGGCAAGGTCTGCGGGCGCGACGTGATGGTCCTCGCCAATGACGCCACCGTCAAAGGCGGCACCTATTTTCCGCTGACCGTCAAAAAGCACCTGCGGGCGCAGGAGATTGCGGCAGAGAACCACCTGCCCTGCATCTATTTGGTCGATAGCGGCGGGGCGAACCTGCCCAATCAGGACGAGGTCTTCCCTGACCGCGACCATTTCGGGCGTATCTTCTTCAATCAAGCGCAAATGAGCGCAGCGGGCATCCCGCAGATCGCTGTAGTGATGGGCTCCTGCACCGCGGGCGGGGCCTATATTCCCGCGATGTCCGATGAGACCGTGATCGTGCGCAATCAGGGCACCATCTTTCTCGCAGGTCCGCCTCTGGTGAAGGCTGCGACTGGGGAAGACGTGAGCGCAGAGGAACTGGGCGGCGGCGATTTGCACACGCGCCTCTCCGGCGTGGCTGACCATCTGGCCGAAGACGACGCCCACGCGCTGGCCATCACCCGCGATATCGTGCGCCACCTTGGCCCACGCAAAGGCGCGCATATAGACTTGGCCCCACCCGAGGACCCGGCATTTGATCCCGCCGAAATCATGGGGATCATCCCTGCGGACCCGAAAATCCCCTATGATATCCGCGAGGTCATCGCGCGGCTGGTCGACGGGTCGCGGTTCGATGAATTCAAGAAACGCTTTGGCGAGACGCTGGTCTGCGGCTTTGCCCATGTGCGGGGCTGCCCCGTGGGCCTCATCGCCAACAACGGCGTGCTCTTCTCGGACAGCGCCCAGAAAGGCGCGCATTTTGTCGAGCTCTGCTCGCAACGCCGGATCCCGCTGGTCTTTTTGCAAAACATCACAGGCTTCATGGTGGGCCGCGCGGCGGAAGCGGGCGGCATTGCGCGCCATGGCGCGAAACTGGTCACGGCCGTGTCCACCACCTCAGTCCCCAAGATCACTCTGCTGGTGGGAGGCTCCTACGGCGCGGGCAATTATGGCATGGCGGGGCGGGCCTATTCCCCGCGGTTCCTGTGGACCTGGCCCAACAGCCGCATTGCGGTCATGGGGGGCGAGCAGGCGGCCTCCACCCTCGCCATCGTGAAACGCGCCGGGCTGGAGCGGAGGGGCGAGACTTGGAGTTCCGAGGAAGAAGAGGCCTTCAAACGCCCGACGCAGGAGCTCTTCGAGCGCCAGTCGCATCCGCTCTATGCTTCCGCCCGGCTCTGGGACGACGGGATCATTGATCCCACCAAAACCCGCGATGTGCTGGCCCTGTCGCTGCAAGCCGCGCTCAATGCGCCCATAGACGAGACCCGCTTCGGTCTCTTCAGGATGTGATGCTCATGATCCGGAAACTCCTCATCGCCAATCGGGGCGAAATTGCCGTACGGATCGTACGGACCTGTCGTACGCTCGGGATTGCAACCGTCGCTGTCTATTCCGATGCGGACGAACGGGCGCTGCATGTCGAGCGCGCCGATGAAGCGGTGCGGATCGGGCCTGCACCTGTCTCAGAGAGCTATCTAAAGGTCGACGCCATTCTGGACGCGGCCAAAGCCACAGGCGCGGATGCGATCCATCCGGGCTATGGCTTCCTGTCGGAAAATCCTGACTTCGTGGAGGCCGTCGAAGCCGCCGGTCTGATCTTCATTGGCCCCACCGCCTGGGCGATCCGGGCCATGGGCCTCAAGGACAAGGCCAAGGCATTGATGGAAAAAGCCGGTGTGCCGGTCGTGCCGGGATACCACGGCACCGCGCAAGATGCGGGCACCTTGGCGCGGGAGGCCCGACGCATCGGCTATCCCGTCCTGATCAAGGCCCGCGCGGGCGGTGGCGGCAAGGGCATGCGTTTGGTTGAACGCCCGGAGGATTTCGGAGCTGCGCTGGAGGGGGCACAGCGGGAGGGGGCCGCAAGCTTTGGGGACCCCGTCTGCCTGATCGAGAAATTCATCACGGCGCCGCGCCATATCGAAATCCAGATCTTCGGCGATGCCGATGGCAATGTGGTCCATCTGTTTGAGCGCGATTGCTCGCTCCAGCGTCGCCACCAGAAGGTCATCGAAGAAGCGCCAGCGCCGGGCATGACGGATGAGGTCCGCGCGGCCATGGGGGCTGCTGCCGTGGCTGCGGCAAAAGCTGTCGACTACCGCGGCGCCGGAACTGTTGAATTCATTGCCGATGGCTCTGGCCCGCTGCGCACGGATGGCTTTTGGTTCATGGAAATGAACACGCGCCTGCAAGTGGAGCATCCCGTCACAGAAGCCATAACCGGGGTTGATCTGGTGGCCCTGCAATTTAGCGTGGCGCAAGGCGCGCCCCTGCCCTTTGCGCAGGAAGAGCTCTCCATCACAGGCCATGCCTTTGAAGCGCGGCTCTATGCGGAAGATGTGCCCGCGGGATTTTTGCCCGCGACAGGCCAGCTCGCACATCTGTCCTTTGGCGAGGCGCGCATCGATACCGGCGTGCGCACCGGGGATAGTGTTTCCCCGTTCTACGACCCGATGATCGCCAAGATCATTTGCCACGGTCCTGATCGCCCTGCCGCACTGCGCCAGCTGGAACGCGCGCTGGAAGAGACACAGGTCGTAGGCTGTACGACAAACCGCCGCTTCCTGCAAAAGCTCGCACAGAACGCTGCGTTTGGCGCGGGTCATGTCGATACAGGACTTATAGAGCGCCATGCTGAAACGCTTGTCCCTGCGTCAGAGACATCCAATCTGGCGCTTGTCCTTGCGGCTTTGGCTTATGCGCAACCCCAAAAACCAGATGACATAGCGGGCTTTCGCCACTTTGGTCCGGCGCGGCGCGATGTGTCCTTTGCGGAGCCCAGCGTCACGATTTCACTGGCGCAGGACCCATCTGGCACGGTGACGGCCAACTTGCCCGAGGGCGAAATCGTTCTGGAAAACGTGACCTTGGACGGGACGCAGGTCAGATTCACACACGACACGGCCCGAAAGAGCGCCTTCATCTTGCGGCATCAAGACACCCTCTTTTTGCAATACGAGGCGGAGGAGTTTGTCTTTCAACATCTGGTTCCCGGCGCATCCGCGCTCGAAAGCGCGTCAGACAGTGTGACGTCCCCCATGCCCGGCCGCATCATCAAGTTGGACGCCAAGGCGGGGCAGCAGGTGAGCAAAGGGCAGGCCCTGCTCGTGTTGGAGGCCATGAAGATGGAGCACACACTGACGGCGCCCCGAGATGGCGTTATCGCGGAGGTCAGTGTTGAAAGAGATGATCAGGTCGAGCAAGGGGCGCGCCTGATTGACCTGACCCCCGAGTAAGGCCGTCTGCCGCCTTGAGGCGCGGGACCATTTCGCTGCATAAAGCGTTGCATCTTGAAGGACGTTGCGGCTGGCCCCGTGCGTATCGCATTTGTCCTGAATGCCCAGGAACCCGTGCCTTTCAACAGCGCTGACTTCGTGGGCTTTGGAAGCATCAGGACGCGTTGCGGCGGGTCACTTAAAACTAGAGTTGATTTTTTACGCGCGATAAGAAATTCTTTACGCACGTAGCCCCGGCCCCTGCCGGAGGAAAGTGAGACCGAAGGCGATGAGCGACCCCAAGATCAAAAACATGGATGAGTTTGCTGCGGTCGTTGGCATATCGCGACCGACGCTGTCCAAGTATTTCCAGAACCCTGACAAAGTGCGTATCTCTACGCGAGAGCGCATCGAGGCGGGACTCAAGAAGTTCGACTATCGTCCAAACGTCTATGCCATCAATCAAAACCGGCAAATGACACGGAATGTCGGGATCATCGTGCCGTTTCTCGCTGATCCCTTTTTCTCGGAAATCGCGCGCCGGATTGAGCGACGGGTCATTGAGGCTGGGTATCAACCGCTCCTGATGAATTCGCATGGCGATCCCGAAACCGAGCTTGAAAACCTCAAGACGCTGCGGACCATCAAGCCAGCGGGCACATTGATCGCACCTTTGGGGCGCGTCTCCAAACGCGACGCGATCGAGGAGTATTGCGAAGACGTCGCAACGGTAGTTTTTGACAGCAATCTCAATATTGAAAGCCGCTGCTTCATTGGCTCGGACAACGTGCAATTCGTGAGGGAAACAGTGGAATACCTGTCGCGCACGGGAGAAGCGCCCTGTTTTTACGAAATGCGGACCCCGGCCAACCCGAACGCGCAAAAGCGCAGGCAAGCCTATATCGATACGATGGAACAGATGGGCCAAGAGCCGCAAATCATCCAGGTTGTCGGGGAAGGTTGGGATTTCGAGGAAATCAGCTATCGCGAAGGCCTCAATCTTCTTGATCAGCGCGCCATTCCTTCCAGCACGGTGTTGTGCAGCAACGACCGGCTGGCCATCGGGCTTTTGTCGGCGTGCTACGAAAAGGGATACCGTGTTGGCCGTGGCAATCAATGCGCCTTCCGCGTGGCTGGCATGGATGATCACCCCTTCTCGCGCTACACCTGCCCGTCGCTGACAACAATGGCGCACGACTATGATGGTGTGTCCACGCGTTCGGTCGATGCGTTGCTCGCGCTGCTGTCAGACCCTGATTCCCCGGACCATGTGCGCCAGGAGACGCTGTGTCAGGGCAAACTGATCATGCGCAGCTCTGCGTAGACCATTGTATACGCGCGCTTTTTAAAAAAGTTATCGCGCGTAAAAAAATAGTTTGACGCGCGCGCTGTTATTTCCGTATCGTTAACTCCATCACATCCTATCGAGGGAGGAACTCGGATGTATCTCAAGAACGCACTGCGTGCGGCAACAGCACTTACCCTGATCACAGCGGGCGGTGCATTTGCAGACAGCCATGCTAAAACGATCACAATCGCCACCGTGAACAACGGTGACATGATCCGGATGCAGGGCTACACCGACCAGTTCACAGAAGCGACCGGCATCAATGTCGAGTGGGTGACACTGGAAGAAAACACGCTGCGCCAGCGCGTGACAACGGACATCACCACCAAAGGTGGTCAGTTCGACATCATGACAATCGGCATGTACGAGACACCCATCTGGGGCTCCAACGGCTGGCTCGTTGCTCTGGACGATCTCTCTGAAGAGTATGACGTCGATGACATCCTGCCCGCTATGCGCAACGGTCTGTCCCACGACGGCACACTCTACGCAGCACCCTTCTACGGCGAAAGCTCCATGGTCATGTATCGCACCGACCTGATGGAGAAAGCCGGCATGGAAATGCCCGCAGCACCCACATGGCAAGAGATCCGCGCAGCAGCAGCGGCCATGGATGATCCGGAAAATGACATCAACGGTGTTTGCCTGCGCGGCAAAGCCGGTTGGGGTGAAGGCGGTGCTTTCATCACAGTCACAGGCAATTCCTTTGGCGCACGCTGGTTCGACGAAGAGTGGAATGCGCAGTTCGATCAGCCTGAATGGGCCGACGCGCTGAACTTCTATGTCAACCTGATGAACGACTATGGTCCTGAAGGTTTTGCGACAAACGGCTTCAACGAAAACCTGTCGCTCTTCAACCAGGGCAAGTGCGGCATGTGGATTGACGCCACGGTTGCGGCTTCCTTCGTCACAGGCGACGATTCCACGGTTGCTGACCACGTGGGCTTTGCTCTCGCACCCAACAACGAAGGTGTCGAAAAGCGCGCCAACTGGCTCTGGGCCTGGGCGCTTGCGATCCCTGCCGGCACACAGCAGGAAGCCGAAGCCAAGCAGTTCATCGAATGGGCCACGTCGAAAGACTACATCGAGCTCGTTGCGGCCAACGAAGGTTGGGCCAATGTACCTCCCGGCGCCCGTACGTCTCTGTACGAGAACCCCGAGTACCAGAAAGTACCCTTTGCCCAGAAGACACTGGACTCGATCAACGCAGCAGACCCGAACAACCCAACAGTTGACCCGGTTCCCTACGTTGGCATTCAGTTCGTTGCGATCCCGGAATTCGCGGGCATGGCAACTGAAGTGAGCCAGGAATTCTCCGCCGCTTACGCTGGTCAGCAGACTGTCGAAGAAGCGCTGGCGAAAGCTCAGGCGATCACCAACGAAGTTATGGAAGCCGCTGGCTACCGCTAAGCCACGCTCCTGAAACTCCAGAGGGCGGCCAAGCCGCCGCCCTCTGACCCCAAAGACCCCCCACTACATTCAAGCGTCGAGCAGGATGGCACCGAGCTTTCGCGGGCCGTCAACGGAGGAGATGCATTCAATGGCAACCAAGGCTTCCCGATCTGCGGCCCGACTGATGATGGCCCCGGCAGTAGTACTGCTCCTGGGCTGGATGCTGGTCCCGCTGATCATGACATTATGGTTTTCATTCCGGAAATACCTGCCCCTGCGTGGCGGCGATCTGGGCTGGGCCGGTTTTGACAATTACACTCGTTTTGTTTCATCGAGCGCCTTCTGGCCGTCTGTTCAGACCACATTGATCATTGTTCTCGGTGTTTTGGTTATCACGGTCGTTCTGGGCATCTTCATCGCGATGCTGCTGGATCAGCCGATGTGGGGACAAGGCGTGGTCCGGATCCTCGTGATTGCCCCTTTCTTCGTCATGCCCACAGTCTCGGCACTTGTCTGGAAGAACATGTTCATGGATCCGGTGAACGGGCTTTTCGCGCATCTGTGGCGGTTCTTCGGGGCGGAGCCGGTCTCCTGGCTCTCGGATGCCCCGCTGCCCTCGATCATCATGATCGTGAGCTGGCAGTGGCTTCCCTTCGCAACGCTTATTCTCCTGACCGCGTTCCAGTCGCTCGACAGCGAGCAGCTTGAAGCGGCTGAGATGGACGGCGCACCAAAGACCTCGCGTTTCTTCTACATCATGCTTCCCCACCTGAGCCGTGCGATCACCATTGTGATCCTGATCCAGACCATCTTCCTGCTGGCGATCTTTGCGGAGATCTTTGTGACCACAGGCGGTGCGTTTGGCACAAGGACACTCTCCTACCTGATCTTCCAGCGCGTGCTTGAAAGTCAGAACGTCGGTCTCGGCTCCGCCGGTGGCGTCTATGCCATCATACTTGCAAACATCGTCGCGATCTTCCTGATGCGGATCGTCGGCAAGAACCTGGATAACTGATCATGGCACGTAGCGTGACACCCCGCCGCAAACTGATCAACACAGGCGTTGCCTGGGCGATTGGATTGCTCATCTTCTTCCCGATCCTCTGGACGATCCTCACGAGTTTCAAAACAGAGGCCCAAGCCATCGCGAGCCCTCCGATCTTTCTGGGCTTTGACTGGACGCTGGAAAACTACAGCGTCGTGATGGAGCGCTCCAACTACGGACGGTTCCTCTGGAACTCGATCTTCATCGCGGGCGGCTCGACCATCCTCGGCCTGATGATCGCGATCCCCGCCGCCTGGTCGATGGCTTTTGTCCCCTCCAAGCGAACCAAGGACATCCTGCTCTGGATGCTCTCAACCAAGATGCTGCCCGCCGTGGGCGTGCTTTACCCGATCTACCTGCTGTGCATTCAGTTGGGTGTTCTGGACAACCGCATCGCTCTGGTTGTGATCCTGATGCTGATCAACCTGCCGATCATCGTGTGGATGCTCTACACCTACTTCAAGGAAATCCCCGGTGAGATCCTCGAAGCGGCACGGATGGACGGCGCGACACTCAAGGAAGAGCTGGTCTACATCCTGACGCCCATGGCCATTCCCGGCATCGCCTCGACCATGCTGTTGAACTTCATCCTGGCCTGGAACGAAGCTTTCTGGACGCTCAACCTCACGGCGGTCAACGCCGCACCGCTGACGGCCTTTATCGCCAGCTACTCGAGCCCTGAAGGTCTGTTCTTCGCCAAGCTTTCAGCAGCCTCCACCATGGCCATCGCGCCGATCCTCATCCTTGGCTGGTTCAGCCAGAAACAACTTGTCCGCGGCCTCACCTTCGGCGCCGTTAAGTAAACCTGTGATACAAGGAACCTAAACTATGGGACAGATCCAACTCAAACAGGTGACCAAGAGCTTCGGTGACGTTGAAGTCATCCCGCCGCTGGACCTGACAATTCAAGATGGTGAGTTCACCGTTTTCGTGGGCCCCTCGGGCTGCGGTAAATCCACCCTTCTGCGCCTGATCGCCGGGCTGGAAGACATCACCTCGGGCCATATCGAGATCGACGGCAAGGATGCCACGGACCTCGTGCCCGCCAAGCGCGGTCTGGCCATGGTCTTCCAATCCTACGCGCTCTACCCGCATATGACAGTGCGCAAGAACATTGCTTTTCCCATGAAAATGGCAGGCATGGACCAGGCGGAACAGGAGCGCCGGATTGAAGCCGCCGCCAAGGCGCTCAACCTGACCGATTACCTCGACCGTCGCCCCGGCCAGCTCTCGGGCGGTCAGCGTCAGCGGGTCGCCATCGGCCGTGCGATTGTGCGCGAACCTGCGGCCTTCCTCTTTGACGAGCCGCTCTCCAACCTCGACGCCGCCTTGCGTGTTGGCATGCGGATGGAGATTTCCGAGCTGCACAAAAAGCTTGACACAACAATGATCTACGTGACGCACGATCAGGTCGAAGCCATGACCATGGCGGATAAAATCGTCGTGTTGCAGGCGGGTGTCATCGAGCAGGTTGGCTCGCCGCTTGAGCTCTACCGCACCCCGCGCAACAAGTTCGTCGCGGGTTTCATCGGCTCTCCAAAGATGAACTTCGTCGAAGGAGAGGAAGCCGCGAAGTTTGGCGCTCATACCATCGGTGTGCGTCCCGAGCATATCGATGTCGTGGAAAGCGACGGCGTATGGCAAGGCACGGTGGGCGTGGCGGAGCATCTGGGCTCCGATACCTTCTTCCACATTCACAACACAGGGCTTGGTGACACGATAACCGTGCGCGCCATTGGCGATGTGCGCCTGAACCATGGTGACACGATCCACCTTTCACCGCGCACCGACGAGCTGCACAAGTTCGACGCGAATGGCCTGCGGGTAGACTGATGCGGTTGCAAGGTAAAACAGCCTTGATCACTGGCGCCGCCCGAGGGATCGGGCGCGCCTTTGCCGCGCGCTATATTGAAGAAGGCGCACAGGTGGCCATTGGCGATATCGATATCGAACGCGCCAAGGCGACTGCGGCAGAGATCGGTGCGATGGCCGTCGAGATGGATGTCACGTCCCAAGCCAGCATCGATACCGCCGTATCCCAAACCATTGAAGGCCTTGGCCACATAGATATTTTGATCAATAACGCCGCCATATTCACGGCCGCACCTCTAACCGAGATCACGCGCGACGACTACGCGCGGGTGTTTGATATCAACGTCGCAGGCCCGTTATTCACGATGCAAGCGGTTGCCAAACACATGATAGCACGCGGCCAGGGCGGCAAGATCATCAACATGGCCAGCCAGGCGGGACGTCGCGGCGAAGCGCTCGTGGGTGTTTATTGTGCCAGCAAGGCCGCCGTGATTTCCCTCACGCAATCGGCTGGCCTCAATCTGATTGAACACGGCATCAATGTGAACGCCATTGCGCCCGGCGTTGTCGATGGCGAGCATTGGGATGGCGTTGATGGCTTCTTTGCCAAGTACGAGAACAAAGCCCCCGGCCAGAAAAAGCGCGAAGTGGGTGCCGCGGTGCCTTTCGGGCGCATGGGCACGGCGGACGATCTGACCGGCATGGCCGTTTTTCTGGCCAGTGATGATGCGACATATGTTGTCGCACAGACGTATAATGTGGATGGCGGGAACTGGATGAGCTGATGGATGATCATTTCCAAGGGACGAAGACGATGAAGTTGAACAATGCGAATTTGCCCAACCTTCCAGAAGGCATTTTGCGCCCCACCTATGATCGCTCCGCACTGCGCGCAGGCATCGTCCACATCGGGCTTGGCAACTTCCACCGCGGTCATCAGGCTTGGTACTTGCACCGCTTGATGCAACAAGGCCTTGCCCATGATTGGGCGATCATCGGCGCGGGTGTACGCCCGGGCGATGAGGCCATGCGCCTCAAGCTGCAAGACCAGGACTACATGTCGACGCTGATCGAGCTGGACCCCGCGGGCTCATCTGCGGAGGTGATCGGCTCCATGATCGATTTCGTCCCCGTTGTTGACGGCCATACAGCCCTGATCGAGGCCATGAGCGATCCCGCGATCCGCATTGTCGCCCTGACCGTGACGGAAGGTGGCTACTATCAGGATGCCGAGGGTGGGTTTGATCAAGATCACCCCGATATTCAACATGATGCCAGTCATCCAGACCAGCCCCGCACAGCCTTTGGCGCGATGCTCTCCGCGCTGCGCACGCGGCGGGCTGCGGGGCATCTGCCGTTTGCCGGACAAAGCTGTGATAATCTGCAAAACAATGGTGATGTGCTCTGTCAAACCCTCGTCGGGCTGGCCCGCATGTGTGATCCCGAACTGGCCGATTGGGTTGATGCCGAGATGAGCTTCCCCAATTCGATGGTGGATTGCATTGTGCCCGCCACCGGTCCGGCGGAGCTTGCGCTTGTGGCCAAATGGGGCATCGATGACGCGGCCCCCGTGACCCATGAAAACTTCCGGCAATGGGTCATTGAAGACGCCTTTGGTAACGGTCGCCCCCCTTGGGAAGAGGTCGGCGCGACACTGACCCACGACGTGCATGCCTATGAAAGCATGAAGATCCGTATGCTCAATGCGGGCCATCAGGTACTGGCCAATGTCGGTGAGCTGCGCGGCATCAAAACGATTGCAGGCTGCATGGCCAATGATCAGATCGCGCAGTTTTTCCGGAAGGTACAGACCGATTGTATCGTGCCCCATGTAGACGCAGTCCCGGGCATGACCGGCGCGGATTATCTCGATCTGATTGAAGGCCGGTTCGCCAATCCGGAAATCCATGACACCACCCGGCGCGTCTCCTTCGATGGCAGCTCCCGCCATCCCGGCTTCGTGCTCCCGATCCTGCGCGATGCCCTGGCGACTGGGACTGTGATCGATGGTCTGGCCTTGGTTGAAGCGCTCTGGGCGCGCATGTGCGAGGGCACACGTGAGGATGGCTCTCTTATCGAGGCCAATGATCCGAATTGGGACGCCCTGACCATCGCCGCCACCGCTGCGCGCACGAAGCCCGCGGCGTGGTTGGAGCAGGAGGGCATCTACGCCGAACTCAATGACGCGCCGGAATTTGCCGCCGCGTTCGAGCGTTGGCTGGATCTCATCTGGCGTGAGGGATCCACGGTCGCTTTGGATCGGTATCTGGCTCAGGCTTGATCTTTGGCCTGTTCCTGAACCTCGCTCTGGCAATCCAAAAACGCGCGCGCCCGCGTAAATCCCGACGCGCACCCCAGATTTTGATCAGCTAGCCCTTGCGCCCCATCGCGGCATTGTCCAACAATGCCCCGATGTCCGCAGAGGCAGATTCAAAAAATCAGGGGGAGGTCCTATGAAGACCGCGACTGCATTAACACTCACGGCCGTGTTGTTGGCCACAACGGCGCCAGTGAGCGCTGAAACACTTCGTTGGGCGCGCTCCGGCGATGCGCTGACGCTGGATCCGCATGCCCAGAACGAAGGCCCGACCCATACAATTCGCCACCAGATGTATGAGCCGCTCATCATCCGCGACGTAACTGGCGCGTTTGAGCCTGCACTGGCGACCGATTGGGCGCCTTCAGCAGATGATCCCAATGTCTGGGTCTTCAACCTGCGTCAGGGCGTCAAATTCCACGATGGCTCTGATTTCACGGCCGAAGACGTCGTTTTCTCGTTTGAACGCGCCAAGCAACCCAATTCCGACATGAAAGAGCTTATTGGCTCAATCACGGAAGTCCGTGCCGTGGGCGAGTATCAGATCGAGATGGTCACGGATGGCCCGAACCCGATCCTGCCCTCCAACTTGACGAACCTGTTCATCATGGACAAGGGCTGGACCGAGGCCAACAACACCGTGAACGTGCAGGATTTTGAAGGCGGCGAGATCACCTTTGCGACGACAAATGCCAACGGCACAGGGCCTTACGTCCTGCAATCGCGCGAACCTGACGTCAAAACGACGATGGTGCGCAATGAAGCCTATTGGGGCCGCGATCAGTTCCCCTTGGAAGTCTCCGAGATCATCTACACACCGATCCAAAACGCCGCGACCCGCGTCGCGGCGCTGCTCTCCGGTGAGGTCGATTTCCTGCAGGACATGCCCGTGCAAGACCTTGAGCGCGTCAACAGCGCCGATGGCCTTGTCGTCAAGAAAGCCCCGCAAAACCGCGTGATCTTCTTTGGGATGAACCAGGGTGCCGATGACATCGAAGCCGACAACATCGATGGCAAGAACCCCCTCGCGGACGTGCGCGTGCGCAAGGCGATGTCCATGGCGATCAACCGCGATGCGATCCAGACCGTCGTGATGCGCGGGCAATCCCAGCCTGCGGGCATGATTGCCCCACCCTTCGTCAACGGCTGGACAGCCGAGATGGATGCTGAAAGCAGCACCGACATGGAAGCGGCCAAGGCGCTGATGGCGGAAGCAGGCTACGGCGATGGCTTCTCGATCCGTCTCGACTGCCCGAATGATCGCTATGTCAACGATGAGGCCATCTGTCAGGCCGCTGTCGGGATGCTGGGCCAGATCGGTGTGACTGTGAACCTCGACGCGATCCCGAAGGCGCAACACTTCCCCAAGATCACCGACGGCAAGACCGATTTTTACATGCTGGGCTGGGGCGTTCCGACCTACGATTCCGAATATATCTTCAATTTCCTCGTGCATGGCCGCGAGAGCGATATCGGAACCTGGAACGGCACGGGCTTTGACAACGACGAGATCGATGCAAAGATCAAATCGCTGGCCTCCAATACCGATCTTGAAGCGCGCAATGCCGACATCGCCTCCATCTGGCGCGTGGTGCAGGATGAGGCGCTCTACATCCCCATCCACCATCAGGTCCTGAATTGGGGCATGGCAGAGAAAGTGGGCATCGAAGTTGATCCGGAGGATCAGCCAAAGGTCAAATACTTCACCATGAACTGAAAAAGGGGCGCGGCGCTCGGATTGAGCGCCGCGCCTTCCTTAAGGGCTCGCCCTTGCTGGCGCGATTGCGCCCGTCCCCTCGTCTGAGACGTCACCCATGCTTGCATTCATCATCCGGCGCATCGGCCAATCCGCGCTTGTCCTTTTGGTTACAGGGCTTGTGGCCTTCTCCATGTTCACATTCGTGGGGGATCCGATCGACAATATGCTCGGTCAGGAGCGCACCGCAGAAGACATTGAACGCCTGCGCACGCAGCTTGGCCTCGATCAGCCTTTCGTTGTGCAATACTACCGCTTTTTGGAAAACGCGGTGCAGGGCAATTTCGGCGTGAGTTATCGTCAGGGTCGGCCTGTCGCCGAGATCCTGCTGGAGCGTGCGCCCGCAACGTTGGAACTGGCCGCCGTCTCGGGATTGCTGGCGATTGCCTTTGGCATTGCCCTTGGTGTCTTTACGGCCATTCGCCGCGATGGTGTGACGGCCAATCTGATCATGTCCGCCTCGCTCATCGGTGTGTCACTGCCGACATTCCTGATCGGCATCCTTCTGATCTACATCTTCTCCGTTGAGCTTGGATGGCTGCCCAGTTTCGGGCGGGGCGACACGGTCGATCTTGGGGGTTGGTCCACAGGTTTTCTGACCGAAAGCGGCCTCAAAGCGCTCATCCTGCCCTCGATCACGCTCGGCCTCTACCAGATGACGCTGATCATGCGGCTGGTGCGCTCCGAGATGCTGGAGGTTCTGCGGCAGGATTACATCCGGTTTGCCCGCGCACGCGGGTTGCGCAGCCGTGTGGTGAACTTCCGCCATGCACTCAAAAACACGATGGTCCCGGTAATCACCGTGATCGGCCTGCAATTGGGCGCGATCATTGCCTTCGCGATCATCACGGAAACCGTCTTTCAATGGCCCGGCGTGGGCCTGCTCTTTATCAATGCGATCCAGTTTGTCGATATCCCCGTCATGGCCGCCTATCTCATGCTGATTTCCGTCATGTTCGTGGCGATCAATCTGCTGGTGGATATCCTCTATTTCTTCATTGATCCCCGGCTCCGGCTGGACGGGCGCGGAGGGGGCCACTGATGGCAGACGCAACACAGACAGATCAGCCGAAATCGCGCCTGCGGCAGGCTTGGGACAGTGATTTCTTCTACATGTTCCGCCGCTCGCCCGTGGCCGTGGTCTCCGCGCTGATCGTGATCCTGCTCGTGGCCAGCGCAGTCTTTGCGCCTCTCATCGCCACGACCAACCCTTTTGACCCCGCCTCGCTCAACCTCATGAACGGGTTTACCCCGCCCATGACACCCAACGCCTTCACAGGCGAGAGCTTCCTTCTGGGCACCGATGATCAGGGGCGCGATGTCTTTTCGACCATCCTTTACGGCATGCGGATATCGCTCTTTGTCGGCGTGGCCGCCGTGCTCTTCGCCATGATCCTCGGCATTACGCTGGGCCTGATCTCCGGCTACGTGGGTGGTTGGACCGAAACGATCATCATGCGTACTGCTGACGTGCAGCTGACCTTCCCGTCGATCCTCGTGGCCATGCTGATCTTTGGCATCGCCAAAGGCGTGACCCCGGTGGAATACCGCGATCAGATGGCGATCTGGGTTTTGATCCTGGCCATCGGCCTGTCGGATTGGGTCCAGTTCGCGCGGGTGGTGCGCGGCGCGACGCTGGTCGAGAAAAACAAGGAATATGTGCAAGCTGCCCGGCTCATCGGGCGCGGCTCAGGCGCGATCATGCTGCGCCATATCCTGCCCAATGTGCTCTCGCCTGTCCTCGTCATCGCGACGATCTCTCTGGCACTTGCGATCATTGCCGAGGCGACCCTGAGCTTTCTGGGCGTCGGCGCGCCGCCAACACAACCCTCCCTGGGCACTTTGATCCGTATCGGGCAAGGCTTCCTCTTCTCGGGTGAGTGGTGGATCCTGCTCTTCCCCGCCGTCACCTTGCTGGTGCTTGCGCTCAGCGTAAACCTGCTCGGCGACTGGCTGCGCGATGCGCTGAACCCGAGGCTGCGATGATGGCTGTTCTCTCCATTCGCGACCTTTGCGTCGATATCCCCACGCGCCACGGCATCGTCAAACCTGTCGACGGTGTGAGCTATGATATTGCCGCAGGCGAAATTCTGGGCGTAGTGGGCGAGAGCGGTGCGGGCAAGTCCATGGCGGGCAATGCCGTGACGGGCCTGCTCAACCCACCTGCTCATATCGAATCTGGCGAGATCCTGTTGAACGGGACCCGCATCGATCACCTGCGCGGTGAACCCATGCGGCGTCTGCGGGGCAAGGAAATCGGCATGGTTTTTCAGGACCCGCTGACCTCGCTCAACCCGCTTCTACGCATCGGCGATCAACTGACCGAGACGATGCTCACGCATTTGCCGATCAGCAAGTCGGAGGCCGAGGCCCGCGCCGTTGCTGCTCTGGAAGAGGTCGGGATCCCCGGCGCGGCCCAGCGGGTGAACAGCTATCCCCACGAATTCTCTGGCGGCATGCGGCAGCGGGTCGTGATCGCGCTGGCGCTTTGTGCGGAGCCCTCGCTTGTGATTGCAGACGAGCCCACCACCGCGCTCGATGTCTCCGTGCAAGCGCAGATCATTGCTTTGCTCAAACGCCTGTGTCGCGAGCGTGGGACGGCCGTGATGCTCATCACCCATGACATGGGTGTCATTGCGGAGGCCGCGGACCGTGTGGCGGTCATGTATGCCGGACGTCTGGCAGAGCTTGGGCCGGTGCGCGATGTGCTCACTCATCCCGCCCATCCCTACACCGCAGGCCTCATGGCTTCGACGCCGCTGGCCTCCCAGGGGCAGGACCGGCTGCACCAGATCCCCGGCGCCATGCCGCGCCTTGATGCGGTCCCGCAGGGCTGTGCCTTCAATCCGCGATGCGACTTTGCAACCGACAAGTGTCGCGCTGCCCCCGCGCCACGGATCGAGGGAGGCCATGCCGCCTGCTGGCATCCCCGCGTTACACAGGAGGCGTCGTGATGGCATTGGTCCGCGTTCAAAACCTGACCCGCGTGTTCGATGTCTCCAAACCCTGGCTCAACCGGGTTCTGGAGCGGCGGTCGAAAGCCTTTCTGACAGCTGTCTCGGACGTAGACTTTGATGTCGAGGCCCGGCAAACCTACGCGCTCGTCGGAGAAAGCGGGTCTGGCAAGTCGACCATCGGGCGCATGCTGGTGGGCCTGTTGCAACCCAGTGAAGGGCATGTCGAAATCGACGGTGTGGATCTTGCCAGCGAGACGGATGCGGCAAAAATCGATGCGATCCGCTCCGACATACAGATGATCTTTCAGGATCCCTTTGCCTCGCTCAACCCGCGCTGGCGCGTGCGGGATATCATCGTGGAGCCCGTGGCCGCGCGGGGCGGCAATACCGAAGGTTTGGCGGAAAAACTGCTCGAACAGGTGGGCCTGTCGGTCCGCGATGCGGGCAAATTTCCCCATGAGTTTTCCGGCGGTCAGCGGCAACGGATTTGCATCGCGCGCGCTCTGGCCTCTGAGCCGCGCCTGATTGTCTGTGATGAACCCACGTCCGCACTTGATGTGTCGGTGCAGGCGCAGGTGCTCAATTTGATGAGCGATCTGAAGGACGATTTCGGCCTGACCTATGTGCTCATCAGCCATGATCTGACGGTGGTCCGACATATGGCGGACCGGATCGGCGTGCTTTACCTCGGGCGCCTGGTCGAAGAGGCCAGCCCGGAGGCGCTTTTTGAGACACCCAAGCATCCCTACACGCAGATGCTGCTGGAAGCCGCGCCGCGCATGGACGGGTTTGGCCGCGAAGTCAGCCCGCCGGAAGGCGAAATTCCCGATCCGATCAATCCGCCATCCGGCTGCGCGTTTCATCCGCGTTGCCCGATCGCGCAAGGCATTTGCCGCGCACAACGACCGGAGATGCGGACGATCAACGCCACGCGCGTGGCATGCCACCTCGCAGAGTAGGGCAGCACGCGGCCGCGCATTTTCCAAGCGCATCTGCGCATCTCACACCAAAATACCAAGCATCCCGGCAATCAGTGTGAAGCGCTTCACAGACCGCCCCTCGCAACTCAGGCAAATCTCCCCCCAAGACTTTTCAAGGGTGGGTTTCAAATGCCTCGCGGGCGCCATTTTCAATTTACGATCTTTACGGTCAGAGACGGGTTTTTTGATGGGTTCAACCGCCCCGTCACCGTCAGCGCCATTCTGGCGATCAACACCCTGATTGCGTGGATCCTCTTCTCGCCAGAGCAATCCACCGAAACCCTGCGCGCGATCAAGACGGTCTTGCTGGAAGGCGTGCGGGGCTGGTTTTTCTACTGCCTCGCCGGGCTCCTGATCACGGCACTGATCATTGCAGCACTCCCCATCTCGGCCCGGCTGCGCCTAGCCAAACACGGAGGCGCGCGCCCCGAGTTCTCGACCTTTTCCTGGCTCTCCATGATGTTTTGCGGCGGTATTGGCGCGGGGATCGTGGTCTATGGCGTCGCCGAACCCATGAGCCACTTCACGACCAATCCCGAATTGCTGCAAGGACAGGTCTCAGAGGGAAGCGTCGCGGCGGCCCGAAGTGCGTTGAAATACACGTTTCTGCATTGGGGATTGTCGGCATGGGCATGCTACACGGTTCTTGGCCTTGCCCTCGCGCTCTTTTCCTATCGCTACGGTTTGCCGCTGACCATCCGGTCCGTTGTGGCGCCGCTGTTCAAACACAGACTGGCAGGGGCGTGCGGGCATGTGATCGATGTCTTTGCGATCGTTGCCATTCTCGCGGGTCTTGCAACCACGCTGGGCTATTCCATGCACTCGATCTCCGCAGGTCTGGGTTACCTGATGGACATGCCGCTGGCCATGGACACGGCAGAGCCTCGTCTCGTGCCCCTGATTGCACTTGTGGCCTGCGCGTGCCTCGCCGCGCGGGCGGTCATCTCGGGTGTGGATCATGGAATCAAATGGCTCTCCATTGTCGGCACGCTTGCCTTCTTTGCCGTGCTTGCGTTCTTCGCTCTGCATACGCCGCCCAATGCCCTCCGCGAGATCGCGCTGGCCGCGACCTTCGATTACATCGCAGACCTTCCCTCTCTGTCTTTGAACATCTTCTCGGCCGGTCATGACGTGGATACCGCAGCGCTCTCGACGTGGCAGGCCGACTGGACCGTGTTTTACTGGACCTGGTGGATCGCATTTGCGCCTTTTGTGAGCCTGTTTCTGGCGCGCATTTCCAAAGGGCGCACGGTTCGTGAATTTGTCCTCGGCAGCGCGCTGGCGCCCTGCGGCCTTTGCTTTGCCTGGTTTGCCTGCAGTGGAACAGCCGCGCTGAGCCTCGAGATGTCGCAACCCGAGCCGCTCCTGGCCAACCGCGTACCGTCCGAGCAATTGTTTGTGGCGATTGCGGAACTGGACCCAACTTTGAGCGGACAGATAATCTGCTGGATCGCATTCACCGTCGTTTTCATTCTGGCGGCGGTTACATTTGCGTCGGGGCTTATGGCCATCACAACAATTGCCGCAGCTGGCGACAACGCGGCCAAGCCGCGCAAGCACACCCGGCTTTGGGCGGTTCTGGCGACAGGCATTATCGGCGCGCTGTTTGCCGCAGGCGGCACGGCCTCCATCCGCGATGTCATGGTGATTTGCGCGCTGCCGATCTCACTCGTCATTTCAGGGGCCGCGCTCAGCGTGATCTGGGCGCTCAGCGCTGAAATTCGGCACATGCGCGCCAACAGTATCAACGCCAAGCCCATCTTTGCCACGCGCCGCACACCGCCACAAATCCGGACAGGTACAGACGCGCTTTAGGATTGCGCAAAGCCGGTGATCTTTGTTTTCTGCCTCGCAGGATCAGGGAGACAACCGAAGAATGGTTGCACAGAAAGACAGCTCCGGCGCGCAGGCCCCCCAACGCGCGGACATTTGGGGCGCACGCCTGCAGGCCGGTATCATCGCGGGGTTGCTCGCGACCGTATTCTCCATTTCCAATGCGACGCTGGTCAGCGGGTCGGCGGCGCCGGAGGCAACCTCCATCCTGATCGGCATGGCCCTGATCGGCACGGCAGTGCTGTGTTTCACCCTGGGCTCTTTCACGCGGCTGCGCGGGCTGGTCCCCATGGTGCAGGACGTCCCGAGTGCTGCGATTGGGGCTATCCTTGTCACGCTCGTGAGCCAGCGCGCACAAACCGGCCAAGCGCTGGCCCCTGCCGATATCGTGGTTTTGTGCCTGACGGCGGGTCTTGCCTTCTCCGTCTCGCTGTACGTGTTTGGCAAGTTTGGCTTTGCCACCCTCATGCGCTTTGCCCCCAGACCCGTACTGGCGGGCTTTCTCGCGGGCACAGGGTATTTCGTTATCCTGGGCGCTTTGGGCATTTGTCTGGGCGCAACGCTGACTTGGGCAACCCTGCCCGATTTGTTCAGAGGTGTTGGCCTTTGGAAATTGCTTGTGGCGCTATCTGTCCTGGTCGCTCTTGGCATGGCTCAGAAAAAGATGTCCGCAGGGGCCGCAACGGGTAGCGTCATTGGCGGGGCTATTTTGCTCTTTCATCTCACCAGCGCGCTCATGGGGATCACGCCAACCGAGCTTGCTGCGCAGGGCTGGACGGCAAGCTTGCCCGATGGCGGATTGCGTTGGCCCCCGGTTAGCCCAGGCGAGATAAGCGCGGTCGACTTTGGGTTTGTACTGGAGCAATTGTTCCCACTGATCACCATGGTGGTTCTGGCAACGGCAGCGCTGTTGATGAACACGCTGGCGCTCGAGGCGAAAGTGCGCACCGATATTCCTTTTGACCACGAGCTCAAATCCCTCGGATTGTCCAACTTTGCAGCCTCCCTTCTGGGAGGATTGCCGGGCTATCATGGCGTCTCGACGACGTCTGCTGCCTTGCAGATCGCCCCGCCCCATCGCGCGATTTCATGGATCGCAGGCGGCTTTGTGCTGGCGCTGTTTATCTTCGGCGATATCGTTCTTGCCTTAATGCCCCTGCCCATCTTTGCGGGGTTCATGCTCTGGGTCGGCGTGGATTTCGTCCGCGATTGGCTGATCCGCGAAGTGCGCCACACGCCGGGGTCAGAGGCGTGGTTGACCATTGCGATTTTCCTCGTGGCCGTCGGAGTGGGATTGTTTGAGGGCACTATTTTCGGTCTGGCCGCCGGGGCCGCACTGTTTGTGGTAAACTACAGCCGCCTCGATCCGATCCGGTATGAATTTACCGGCGATGTCTTCCACGGTGCCACCGAATGGTCACCCTCTGAGCTGAAGCTGTTGCGTGCCCATGGGCGGGCCATCGTGGCCTTGGGGGTGCAAGGCTATGTGTTTTTTGGCACCGCTTACCGCCTGCGGGACCGCGTGCAACGCTTGATGAAAGGTCACGACCTGCGCGATCTTATCGTGGACTTCAGCGCGGTGACCGGGCTGGATGCGACCGCCGTCACGAGTTTCCAACGCATCGCTGACGAGTTGCAGGGCACGGATGTGCAGGTTTGCATTTCCGGGGCGAGCGACAGCGTGATCCATGTCTTTGCGCGCGCAGGTTTTGCTATAGGGCCGGGATGCCGCTTTGAGACTGCCCCAGACCTCAACACTGCCGTCACACGAGCCGAACACCGCCTGCTCACAGGCTTGTCGGGTGCGGGCAGCCCGTCCACGCAAGACATATCGGATATCCTGTTGAGCATTTTGCAAAGCGAAGAAGCCACCCATCGCCTCAAGCAATACTTGACCAGACGTGAGATCGCCCAGGGAACCGCCTTCATTGAACAGGGCACGCAGGCGTCAGACCTGTTCTTTCTGGAAAGCGGGGCGGCAGATGTCATCGTCGGGACGGGTGCAGCGGCGCGAACAGTCCGGCACCTGCGTCCGGGCGCGATTATTGGCGAGTTGGCATTTTATACGTCAGGGGTTCGCACATCCAACGTCCGGGCGCAGTCTGCTTGTGTGATCTGGACCTTGTCGTCGGCCGCTGTGGCGCGTCTGTTGGACGAGGATCCCGCCCTATCAAGTCGCTTTCACGCCGGGCTGGCCCGGATCCTTGCCGAACGGGTCACGGCCAACACGCGCCTCATTCAGATGTTGCAAGCCTGAGACATCCCATGCCCCAGGCTTGCAACAATGGTGTTTAGCTCAGCTTGCCGCCCCGGTGGGACATTTGCATATGTGCCGAATAGGAATTCACCGCGCGGTTGCCCGGCTGGTTGGCTTCCAGCACCAGTTTCTCCAGATCGCCACTTTCCACCTCGATGGAAATCGTCTGGTCATGCTTGGAATGGCGCCACATATAGAGCTGTCCGCTCAGCACTTCGGAATTGTCTTCATCCTTCGTGGCTTCATAGGGCTCCCCATGGCCACGGACAATCATGATGCGGGGTTTGGGCAAGCGGTAGGCGTGCCCCTCATAGCCATAGGCAAAGATGAGCGCCATCGTGGGCAGAGAGTCTGTATCCGTGAGATCAGATGCCACAGCCGTCAAATCGAGCTGTTTCACAAAGTCGGACCGGACGGTCATGGTGCCTTTGGCCATGGCGCTTTTGTCCTCAGACGAAAGTTTGCCCGCCTTCTTGCCCGATTTCTGTACGTTGGGCGTCGGATACATATGTGATCCGATCAACACGATCTCGGACGGGTCATATGGCCCTTCCGGTATCAGTGAGAGTATTCCTTTTGCATCCATTGGGTGTCCTTCTCCTCTTTGAAAATCATCAGAACCAGGCGGGGGTGCGCGAAAGACCGCGACCGACCATGTGCATGTCGTAAGGTGTCATGATATCGCGCCAGGCCATGCACTCGACGACGGTCTCGGCAATATTGCCCTGCCCCTGCTCCTGCAGCGCCTCGCACACGGCAAAAGCCGCATCGACATAGGTCAAAGCCTCGCTGTCGAGCCTGCGCCAGGAATGGGCGAGCCCGAAGGCCACTTGATCGCGGGCATCGGCCAAAGCCCCTTTGAGCTGGAAATGCTTGAGCTCGTAATCCGCCTCAAACGCGGCGGCATAGGTATGGCTGACATCGGAATTGATATCCCGCGCATCGGGGATGGAGCCGGGCGGCAGGTCCACAAGGCCGCGATCCACTGCGAGATCATGATAGGTCTGCACCAGCACATCAAACATAGCGCCGGTAAAGGGCCGCGACTTGTCATGCACTTCTTCGCCCACTTCCGACATCTTGCGCGCATTGCCCGCAATCCGGATTTGCCGCTCGTCTGCCAGCTCCGCCACGCGATTGAGCTCATTGAGCGCCATCAGATTGCCCGAGCCCCGGCGCAACAAACGGTCCATCGCCGTGTCAAAATGCAACATGCCAAAGAGCGAGCACAGATCAGACACGCCCTCATGGTAGGCTCGAAAGTCCGGCCCGTAGGCCAGGCCCGGACGTGGCAAGCCGATCTCTGAGAACAAGATGGAATGCCCGATCTCATGGGCGATCACGTCGAAATTGAGCGCGTAGAGATCGCGCGCGCCATCCGGCATGGTGCGATAGCCAAATTCCAGCAGCCCATAGCCCGATTGCGCATTGGCCCAATCGATCATCGGGACAATTTCGAGCCGCTCGTAAGTATCGGAAAAGTGCCAATTGACCCGGTTGCCGAGATAGCCCTCCCAGACATCCAGAATGCGCGCCACGCAGCCAAACACATGCACGCCCAAAAACGCCGGATCATCAGGCGCAATATGATCCCAATGCCCATCCGGGGAGGGCTCTGTGGGCGGCGCCTTTGGCCCACTGTAGGGCGGCAGATAAGGGTATTCGTAGGGCTCTTTATGAATCGTGGGATTGACCACATACATCCGATCATTCGCAGGCCCTGGCAGGATTGAGCCTTGCGGGTCCGAGACCCAGACCAGCTCAGGCTTGTCGTACCCCGGTGTATTGGGCGATTGCGGATAGAGAAGAAAACGCGTGCCGACAGATGTCTCATTTGCACTCACGTGCCGATACCCCTTTGAAAAAATTTCACGAATTCATTCGTTAACAACGGATTAACCATACATACCCAGCGCGGTCTGTGAAGTTGTTAACACAAGAAAACACTGTTTTTCTGGTGGTTAGGGATCAAGCGACAAACCACTTGTCTCCAGATCGTCCAGCCAGGCATGCACAATTGCGGGCGCGGGCGTCTCGGGCTTGGGCCAATTGCCCGCCTCAGAATGCCTTGCAAGGCAGCGCAACAGGGCTTCCGCATCACGGGCTTTTTGCCGAATGCGATACGGCTCGAGATCAGACGGCAGGTGTCGCTGCGCAAAGGCTTTCGCGGTTTGCTCTGTCAGCAGGGTTTTCGCCTCTTCCCGGCTCAGCGCGCCCTGTCGAACCGCATGTTCCACACTGCGCCGGATGTCGACCAAAGCGTCCGACACCGGCGCGGACCCCATTTCCGCGGGGCTATGGGTCACAGCGACGGCATCGTCGGCCAGCAAGGCGAAACGACGGTACCAGCGATAGATCAGCCCGACGCCAATCATGCCACAGGCACTGAGCTCCGCGGCGCGCAAAGCCCCCATGCTGGAGGCCCCGAAGACAGGCACAGCCTCGGACATTGCCCATAGGATTTCGCGGTGCCGCACGGTCGGCTGATCCTTGAAGACCCCATCGATGAGCCCAATGGCCGGGGCACCGTCCTGAAACGCGCGCATAATATCGCCTTGCGCCGCAGGCGGGCGATATTCGGCATCGAAAATCATGCGCGCTTGGCGCACAGGCAGGCTTGGGCCGAGGAACACCACGGGTTTCATGCGGCCCGCTCCAGCTGCATCGGATCCGTCACCAGACGGGGCGCGACAATCCTCGTGATGGCCAGTGGCAGCGTAGGATCCCAGTGTAACACAACCGCGTAGAGCGGGCCCAAGGATTGCGCCAACTCCAGCACATTGGCCACTGGCCGGCCACCGCCCATCGGCTGCGCAAAAGGATCAGGCCCGTGGCGCGCCCATTCCGCATTGAGCACGTCAGGCGCATATGCGTGTTGATAAAACGGCTGGGTGATGTCCTCGCGCGCGCCAGAGATCACCGCCAGCCGCGCCTGCAAGGCTTCGAGCAGCGCGGCAGAGACGGCTGCCCCCGGCTCAAAACGCGCCGCAAACCCTGATGCGGGCAGCGGCAATGCGCTGGCGCCCGGGCGCTCCATCACCGATGCCTCAATGACAGGCACCTGAGCATGCCCAGGCAGGGCCCAAACCGCCGCACGCAGATCCTGCGCATGGATCGTTTTCAGGAGATCTCCGTACGCCGGATCGTCTGATGCCAAGGACAGTCGCACCCGCCTGCCCGAATGCTGCGCCCTGTTGCGCGCGTCCGCCTCAAGACACTCCAGAAGACCATGCATGAGCGCCGCCGAGAGCGTCGACCCCGCCCCCAGACCGATAGAATGACGCAAGATCGGCGCCCGTTCGGCAGATGCACCACGCGAAAAATCAGTGGACAACAGGTCACGCGGAACAGCCGACCACGTATTCACCGTCAACTCGCGCGCGTGGACAAATGGCGTCTCCTGTGAAGGCCAAGCCTCGCCCGATGCGTATGCGGACCAAAGATCAAGATTCGAAGCGGGCGCAGGCGGCAAGCGTGACAAGTCTTCGCCAGCCGCCATTTCAAGGCATTCCAAAACCGCGCCAACGGCGGCGGCCGGAAGGCTCCGCGCCTTACCTTGGGTGACAGCATTGGAGCGGGCTCTGGGCCGCACGGCCTGAACCACGGGAAGGCCCAATTTGTCGAGCCCGGTGATATCAGCAACCCGGGTGATCCCAAATTCGGCAAGTCTCGGCCTCAGCCTCGCCCAATAGGGCTCAACCTCCAGCGATTGCTGCGCTGGCGCGCGCAGAACGGCAGCCCAGTCTGCATCCGAGAGCGGTTCAGAGATCCAGCGCATGGCGCAACTGATCGCGAAGCGGACAGTCATCTATGGCGTCCAGATGCGCCTGCAGATGCGTCTCCAACGCACCGGGCAGCCCAAGCCCCAGATCAAGGCGCACCGCCGCATTGCGCAAAATGAGCATATGCGCACCCTGGGCTTGCGCCACCTCGAAGCCTTCATCGAGAGCGGCTGTCGCCTGTGCGCCCGCTCCCAGAATAAGCGCTTTGCGCCGGAGCAATTCGGGGAGCCAATAAATGAGGCCTGTTGCGCGCGACTGGACGATTTCTTCTTCCAGCGGGCCCAAAGCCCGATCCTGGGCGCCATGGGCCGCAGCAATGTCCGCAGCAATATCAGCGTAGAATGGCGTGTCCTCCAGGACGCCAAAGCCTCGCAATTCCGCAAGCCCTTCCATCACGGCATCATACTGCCCCGTATCGCCCTGCCGCGCGGCCGCCCAGCCACGAAAAATCTTGCGTTTGGCCGTGATTGCAGGCGCGGCATCTGCTCCGGCAAAGGTCTGGGTCTTGGCCAAAATCCTATCGATCTCGGCCACGTCCTGACGAAAGACGGCCACTTGCGTTGCGATATCGAGCCCATGCAACCGGCTGGCCAGATGTTCGGTCTCGTCCCCCCAACGCTCGCAATCAGCAATCGTCTGGCGGCTTGTCCCCAACTTGCCTGTCAGCCACTCGCACAGCGCGCGCTCCCCCAAGCCACACACCTTGGCGTCATGGCCGTAGAGGTGACGGGAGCGTTGGCCGACGTCAGGATCATAAAGCGCCAAGCCCTCGCTAATGGCGGACAAACAGCGCTCATGTGCGCCGCTGTCAAAAAGCGTGGCCCAGCCACAATGCAACGCCTGAAGGCGGGATTCCTGATCAACCTCTTCCGTGACATCCCGGATCAGGATTTCGGACCGGCGCGTCTGCTCGACCAGATCACTGGCCGTGAACCACCAGCCCCAGAGTATCGGGAAAAAGTCCTGACGGGCGGCCTCTGGAAGCGAGAAGTAGAGGGCTTGGCCCTCGCTATAAAGCGCCTCCGCTGCGCGCGGGCTGTCGAGAAAGGTCACCAGCGGGCCCAGAAGCGAGATGGCACGCAGTTTGATCAGAGCGTGATCCTGGCTCTCCGGTTGTCCGCCCAACAAGCTGAGCACGCGTTCCAGCAAGGCGCGGGGCGCATGGAGCGCAGAACGTTTGATGGCATCCTCCGCCACCGCAAGCAGCAGCTCGATCCCGCGCATCGTCCGCTCTGCCGCGAGGCAATGCTCGGCCAGCAGAATATCGGGGACATCTTCTGCCAATGTGGGCTCGGCATCCACCAGATCGACGACATCGCCATGCAGCTTGCGCCGCACTGCGCGCAGCTGGCTGTCATAGGCCACGTCACGGATCAGCGCATGGCGAAACAGATAGATCTCTCCATTGCTGGTATCCTGCAGACCGTGATCATTCAGGCGCTGAAGGTCCGCATCGAGTTCAAGTGGTGGATAGTCTTTGGCCAGACGCGAGAGCAGTTGATAGGGATATTCGCGCCCCAGAATGGCCGCGATCTGAGCCGTGCGCTTGGCCCGTCCGGCGCTCTCAAGGCGCGTGGCCAAAAGATCGCGCAGCGAACCCAGCTCCGCGCCGCTTTGAGCCTCCAACCTGCCTCCATGAGCGGCAACATCGCAGGCATGGGCAGTAAGCTCCGTGAGGAACAACGGATTGCCGTCCCCTTTCTCCACGATCCAAGCCTGCGTCGCGTCACTGAGCGGAGCGCGCGCTATATCCTGCACGAGGGCCATGGCGGCCTCAGGATTGATGGGCGTAAGATCCAAGGATCGGTACACGCGGGCGATATCGTCGAGACCTTGCGTGCTGCGTGTGGTGGCCAGCACCATCATCGCGCGCGAGCGGCACTGGCACGCCATTGTTTCAAGAACCGCGAGCGTGACCTCGTCGGCCCAGTGCAAATCTTCAGCCAAGAGCAGCAGAGGTTTGTCTGCAGCCAAAGCCACAAACACCTCGCAGACCGCATCCAGTATGGCCCCGCGACGTTGATCTGACGAGAGCGTATCGTCGTCTTCCAAAGCGCCAAGCCGCTCAGCAGTCTCGACCGCGGCGGCACACAGACGGGCATCACTGCCGTCTTCATAGGCGGCGTCATACATGCGAATGACAGAGAACAGCGCTTCACCTTGCGTGCGCGGCTGACATTGCAAGACGAGCACGCGTCCATCTTCTGCCTCGGCCATGAGTTCTGCGGCCATGCGCGATTTGCCGATACCTGCCTCGCCGTCAATGAGGATGGCGGTGCCTTCGCGCTGTCGCGTCTTGGCCCAGGCCTCCTTGAGGTGGGCAATCTCCGTCGCGCGCCCGCTGAGCGCCCCGGAGGCATCGCGGTGCTGATCAAAGCGAGACCGGGCGGAGCGCATGGCCTGCGCTTGCCAGGCTTGCGCCTCGTCCGGAAACCCTTTGAGCGCAGGCGTCGCCACGGCCGTATATTCGACCGCGCGATAAGTCAGGGCATGGGTCGCCGCACTGACAAGCACGGTATTGACGGGCGCGGCCCCCTCCAGCCGCGCAGCCAGATTTGGCGCAACGCCCACAGCGCCCAGCTTGCCACCGCTGGCACCTTCCGCATCCGAGGACATGACGACGACACTGGTGGCAATACCCACACGAATATCCGGCGCATTCGCGATGTCCTCACGGGCGGCCAGCAGCGCCAAGGCCGATTGCACAGCCTGCAAGGCGGCATCCTCCATAACGTCGGGGTAGCCAAAATAAGCCATGCCGCCATCGCCCAGAACTTGCTGGAGCGATCCACCATGTTCGCCGATCAACTCACGTGCCGCGGCATGGATGCTGTTGAGTGCGCTGCGCAATGCTTCCGGATCGCGGCTTTCAATGAGCGAGGTCGAGCCTACGATGTCGTAAAACAGCACCGTCAGCTGGCGCCGTTCTCCCGCCTCCTCTGCCTTGACCACTTTGGTTTGCGCGCGTTTTTTGAATAGCGACATGTCGCCCCTCTCGTCTTGATCGCACCATGGGGAGAAAATGCGCGAAGCGAAACAATTTTATTTCGCAACAGGTCGTGCGCGTCTAAGGTCGCCGCATGACCAGCGGTACCCCTGAACGCAACGCATTTTCCGTCCTCTTTGATGCCAGTGCGGAGCCGGGTCCGCTCAAACCCCATCATCTGACAGAGATCAGCCTGCGCAGCGGCGAGGCGCTCTTTGATCAATCGGACTTTGACGACAAGCTCTACATTCTGGATGCCGGGCGCCTGGAGGTCAGCGTCTTGTCCGCAGCGGGGCGCAAGTTGTCCCTTAATCAGCTGGAACCCGGCGCGGTCTTTGGCGAAATCGCTGTGCTCGCACCGGGTCCCCGGACGGCGCGCATCGCAGCGCTTGCCCCGTCCCGTTTGCGCGCAATCGGGCAAAAAGCCCTGCGTGCCGCCATTGAGGAAACCCCGGCCCTTGCCGTCGACCTTCTCGAACTCGCGGGTCAGCGCATGCGCTGGATGAGCCAGCAGATGGAGGAGCAGGTTTTCATGGCGCCCACCGCGCGGCTTGCAGCAAAACTTCTCTTCCTGATGGGCCCGGACCGTCAGGTGAAAATGTCTCAGGAACAATTGGCGCATTTTGTCGGTGTCACGCGGGAAGTGGTTTCCAAGAATCTGTCGCGCTGGCAAACCGAGGGCCTGGTCGAAATCGGGCGCGGGCGCGTGACCGTGAAAGACGTCACGGGCCTCGAAGACCTGCGCGATGTTGACCTGTTGTAGGGCCAGCCGTCCGGGGTCTGAGGCCATTGTGTCCCCCGGCGCATCTTGGCCCCTAATGCAAGCCACGGGAGAGCAATATGTCCCTGACTGATCCTGATCGTCTTTTCCCTGTCGAGGCCCGCCCTCGCGCCCTCGCACGGGCGCTTTATGACTCGGTGAAAGATCTGCCCATTCTCAGCCCCCACGGGCACTGCGATCCAAGATGGTTTGCGGAAAACAAGCGCTTTCCCAATCCCTCCGAGCTGTTTGTCATTCCCGATCACTATGTGTTTCGGATGCTCGTCAGCCAAGGGGCTGATCTCGGCATGCTGGGTGTGCCGCAGGCGGATGGCACACGCGCGGACGTGGATCCCAGGGAAATCTGGGACCAATTCGCCGCGCAATATCATCTCTTTCGCGGGACGCCCTCGGCCCTCTGGCTCGATCACTCCTTTGAACATGTTTTTGGTCTCGACGTGCCGCTGAGCTCTGATACCGCCGACATCTACTACACGCAGATCGAGGCCTGTCTTGCCCAGCCCGAGTTCCTGCCCCGGGCCCTGTTTGATCGCTTCAGGATTGATGCACTCGCCACGACAGAGGGCGCGCTGGATGATTTGCAGTGGCACCGGATGATCCTTGAGAGCGACTGGCCCGGGCGGGTGATCACAACCTATCGCCCCGATGCCGTTGTTGACCCTGATTTCGAGGGCTTTCAGGACAATCTCCGCAGGCTCGGCGAGATGACGGGCGAAAACACCGACACATGGGAGGGCTATCTCAGCGCGCACCGTCAACGGCGCGCCGCGTTCAAAGCCATGGGCGCCACGGCCAGCGATCATGGCCATCCCAACGCAATAACCGCAGATTTGCCTCAAGAGGACGCCGTGCGCCTCTTTGAAACCATCCGCCATGGACACTACACCGCCGAGGAGGCAGATCTCTTTCGGGGCCAGATGCTGACCGAAATGGCCCGGATGAGCCTTGATGACGGGCTCACGATGCAAATTCACGCCGGATCGCATCGCAACCATAACACCGGCATCTTTGGTCAGTACGGGCGCGACAAAGGCTATGACATTCCGATGCGCACGGATTTCGTGCAGGCGCTCAAACCACTGCTGAATGCCGTTGGGATGGAGCCGGACCTTCGGATTATTGTCTTCACGCTGGATGAAACGACCTATGGACGTGAGCTGGCCCCCCTGGCAGGTGCTTACCCCGCCTTGCGTCTGGGCCCTCCGTGGTGGTTTTTCGACAGCTATGAAGGGATCAAGCGCTTTCGCGAGGCGACGACAGAAACCTGCGGTTTCTACAATACGGTGGGCTTCAATGATGATACCCGCGCCTTTTGTTCGATACCGGCACGGCACGACGTCTCAAGGCGCAGTGATTGTGCCTATCTCGCTCATCTGGTGGCCACGGGCCGCTTGCGCGAAAACGAGGCCTTCGACGTCGCCTTCGATCTCACCTACCGGCTCGCCAAAGACGCCTACGGCCTGTGAGTGCCGCGGTGGTTCGAAATCCTTGCCCACCTCGGCAGCAACTGACGCATTTTCGACGCTATCTCCGCCGAAAAGCCCTGTGAAGGGCCACAGGTCATTGCACCCCCGGGCGCATTTATGGTTGTGTGCGCGCAAACCACGACGACATCTTGTGAGGCGTCATGCGAACAGGCAAAGCTGCGCGATCTATCATCGGAACGCCCAAACGAACGTCCGGGACGCTCGCATGTGCGGTTGCGGCACTGCTGAGTTCCACCAGCGCGCTTGTCGCGACAGACACACCCGTTGTTCTTGGCCCGATCGATCCGCTGGCGCCTGCCGCCATCCGGCCAACGCTGAATTTCAATGGCATGCCGGGTCTGATCGACACGCCGAGCGCTGGCGCCATGCCGGATGGCGAGCTTGGCATCACCTTGTCGAGCTTTGCTGGCTTCACCCGGACGACCCTTGCCTGGCAACTGACCCCACGCCTGTCGGCCTCCTTCCGATATTCCCTTTACGAAAACGTCGATCGTGGGAATTTTGAAGATTACTATGACCGGTCTTTCGACGTGCGCTACCAACTGGCCTTTGAAGGCAAGTATCGCCCGGCCATTGCCATAGGCCTGCAGGACTTCGCGGGCACGGGCTTTTACGCGGGCGAGTACATTGTAGCCTCCAAGACCTTGCCACAAAATGTCACGGTGTCTGCCGGTCTGGGATGGGGGCGCTACGGCTCTTACAACTCCGTTGGCTCCCCTTTTGGCGAGGATCGTGACCGCGGCGGCGATGGCCCGGGCGGCCAATTGGCTTATGACAGCTGGTTCCGCGGCCCAATGTCCGCCTTTGGCGGCATCGAATGGCGCCCGACGGAAAAGCTTGGCTTCAAGGTCGAGTATTCCACCGACGCCTATGAGTTTGAGGCCGGTGACAGAGATACGTTCGACCGCCGGTCGCCTTTGAATTTCGGTGTTGAATACCAGGTGAACGACCGGCTCCGTCTGGGCGCTTACTCACTTTATGGCGACGAGATCGGGCTGTCTGCATCACTTGCCATCAACCCCCGCCGCCCCGCGACACCACGCTCGGACAAGCTGGCGGCACCGATCTCCGTCAGGCCCGATAGGCTGCGCTTCCCCGACCTTTGGTCCCCCGATTGGGTGCAGGCCCCGGCGCGACGGCAAGCGGTTCAATCAGCGCTCACAACGGCTCTGAACGCGGATGGACAAACACTTCTGGGCACCCGTTTCACAGGCACCTCCGCGCGCGTCTGGGTCGAGAACAGGCGCTACATCGAGCCCGCAGGGGCCGCAGGGCGGATCGCCCGCGCTTTGGCCAACCAGCTCCCCGCCTCTGTCGAGACGTTCGAGATCATTCAAGTGGCACAAGGCGTGCCAGTGTCGACGCTGACATTGTCGCGCAGTGATCTTGAAAGGCTTGAGACAGCGCCTGATCGTGCTGAAGCGCTTCTGGCCCGTGCTCAATTCTCTCCCGGCGCCCGGATGCAGGCGGAGGATCAGCTCGAAGGGCTGTACCCGCGCTTCAACTGGCGCCTCGCGCCCTATACACGCACCAGTTACTTTGATCCCCGCAACCCCCTTCTCTTCCAAGCCGGGCTGCGTCTGCGGGCGTCTTATGAATTCACGCCGGGTTTGAGCCTTCAAGGCAGCGTCCGACAGCGCTTGTTCGGCAATTTTGACGAGGCCCGCATCTCCAGCACAGATGCGCTGCCCGTAGTGCGCACGGATTGGGCCCGTTACGCCAGCTCAGACAAACCTCAGCTTGACCGGTTGACGCTGAGCTATGCCACGCCGCTGGGCAAAGATCTCTACGGCAAAGTCTCTGCAGGTTTCCTTGAGCGCATGTATGGCGGTGTGTCCGCCGAAGTGCTGTGGAAACCCGTGGACAGCCAGCTTGCCTTGGGAGCCCGCGTTCATCATGTGCGCAAACGCGATGCCGATGACGCCTTTGGCTTTGACGAATATGAGACAACCACAGGCCACGCCTCCGTCTATTATGAATTCGATGACGGATATCTCGCGCAAGTTGATGTGGGTCGCTATCTGGCGGGCGATATCGGCGGCACGCTGCGATTGTCGCGCGAGTTTTCCAACGGTTGGCGCGTCAGCGCCTTTGCGACGCTGACCGATGTATCTGCCGAGGATTTTGGCGAAGGATCGTTTGACAAAGGCATCAGTTTTTCGATCCCCCTCAGCTGGGCCTCCGGCAAATCCAGCAAGACCACCATCGGGCAAACCATTCGACCTGTGCAACGCGACGGTGGTGCGCAGCTGAATGTCAAAGGCCTCTACGAGAGCGTGCGCGGCGGGCACAAGGAACGGTATGAAGATGGATGGCCTTTAGTATGGCGATAACACTTTGCAAAATCCGACGCGGCGGCGCGCGCCTGTTACCGCTGATGGCCGTTCTGGCGCTTTCGGCATGCGGCACTGGGGAAAGCGGCGGGCTTGAACGTCTGTCCCGCACGCTTCTCGACAGCTTCAAACAACCCGCTGCGGGCGCGGGCAATATCACCGCAACCCGTGCTTCCCTGCAGGCGGCGGGCTTTTCCGATCCTCTGATTGTGGTTGCTCTGCCACAGGCGGGCACACGTGGCGGAATGTTGCTCACGCAGACCAAGAACGGTGTGAACCTTTGGACGGCTGCCGATGGCGGCAGCACGGTCCAGCTGGAGCGCGGCGTTTTGCGCGCCACAAGCGGGTTCGGCAATGATCTTTACAGCGCGGATAACGGCCCGTTGGTGCAGGCCATCGGCGCAGGCGAGAGCGCACAATATACCCGCATCCTGCGCCACATCGACGGCACCGCGAAAATTACCAAAACCAACTATACATGCGTTTTGACGCGCGAAGGCACAGAATCCATCGTGGTTTTTGATCGCTCCCACGACACGCTGCGCTTACGAGAGGACTGCAGCGCACCGGGCGTTGGCCCGGATGGCAAACGCCAATCATTCACAAACGTCTACTGGCGTGATAAAAAAGACACTGTCATTTGGCGCGCGCAGCAATGGATCAGCCCAAAACTTGGCGAAATGGTGCTTGAACGTGTATTTCGTTAGTAATTTCCCGCTAAGAGACAAAAACATGTGTTGCGGCGAATTGAACACCCTTGAGGGCCGTGCTAAGCAGGCGGCAAGTAATAATTTACACTGATCGGAGTCAGACATGAAGACACTGAAACTTTCCGCGGCCGTTTTGGCCATCACAGCATTGTCCACAGCAGGCGCGGTTGCGCAGGTCGTTGAAGGCGGTGCTGCAGCGGGTGCAGGCGGTGGCGCAGCTGCCGGTGGTGCGGCTGCAGGTGGTGCTGGCGCAGCGGCGGGCATCGGTGGCGTGGCCGCGACACTGGGCGTCACAACTCCCGTGCTGATCGTCGGCGGCGCAGTAGCGACCCTGACAGTGGTTGGTGCCGTGACGCAAGCCGAGAACGATGACGACGGCGACGACTCCACAACGACAACAACCGGCGAATAATACTTCGCCGGCCCCCTGTCGGGGCCTTATGGTTGATTGAGATAAAGATGGCTCCTTCGGGGGCCATTTTGTTTTTCTGAGCAAAGTTAATCGTCCAGGTTTTGGGGCTGGCATCGCAAAACGCGCCAGCCTGCAACCTCACGCGACCAGGCACCCAGGCCTAAGCGCGAACCTTCCTGGCCACATTCCGAACAATCGCGAAGATGGTGATCGTCGTCAGCGCCCAAAAGAACCACGTGATTGGTCCGCGTAGCAAGATCGTGGGATCACTCCCAGACATGAGCATCGACTGGCGGAAGTTATCCTCCAGAAGCGGGCCCAGAATAAAGGCGATCAGGAAAGGCGCTGCTGGTACCTGATAGCGCATCATGAGATAACCCACCCAGCCCATCGCAAACATCACACCGACGTCGAAGATGTTGTTGTTGACCGCAAAGACCCCGTAGATGCAAAGCACAAGAACAGCTGGCATCAAGATCCGTTTGGGCACATCTGCCACGAACCGGAACCCCTTGATCGCAACACTCCCGACGACAAACAGGAAAACCGAACTCACGATCAGGCCAATAAAGAGCCCATAGATGATATCCACATTCAGGATGAACATCATGGGCCCCGGTTGCAGGCCATGGATCATAAACGCCCCAATGATGATCGCTGTAATCACGTCCCCGGGTACACCAAGTGCAAGCAGCGGGATCAGAGTGGCCCCTGCCACACCGTTGTTGCCCGCCTCAGACGCCGCCACGCCCTCAATTTCGCCCTTGCCGAAATTCTCCTTGTTGGGCGATTTGCGACGCGCCTCCGAGTAGCTCAGAAATGCAGATGGCGCCGCGCCAATGCCAGGGATGGAACCCAGAAACACACCAATCACACTGCCACGGATAATGGATTTGAAACTGCGTGCGTAATCCGCCAGCGACACTTTTGATGTGCCCAGTGATCTGGCCTTGCCCAGATGTGCGGTCGGGTTCCAGGCCATGGCTATGATTTCCGGGATCGCGAAAAGCCCGATCAACACGGCGATGAAGTTGAGCCCTCCCATCAGATTGGGATCGCCAAATGTGAAACGGTTGGTCCCGTAGACCAGATCCAAGCCCACAGTGGCCAACAAGAGCCCCAGCAAAGCGGACAGGGCGCCCCGGAGCAAGCTGTCTCCCGACACGCCTGCAATGATGGTGAGCGAGAAAAGGATCAGCGCAAAAAATTCAGGCGGGCCAAAGCTGAGCGCAAAAGAGGCGAGCCACCCGGCAAAGAGAATTAGCGCCAGATTGGAGACGATGTCAGCTGTGCAAGACGCCCAAAGCGCCATGCCAAGCGCCCGGCCCGCCTCGCCCTTTTCCGCCAGCGGATGCCCGTCCAGGATTGTCGCGGAGGACGCGGGCGTACCCGGTGTCTTGATGAGAATAGCCGGGATCGAACCGCCAAAGATGCCGCCTTTGTAGACTCCGAGCAAAAGCAGAATGCCCGTGATGGGTTGAAGGCTGAAGGTGAAGGGCAGTGTGAGCGCCACGGCCATCGTCGCCGACAGCCCCGGTATGGCGCCGCCCACCACGCCGATACAAATCCCAGCGAAGAGCGCAAAGAAGGCCTCGAACGAGGCCACAACGCTCAGGCCCGCCATCAGGCTGTCGGCCAAACTCATGGCAGCCTCACGTAATTGCCTTGCGGGATCGCGACACCGGCGACATGCGCAAAAAAGCCATATAGTGCCAGCGGAATGACCACGGCACAGACGAGCGCCGCCACAGGGTGGCGCGTCCGGAACAGGAAGGCCGTGAGCGCGAAGACGATCATCGTCGTCCAGACCATGCCAAGGCGCGGCAGGGCAAACATCGTCGCGATCATGATCACCGCAAGCGCCCCCAGCCGGACCCAGGATTGCGCATCGCCCTCCACAATATCCATCGGATCCAGGGCTGCGCTCTCTTTGCGCGCGGCCAACAACAACCCAAGTCCCGCAAACCCGGTTAATCCTGTCAAAACGTAGGGCCAAAACGTGGGCGCAAGAACGATGTTGGAGACATTGCTGGGCGAGGACACCCAATTGGGGATACCCAGGAGCATCAACAGCGCTGCGGCGATGCAGGCCCCAATGCCCAATCTCAACTGAACGGATTTAGGTGACACGGGCGCGCCCTCTTTTGAGAATATGCGGCAGCCCGCAGGGCTGCCTCATTGCCTTGATATTCTCTTCAGACCAGAGGCTTAGCCTTCGATACGCATGCCAAGTTCATCCACCAGCGCCTTGAAGACCTCATATTGCCCCTGGATGAATTCATTGGCCGCAGCCGGGTCCATCAATTGAATGACCGAGCCACGCGCCGTCATGGTATCGTTGAATTTTGCATCCTGCGTCGCAGCCGCCATCCACATGCCCCACTTGTCTGCCACATCATCTGGCAGACCGGCCGGGCCTGCGATGCCTGTCCAGCCGACGAGCTGGTTGAGGCGATCCTTGCCGAGCTCATTGGCCGTTGGCGCATCAAAACCCACCACGGGCTCCGGCGTCGTGACCATCAGTGGCTTGAGCTGGCCATTGGCCACAAAGCTCGCCAGCGCGGACGAGTTGGTGCACAGGAACGTGGCTGTCCCGTTAAGCACCGCCGTGGCCGCCGCACCACCGCCCTTTTGCGGAATATGCGTCGCGGCTGTCAGCGGGTCTTCGATGCCAAATTCCTTGAGAACCATGGCGCCGGCCAAATGCAGAAGCGAGCCAACCCCGGATGAGGAATAGCTCACGCCGCCTTCTTTGACCTTGGCCACGAGCTCATCCATCGAATTGATGCCCGAGTTCGGCGTCACGGCGCAGGCCACGGGGTTGATCTCATAGACTGTCACAAAGCGGAAATCATCCAGCGTGTAGGGCAGCGTCGCCTTCATCGCTGGGTTCACCGAATGCGATCCCACACGCGCAAAGAGCATCGTGTAGCCATCGTTTTTGGCGTTTTGAACGGTCACGGAGCCCGTCGCGCCACCCGCGCCGGTCACGTTGGCCATGATCAATGGCTTGCCAACCGCATCGCCCAGAGGCTCGGCAATGGTCCGGGCGGAGATATCCGTCGCGCCGCCCGCGCCGTACGGGATCACCATGTTGATGGCGCGCTCGGGGTATTCCGCGAGTGCAGCGGTTGCTCCAAATACTGCGCTCAACGCAAGTGCACATGTCAGTGTGTTAAATCTCATGACGTCCTCCCAGAAGTCTTTGCCGTTTGTTTGTGGCTTTGGGATAGTGTAGGCGTAAGCTATGCTTAAAAGAAGTTAAAACAGCTTACAGCCACTGATAGCTCTCCTTTCACAAAGCCGCATCTTCATGACAATTCGCCTCCTTCGCACGCTTGTGGCCATCGCCGACACAAAGACCTTCAGCGCGGCGGCTGAGGTTGTACATGTCACCCACGCCGCAGTCAGCCAGCAGATGCAAACGCTTGAGGCCGATCTTGGGATCGCCCTTTTTGACCGGAGCACGCGCACGCCCGAGCTCACCCCGGTGGCCCACAAGATCGTTGCAAACGCACGCAAACTGATTGCGGATTACGACAATCTCGTGCCCTCCGCCCTGGAAGACGGCGGCCTGACGGGGGTTGTCACATTGGGCGCCTTGCGCACGACGCTGACAGGGCTCACGCCGCGGGCCATGGCCATCCTGAAGGCAAAATTCCCGGAGACTATCCTGCATATCCGGCCGGGATTGACGGGAACCCTGCTCGCCGATGTCGAGCGACGCTCCCTTGATGCGGCCATCGTCACCAAGCCACACCTCATGCCCGTGGGCGTCGCCTTTCGCGAGCTGACCCATGAGCCCATGCAATTGATTGCCTCCCATGAAGAACCACTGGACGATCCAATCAAGCTCCTGACAACGCGGCCTTTCATCCGGTTCAACCGCAGCGCTGTCGTGGGCACGTTGATCGACAATTGGATCGTTTCCAAACGGATCCGCGTCTCTGAAACTATGGAACTTGATAGCCCCGAAGCGATTGCAAGTATGGTACATGCCAATCTTGGCGTCTCCATTGTCCCCGATTTGGCGGTCAAACCGTTTGACGGCATCCCCATCAAACGCATCCCGCTTGGCCCGGATGCGCCGCGCCGGCATTTGGGGCTGGTCTATCAGGAAGACAATCTGAAAACCCGCGCGATCGATGAATTGTTCATCGCTTTGAACTCCGTCATTGATGACGCGAAGAGCGCCTCCTTATGAGCTGGGAGACCATACTTTTCCTGCTGTTGGGCGCCATGGCGGGCGGTTTCATCAATGGTTTGTCCGGGACAGGCACCGCGCTTTTTGCCCTCGGGTTCTACCTCGTCGTGCTTGATCCAGTGCGTGCCGTGGCCATTGTTGCCTTGATGTCGGTTCTGGCGGGGCTGCAAGGGCTCTGGATCGTCCGCGCTGAGATCTTTGCACAACCACGCCGCTTGCTACGCTTCATGCTGCCCGGTCTGGCGGGCGTCCCTCTGGGCGTCCTGTTGCTTGACGTCATTGATGCCAGCACCTTGCGTTTGGTGATCGCAACATTGCTCATCATCTACGGTGGGTACTTTGGCTTCCGCGCCGCGCTTCCGGCTTTTTCGCGGCCCACCCCTGTCATCGACAGCGGCATCGGCTTCACCGGCGGCGTTCTGGGAGGCGCCGCATCGGTCTCGGGGGCAATCCCAGCCATGTGGCTTTCCATCAGACCGTGGACAAAATCTGAAACCCGCGCGGTCCTGCAGCCTTACAATGTCGCCATCCTGAGCACGACGGTGTGCCTGCTGCTGTTTAAAGGCGCGTTTGATCGTACCGCACTCAACGCATTGCTCATCACAATTCCCAGCGGTCTCATCGCAGCCCAGATCGGCATTATGGTATTCCGGATGCTGAGCGATACGGCGTTCCGGCGCCTCCTGATTCTGCTGACCTTGCTGATGGGCATTGGCATTTTGATCTCCGAAGTTACCTAATCTGTCGAAATGTTTCGCAAAAGGACGGCGCAATGCTCAAACTCTACTACTCAAAGGGCTCCTCTGCGATTGCGGCGCATGTCCTGCTGGCGGAAGTTGGCGCGGCCCACACGCTCGTCGAGATCTCAATCCCCAAAGGCGCGCATACCTCAGACGCGTTTTTGGCGATCAATCCCAAAGGCCGCGTGCCCGTGTTGGAGACGCCGCAGGGCGTTCTCACAGAAAATCCCGCCATACTTGAGTATATCGCAGACACATATCCCGAAGCAGGGCTGGCCCCCGAGGGCGCTTTCGCAAAGGCCAAAGCCCGCGCGCTTTCGGCTTATCTCTGTGCCACCGCTCATGTCGCGTTTGCCCATAAGCAACGTGGACTGCGATGGGCACGCGAGGAAAGCTCCCTCAAAGACATGCAGTCAAAAGTCGCTGAAAATATCCGGGATTGCGCCGTTTTTCTGGAAAATGATCTGGATTTGGCCCCGTGGGCCATGGGCGAGAGCTACAGCTATTGCGATCCATATCTCATGTTGATGGCGCGGTGGCTCAAGGCAAATGACATCGCGCTGGACCCCTTCCCCAAGCTGGCGCGCCACTTCGACGCGATCAAGGCCCGCCCAGCGACCCAAGAGGTCTTCGCGCTACATGGCCTGAGCTAGGGTTAGTCCAGACCTCCAGAGCGCCGCTGTTCAGAACGAAGGCGCGGCAAAGCCTTCCATCTCGACATTGATGCAGGCGGGCAACCCGCTTTCCAAAGCGCTCCGCAAGGCGGGCCCAAGCTGGTCTTTCCGCGTGACATGTGCGCCAAAACCGCCAAGCGCCTCAACCGCGAGATCATAGCGCGCCCCGCTCAGGTCGCATCCGATGCGCCGTTCTGCGCCAAAACTGCGGGTCTGGATGAGGTGCTCCGCGTTCCAACGTCTGTCATTGCCGATTACGGCGACAAAGGGCAGCTGCGCGCGCACGGCAGTCTCGAATTCGCCCAGATGGAACCCAACGGTTCCGTCCCCCATGAGCGCCACAACCAGGGCATCAGGCGCCGCCGTTTTAGCACCCATGGCGTAGCCAAGACCGCCACCAATCATCCCAGAGACCCCATTCATCACCCGGCGCGGCGCGGTGCTGAAGGCTTGTGCCCATTGCCCGAATTCACCCCCATCACAGATCAGAACGGTTTCATCAGCAGCATCGAGATCGGTTTGGACCGCCCCGCAGATATCGGCCGGCGTGATCCGCTGGGACACAGGCGAGGCAACGCGCGCGCTGAGCATGGCTCTCGCCCGTTTGATCCAGGCGGTCCGTTCGGGCTGGTCCGGGGATGTCGCGAGGAGTGCCTTTGCCGCCTCTTTGCCATGCGCTTCAAGACTGCTGTGAAGGCGCGGCCCAAGGTTCTTCCGAGCGAGATCAAGGCTCACCTGATCGCCCGCGACCACGTCCCATGTCTGCGCTTGGGGCCAATGCTCTGCCGCCCCGAAGCCCAAAGTGAAATCAATCTGTTTGCCGATGCAAAGAACGTGGTCGACCTCGCGCGCAAGCTCCCGCAGACGCCCGAGGGCAGGATCGTTCAGACCGCGCGGGCTCTCCATCGCCACAACGGGCGCGGCCAGCGCGGTTTGCAAATGCGCTGCAAGCCCCGGCGCACGGGTCTCCGTCAGGGACGGACCAAGGATGACCAGTGGTGCGCGTGCCTCCGCCATCCGTTGCAGATCCAGCGCTTCCGACGTCTCGCTGTCGGGCGTAGGCGGCTGGGCCACCGGCGTTGCCACCTGCTCCAGCAGCACGTCAGCCGGCAAGGCCAAATGCACCGGGCCGGGCCGTCCACGTTGCGCGAGATCCAGAGCGCGCAGCACAGAGGGCCCGATATCGTCGGCGGTCATGATCCGCCATGAGGCCTTGGTCATGCTCTGGGTCAGGGCGATCTGATCCATTTCCTGAAATGCGCCAGCCCCATCTTTGGCCACGGGGCTATCCCCGCTGAGCAAGACCACCGGCGTGTCGGAAGCGCGCGCGGCAATGAGAGCCCCGGCTGCATTGCCAAGGCCACCACCCGCCGTCACCAGCGCAACCCCCACACCGTTGGTCACTTGGGCATAGGCCTCGGCCATCTGAACGGTCGCCGCCTCATGGCGTGTGTGGATCAATTGTATGTCGGTGTCGAAGATTGCATCAAAGACCGGCATGATCTGATTGCCGCTCAACGCGAAAATGGCCGTGACATCGCGGCTGACAAGCGCGCGGATCAGGGCGTCTGCCCCGCGCATCAAATCACCTCATCGGTGCGGTCGTCACTCTCGCCATAGCGCTTCAGGACCGCCGGTTTGGTCCCCTCGTAGACGCGCGCGACATTCTCAGCGATCTTCGCATTTTCCCGCTCGAACAGGCAATCGCCATTGAGATCAGACGCCACAATAAAAGGCCCCATACGTTTGCAGCGGATGACCCACATGGCCTGCGCCAAGCCGAGCTCTTCGTTCCAATGGACCGCCTCGACATTTTCAACGCCGCGTCCGAGAAGCGCGCCCGTGCCATAGCCTACAGTCGAGAGATAAACCGCGCCGTTGGGCACAAAATACTCCTTGTAGTCCTTCGAACTCATCCCGCCTTTGCCGACAATGAGCTTTGCCCCCGTCTTGGCCATCCACTCGGGCAGCCATTTGGCAAAACGGAACGAGGCAGTCGCGGTCACCGCGCCCATATCAAAGCTTCCATCCGGGTTGATCCGCGCGGCGGGCGAGCAATGGAAATTGGCAGCGCTCTCGGAAGGCAACTCCATGGGAATATTGGCTTGTTCCTCCAACGCGCGCATGTAGACGCCCTCGCGCGCCGTGTACATCAACCCATCAAGATAGACGATATCGCCCAGTCTGAGAGCTGCGATGTCCTCTGCCGTTGGCGTTGTGGACAGCGTTACTTCACGCAAGCTCATTCCGCGGCCTCTCGGGCTGCTTCCCAATCCACGGTTTCGCGGCGCTGGTACGGCGTAAACCAATCCGGGTCCGTGCGATGCTCGACCCGGCCATCCGCGTGAATACGTGCCACGGCGCGACGCGAGGACAGGCAGAACGCATGCACCGACATCGGCATGCCGCCCGTGTGGCAATACCCGACCTCGATATTGCAATCGATCACCATATTCTTGCCGACAAATCCCATAGCGCCCATGCCGATAGAGTTTCCAAGCTCCTTGAATTCCTCTTCCATCTCAGCGATGCGCGGATCGGAGTTGCGGCTGCCCACCGTACGCAGGATCGAGGCCCGCTTGCCCAGCACCATGCAGGTGTCCTTGGAGCCACCGAGCCCGATCCCGATAATCGCAGGCTGGCACGCCAGACCCCGCTTGCCAAAGGCCATCAGGCTGTCGAGGTAAAAGCGTTTGATCCCCTGAATGCCATCGGAGGGAAAAAGCATCCGGTAATCCGTCCCAAACAGCCCACCTTTGTGAACCGTGATGAGATCGATCCACGCGCCCTCGGGCTCAAAACCATATTCGATTTCAGGGGCTCCGATGCCCACGTTGTTATTGTGGTCCGTGCGCCAGAGTGGATGCACGCGATTGGGCCGCAGCGGCACACCGTTGGTGGCATTGGCTGTGGCGCGCCGCAACGCGCCCTCAAGTGCCACCATGCCACCTTCAACACGGGCCTCGTTGCCCATCTTTACAAACCAGCGCGGCACGCCTGTATCGCCACACATGGCGCGCCTGTCTTCTTTGGCCGCTTCATAATTATCGAGCATCGCCTTGAGCACAAAGGAGGACAGATCGCCATCCTCTGTCTTGGCCGCGCGTTGCAGCCCATCAAGGTAGTCCTGCGGGATCTCGATCGCGGCCTTGTCCATCAAGGTCTCTGCGGTGGACTGGATCAGCTTGAGAGCAATCATCGGTCTGTCTTCCTCTTGCTGTAAAAATCCCGGGGACGTCTGGAGGGACAACACCCCGTCATTGGGTCTACGACACGCTTAGCGAGCCGCCTCATTGCGCCGCAACCAGAGTGTCCGGTTCGCCTTCGGGCAAAACAGTCTCACCCGGGCGCACAATCGAGAATTCAACCGGCACTTCCCCAACCGACACCGCGCCGTCTTTCATCTGCGCAATTGTGTAGGTGCTGTCTTCCATGGCGCCGGGATCGGGGAAATCCTCCCGAAAATGCGCACCACGTGAATTCTCGCGCACGAGGCCCGCCTTGGCGATCACTTCGGAGATATCGCAGAGCGAGCGCATGTTGAGCCAGTCGTGCCAGGTCAGGTTAAAGGCCAGATTGCTGCCCTCAACGCCAACATCCATCAGAGCCTCGGATATGTCAGCAATGCCCGAAAGCCCCCGTGTCATACCAGCCGCGGTACGCATCACGCCCACCTCATCCCACATGACGTTTTGCAATTGCTGCCGCAGCGGCAAAACCAATTGGGGCGTCTTGCCGAGAGGATGCACGGCACGGGCGATCTCAGCATCCAACACATCCTCATCCGGCGCGCGGAGCCCCATGCCCTTGATGTCCGCGCCCATCGTATCGCCTGCAATCCCGCCATAAACGGTTGAATTGGCAACGCCATTGCCCCCCAACCGGTTGGATCCATGCGCGCCGCCGGCATCCTCGCCCGCAACATAGAGCCCTTCCATTGCCGTACGCGTATCCACATCGACCACGACGCCGCCCATGAAGTAATGCGCCGTAGGCACAACCTCGACCTTGCCCGCCGCGAGATCAAAGCCTGAATCCGCACAACGTTTGACCATGCCCTTGAATTTCTGGGCCACCCATTCGGGCCCAAGATGCGCCATGGAAATGAAGACACCTTCCTGCTCGGGATTGTTGTTCTTGCGCATTTCCGCGTAGATACCCCGGCTCACGACATCACGCGTCGCGCGCTCGCCTTTGGCATCATAGTCGAACATGAAGCGCTGTCCGGCATGGCTGATCAACTGCCCCCCTGCCCCGCGCAGCCCCTCTTCGAGAACGGTGCCTGTCATGCGGGTATGATCCCCCGCCAAAAGGCCCGTGGGATGGAATTGCACCATCTCCATATCGCGCAGCTTGAGGCCTGCGCGCAGCGCCATCGCCAGACCATCCATGGTCTTGTCGCCGCTGGGCGTGTGATACTTGTACATCGTGGGCCCGCCGCCCGTCGCCATCAGAACGGTTTTGGCCCGCACAAAGCGAAACCGCCCGGTGCGCATGTCGATCATCAAAACACCTGACAGCGCGCTGCCATCCCGCGTCGGGATCAAGCCGATGGCGCGGTGTTCCTGAAGCTTCTCGACGCCCGAGGCCAGGACCTTTTCCATCAGCCGGTTGATGATCTCGATCCCCGTGAGATCCCCTTTGTGCACGGTCCGATCAGCCGTCTGCCCGGCAAAAGCCTTTTGGTGCAAGGAGCCATCGGGATTGCGATCAAAGAAACAGCCGATCTCGTTTTCCAGCTCGCGGATGCGCACCACGGCCTGTTCGCACAACCGCCAGGCCATGTCCTGATTTGGCAACCATTTGCCGCCAATGATCGTGTCCATGAAGTGCCGCTCGACCGTATCGCCGCCGCCAAGCGCCACGTTGTAGCCGCCCTGCACCATGCGCGTACAGCCGCACTTCCCGATCAAACCCTTGACGGCAATGGTAATCTTGGTGCCCTCGGGCGCGGTCTGCTGGGCATGGAGCGCCGCAAAGAGACCCGCGCCTCCCGTGCCAAGGATCAGGATATCCGTGTCGTGACGATCGATCTCTACACCGGTCATGGAGCTATACCGCCTGCATCAAAAAGAGTGTTGCAACAAGAAAGGACAGCGCCGCCGCGGCCGCCGCGAGGGATTTTTGCGCCCCGCTCCAGGGCAGCCATTCCAGCGCCATCAACCGCAGACCGCCAAACATATGCACGGCCAGCAGGAACACGAGGCCGAACTCCGCCAGTTTCACGACGCCCGCTTCCGTGAGTGTCAGGAACCCATCGAGCCGGGCCGGGTCTGTCATGGCCAGGGCCAGAACCCAGAAATGGAGCGGCAGGAACAAGGCCAGCAAAAGCCCCGAGACGCGGTGCAGGATGTAGGCCAGCCAAAGCGGATGCGCCCGCGAGGTGATCCCACGCGCCGCCCTCATGATCCAAGACCGGCTGCAAATGTCACCGCCCAAACCGCGCGTGCGCCGAGCGCAAAGAGGCCAAGGCCAATGCCCCACATCAAGACATCCAGCGCCCAGCCGCGCACAGCAACCCATTCATGGGCAATCGTGCGCAACCCGATGGCCCCATGGATCGACACGGCCACAACGAAGAGGCCGTAGAAGGCAAACCACAGGACCGAACCTTGCGTCCGCCCCAGAATTTCCGCAGCACTCAGCCCGCCCTGGATCGCATAAATCATGACGGCCAGATGGCCGAGCACAAACGGCGCCATCAGCAGGGCGGTGATCCGTTGCGCCATATACAGCCTGAGCGTCATCATGATCTGCCTTTCCGGAAAAAGGATCGGGCCGTTTCGCGCTTCAACCCGGCAATGGCGCGCATCGGGTCCAGCTCATTGGGGCAATAGACCGTGCAGGAGCCCATCGAATGGCAATTGTGGCATCCGCCCTTGCCCGAGACCGCATCAAGGATCGCGTTGCGCCCCTCATCCTTGGCATCGTTGAGCAGAGTCCATGCCCGCTGCAGGGCCGCAGGGCCGAGGTAGTCCGGATTGCCCGCGACCGTATCGCAGGCCGCATAGCAGACCGAACAATTGATGCATTCAATCCCGGCGTTGGCTTCGACCCGCGCGGCACTCTCCTCATCGACCGGCGCAATCGGATCCTCGCGGGTCAGCCCTGCGTGATGCACGCCTTCCGCCGCCACCCATTTGTCGAAGAACGGATCCATATCAACCGCCAGATCCTTGATCACTAGCAGATTGCGAAGCGGCCCAATGACGACCTCACCGCCCGCGCTCACCTTCGAGATATGCGTCCGACAGGTCCAGCGCGGCGTGCCGTTCACCATCATCGCGCAGCTGCCGCACATCCCGACGCGGCAGGCAAACCTGTAGCTCAACGTCGGATCCACATTCTGCTGCACCCATGACACCACGTCGAGAACGGTCTGATTGTCCTGCGCGGGCACATCGAAGACGCTCTGCGCCCCGGGCGTGTTTGGCCCTCGTTCAATGGTCACTCTAAGGTTTTCGGGCATAATGATGCGTCACATCTTCCGCTAAGGATCGACTCTGTGACAGAGTGTATCCGACAGCGTTACTTTATAAACGCGATAAATCCTTAATCTTTTCGTTAGCATGCCTAACACAAACTCTGTGGAATTCGTATGACCAAGACACCACGTGACGCATTGGACCAAGCCTTGCTTGCGCGATTTCCGGATGCGCCCACCATGCCCGAGGGAGTTGCGTGCACAGAGACCTTACGGGGCCTTGCAACGCGCGGGTCCTGCCGCGCCTTCAACAACGATCCTGTGCCGTTTGAACTTCTCGATATGCTCAGCGCTCTGGCTCTGGCCTCGCCCACAAAGAGCGATCTGCAACAACGCGACATCATCTTTGTGCAATCCGCGTCCGTACGCACTGCCCTCGCAGATCTCGTCTCCGGTCAGGCTTGGGTCGCTCAAGCGCCGATCATCGCGGTGTTTTGCGGCAACAATCGCCGACAGCGGCTCATCCATGAATGGCATGACGTGCCGTTCGCCAATGACCATCTGGATGCTTTCTTCAATGCCTCGGTGGATGCCGCCATCGCGCTCAGCGCGTTTGTTGTGGCAGCAGAAAGCCAGGGGCTTGGGTGTTGTCCGATCAGCGCGGTGCGCAATGCAGCCGCCAAGGTCTCGACGCTTTTGCACCTGCCCGATCATGTCTTCCCGGTGGCCGGGCTGGCCATTGGCTATCCCGCGCAAGCGCCGGATATCTCCATGCGGCTGCCGCTCAGGGTCACACGTCACGTGGATCGCTATAGCGAGACGGGTTTGCGTGAGGCGGTTGCGGCCTATGACGAGAGCCGCGCCGCGCGCCAGCCCTACAACACGCAACGGCGCCGGGATGTATTTGGCGCGAAAGCCACCTATACATGGTCAGACGACAAGACCCGCCAATACAGCGCGCCTGAACGGGCCGATTTCGGCGCCTTCGTGCGCGCGAAAGGCTTCCGTCTGGATTAGATCAGTATCGCGCACCTGCCCTATTGCGTGAAATCCGTGATCACAGCAGTCCCGGGAGCCGTGGGACCTGTCATCGCGCGGAGCTCAGCGCTGGCGCCTGACAAAGTCACTTCCCGCGCCACCATGGGCGACAGGTCCACCGCCCCGCGCTCGATCATGTCCAGCAGTGAGGGGTACTTCCAAGCGGGCATCCCGCGCGTGCCGTAGAACGCAAGCTGTTTGCTGTAGATCGCGCGCATGTTGATTTCCATCATCCCGTCGCCCGCGGGCATGCCCACATGCACATGGCGCCCCAAGGTCGCGAGGCATTCGACGGACGCATTGGCCGTTTGCGCAATGCCTAGGGCTTCAATCGAGACCTGCGCACCGCCCTTCGTGATCTCCCGAATGGCCTCCGCTGCATTCTCACGCGCGGCATTCACCGCTGCATCCGCACCCAGTGCTTTCGCATGGTCCAGCTTTTCATCCACAACATCGACAACAACAACCTGCGCGCCAAGCATCTTGGCCAGCAACATCGCGGACAGGCCGATCCCACCTGTGCCATGCACCGCGACCCATTCGCCCGCCCGGACATTGGCCCGGTCGGTCAGCGCGTGCCACGCTGTCGTCACACGGCACCCGAGACCGGCCGCCAGACTGGGCGACATGGTCTGCGGCAAATGCACAAGGTTATGGTCAAAGGGAACAGCAACGTATTCGGCATAAGCTCCTGGCGTCCCGAAGCCCGGCACAATCGCATTCTCGCACGTGTTGGACACGCCCGTGTCACACGCGGGACAAGCGCCACAGGCGAGGATGAACGGCGCAATCAAACGATCACCGACCGTGTAGCGCGCCTTGGAGCCCGCCTCGACAACCGTACCGCAATACTCATGGCCAAGGATCGCACCCGGCGTCACGCGAGGATGTTCACCGGTCCAGCCATGGAAGTCTGACCGGCACACGCCACAGGCCGCCACTTCCAGAACAACACCATTCTCGGGGCAGACAGGGTCCGGCACCGTTTCAATGGACAAATCTTCATTAAACTCCCGGATAACGGCCGCTTTCATTGTGTTCCCCCCAGTTGGTTTTTTCTTGACGATGTGCTTTACGCCCCAATCAACACAATCCTTTGGCTCGGTAAACCAGTACGAAGCAAGGGCGCGCAAAGACACGAGGCGGTCAGCCTCATGGCGAGAGCAATCCCGCTCGTTGATTTTGGGCCCGTACCATCAAAAGCAAGCCATCGGTCAAAATGCGGGCTAAGGCCTCTTCAACTAAGCGTCGCCACCGCTCATCCCGCGCCGGAGCAGATGGAACGAGGCCGGGCGGCTGATGAATAGCCTCAGACATTTCCTTCGGGTCTCTCTGCGGGGATCAAGCAGGTCATAGGCTTGGGCATTCTCATGGCGGACAAAGGCGCAGCCCATCAAAGATCCGCCAATCCCCGCCGCCATGCTGATGAGGGGTGTATCCCAGCGTCTGAGAGAGCCAAAGCTCAAGACCTTTTCCCCACAGCCCTACCCGCGCAAAGCGGAACGACTGACATAAGGAGTACCAGCATCCAAAAGGCTGTCGTCAGAGATGTGACCCCGGCAACAAATCCGATAATCGCCGGGCCCAGCAGGATGCCTGCATATCCGGTTGTTGTCACCGCGGCGATGGCGATCCCCGGTGGCATGATCCTCTGGCGCCCCGCAGCGCTGAACAGCACGGGCACGAGATTGGCCGCACCAAGGCCGATCAGGACAAACCCCACGAGAGCTGCGCTGGGGACCGGAGCCGCGAGGATCACCGCGATACCCAGCATTGTCAGAAGGCCACCGCCCGCAAGTGTCGCCAAAGGCCCAATCTGAGAGACCAATCGGTCGCCCGTCAGCCGCGCGATCAGCATGGCGATGGAAAAGAGGATGTAGCCAATGCCCGCGCGCTCGGCCGAAGCAATATCCAGATCGATGATGAGCAGCGCGCCCCAATCCAGAACAGCACCCTCGACGAGGAACGTAATGGCCGTCAGCGCAGCCAGCAGCAATACGACGCCGCGCGGCAGGGCAAAGGGCTCGGGCTCCTTGCCCATCACACTCAAGAACCGCGGACGCGCGAGGCACATGGCCAAAAGCGCTATCGCAGCACCAGCCAATGCGCAGAGGGCCACCGGCGCCGACATGGACAAGAGCAATGTCATGAGGCCCGCGCCACACAATCCGCCAATGCTCCAGAACGCGTGAAAGTTTGACATGAGCGGGCGGCGTTCGAGAACTTCGACTTCTGAGGCATGCAGGTTCATCGCCACATCAATCGTCCCCAAGGACGCGCCGAACACAAAGAGCACGCCGCCGAGCGCCAGAGGCGTGGTGGCCAGCGCCAGAAGGGGCAGCATCGCCACCAAACCAAAACCGCCCCAAAGGATCAAAGGTCGCGCCCCACGGCGCGCGGCCAGAAGACCCGTGACGGGCATCGCCAGAAGTGAGCCCAGGCCAAGACAGAGCAACAACAGGCCAAACTGGGCCTTGTCTGCCCCGACTGCCTCTTTGAAGAAGGGGAACAGCGGCGCGCAGCATGCCATGGCAAAACCCGCAGCAAAAAAGGCGAGACGTGTGGCGAGCCGGGCGGGTGCCATCCCGGATCCATCGCTCACGATAAGCCCCCCCTTCTTAAGACGTCACACATGGTGTGACACCACGCGCCGTGCCACGTCGGGCGCGAGCTTGCTCAGCGCTTCAGGTGCGGCATCTGTCACAATGGCATCGATGTCATTCAGCGCCAGCGTATGGTGCCGCGCGCGCCGGCCGAGCTTGGCGCTTTGCGTTATGACCATGGTGCGACTGGCGGCGGCATGCAGAGCGCGTTTGACCATGGCTTCATCATGATCGTCCGTGCTCAGACCAAAGGCGGCATCGATCCCGCACGCCCCAAGAATGGCGATATCCGCCGAAACCTCCGCTGCGCGATCCAGACAGGCATCACCCGTCGCGATCCCGCCGCGCGGGCGCAACATGCCGCCCAACACGAAAACCGATAGCCCCTTGTTTTGACACGCCACCGCCACCCAGGCAGACGGCGTAATGATCAAACGATCCTCGCGCACCGGGAGATAATCTATCAAGCCGAGTGTCGTGCGCCCGCCATCGATCAAGAGGGTCGGTGCATCGGAAATCCAGCGTATCGCCGCACGGAACATGTCCGCGTTCGCTGGCGGCTCCGCTTCAATCCGCTCATGCAGCGGCGCAGATGGTGTGGCACATGGCACCGCCCCACCCCGGACCCTGCGCGCCTTCCCGCTGGCTTCCAGAGCGAGGATGTCTCGCCGGATGGTGTCGACGGAAACGGCGAATTCCTGCGCCAGTTCTAAAGCGACAAGGTGCTGGCCGCTTTCCAGGCGGGTCGCGATTTCCATTTGTCGCGTATCAGGTACATTCAGATCCATGCAATTTCCTGCATATTCTTGCAATAAACTGCATAGTCAGCTTTACAGTGACGGTCAATGCGGCTTTGCAGAAGGATATGAAACAAATGAAATTGGCGCATATCGCATTGTGGACGCGGGATCTGGAGGCTTCTGCTCGTTTCTGGGCAACGTACTTCAGCGCGACAATTGGGGCCCGGTACGACAGCCAGAACCGTCCCGGATTTGCGTCCCGCTTCGTGGAACTTCCCGATGACGGTCTCCAAATCGAGATTATGGAGGGGCCATGGGTCACGCAGGGACCCGATGAGGTTTGTGGTTGGGCCCATGTCGCCTTCTGCGTTGGCGCGCCAGATCGCGTTGATGCGTTGGCTCAGCGATTTCAACGCGACGGTCTGCTCGTCTCTGCGCCCCGCCGGACCGGAGATGGGTTCTATGAGGCCGTCATCCGCGCACCGGATGGAACGCTGATAGAACTGGTTGCATCGTAAGGTGTCGAGCTTTCTGCCGCGCCGTTACATGCCCGCCTCAACAACATCCCAAAGCGTCAGCTCTGGTGGGACCACGGAGTTTGCCCTTGCAACCCACGTAATCAGTTTTACGGTCCCTATGTGACAAAGGAGGCGACGTCTTGAAAGAACATCGCAAAGCGCTGCGCCGCGCAGAAATCGAAGCTGCTGCGCAAGAGGTTCTCATTGAGAAAGGCTATGCCGCAGCCTCGATCTTGGACGTGGCCAAACGCGCCAAAGCATCCAATGAAACGCTGTATCGATGGTATGGCGACAAACTGGGATTATTTGCGGCTCTGGTCGCGCGCAATGCGGCGGGCGGCATGGCGATCCTGACCGGAACGATCGCGCAAGACGCGCCTCTTGAGCAACGGCTTGAGGCTTTCGGACGCGCATTGCTCAAGGGAATTCTCTCCGACAGTGCGGTCGAGCTGAACCGTGCGGCTGCGGCCGATGCGACAGGCCAGCTCGGCAAATCCATCGCGGAAAACGGGCGAGACGCGGTCATGCCGCTCCTTCAGAAACTCTTTGCAACATCCAAGCCAAACCTCACCTTCGCCAGCGACATGGAAGCTGCCGAGAGCTTCATCGCCTTGTTGGTGAGTGACATGCAGGCCCGCAGGATCATCGGAACGCTTCCGAGCCCGGATGAGGCCTTCATTGATGCGCGTGTGGATCAAGCAATAGCGCAGTTCAAGGTCCTGGGCGGTTGGGACACCTCTGCTTAAGCCAGACGACGCGAGCCCGGCAAACTTGCCGGAACACGTGACGGCCTGAAAGCGCTCACCGGTCGCTATGAGATCCTCAGAGCGGCCACGCGCAGCCCGCGCGTTTGGCCGCCCCCGGGGGGGGCTACAGCCCCAAGGCGCGCTTCTTGCCTTCAGCCCAGGTCATGATCGCCATATCAAACGTCAGCGCCATGAGAGATACGCAAATCCCCAGCACGAAGTTCTTGCCCAGATCGGTCCCGGCCAATGTCTTCTGTAGCTCCTGGCCCAAATCTTGCGTGCCGATGAAGGCCGCGATGATCACCATGAAGAAAGCAAACATGATCGCCTGATTGAAGCCCACGGCCATGGTCGGCAGCGCCAGCGGCAATTGCACATTCCACAGTTTTTGCAGCTTCGTGGCCCCAGCCATGTCCGCCGCCTCATTCATCTCAGGCGGCACACCGCGCAGGCCCTCGACGGTATATCGCACCAGCGGGACCATGGCGAAGACGAGGATCGAGAAAACAACGGAAGTCGCCGTAATGCCAAAGAGCATGATCGCCGGGATCAGGTAGATGAAGCTCGGAAAAGTCTGCGCCGTGTCACACACCAGCAAGACCCGTCGTGACGCCGCCTCGGAGCGGGCCGCGAGGATGCCGATCGGCAGGCCGATCAGCGTCGCGAGGATCACCGCAGAGATCACCGAATAAAGCGTGATGACCGAACGGTCCCACCATCCGGTCAGCGCGACGAGACCAAAGAAGACCGCAGCATAAATCCCCGCCTTCTTGCCGCCCAACGCCAAACCACCCGCGACCACGAGCATGATGAAGCCAAACGTCGGAATCGAGAGGAGGAAGTCGCGGAACGGATTAAGCACCCAGACATTGAGCACGTAGCGAATTTGCTCTGTGGTGCCTTTCACGATGTCCCAGGCCAGGAAGCTCTTGATTGCAGTGTCGATCTCCTTGCCTTGGGAGAAGCTCTGGCGGCGGCCAATTTCGGCGAACCATTCGACGAACTGTCCAAGGACAGTAAAGAAGACAAACGCCGCGAACCCGACGAGCAGATATTTGTGGCGCTTCCACCAAGGCGTGCCCTTCTCGAAATGCTCAGGCAGTTTCACAACCCAGGCTTTGGACAGACGATCAAGCGTCACCGCAAGCAGAACAATCGTGACACCGATCTCGAAGGAACGGCCCAGTTTGAAACTGCCCATCATGGCCAGAAGTTTTGCGCCCAAGCCCGGCATACCGATAAACGCGGTCAGAACAACCATGGCGAGGCAGAGCATGATAACCTGGTTCACCCCAACAAGGATCTCCGTCCGGGCCGCCGGGATGTAGACGTGCCGCAGCATCTGCCAACGCGAGCAGCCAGACATCTTGCCCGCCTCTACCACCTCGGGCGAGACTTTCTTGAGCCCCAGCGTGGTCATCAGAATCATGGGCGGGATCGCGTAAATGATCGTGGCCACCGCCCCCGCTGTCGGGCCGACCTTGAAGAAGATGACCGCAGGCAGCAGGTAGGTGAAAAACGGCAGGGTCTGCAAGACCGACAGGATCGGTTTGATCGCACGGTCGACCCAGGCGTATTTCCAGGCCGCAATGCCAAGCCCAATGCCAATCACAAAAGCCATGGGTGCCGCCACGACGAGGACGGACATCGTCTCCATCGCATCTTTCCACTGGCCGATCAGCGCGGTCCAAACGAATGTGCCCCCCGCCAACGCCGCCAGACGCCACCCGCCGAGATAATAGCCCAGCACGGCGGCAGAGGCCGCAATCGCGCTCCATGGGATCTGCTCAAACCGGGGCCAACGCTTTTTGCCGTAGAGCAGGTTGGCGGTGGTATCGAGCATGAATTGCAACGGCCCTTCCGCGAACCAGCGCGTCAGCTTTTCCAGCCCAAGGTCGGTGCGCACGAAATTGAATATCGCATCAAGCCAAATGGCAAAGGGCGGGATCCAGCTCTCCGGAAGCCGATGCAGCCATGCGGGCAAAAGGCCCGTGTATTGCAGCGCCGTGAGCACAATGGCCGCACAGACGAGCCATGTAGCGACCTGGAATGCACTGACCGATTTGGGCGTGTTGGGCGCGGAATTGGTCGTCAGAACTGTCATCAATCCGCTCCAACCAGCACCTGAAGGGCTTTTTGCCGGGATAGCGCGCCTATGATCGCGTCTCCATCCTGCACCGGGATGTAGTCGCGGACATCAGCGACCAGCGTGCTGGCAAGATCATGGATCGTGGCGCTGGCCGCGACGGCTGCGCCTTCTCCGCTGGCGTTTTCTTCCACCAAGACGCTGGCATGAACGACGCGGGATTTATCAATGTCTTCGGTGAACTTGCGGACATATTCGGTGGCCGGGTTCATGACGATTTGATCGGGCGTGTCACATTGCTCAACGGCGCCATCTTTCATGATGGCAATCCGGTCCGCCAGGCGCAGAGCCTCATCGAAATCATGCGTGATAAAGACAATTGTTTTGCCGAGCATCTCTTGCAAGCGCAGGAATTCGTCCTGCATCTCGCGGCGGATAAGCGGATCGAGCGCAGAAAAGGGCTCGTCGAGGAACCAAATATCGGGCTCAATTGCCAAGCTTCTAGCGATGCCCACGCGCTGCTGCTGTCCCCCTGAAAGTTCACGGGGGAAATAGTCTTCGCGCCCCTCCAGGCCGACAAGCTTGATCACCTCAAGCGCACGGTCCCGGCGTGTGTGGCGATCTTGTCCGCGCATCTCCAGCGGAAAGGCCACATTTTCAAGAACGGTCCGGTGGGGCAGCAGGCCAAAGCTTTGAAAGACCATGCCCATCTTGTTGCGGCGCAGATCGATGAGATCCTTTTCCGACAGCGCCATGATGTCCTGGCCTTCGACCTCAATCGTGCCGCCGGTAATGTCATGCAGGCGCGAGAAGCAACGCACAAGCGTCGATTTGCCGGAGCCCGACAAACCCATGATGACCAGCATCTCGCCACGGCCGACCTCAATCGAGACATCCTTGACCCCGGCAATATACCCATCGGCGCGGATATCGTCGAAGGAATGCCCCGCTGGCATTTTCTTGAGATAGGCTTCCGGATTGTTACCGAAGACTTTCCATACATTTTTGCAAGAGATGACAGGCGCCGTTGAGGTCATGGGAAATACCAACTTCAAGCTTGAGCAGGCGCAGCACGCTGCGCAATGGATATCCAAAAAGGGGCCCTGCCCGCCATGCGAACAGGGCCCTCCTTGCGTGTCAGAAAGGCAGCTTAGTTCAGCCAGGCTTTCCAGATATCTTCGTTGGCCGCGAGCCATTCGGCCGCAGCCTCATCGGGCTCAAGCTCATCGACATCCACGAGACGTGCCATTTCGGCGATCTGCGGGTTGGTGAAGCTGATCTTCTCGAGCACGCTGTAGGCGGCTGGCCACTTGGCTTCCATGCCGTCCCATGCCGCTTTCTTCAGGTAGCCATCCGCAGGGTTACCACAATCGTAGAGCGCATCAGGGTTCGGACCCACGGAGGGATCTTTGTCACAGCCATCAACCCATGTCGGGAACTCGACGAATTCACCCGGCCAGACGGCTTCGGCGAAGTTGGGCGTCCAGTTGAAGACAACGATGGGGCGTTTGTCAGCTTCAGCCGCACCGATTTCGGCCCAAAGCGCCGCGGCGGAGCCCGCATTGATCACTTCGAAGTTCATGCCCAGCGCTTCTACGCGCTCTTTGCCGTGCTTGAGCCAGTCCACAGGGCCATCGAGATAGCGGCCCTTGGAGCCTGTCTCTGCCGTGGCAAACAATTCGGCGCAGTCATTGAGCGCTTCCCAGCTTGGCAGCCCCGGGCACGCGTCCTTGGTCCACATCGGGTACCACCAGTCTTCGCGCGTCACGGCGTTATGATCGCCCACATCGACGATCCCGCCCTTTTCCATCGCGGCCCGGAAGGATGCACCGAAGGCGCCTTCCCAGACTTCCATCTCAAGCGTCACATCGCCGAGGCGGACCGATTCATAAACAGCCTGGCTGTCCGTCGTGACATACTCGACGTTGTTGCCCATTTCTTCGAAGATCTGGCCAACGACGTTGGACATAACAATCTGCGAAGACCAGTTGTGGACCGGAATTACGATTGGGTCAGAGCTGTCCGCGGCAAAGGCCGTCAGTGGCGCCAAGGCCAAAACCCCTGTCGCGAGTGCAGTTGATAGTTTATTCATAGTGACGTCTCCCTGGTTCGTCAGGCGCGCATCGATTCTGTATTTTTGGCGCGCGCTTTCGGCTACAGTCCTCCCGCGACCTGCGCATACGACTGTCTACAGTCAGCTTCCCATATTTTTACTGTGGATCAAGTATTTTTCTTATCAGGGGTGTTTTTTTTGATGTGTGACGGCCGAAACTCCCATTAACTAATGACAAAAAATGTCCGATTTGCATCGCTATCGTTCCGTTCCGAACGAGAATTTCATGCGTATTCGCTCCAAAATAGCGGAAAGGAGTCTGATTCCATGCGCTACTCTGGTTTAAAGGTCATAAAAGAGGCGTTGACCGGCCATCGCGGCTGGGGACCGGCTTGGCGCGATCCCGAACCGCAGTCCGCTTATGACATTGTCATCATCGGTGGTGGCGGGCATGGGCTTGCGACCGCCTATTACCTGGCCAAGGTCTATGGTCAAAAGCGCATCGCCGTGTTGGAGAAAGGCTGGATCGGGGGCGGCAATGTTGGCCGCAATACCACGATCATCCGCTCCAACTACCTGCTTGATGGCAATGAGCCTTTTTATGAATTCTCGCTCAAACTGTGGGAAGGGCTGGAGCAGGAGCTCAACTACAATGCGATGGTGAGCCAGCGCGGTATCCTCAACCTCATCCATTCCGACGCGCAACGCGACGCCTTCATCCGGCGCGGCAATGCGATGATTCTAAATGGCGCTGACGCGGAGTTGCTCAGCACGGCCCAGATCAAAGAGCGCTATCCCTTCCTCAATACGCGCAACGCACGCTTCCCGATCAAGGGCGGCCTGGCGCAACATCGCGGCGGCACGGTGCGTCATGACGCGGTGGCGTGGGGCTATGCCCGCGGGGCGGACCAGTTGGGCGTCGATATTATCCAGAACTGCGAAGTCACGGGCTTTCTCATCAAGGACGGCGTCTGCACCGGTGTCGAGACGACGCGTGGCACGATCAAGGCGGGCAAGGTCGCATCATGTGTCGCGGGCTCCTCTTCCCGCGTCATGGAGAAGGCGGGCATGCGTTTGCCCATTGAAAGCCACGTCTTGCAGGCCTTCGTCTCGGAGGGGCTCAAGCCGGTCTTGCCCGGCGTGATCACCTTTGGTGCGGGGCATTTCTATTGCAGCCAGTCGGACAAGGGCGGGCTTGTCTTCGGCGGCGATCTGGATGGGTATAATTCCTACGCCCAACGGGGCAACCTGCCCGTAGTCGAAGATGTCTGCGAAGGCGGCATGGCGATCTTCCCGATGTTGGGGCGCGCGCGGCTCCTCCGGATGTGGGGCGGGATCATGGACATGTCGATGGATGGCTCGCCCATCATTGACCAGACCCATATCGAGGGCCTCTATTTCAACGGCGGTTGGTGTTATGGCGGATTCAAGGCGACGCCGGCGTCCGGCTATTGCTATGCGCATCTGCTGGCCAATGACGCGCCACATCCCACCGCCACGGCCTACCGGTTTGACCGCTTCAACAAAGGCCTCATGATTGACGAAAAAGGGATGGGCAATCAGCCCAATTTGCACTGATGATCATCAACCATCCTCTCCTCGGGCCCCGCGATGCTTCCGAGTTCACCTACATGGGCGACGCCCGTCTTATCCACCGCCCGGATTGGGAAGCCGAAGATGCCGTTCAGCAATTCACTGACTATGGCTATCTGCGCGACAACCCGGCAGGCCCCCACCGCGAGCTCTGGTTTCACGAGGGCGGCGACCGGTCCTGGCTTGTCGTGACCCGCGATACGACCACCCATGAGATCACATCTGTTGAACTGGCCCGAGACGTGGCCCGCCGCGAGGGGCGCAGCACATGACCCAGAAAAACCGTCTGTCAGGTGGCCGCATCAACCGTGACGCGCCGATGTCTTTCACCTTCGATGGCAAGCGATACCAGGGCTACGAGGGCGATACGCTGGCCTCAGCCCTTCTCGCCAATGGCGTGCGTCTCATGGGTCGGTCCTTCAAATACCACCGCCCGCGCGGCCCACTGACGGCCGGATCCGAGGAGCCCAATGCGATCGTCGAGCTGCGATCCGGCGCGCGGCAAGAGCCCAACACCCGCGCCACGACAGCCGAGCTCTTTGACGGGCTGGAGGCGCGCTCGCAAAACCGCTGGCCATCGCTGGCCTTCGACGCAATGGCGATCAATGACCGGCTCTCGAACTTCTTTGCGGCCGGGTTCTATTACAAGACGTTCATGTGGCCAGCCGCCTTCTGGGAGAAGATCTACGAGCCGATCATCCGCAAGGCGGCCGGGCTTGGCTCCCTTTCGCTGGCGGATGATCCAGACAGCTATGACAAGGGGTTCCTGCATTGTGATCTTCTGATCATTGGCGCGGGCCCGGCAGGCTTGATGGCCGCTCTCACGGCAGGCCGTGCGGGCGCAGAGGTCATCCTGGCCGATGAGGACTTTTCCATGGGGGGGCGGCTCAATGCCGAAACCTTCAGCGTGGGCGAGCAAGGTGCCAGTGACTGGGCTGCTGGCATCACAGCAGAGTTGGCCAGTTTGCCCAATGTGCGGCTCATGTCGCGCACCACGGTTCTGGGCGCCTTTGATCACGGGATCTATGGCGCGCTTGAACGTGTGAGCGATCATCTCGCTGTTCCGGCCCCCGGCAAGCCGCGCCAAATCCTGTGGCGCATCTATTCCAAGCAGGCGATCCTCGCCGCCGGGGCCACGGAACGGCCCATTGCCTTTGAGCAAAACGACCGCCCCGGCATCATGCTGGCCTCCGCCATGCGCGCTTACGTCAACCGCTGGGCCGCAACGCCCGCGAACCGCGTCGCCGTGTTCACCAACAACGATGATGGGCACCGCACCGCCCATGACTTGCAGGCCAAGGGTGTAGAGATCGCTGCGGTGATCGACACACGCGCGGATGCACCGTCGGGCAGTGCGTTTGAGGTTCTCAAAGGCGCGCAGATCAGTGATACGATGGGGCGGCTTGGCCTCACTTTTGTCAAGGTGCAGCAAGCCGATGGCTCCGAGCGCACGGTTGAATGCGGCGCGCTGGGTGTGTCTGGCGGCTGGAACCCCAACGTACATCTCGCCAGCCACCAACGCGGCCGACCGACTTGGCAAGAAGACATTGCGGCCTTCGTGCCCGGCGAGGCTCTGCCCCAGGGCATGTCCGCCACCGGCGCGGCGCTTGGCATTTTCTCGACCCATGGCGCTTTGAGCAATGGTATCGCAGTCGCACGCGAGGCTCTGAAAACGCTGGGCATCAAATCCAAGACCCCGGCCCTGCCCCAAGCCGAAGATGCGCCCGTAAACATCACGCCCTTCTGGCACGTGGAGGGTGCAAAACGCGCCTGGCTCGATCAACAGAACGACGTGACGGCCAAGGATGTGAAGCTCGCCCATCAGGAAAACTTCAAATCCGTCGAGCATCTCAAGCGCTACACAACGCTGGGCATGGCTACCGACCAGGGCAAAACGTCCAACATTGGCGGGCTTGCCATCATGGCGGAGCTCGCGGGCAAATCGATCCCCGAGGTCGGCACGACGATCTTCCGCCCGCCTTATACGCCCACCGCCATTGGCGCTTTCGCGGGCCGCTCGTCCGGCAAGGATTTCCGTCCTGTGCGCAAAACGCCCTCCCATAAATGGGCCGAAGAACAAGGCGCTGTCTTTGTCGAGGTTGGCATGTGGCTGCGCGCGCAGTGGTTCCCCCGCCCGGGCGAAACGACATGGCGGCAAACAGTTGACCGTGAGGTCCTGCAAACGCGGCAATCCGTGGGGATCTGCGATGTGACGACGCTGGGCAAGATCGATGTGCAAGGCGCCGATGCGGCGACGTTCCTCAACAAGATCTACTGCAATCCTTTCGCCAAAGTGCCCGCAGGCAAGGTCCGCTACGGCCTGATGCTGCGCGAGGACGGGATTGCCATGGATGACGGCACTGCCGCGCGGCTGGCTGAGGATCATTTTGTCGTGACCACCACGACCGCCAATGCCGTGGGCGTCTATCGCCATATGGAGTTCGTGCGCCAGTGTCTCTTCCCTGATCTTGACGTTCAGTTCATCTCGACCACTGAGGCTTGGGCGCAGTATTCCGTCGCGGGGCCCAATGCGCGCAAGCTGCTGCAGAAGGTTGTCGATCCCGAGCACGATATCTCGAACGAGGCCTTCCCCTATATGGCTTGCGGCGACATCAGCGTCGGCGGTGTGCGCGGGCGGCTCTTCCGCATCTCCTTCTCGGGCGAGCTCGCCTATGAGATTGCCGTGCCCACACGCTACGGCGACGCGCTGATCCGTAGGCTCGTGGCCGCTGGCGAGGAATTCGACGCTGTAGTCTACGGGACCGAAGCGCTCGGTGTCATGCGCATCGAGAAGGGACACGCCGCGGGCAATGAGCTCAACGGGACGACCACGGCGCTCAATCTCGGCATGGGGCGGATGGTCAACAAGAAGAAAGACAGCATCGGCTCCACCCTCTCCGAACGTGAAGGGCTCAATACCGATGACGCGTTGAAACTCGTAGGCCTCAAGCCCGTTGATCCCAAGAACCCCGTGCCTGCCGGCGCCCATCTGATCAATGCAGGCGAGCGCGCGACGGCCGCAAATGATCAGGGCTATGTCACATCAGCCTGTTACTCACCCAATCTCGGGCATCATATTGCGCTGGCCTATCTCAAGTCAGGCGACACGCGCATGGGCGAGATCATACGGCTGGTGAGCCCGTTGACCGATGTGGACCACAAGGTCGAAGTTGTCAGCGCCCATTTCATTGATCCCGAAGGAGAGCGTCTCCGTGTCTGAAAACTTGCCCCAGATGATGCCCTTGACGGCGCTTGGCGGTGACACTCCGCGTGTCGATACCCATGGGCCTGTCACCCTGACAGAAATCAGCCATCTTGCGCTCGCGTCTGTCGCTGCGCGGCTTGGACAGGAAGACGCCTGCCGGGCGCATCTGATCGCGCTGTTGGGTGGGTCCGTGCCGGGTGTGGAGCAATTGGTCCTGCATGAGCCCGAAGCCGGTTTCTGGATCGGCCCGGATCAATGGATGATCGGCGCGCCCCATGACAGCCACGAGGACCTCGCGGCGCAATTGGTCCAGCGGTTTGGCGAGACCGCCTCGATCACAGAGCAAAACGATGCCTGGGCCGTCTTTGATCTCGAGGGTGATGTTGCACCGGTGATGGAACTGCTTTGCCCCATCAATATGCGCGCCTTTCCCGCAGGCTCTGCGCGGCGCAGCTCAATTGATCATCTGGGATGTTTCGTCACGTGCCGGGCTGACACCCACTTGCGCATCCTGGGGCCCCGATCTTCTGCCGGATCGCTCCACCACGCGCTGCTGACAGCCATGAAATCCGCCCATTGATGGCTTACGCCGAAGGGATCGAGAGATTGCCTTTGACCCGGAAGAGGTTGATGCGGTTTCGATCTTCCCGCGGCGTGACACCAAACGCCGCGCGGTAGTGCTTGGCGAAGGTCTGCGCGCTGGAATAGCCCACGGCCGCGCCGATATCGCCCAGCCTGTCATTGGTGTAGAGGATCATCTGCCGCGCGGCATCCATGCGCATCTTGCGATAATATTGCGTCGGGTTCAGCCCGGTGGATTGCTTGAACGAGCGCTCGAGATGGCGCGGGGTAATGCCCAAACGCGCCGCAACATCGGCGAAACTCATCGGGTCTGATATGTGCTCCGCAAAGAGCTTGGCCGCTCGGGCCACAAGCGGCGCCAACTGTTCGCCCGCCTTGTTGCCCGAGAGCGCGGGGACCGCCTGCCCCACGCCTTCGCGGCGCATGACCGGGTGCTGGAACCAGCAGGCCACCTCGGTTGATATGTCCGGCCCCAGCCGCTGCTCGATCAGATGGAGCGAGAGATCAAACGCCGCCGCCGCGCCCGCAGCGGTCACAATATCCTCCGACAGCTCGATCACCCGATCCGAACTCACGTGACCGGGAAAGTCTGCTTCAAACGCCGCTTTATAGCACCAATGAACCGCCAGCGGCTTGTCCGCTCCAATGCCCGCATGCACGAGCGGAAACACACCGCCGCTTACGGCGCCGAGCACAGTGCCATGGCGCTGCATGGCGCGCAGCTTGGCCGCATCGGCTGACGTCTGGAATCGCGCCGTGGGGGCGGACAAGACCATGAGCAAGTCAAGATCGGTCGCCTCCGCGATCGTTTGATCCGGCTCAAAATCAATGGACGCGCTGGAGCGCACCTTCTCTCGTGTCACCGCAACAAGGCGCCACAGGAACGCTTCCTGACCCGATATCTCATTTGCCGCCCGCAACGGCTCTATCATCGACGTCAGACACGCCATGGGAAAACCCGGGAAAATCAAAAAGCCTGTCAGAAAGGGTCGGGACATGCGTTATAATCCATCTTTTCGAAAAAAATTATACTGACAGGAATAAATCTGGCAATGACAAGAAAAATACCTAGGCTAGGGGTATGGACCTAAGCTCACTACGCTCATAAGGAGGGTCGCCAAATGGCAGTGGCAGAAACGGTGGCCGACATGATTGTGCGCCTCACACAAGATCCTCACTCAACGCGCGGGGTGCGAGAAAAAGTTCTCGAAGTTGCGATTGGGCGCGAGGTGCGCGGGTTTCGCAAGTCTCAAGGGACCACCGTGGCCGAATTGTCCGAGATGACAGGCCTGTCCATCGGGATGCTTTCCAAGATCGAGAACGGCAATACCTCGCCTTCCCTGCAGACTTTGCAAACGCTGGCCAATGCCCTCTCCGTCCCGCTCACGTCTTTCTTCCGCCAATATGAAGAACGGCGCGAAGCCGTGCACACAAAGTCCGGGGAAGGCGTCAGCACAGAGCGCGAAGGCACGCGCTCGGGGCACCAATACAAGCTTCTTGGTCATATCGGCAGTAATGCCAGCGGCGTCATCGTCGAGCCATATCTCATCGAATTGACAACCGAGAGCGACACATTCGAGACCTTCCAGCATGGCGGGATCGAAACGATCTACATGCTCGAAGGCGAGGTCGATTATCGCCACGGAAATGATGTATTCACGCTTGAGCCCGGTGATACGCTCTTCTTCGATGCGGATGCGCCGCATGGTCCCGAAAAGCTGACTATCCTGCCCGCGCGCTATCTCTCCATCATCAGCTATCCGCAACAAAGCTAGACGGGGCTTTTACCTGTCTGGGTTCACACGGCTGAAAAAAGGCAGTTCCAGCTCTCGTTCGAGCTTGCGTTTCATGGCCCGCGCATAATCAGCATAGCCATTGGCCACGAGTGCAAAAGCACCGGGCCCATGGATGACTTCGGCCTCGAAATAGGTGCGTAGATCATTGGGTTCGATCCCCGGCCCCTCCCCACTTGCCACGCGCGGATTGCCTATGACAAGCGCGTTGACCGTAATGCGGTCGAACCCAGCACCGTAGACCTGCCGCGGCAGTGGGCCCACGTTATTGCGCCCATCGCCTGACACGTCGATGGTGTGTTTCCAGCATGCTGGTCGTTGCGCAAGCAAACCGCGCCCGAACGACAGGGCCGTACCCAGCGCGGTTTTCAAACCCGCGCGCACCTTGCGATGGCTTTCGATACGCGCAATCACGCCTTCCAACGCGGCGGCACTGTCGATGTCGGTCCAGGGAAGGATCAGAAACTGATGGTTGCGTGACGACCACTCAAACACCGCAAGAGTGACCGGGTTGTCCGTATCGGCCAGCAGGATGGCGCGGATATCAGGATGCCCCAGGGCAAAGGCCAATCCGCTGACTTGCTGCTGATACTCCAGCCCATCTACGGATCCCGATACATCGAGCGCCAGGACCAAGGCCTGCCTGCAGGCGGATGTGGCCCCCGCCCAGATCACGAAAAGAAGGGCCAGCCAGGTCAATCGCATGGCCGGCCCTCTCAGCGTTCAGGTGGATTTTTTGAGCGGCGGTTCCGTCTCAAGATCAGGAAAAACGCCGGGGCTTGTGGGCAGACCGTCATCAAACTGGCTCAAGTAATCGAGCATCATCGGACGGTTGTCGATGAAGCCCTTATACGTTGCCAACTCCTCCGGCAGATCCCGGATCACGCGGTGCAACCGCCGTCCCCACTTGGGCATGGTCATCAAGTCCTGGAAGCTGCACAGATAGCAGCGGATCGGGAAGACCAGCGCATTGGAGCGCGGCAGGCGGAAGAAGGTTTGCAACTCGACGCGCAGATGCTGTTTCGCGCCGATATTCTCGGGCGTGAGCGTCGTCTTCTGGATGCCCCATTTGTGGTAGTTCTCGGGGCTGGTATCAAGGAGCGGGTTCACCGTCATCGTCCAGTTCAAGCGCCGCGCGGGGGCGCCTTGCTGGATGTTGAGGAGGAACTTCAACGCGCGTTTGAAGATCCCCATCTCATGGGCGAGCGGCACAGGCGCGTGCCATTCGAAGAAATTCATGCCGATATCGAAATCGAGCGACCAGTCAGCCTGTGTCGTGACCATGCCCGCATCCATCCAGAGCATCTCGTCGCGCTGATCCAGCACACAGAAATCGCCTTGCGCCTGCCGGGTGATGTATTCCATCGGGCCGTAGGGCAGCGTGGTCTCATCAAGGAAGGTGAAGCTGTCATCGATGCCCAGCGGCTTGTTGATCCAGCGCCATTGGTTGCCGTCGCGGTGCAGCTCAAACAGGTCCGGGTAATCTTCGGATTTGGAGACCATGATAAGCTCGAGCAGATCCCACCCCGCCAGCGTCATATGCGGCAGCGACTGGCAGCGCAGCGGATCATCGGCCAGCACCATCGCCCGGTCGCGCATCTCCGAGACATAGTGCTCGTCAACATCAAAGCGCTTCTCGTAGACAGAGCCCTCGGGCCCGCCACGGTGCTGCTCCATGTTCACGGAATACATGTAGCTGTCTTCGTGGAACGGGAACGGAAACCGCTTGATCGCCCAATCGGAATTGTAGAACGAATAATCGTCGCGGAACGTCTCGTCGTTGAATTGGATTGTCATCTGTCGAGCTCCAAAGATTTACCGACAAAGCGGCTGACGCAGGGCATGATTTTCTTGCCAGAGGCGTGTTCGTCATCGTCCAGCCAATGATCGCGGTGAATGAACTCACCATCGGATGCGACAACATCGGTCTCACATTGGCCGCAAGCCCCGCCGCGGCACAGGAACGGCGCCTCAACGCCCACGCGTTCAATGGCTTCCAGCAGGCTTTCATTCTCACCGACCTGAATGGTCATGTCCGATTTGCACAGGCGCACCTCAAAAGGTTTGCCGGGCTGCGGCGCAGTGAATTCCTCCGAGTGCACCTGGGCGTCGGGCCAGCCCGACGCGGTGGCCGTGGCGTGCACCCAATCGATCATACCCTTGGGCCCGCAGACATAGGCATTCGTCCCCAGCGGCTGACCATCGAGCAAATCCTCAAGCGGAATGCTCTGGGACTGATCATCATAATAGACATGCACTTTGTTGGGGAACTTGTATTGCAGCTCCTGCACATAGGTGCCCAGCGCTTCCGTGCGCACCGAATAGTGCAGCTCCCAATTGCCATTCATCCGCTCAAGCTGTGCGATCATCGACATGAACGGCGTGATGCCGATGCCGCCTGCGAAGAAGAGATGCTTGCGCGCGCGCAGATCAAGCGAGAAGAGATTCACCGGATAGGTGATCGACATCTGATCGCCCACCTTCACGCGCGTATGCATGAAGAGAGAACCACCCCGACCCTGATCGTCGCGGCGCACCGAGATGGCATAGGTCGAGGTATCCGCCGGATCAGACATCAGCGAATAGGGATTGAGCCGCGTGCGACCGTCATCCTGCATCGTCACAACCGTATGCGCGCCGCCCGAGAAGGTCGGGAAGGCACCACCATCGGTGCGTTTGAATTCGAAGCGGGTCACAAGATCGTTGAGCGGCACAACCGCACTCACTGTGACGTCGATCTGCTCTGCGCCGGGCTTGGCTTTCTGAGGGGCGGCGCTCATGTGTACAGCTCCTTGGGTTCGGGCACATTGCCGGGATCTTCGGCATCGATGCAGACCCCCTGATAGGCCGCAAGTCGGCGCGAATAGTGATCGCGCACAAAGAGGTTCAACCCGCAATGGGAGCAGACAAACGGATCGGTCATCACGTCCTCGGTGATGCCTTTACAATGCACGCATTGCATCCGCCGCGCGACAGAGCCGCGATGCTCTGTCTGGATTGCTTCATGGGGGATGCCCGCCTGCATGGCTTCATTTTGCGCCTGCCCCATCAAGCCTTCGGTCCCTGTCAGATAGACCTGCAAACCTTGATGGGCATTGGCCAGAACATGACGCAACCGCTGCAACGACGCCTCAAAGGTGGGGCCTTCGTAGTATTGCGCGGGCTTGAGCGCTTTCAGTTTGTCGGAAAAATCGGTGCCTTTGGGAATGAAGATGATATGCGCTTTGGCCAACAAACCCGCATCCTGTGCGGCGAGATCAAGGAGCGCCTCTGCGCCCTCGGCATCCGCAATCATGAGATGCGCTTTACCGGGGCGGGGTGCGAGCGTGCCGTAGACGGGGCGGCTCTTGATGCTCTCCGGGAACTGAAACTTTGACATGACTTGGTCTCTTGCCTTGCTCTGAAAGGAAAAGGGCGCACCATGCGGCGCGCCCAGATCATATTAGCCTTTGGCCGTACGGATCGACTTGTCCTGATCGTAGAATGGCATCTCTTCCGCGGTCGCCGCAAGCTCCGTGCCATCGGGCTGCACGACGGTGAGCGCCGTGCCGGGCTTGGCAACAGACGGATCGAGCCGCGCGATGGCGACTGAATAGCCATTGAGCTCGGAGGACAGGCCATAGGTGATCACGCCGACATCTTTGCCATCGTGATGCACACGGGCGAACATTTCCATCTGATCCATCGCATCGCCCGAGAGCTTCACGCCGTAGATCTTGAAACGCTCCTTACCCTTCATGGCGTAGTGGTTCTCGGCGCCCACAAAGCCTACCTTGTCGGGCGAGACCGTGAAGTCGAGGCCCAGCTCCCACAGGCTATCGCCTGCTGGCGTGCCATCCTCAAACGGGAAGGTCTCGGAATTGTCGCCCGGATAGAACAGCAGGTAGCTCTCGATGCGCAGCATATCGAGCGTGCTGAACTGCGTGGGCCGCACATCATCGCCGCCTGTCTCAAGGATGTTGTCCCAGATATGGACCGCATCCTTGGCCCGGCAGAAGATCTCGTAGCCGCGCTCGCCGGTATAGCCGGTGCGCGAGATCATGACATCCCGACCAAACAAGCGCGTCTGCATGATCCCAAAATACGCAAGATCGCGAATTGCGGGGATCTGCGTTGCCAGAATGTCTACGGATTTGGGCCCTTGCAGGGACATATCGTGCAGGTCGTCATCAAACAGAACCGAGCAATTCTTGCCCGCCGCCGCTGCTGTGAGCTGCTCCATGCCAGTCCCGGTGCCGTGCACGACCAGCCAGGAGTTCACGGCAATATGGTAGATGATGCAATCATCAACAAACATGCCGCGCGTATCGAGGAAACAGGCATAGGTCGAACGGCCCGGCGCGATTTTCTCGACATTGCGTGTCGTCACCCGGTCGATCACATATGCCGCATCCGGGCCGGACACATGCACTTTCTTCAAACCCGAGACATCCATCAAACCTGATTTGGTCCGGATCGCCTCGTAGTCGGCCTTGGCGCGTTCTGGTGTGTCGTCATAGAACCAGGCTGTGCCCATTCCATTCCAGTCTTCCAACTCGCCACCGATCTCGGCATGGCGCTGTGCCAGTGCGGATGTTCTCCAAAGAATAGCCATGGGGCCCCCTGTTCTTGTGTTTTTGCTTCTCGGTATTCAGACGCATGCATGTATGAAAATCAATACTGCTATGCAGATTTTTTTCCTCTTAGGCAAATGTTCGAACTTGTCGAAACCGTCCCCAGAGTTCGCGCAAGGGGCCACGTCTCCGCGGCCCCTTGCAAAGCCAAAGCCTTACTTGTGCTTTTTGTATTTGCCGGCCTCTGCTTTTTGGCCGATGGCCAAAGCGACCACGCAAATCACGATCCCAATCAGCGCAAACAAGCCCGGTGCGGCGCCACCAGCGCCCATGAAGATAGGACCGGAAACATCCGTCCAAGTCCCGCCATTGTCATAGGGAAATCCCATTGGTTTCTCTCCTCTTTCTCAGGCTAGTTAGTTAGCAGCGGGAGCCGATGCCGGAATTCCTTCCGGATAGGCTTGCGCGGGTACTTTGACGGTATCGAGACCTGCGATCTCCGCTGCTTCCGGCACACGCAGCATGCCCACCATCTTGAGGATCAGCGACGAGATATAGCCCGTGCCCAGACCGATGGCGATAAAGACCACCGCGCCAACCGCCTGCCCCACCAAGGAAACGGTCGCCGCCCCTTCGCCGAGCGCCGCCGGATAGCCGGAGCCAAACACACCAAGCATCAACATGCCGTAGATACCAATGGTGCCGTGCACAGTGACCGCGCCGACCGCGTCATCGATTCCCATATTCTCGAGGATCGAGGCACAGGGCTTGAGGATGACGCCTGCAGAGAAGGCAATGATGAAGGCGAGCGCCGGATAGTAGATATCGAGGCCTGAAGCACAAGAGATAATACCCGCCAGCGCGCCGGACATCATCCAGAAGGGATCGCGCGTCATAACCCATGCTCCGATAATGCCACCGGCAACCGACATCAGGATGTTGAAGGCCAATGCGCCAAGGTTGGTCGGTGTGCCATAGATCGTGGTGTAGTTCGCACTCCAGGACCAAGCCTCACCACCGACAACCAGACAGGCCATCAGAAAGCCCCAGAAGCCCACGATAATGAGCATCAGACCGGTCGCCGTGAACGGCATATTGTGGCCTGGCAGGTCATTGGCCGTGCCATCTGGGTTAAACTTGCCGATGCGCGGGCCGAGGTTGATCAAAACGCCAAGCGCGAAGAACGCGGCAACAGCATGCACGAGACCAGCGGCACCGAAGTCATGCACGCCCCATCCCGTCACAAGCCAGCCATCAGCATGCCAGCCCCAGGCCGCGGCCAGCGTCCAGCTAAACCCGCCAAGGATCACCGCCAGAATGACGAATCCCACAGTCTGGATACGCTCGATCACGGCACCGGACATGATGGACGCTGTTGTTGCAGCGAATAATGTGAAGGCACCCCAGAACACGCCATCGATCTGGTCTTCCGTGTTCGGCCCCATGTAGGCGGCGCTTTCGCCCCAAGCCAGGGCAATGGAGTTCGCATAGGCGGTGCCGGAAATCCCGTTGGGACCTTCCGCAAACGATAAACCTGTGGGGAATGCCCAATACACCCACCAACCGAAGAAGTAGAAAGCGGGAATCACGAAGGCGAAGGCGAGGATGTTTTTGACACCAGACGAGAGCGCATTCTTGGCGCGGGATGCGCCCATTTCATAAGCTAGAAACCCCGCATGGATGATAATCATCAGCGGGATCGTCAAATAATAATAGGCCTCGGCAAACATTGTATTAGTCAGATTGCTCTTGGCTTCCATCGCTGCCACTTGGGCCGCGAGTTCGGCAAGTTGTTCTTCCAAGATTCCCTCCGTCATCTGTTGAAGCGCGCCTCTTCTTGTTCTTTGTGCACAAAGACGCTCACCCTAAGTGAACCAGAAGAAGTCCGATCTGCCTAGAAAAATTTGCCTAAGGTGAAAAAAATTTTCCTCGTGGTTGTCGGGAGCACAAAAATGGTGCTAGCGTCAAAAAAAACCAACACAGGAGAGCGTGCCAATGTGCGGCATTGTTGGACTATTCCTCAAAGACAAATCGCTGGAACCGCAGCTGGGAGACATGCTGACGGATATGCTCATCACGATGACAGACCGTGGCCCTGACAGCGCAGGCATCGCTATCTACGGCGCCGATAAAGACGGCACCGCGAAACTGACCGTACAATCTGACAATGCCGAAACGGCCTTTGACGGTCTGGCGGAGCGCCTCGGCGCCGATATTGGCGCGACAGTCTCGATCAGGGTCAAAGACACTCATGCCGTTCTGGAAATGCCCGAAGACAAGATAAAGGATGCCCGTGCCGCTTTGGCCAACATGGCAGGCAACATCCGCGTCATGAGCACAGGTGAAATCCTCGAGATCTACAAGGAAGTGGGCCTGCCAAAAGATGTGGCGGAGCGTTTTGAGGTCTCCAAGATGTCAGGCAGCCATGGCATCGGCCATACCCGCATGGCCACCGAATCGGCCGTCACAACCATGGGCGCGCATCCATTTAACACAGGCGCCGATCAGTGCCTCGTGCACAACGGCTCGCTGTCGAATCACAATTCCCTGCGCCGCAAACTGACGCGGGAAGGGGTCCATATCGAGACCAAGAACGACAGCGAAGTTGCCGCCGCCTATCTCACATGGCGCATGCAGAACGGTGCGACGCTGGGCGAAGCGCTGGAAAGCTCCCTCGATGATCTCGATGGATTCTTCACCTTCGTTGTGGGCACCAAGGACGGCTTCGGCGTTGTCCGTGATCCCATTGCCTGCAAACCCGCCGTTATGGCCGAAACCGATGCCTATGTCGCGTTTGGCAGCGAATACCGTGCTCTGGTCAACCTGCCGGGCATCGAAGACGCTCGCGTCTGGGAACCTGAACCCGCCACTGTCTATTTCTGGAACCACTGATATGCAGACGATCGATCTTGAAGCAGAAGGCCTGCGCCATCTCAACGCCACCCTGCACGCGCAGTCGCAGGAAACCAACCAGACCGCCTGGGAAATCGTGAACCCGCGTGGCTCCCATGCCATTGCCTGCGGCCTGGATGCTCCCATTGATGTGACCGTCAAGGGATCGACGGGCTACTATTGTGCGGGCATGAACAAGCAAGCCAATGTGCACATCAAAGGCTCCGCCGGACCGGGGGTGGCTGAAAACATGATGTCAGGCACCGTGATCGTCGATGGGGACGCCTCGCAATACGCCGGTGCGACCGGACATGGCGGCACATTGATCATCAAGGGCAACGCATCCTCGCGCTGTGGCATCTCGATGAAGGGCATCGACATCATCGTGCACGGCAATGTCGGCCACATGTCCGCCTTCATGGCACAGTCAGGCAACATCGTTGTCTGCGGCGATGCAGGCGATGCGCTGGGTGACAGCTGCTATGAGGCGCGCTTCTTCGTGCGCGGCGAGGTCAAGTCCCTCGGCGCGGATTGTGTGGAGAAGGAAATGCGTCCCGAACACATTGCCATTCTCGAAGAACTGCTCGAACGCGGCGGCTGTGATGCCAAAGCATCGGAATTCCGGCGCTATGGGTCCGCCCGGACCCTGTACAACTTTGACGTCGACAACGCTGGCGCCTATTGAGGACCTTCCCATGAAAGATCACGACGCACGGGGTATTCCCCACACAACGCCTCGCCAATCCGCGACATTCACACAGGACGTCAACAGCGACATCCGGCGTGCCGCGGCCACGGGGATCTACGACATTCGCGGCGGTGGCGCGAAACGCAAGGTACCGAGCTTCGACGACCTTTTGTTTCTGGGGGCCTCGATCTCGCGCTATCCGCTCGAAGGCTACCGCGAGAAATGCGAAACATCCGTCACGCTGGGCACGCGATTTGCAAAGAACCCGATTCAGCTCGACATCCCGATCACCATTGCGGGCATGAGCTTCGGCGCATTGTCAGGCCCCGCCAAGGAGGCACTGGGCCGGGGGGCAAATGCTGCAGGCACGTCCACGACCACCGGTGACGGCGGCATGACACCTGAGGAGCGCGGCCATTCGTCCAAGCTCGTCTATCAATATCTGCCCTCGCGCTATGGGATGAACCCCGATGACCTGCGCAAGGCGGATGCCATCGAGATTGTGGTGGGCCAGGGCGCAAAGCCCGGAGGCGGCGGCATGCTGCTCGGCCAGAAGATCAGCGACCGCGTGGCGGAAATGCGCAATCTTCCCAAGGGGATCGACCAACGCTCCTCCTGTCGCCACCCAGACTGGACGGGTCCTGACGATCTGGAAATCAAGATCCTCGAACTGCGCGAGATCACAGGTTGGAAAGTGCCGATCTACGTGAAAGTCGCCGGTGCCCGCCCGTATTTCGACACGACGCTGGCCGTCAAAGCGGGCGCGGATGTTGTCGTTCTGGACGGGATGCAGGGCGGCACGGCCGCCACGCAGGACGTCTTCATCGAACATGTCGGGCAGCCGACGCTGGCCTGCATTCGCCCCGCGGTCAAAGCGCTTCAGGATCTCGGGATGCACCGCGAAGTCCAACTTGTGGTCTCGGGCGGCATTCGCTCCGGTGCGGATGTGGCCAAAGCCATGGCGCTGGGGGCCGATGCGGTCGCGATTGGGACAGCGGCTCTCATCGCTCTGGGCGACAACGATCCCAAATGGGAAGCCGAATACAACGAGCTGGGCACTACAGCTGGCGCCTATGACGATTGGCATGAAGGCATGGACCCCGCCGGGATCACCACACAGGATCCCGAACTGATGAAGCGCTTCGACCCTGTCGAAGGCGGGCGGCGTTTGCGCAATTACCTCAAGGTGATGACGCTTGAGGCGCAAACCATCGCGCGGGCCTGTGGCAAGAACCACATGCACAACCTCGAACCCGAGGATCTGGTCGCTCTGACGATGGAAGCGGCGGCCATGGCCCAGGTGCCGCTGGCGGGAACCGATTGGTATCCCGGCAAGCCAAACACCTCCTACTGACCCAAACCGAAGGCGCGCCCCTCAGGGACGCGCCTTTTTTACAAACAAAAACAAGACGAACGATAGGGAACACTCCATGACCATTGATCTGGCCACATTTGCCAAGGACAACGGCGTCAAATACTTCATGATCTCCTTCACCGATCTCTTCGGTGGCCAGCGTGCGAAGCTGGTGCCTGCGCGGGCCATTGCCGATATGCAGGAAGACGGAGCGGGCTTCGCGGGCTTTGCCACCTGGCTCGATCTCACACCGGCCCACCCGGATATGCTTGCGGTCCCCGATCCTGAAGCTGTGATCATCCTGCCGTGGAACCGCGAGATTGCCTGGGTCCCCGCGGATTGTGTCATGGAAGGCGAACCTGTTGCACAAGCCCCGCGCAACGTGCTGCGCAAGTTGATTGCCGAGGCCGCCGAAGAAGGCATGCATGTCAAGACTGGTGTCGAAGCGGAGTTCTTCCTCTTGACGCCTGAAGGCGATCAGATCTCGGATTCCTTCGATACGGCAGCCAAGCCCTGCTATGATCAACAGGCCTTCATGCGCAGGCTCGATGTCATCCGTGAGATCTCTGATTACATGCTTGAGATGGGATGGAACCCCTACCAGAACGATCACGAAGACGCGAATGGCCAGTGGGAGATGAACTGGGATTTTGACGATGCCCTGCGCACCGCCGACAAGCATTCCTTCTTCAAGTTCATGACCAAATGCGTCGCCGAAAAGCATGGCTTCCGCGCAACCTTCATGCCCAAGCCCATCGAGGGTCTGACGGGCAACGGCTGCCACGCGCATATCTCCGTCTGGGATGCGCCCGGCGCGGATGCCAAGACCAATGTCTTTGCAGGTGAGGGCGAAGGCCAGACCGGTGAAGTGGGCCTGTCTGAGCGCGGCAAGCATTTCCTCGGCGGGATCATGAAACACGCAAGCGCCTTGGCCGCGATCACCAACCCGACGGTCAATAGCTACAAACGCATCAACGCCCCGCGCACCATGTCAGGGGCCACATGGGCGCCCAACACGGTCACATGGACGGGCAACAACCGCACGCATATGGTCCGCGTGCCTGGCCCCGGCCGCTTTGAGCTGCGCCTGCCCGATGGCGCCGCGAACCCGTACCTGCTGCAAGCGGTCATTATTGCCGCCGGCCTGAGCGGCATTCGCTCCAAGGCCGATCCCGGCAAACGTCATGACATCGACATGTATGCCGAAGGCCACAAGGTCCGCGGCGCACCGAAGCTGCCGCTCAACATGCTGGATGCTCTGCGCGAATATGACAAGGACAAGGGGCTCAAGGCGGCCATGGGCGATGAGTTCTCCGCCGCCTACCTCAAGATGAAGATGCAGGAATGGAACAGTTTCGTTTCCCATTTCTCGCGTTGGGAAAAAGACAACACACTCGACATCTGAGCCCGTTCCAAAGGCACAAAACAAGGCCGCTCCAACAGGGGCGGCCTTTCTGCGTCTGGGTGGCCCTTGATGGACACAGCGAATGGCGACTCTGAGCCCATACTTACTGGGATGCCGCAACGTGGCGAATGTCTTGGATCAAGCGAAGACAATCGTTGTGTTCGTTGCTACGCTAACAGAATGAAAGACGAAGACCTTACTCAAAATGGCGGCTGTTTGTGTGGCGCTGTCCGATTTGAAGTATCGGCAGAGCCTTACTATGTGGCGGTGTGTTCATGTACATTTTGCCAACGTCTTACCGGGTCAGACTACAACGTTGAGAGCATGTTTCGCGAACAGCAGTTTCGCCTGACACAAGGCGAAACAAAGGTATTCACGTATATGTCCGACGGAAGCGGTCAGCCTGTTCGCATACACTTCTGTGTGGACTGCGGGACCTATCTGTTTCTAAGACCGGACAGATTCCCCGACTGCGTTGGCGTGTTTTCGGGCTCCTTCGATGACCCGAGCTGGTTTCAACGTGATCCAACAACCGTTGGGTATTTCTTCACATCCGAGGCACCCCGAGGAATGATGATACCCGCCGGATTTGACACGTACACAGGCCATGCAAAAGCACTTGATGGCACTTTCAACGAAGCCAAACGTCACTCCGATCCGTTTATGGTGAAGTAAACCAAGGGCAAGGACCTTCTCCGTTCGATCGCGTCATCGTTTTTTTGAACGATTGCAATGGCCCCAATTTATTACCAAAAGCGGCCATTCAACCTCTGACCCGCAATGACGGCTTCGTCCCGCATAGCAGCCCTCGGCCGATGTTCAGCTCTTGGCCCTCACTATATGCCCTGGAGTGCCAGAACATATCGCCCTCAGCGCAATCATCCGCGCATTGCGGCAGGTCTGGCAAAGATCCCAAGAGCCGCGCCCATCCGTATCGCTAAGGCCGTCGCGGGCTCGATACCGAGTACACTGCAACAGCAGTAGACCGTCGTGTTCGAGCCACCGAACAACCGAACCAAAATCAACATAATAAAAGCCCAGAAGGTGAAAAATGGGCTCTCCTTCGGCAAAGTAGATCGTCCCGTTTCCGCGAGTCAGATCAACTTTCGGACCGTCAGTGGCACTTTTTGTCTTTCTCCGCAGTCAAATTAGTTGACTTAAGGGAATAAAAACGATCCCCTCTAGGAAACACTTTATCTCAATCAGGGGGACCCTATGACCAAGAGAATTGCAGTTCTGGGCGCCGGACCATCGGGGCTGGCTCAATTGCGCGCATTTCAATCCGCAAAGGCCAATGGCGAGGATATCCCCGAGATTGTTTGCTTCGAAAAGCAGGCCAATTGGGGCGGACTGTGGAACTACACTTGGCGCACGGGCCTTGATCAATATGGGGAGCCGGTGCATGGCTCGATGTATCGCTATCTGTGGTCCAACGGCCCCAAGGAAGGGTTGGAGTTTGCCGACTATTCCTTTGAAGAGCATTTCGGCAAGCAGATTGCCTCCTACCCACCCCGCGCTGTGCTCTTTGATTATATCGAAGGTCGAGTGAAAAAGGCCGGTGTGCGCGACTGGATCCGGTTTGAGCAGGCCGTGAGGAATGTGAGCTTCGCAGATGGAAAGTTCACCGTCACGGTCCGCGATCTGCCCAAGGACGAAATCTACTCAGAGGAATTCGACCACGTCATCTGCTGCACCGGGCATTTCTCGACACCCAATGTCCCGCAGTTTGACGGGTTCGACAAATTTCCCGGCCGCGTGCTGCACGCCCATGATTTCCGCGATGCGGTTGAATTCAAGGATCAGGACATTCTCATCATCGGCACCAGCTATTCAGCCGAGGACATCGGTTCGCAATGCTGGAAATACGGCTGCAAATCGGTAACCGTCAGCCACCGGACCGCCGCCATGGGCTACGACTGGCCCGACAATTGGCAGGAAGTGCCGCTGCTCACCTATATGGATGGCAAGACCGCCCATTTCAAAGACGGCACATCGAAAGAGGTCGATGCCGTGATCCTCTGCACCGGCTATCAGCACCACTTTCCCTTCATGGAGAACGACCTCAAGCTGGTCACTGCCAACCGTTTGGCCACAGCGATGCTCTACAAGGGCGTGGCCTTCGCGCCCAACCCCGCGCTCTTCTACATCGGGATGCAGGACCAGTGGTTCACCTTCAACATGTTCGATGCGCAAGCGTGGTGGGCGCGTGACGTCATCATGGGCAAGATTGCCCTGCCCGATCGCGCGGCAATGGAGGCCGATATCGCCGACCGCGAAGCACGCGAGGATGCCGGCGAGGATGACTACGACGCGATCTGGTATCAGGGGGATTACGTCAAAGAGCTCATCGCGGAGACGGATTACCCCAGCTTCGATCTTGAAGGCGCCTGCATGGCGTTCAAGGAATGGAAGGGCCACAAGAAGAAGGGCATCATGACCTTCCGCGACAATGGCTACAAATCCGTCATCACCGGATCCATGGCCCCCAAACATCACACGCCCTGGAAAGACGCGCTGGATGATAGCCTCGAGGTCTATCTCCAAAACTAAGTGAAGCTTCTCGTCTTCCAACACAGCGCCGGAGAGCCGCCCGCGGCCTTCGGCGCGCACGCTGAGGCAGCGGGCGATCAGGTCGATATTGTGCGGCTCTTTGATGGCGAGGCGGTCCCCGCATGCGCAGAGTATGACGCGCTCATGGTGATGGGCGGGCCGATGGACGTGTGGGAGGAGGACGCCCACCCTTGGCTCCGCCGAGAAAAGAGCGCAATCCGCGCGTGGGTTTTATCCGGTCGCCCTTACCTCGGCATCTGCTTGGGCCATCAGCTGTTGGCAGAGGCCATGGGCGGAACCTGCGCCCTCATGCCAAAGCCCGAAATCGCGGTCAGTGACGTGACCTTGTCAGTGAGCGCTGACGATCCCATCGTGGGTGCCCTGCCCCGGAGGTTTGCGGCCATGCATTGGCACGGTGTCGAGGTGACGCGGCCCCCGCAAGGCGCGCAGGTGCTAGGCTATTCTGAGGGATGCGCCAACCAGATGATGCGCATTGGTTCCAAAGCCTGGGGTCTCCAGTTCCACCCTGAAGTCCAACGCGGGACGGTAACCCAGTGGATGCAGGATCCCGGCAACTTGGCCTGCGCTGTGGATTGGCTGGGCTCCGAGGCGGCGGCTTGGGCATTTGTGGAGCGCAGTGAAGCGCAGGCGGATGATTTCGTGGAGCGCTCCGCGCGCCTCTATTCCGCCTTTCGGGCGCAGGTTTAGGGCGTCACCACGCGCAAGAAAACGAGCGTTTGCTGCAATGCCCCTTTGTCCTTAAGCGAAAGGCTCACACTCTGCTCCGCGATCTCGCCGGTGATCTGGTCAAAGCTATCGGGATGGTTGACCCGTGCACCGGCAACCTGCACGGGCGTCTCGGAGCAAAAGGCAAGTGCCGCGCTCAACGTGTCAAAATAGGTATGCGCGGCATCGGCCCGAAAGGCGAAAGACCAGTGGCAATGATGCGAGGTTTGCCCCGAGAGATCCCGCGCCGTGGCGCATTTGGCCGGGCCGACATAGGGCAGGAGCGGTGCGTCGTCCTGCGCGCTACCTTTTGCCAATAGCAGGAGCTGGCCACAGATTTCCGGCCGCGCCATGCCGCCACTTGTTTGTGAGCCCATCATGGCGAGGAACAGTGCAGCCAAGCCGACTTTCATTGCGCCACCAGCTGTTCGCCCTCCAATACTTGAAACGGCGTGGGTGGCGTTGCCCGGGAGACCCAATAATATGTGCCGCCATATTCCATAACGAACCAGCCTTCCCAAGCGGCATCCCCCGGCCAGATGCTCTGATACTCCTGTGCGGCGTCATCCACGCGCCATTCTCCCCGCGCAGACCGCGCGCCTTGCGGCGCGTAGATCGTGATACCATCGGCGCCGAAGAACTGCCGGTACATGGCACCCTCCCAACGCCCGATGGCCGTATTGCCAGTGAGAAGCGCGCGAATCTCATCGCCTGTGAGTTTGACCGATTGCGCCTGCGCTATCGCCGTGTTGCAGAGCAAAGCCAGTGCCGCCAGTAGAGTTTTCATCGTTCACTGCCCCCTATTTGTACCGCATGCGCCGATCCGAGAACGTCCGCACCCTACGCCGCCATGCACGATAGCTGCCCGGTTTCAGCGTGCGGCGCATAAGGTCTTTCACCTCATCGGGGCCGAGGCCATATTCCAGTTCGATATCTGTCCAGCCCACATGATCAGACAAAGCCATCTCCACGATGGCGCTGATATCAGCCTCTGACAAATCACGTTTTTTCATGCCGGGACATCTAAGCCGACCGAGGCGACAGACCACCATCCACGCCTGTTAAGGCGCTTCGCCCACCCGCCAATCCGGCACGTCATTGACCAGCATGAGCGCGGCCCGGCGCACCGTACGCCGTAAGGCTTCGATATGCGGGCCTGCGTGACCGCAGTCCTCGAGAGCCTTATCCCAGACGGAGAGCCATGCCTCGGCATCGACCTCGCGGATCGGGACATGGGCGTGGATCTCCCGCAGGTCCATATGGCCATGCCGCTCGCGGTAATAGGCCCGCCCGCCCATGAAACCCGACATGAATTCCACCTGCGCTTCGCGCGTATGCTCAATGCCGTGACCGCGAAAATGCAGGCGGTGAATGTCATGGGCGACGGGTTCAGTTTCCATCAGATCATAGAACCGAGTGACAAGGTCACGCAGCGCCGCTTCGCCACCGATCTGATCCAGCAAAACCTCACGCATGACAGATCACGACCGCGGCTTGGATTTGGTTGGATCATAGGCCGCCAGATCCGCGCGGACCGTTGCCGGCAAGCGTTTTTGATGACCATCGAGCTTTCCAATCTCCACCTGCGTACCCGCGTCCGCATGGGCCACATCGATACGCGCCATGGCGATGTTGCGCCCCAAGAGCGGGGAGCGCATGGAGGAGCAGATCTCACCCACCTGCGCACGTCCGATATGCACGCAATCGCCGTGGGCCACATCAACATTGCTGTCGATATCGAGCCCAACAAGCTTGCGCATCGGATGCTCCTTGCGCCGGATCAACGCATCCCGCCCGATGAAATCATCGGTCTTGGATTTGAGCGGACAGGTGAAGCCGATGCCTGCCTCAAACGGGTCGGTCTGATCAGAGAAGTCGTATCCGGCGAAGATCAGCCCTGCTTCGATCCGCACCATATCAAGCGCTTCCAGCCCCATGGGCGCGAGCCCATGGCCCTCGCCCGCCGCCCAGACCGCATCAAAGACTTCCGTCGCATGTTTGGGGTGGCAGAAAATCTCGTAGCCCAGTTCCCCCGTGTAGCCCGTCCGGCTGACCACGATCGGGATCCCGTCATGATCGCCAATCCGCGCAGGCGTAAAGCGGAACCAGGCAAGATCATCGAAATTCGGGTGATGCGGCGCCGTCCAGACGAATTTGCGCAGGATGTCACGGCTTTCGGGGCCTTGCACGGCAATGTTGTGTTGCATGTCTGTGGAAGAGCGCACCAGCACTTTTAGGCCCAGCTTTTCCGCCTGTTCACGAATCCACTCGCCGCCGTAGTCAGACCCGCCAATCCAGCGGAAATTATCCTTGGCCAGCCGGAAGACCGTGCCGTCATCGATCATCCCGCCATGCTCATAACACATCGCAGAGTAGACCACGCCAAGTTCGGGTAGTGTCTTCATGTTGCGGGTAAAGATATATTGGCAGAGCGCCTCTGCATCCGGGCCGGTAATCTCGAATTTACGCAGCGGCGAGAGATCCAGCACCACCGCCTTTTCCCGGCAGGCATGGTATTCTTTGATCGGCCCTTCGGTGGCCATGCAATTGGCCAACCAATAGCCGTTGTATTCGATGAAATTGTCGGTGAAGCGGTCAAAGCTCTCGTGAAACCCGGTTTGCTTGGTCATCTTTGGCTCCGCATCTGGTGTTGGCCGGTAGGCGATCTGGCGTTGGAATGTTTCGGCACCGCTGTAGGTGCGCACGTGAATGTCGGTCGGGTTCCAGCCATTGGCTGGGCTGGTATCGTCGGGACAGGCGGAGGAAACGCAGACCAGATCCGTCAGTGCACGCAGCAGCACATAATCACCCGGCCGCGACCACGGCTCGTCCGAATACATCACGCCATGCTCGTCCAGCCCGGTATTGAAGAAGAAGTTGATCGCCATCCATCCGGCCCGCGCGGTCACGCCACGATCGGCCAATGCTCCATTGAAATTGTCGGAGCAGTTGATGTGTCCAGGGTAGCCAATATCGTCATAATACTTGGACGAACAGGCCAGCGCGAAGGCATCGTGGCGCCCACAGGTATCCTGAATCACCTCCAGAAGCGGCACCATGTCCTGGTCATAGTATTTCGCATGCAGACCCGGCATCGGATAGGCATGCTCCATGATCGTCCGAGTGGTCGTGACGTCGAGGGCGTGTTCGATGCCCCGGTCGAGCTTACGCGCATCAAAACACTGGAAATCCGTACATTGGCGGCCATCCACATCAATGATCTGGATGTAGTCCCCCGCCTTCACGAAGTAGCTCTCGGCAGTTTGGGTGTGCACACGAATATCATCCACGGGATCCGCAAGCGGGTCAGGCAGTTCAAAACGCGCGGTCTGCTTGATGACGGCGCGGCGCAGATAGATGGTCAGCGGCGTTGCGGTGTCTTGTGCCTCAAAGTCCATGATCCCGTCGGGATTGGGGTGAGGCGCCGCGATGATGATCGTGCCTTCACGTTGCGCCTGATACTCAATCTTGTCGCCCGCAGGCGTGCTGCCGTCGAATTCGCGCAACGCCTCGCAATTGGCCAAATCAATGTCGCGCGCCTCGAGCCCCATGCGCAACGCCCTCAAGCTTTGGTTGGCGCTGCTCAGGAGAGCCATGAGACCAATCGGCTTGCCCTGTGCATGTGCGCCCAAAATCCCCGGCGCACTGGCCCCGCTTTTGTCACAAGCAACGATCTCGCAAGGCTGGCCGCCCTCGGTGTTGATCACCTCGATCCGATCACCCTGCTCCACCCGAACAAGCACCGCACCGCAGCCTTCGACGACGTAGCGCTCTGTGCCGGGCGGCATCGAAAACACCATTGGTTCGAGAATGCGGCTCGGCTTTGGCGGGCCCGGCACCACCTGAGGATAGGCATCATCCAGCATATCTTGCATCCTGCATTATGCACCTGTCTGGAGAAACAGATTTGCATGAGTGGAATAAAAGTTTAATGGTGAGAATAACAGCAAGCCTCAATCAATCAACCCGGTTCCACACCTTGCCGTTTCTTTTTCGCGTCCGGAGGACTTGCACACCATGACATCACTGACACTCGGGTTGATCGCAGCGCTGTGCTGGGGCCTGCACGACATCACTATCAGGTACCTGAGCAAATCCGTGCCGCTCCTCGCGGCACTGCTCTTTGTTCTGCTGGTGGGCGCAACATTTCAGATCGGCGTGTTGCTCGCGCTACAGGATGGAATCGCCTTGCCGGCGCGGGCCTTTTGGCTGTCCATTGCCGCCGGGGTTGCATTCCTCGTGGCAAGCCTCGGACTCTACTTTGCCTTTGAGCGCGGCCCGGTGCGCTTGGTGGCACCCGCCATCGCGAGCTATCCGATCCTGTCGATGATCTTCGCCGCGTGGTTCGGCGCCAGTATCACGGCATTGGATGCCTTGGCTGTCGGTCTGATCATCGCAGGTGTCAGCGCGGTCGCGTATTTCTCTGACGATAGTGACGCGCGCTATCCTCCCATGGGCCCAACTTTGGTACTTTCTCTGATATCGGCTGCAGGGTTCGCTTGCACGTTTAAACTGGGCCAACTCGCGGCGGTGTCTGGCGGCGAGATCGCGACAACTCTCGTCGCCCGCCTGACAGCATTGCTCTTGCTGGGCATCATAATCCTCGCGGCACGTCAGCCCAAGTATCCCGGAACTAGGGCCCTGCTGCCGCTGGGGGTCATGGGGCTTCTCGATGGGGTTGCCTTGCTGTCCGTCATCTCCGCCGCCAGCCTGCCAAGACCGGAATTCGCCGCCGTTGCCGCGTCGACATTCGGCATGCTCACCATCGTCCTCGCCTGGGCCTTCCTCAAGGAACGCATGCGGGTGGTTCAATGGCTCGGGTGTCTGCTGGCCTTTTCAGGCATTGCTTACTTGGCGCTCTGATCCAACCATCCCGCGGCGATCTGGCGCTGGTGCGCCACCGTGGCATTGCGCATCAAGATGGCAACCGTCACAGGCCCCACACCACCCGGCACCGGGGTGACCCAACCAGCGACATTCAAAACCGCATCTGTATCTACATCCCCCACAATCCCATCGCTGGTCTGATTGATACCAATATCAATCACGACAGCGCCCGGCTTGATCATGTCAGCCCCAATCAGATGCGCCTTGCCAACCGCTACCACAACCACGTCCGCACGGCGTGAATGCATGGCAACAGAGCGCGTCATGTGGTGACAGACCGTCACCGTCGCCCCTTCCGCCATCAGCATCATAGCCGCAGGCTTTCCAACGATTTCGGAATGCCCCACCATGACAACCTCAAGCCCTTCCAATGGAAGGCCCGTGGCGCGCACAAGCTCCACTGCCGCCGCCGCCGTACAGGGCGCGAGAGCAACATCATTGTAGATAATATTCCCGATGGACGCCGGGTTCATACCTTCTACGTCCTTGAGCGGATGGATCGCGGACTGCAAAGACCGCACATTAAGATGATCCGGGACCGGACGCTGCAAGATCACACCCAGAATACTGGGATCATCGTTCATGGCCTGAAGCCGCGTCTTACACTCTTCCTGAGTGACATCTGCGCCCCAGAACTCCTGGTCAAATGGCATACCAACGCCGCGCGCAACACGGGCCTGATTGCGGACGTAAACCGCAACCTCCGGCACATCCCCAATAGAAATCGAGACAAGTTTGCCGATCTTTGGTTGCGCCTCAATGTAAGCGGCAACCTCATCCAGAATACGCTGGCGAACAGGCGCACCCTTGAGCAGACGCGGGTCTTCCACTCGATCCCTCACGCGGTTAGTCCTTTGGGTTCTGTGAGTTTGTTGGCGCGGCAGCAAGCGGTGAGTGTGTTTGCGAGCAGGCAGGCGATGGTCATGGGGCCGACGCCGCCGGGCACGGGGGTCACGGCGGCGGCGACCTGCGTGGCCTCGGCGTAGTCCACATCGCCCAGAAGCTTGCTCTTGCCCGGCTTGTCGGGATGCGGGATGCGCGTGATGCCCACGTCAATGACCGTGGCGCCGGGCTTGATCCAATCCCCCTTGACCATCTCCGCGCGCCCCACGGCCGCCACGAGGATATCCGCCCGCCGCGCCACAGCCGGCAGATCCGCCGTGCGCGAATGCGCGATCGTGACCGTGCAATTCTCCTGCAACAATAGCTGCCCCATCGGCTTGCCAAAGAGGTTCGAGCGGCCAATCACAACCGCCTCCTTGCCCGACATATCCCCCAGCTGATCGCGCAAGAGCATCAGACAGCCCAAAGGCGTGCAGGACACCAGCCCCGTCTCCCCCGACGCCAGCAAACCGGCATTCACCACACTCAAGCCATCCACATCCTTGGCCGGATCAATCCGCGCCACAACAGCCCGCTCATCCAGATGATCCGGCACCGGGAACTGACACAGGATCCCATGCACAGACGCATCGGCATTAAGCTGATCAATCAGCGCAAAAAGCGCCGCCTCCGGCACGTCAGCCGGCAAACGATGCTCAAAGCTCGCCATCCCCACCTCAACCGTCTGCTTGTGCTTGGCCGCCACATAGACCTCAGAGGCCGGGTCCTCTCCCACAAGGATCACCGCCAGCCCCGGCGTGATGCCATGATCCGCCTTCAAGCGCGCCACATGCGCCGCAATCTGCCCGCGCACATCCGCCGCAAACGCCTTGCCGTCAATCTTCTGAGCCGTCATTCCCACGCCTCCTCTTCATCTTGCTAAGTAAACTCCGGGGGAGCCCGTAGGGCGGGGGCAGAGCCCCCTTTTGTTGAAACGCCTGCCGTGAAGCACCCAGAGTGACGAGGGTGTGGGACTCCGAGAGTTTGGCTTTGCCAAATTCTCTCTGTCCCACTCTTTTTTAAGCTCCGCTTAAAAAAGCCCTTCTATTTGTCCATCTTCATTAAGGTGAATGTTCTCGGCCGAAGGCACACGCGGCAGACCCGGCATCGTCATGATCTCACCGCAAACCGCCACGATGAATCCTGCGCCTGCGGACAGGCGCACCTCGCGCACCGGCACCGAGAAGCCCGTCGGCGCCCCGCGCAAGCTCGGATCGGTCGAGAACGAGTACTGCGTCTTCGCCATACAGACCGGCAGATGGCCGTAACCCTGCTCCTCCCAGAGCTTGAGCTGATCGCGGATCTTCTGATCCATCAGCGCCTCGTCCGCGCGGTAGATCCGCTTGGCGATGGTGTTGATCTTCTCGGCCAGCGGCATCTCATCGGCATAGATCGGCGCGAAGTTCGCACTCCCGGCATCGGCCACCTCCGCCACTTTGCGCGCCAGATCGCTCGACCCTTCCGAGCCCAGCTCCCAGTGGCGGCTCAAGACCGCTTCCGCGCCATGATCCGCCACGAAGTCCTTGATCGCCTGCACTTCCGCATCGGTATCCGTCACGAAGTGGTTGATCGCCACGACAACCGGCACCCCGAAGCTCTTCAGGTTCTCGATGTGACGGCCCAGGTTCGGACAGCCCGCCTTGACCGCATCCACATTCTCCGCGCCAAGATCGGCCTTGGCCACGCCACCGTTCATCTTCATCGCGCGGACCGTGGCCACACAGACCACAACGCTGGGCGACAGCCCCGCCTTGCGGCACTTGATGTTCATGAACTTCTCAGCGCCCAGATCGGCCCCAAAGCCCGCTTCCGTGACCACGTAATCCGCAAGCTTCAGCGCCGTCGTGGTCGCAATCACCGAGTTGCACCCATGCGCGATATTGGCAAAGGGCCCGCCATGCACGAAGGCCGGGTTGTTCTCCAGCGTCTGCACGAGGTTGGGCTGCATCGCGTCCTTCAAGAGCACCGTCATCGCGCCCTCGGCCTTGATATCGCGGCAGAACACCGGCGAACGGTCACGGCGGTAGGCCACGATCATGTCGCCCAGACGCGTCTCGAGATCCTTGAGGTCATTGGCCAGACACAGGATCGCCATGACCTCGGAGGCCACGGTGATGTCAAAGCCCGCCTCGCGCGGGAAGCCATTGGCCACACCGCCCAAGCTGGCCGTGATCTGGCGCAGCGCGCGGTCGTTCATGTCCACAACCCGGCGCCACTGGACGCGGCGGATGTCGATCTCCTGCTCATTGCCCCAGTAGATGTGGTTGTCGAGCATCGCCGAGAGCAGCGAATGCGCCGAGGTGATCGCGTGGAAGTCGCCCGTGAAGTGGAGGTTCATCTCCTCCATCGGCACGACCTGCGCATAACCGCCGCCAGCCGCCCCGCCCTTCATCCCGAAGTTCGGACCCAGCGACGCCTCGCGGATACAGACCATGGCCTTCTTGCCAATCGCGTTCAGACCATCGCCCAGACCCACCGTCGTCGTCGTCTTGCCCTCACCCGCAGGCGTCGGGTTGATCGCCGTCACCAGGATCAACTTGCCGTCCTCACGGCTCTTGGTCGAATTGATAAACGCCTGGCTCACCTTCGCCTTGTCATGCCCATAGGGCAACAAATGCTCGGACGGGATGCCCAACCTGTCCCCAATCTCCTGAATAGGCCGCTTAGACGCTTCGCGCGCTATCTCAATATCACTCTTGTAAGACATGTCCCTGT
>NZ_JBNAGA010000002.1:1044878-1307749 GCF_049800955.1 Primorskyibacter sp. S187A | reverse complement strand
TTGAAGTGTTTGATAGTGAGTCGGATGGGGTTTGGAGCGGCTTGTCCGAGGCCGCAGATGGAGGCGTCGACCATGGCTTGGCTGAGCTCTTCGAGCAGCCCCTGATCCCACCTGTCCGCCTGCATCAGTTTGACCGCCTTCTCGCAGCCCACGCGGCAGGGCGTGCATTGCCCGCAGCTTTCATCCTCGAAGAAGCGCAGCATGTTGAGCGCGGCATCGCGCGCCTTGTCCTGATCGCTCAGGATCACGATGGCGGCAGATCCGATGAAGGTGCCATGGGCCTGCAGCGTGTCAAAATCCATCGGCACGTCACTGATCGACGCAGGCAAAAGCCCCGCTGAGGGCCCGCCCGGCTGATAGGCCTTGAACACATGGCCCTCCGCCATGCCGCCCGCCGCCTCGATCAGGTCCAGGATCGTCGAGCCCGCAGGCAGCAGATAGACGCCGGGCTGCTGGACACGCCCCGAGATCGAGTAGCTTCTGAGCCCGGTGCGCCCGTTCTTTTCCACCGAACTCAGCACCTCAGGCCCCTCGCGGCAAACCCGCGCCACCCAGTGCAGCGTCTCGACATTATGCACCAGCGTCGGACGACCGAAGACACCCACTTGCGCCACAAACGGCGGGCGGTGGCGCGGCAGGCCGCGCTTGCCCTCGATGCTCTCGATCATCGCGCTCTCTTCGCCGCAAATATAGGCGCCCGCGCCGCGCCGCAGATCGATATACCCCGGCGCCACCAGGCCGGCCTCCTCCAGCGCCGCAATTTCCGTCGCGAGGATATGCAGCACCGCCGGATATTCATCGCGCATGTAGATGAAGCAGGTCTCCGCTTCCACCGCCCAGGCCGCGATCAGCATGCCTTCGAGGAAGAGATGCGGCGTGCGCTCGAGGTAGTAACGGTCCTTGAAGGTTCCCGGCTCCCCCTCATCGCCATTCACCGCAAGGTAGCGCGGACCGGGATTGGCCCGCACAAAGCCCCATTTCTTGCCCGAGGGGAAGCCCGCGCCGCCAAGCCCGCGCAGCCCCGATGCAAGCACCTTGTCCTGCACCGCTTCCCAATCGCCGCCCGCCCGCAGCGCCTTGAGCGCCTCATAGCCACCCGTCGCCTCATAGGCCACCAGCCCCTCATAGGGCGGCACATGCGCATGGGTCTGGCCCGACGCGATGGCCGTCTGCACCTTCTCAGGCGTCGCGTGGTCAATATGATGGTGCCCCAGCTCGAGCACCGGCGCGGTATCACACCGCCCCATACACGGCGCACGCAGCACGCGCACCTCATCTGGATCAAGACCCTCTTCCAGAGCCGCCTTGAGCGCCTGTGCCCCGGCAAGCTCACAAGACAGGCTGTCACACACTCGAATCGTCACGGCCGGCGGCGGCGCCTCGCCTTCCTTGACCACGTCAAAATGCGCATAAAAGGTTGCAACCTCGTAAACTTCCGCCATCGAAAGCCGCATCTCCTCCGCCAACGCCCGCAAATGCGCCGCCGACAGATGGCCATGGGCGTCCTGCAAAAGATGCAAATGCTCGATCAACAAATCCCGACGCCGCGGACGATCCCCCAAAAGATCCCGAACATCCGACAAGGCCAAATCGTCATACTGACGACCCTTCGGCGTAACACGACCACGTCCCCGACCTGACTTCCATACACCAGCGTTCTCTTGTTTTGTCATCGAGTCCTCCGTTATTCTTTTTGTTCAATTTTTTTTCCTGTCAGTCAACAGTGGGATTGGTTTTTCTTGACTGAATATTCCCTGCAAATGCATGAATGCGCGTGTGTCAGAGCTTTGGGCAAGGCAGAGCCAACATCGCACAGCCCGAACACTATTTGATCGGCCCAGACAAAACTGCTGCCAGTACACTGCCCCTCAAACCCACAGCGCGCTGCGTTCAATGAGAGGCAACCACATGCTTGACCGCGCCGTGGAACCACACGTGACGTGAGAGGAACACATCCGCCTATTTGAGGCTCGAAGGAATGCATGCGGAAGCACTGGGCGCACGCAGAGGCAATGCGGTATCCCGAGTAGCCGAGCACCGGGAAAATGCAATTGGCTTTGGATTGTGATGTTGCACGTGCGACGCCATCAACGACGTTCGAAACAACTCTTCGGCATCTCAGAAGCTCATCAACGTGTCGGATCTGAACAATGCCCAGGTGGCGCGTCGTGCGCCATTTTTCCCGCTTACCAAGGCAAATCACCTGCTGGTGATAGGCATACACGGCATTGAGTTGTTTAACTTAATTCCAACACCTTACGAGCCCTAAATGGGGCTGCAATCAAATATCCGGGCAAGACACTCGCAATCGCCAGGACGGGTCGTGCGAAAAGGGCGTGTTCGCCCAAGTGATTGCTGATCTGTTCGTAAACTCGGCGCGGAAGAAGCCATGCTGGATGATGCGGCCTATTCAAAGGCCCCCGAACAGCGGCCGGCAGGCGCTTAGAATAAGGCAGACACAGACGACTACTCTGCCGCACCTAGAGAAGGATTGCACACCTCGTGGCAACAGCGCTTAGCAGCCTGTCAACCCATGCTGCACTGCCGGTCAAACCAGCGACGATAGTGGCGCGAAGGAACTCATGATTAGCTCACGAAAAGCCGTCCAACGGGCAATCGCACGACTGCACCGAATGCGTATTACGGTCAGGATGCATTGATTTCCCGAGCGCTGCGTGGTTCTCCGGCTCCGAAAACGGCGCAGTGGCATGAGCGATCTTTTCTGGCTGACGGACGCGCAGATGGCGCGTCTGAAACCCTATTTCCCGAAGTCTCACGGCAAGCCACGAGTCGATGACAGACAGCTGTTGAGCGGGATTATCTTCGTCAACCGCAATAGGTTGCGCTGGAGGGACGCTCCTGCCGCCTACGGCCCGCACAAGACGCTCTACAGCCATTGGAAGCGTTGGAGCGAGAAAGGTATCTTCGCCCAGATTATGGTCGGCCTGGCTGCCGAACACGGCGAGAAAAAGACCGTGATGATCGACGCGACCTACCTGAAGGCACACCGCACCGCGACCAGCATGGCCGCGAAAAAAGGGGGGGTTGGTCGTCTGATCGGTCGAACCAAGGGCGGCATGATTACCAAACTGTATGCGATCTGCGACAGATGAGCCATGTCGCGCCATTGGTTCGAGCGACAATGGCGAATGGCGACCGCTCAGCCTGTTCGTCACCGCCGGGCAGGTTAGCGACTACATCGGTGCGCGGGCGCTGCTAAGCAACCTACCCAAGGTCGGCCTGGCTGTTCGGCGATCGCGGCTATGACGCTGACAGGTTTCGAGATGCGTTGAAAGTCAAAGGGGTAAGCGCCTGCATCCCAGGTAGGAAGCAGCGCAAGACGACCGTGAAATACGACAAGCGCAGATACAAACGGCGCAACCGCATTGAGATCATGTCTGGCAGGCTCAAGGATTGGAGGCGCGTCGCGACACGCTATGATCGCTGTCCCGAGGTCTTCCTATCAGCCATCGCCCTCGCTGCCACAGTCATCTACTGGTCATGAATCCTGACCCTAGGTGCACGGCGCCGCGCTCACAACACACTGTGCTAACTGACGATTTTCCAACTGTGCTAACACTGTGATAGGATTTTTTCGCATTTTAAGCGATTTGCGCCACAGCGCGGAAATCCCACAAGCTATTGTTTCTCTTGATTTAAATGGCGCCCAGGCAGCATAAACTTTTGATTTTATTACAATAAGTTACGAGGTGGCGGGACTTTTTTCTTTCACCATGTTTATTGGATTTTTTCGGATTTTTGTCCCACTTTTTCGAAGGGGATTACGCCCGGAAATCACAGCTCTTACCGGCACCGCATCGCCCCCGCGCCTGGACAAGGCAGCGGCGATCATTACCAATGGTCTCAGTAGAAAAGATCAATCTGGACGAGTGTGACTAACCCGCGCCTCACCTGCCCGATCTGCATGCACCGTGAGGCCGGATTAATCCCCGCCCCTCGGCATGTGCCCGTGTGGGATGACCTGACCGGCCCGGAACAGATGACCATGCTGGCCGAGGTCGGCGCCGCACTTGGTCACGGCACGGCTGGTTTCGTTGCCTCATCCGATCACGGCCATTTCCACCTCCGGGAAGCCAGTGGCGTACGCCTGACGACCGGCGGCCGCGATCCGCTCTTGCCTCTGCTCGCCGAACGGTTGGACACCGCGCACTCGGTCGATCTGGCAATTGCCTTCGCCATGGACAGCGGCGTGGCCCTGCTTGAGCCTTGGTTCCGTGAGCTGCTGGCGCGCGGCGGACGGCTCAGGATCGTGGTGGGCGACTATCTCGACACGACCGACCCGACCGCTTTGGCGCGCCTGCTGGACCTGGAAGGCGCGGAGCTTTTCGTTTTCGAGACGGGTGGCCTCAGCTTTCATCCCAAGGCCTGGCTGTTCCGCGCCGCCGATGCACGCGGGGCGGCGATTGTTGGTAGCTCGAACCTGTCCCAATCGGCGCTGACCGATGGTGTGGAATGGAACCTGCATTCCGAGGATGCAGCGGACAGTGTGGCCGCTGCTTTCGATGACTTGCTGGTACGCCCTGAGGTCAAGCCGCTCACGGCGGCGTGGATCGAAGCCTATGCGAAACGCCGCAGGGCCAGGCCAATGCCTGAGTTCACCGCCCGCGTCGTCGCCGATGAAGGTCCGCCGCCACGGCCTCACACGATCCAGCAGGAGGCGCTTGCGGCACTTGCTCAGAGCCGTACGAACGGCCACCGCGCCGGGCTCGTCGTGCTGGCTACCGGACTGGGCAAGACCTGGCTCGCCGCCTTCGACACTATACGCGCCAAGACGGGTCGCATCCTCTTCGTTGCCCATCGCGACGAAATCCTGACCCAAGCGATGGCAGCCTTTCGCAAGGTGCGCCCCGAGGCCAAGCTCGGTCGCTACACGGGCACCGAGAAAGAAGCGGATGCGGAAATCCTCTTCGCCTCGGTCCAGACGCTGGGCCGCGTCGGACATTTGCGCCAGTTCGACCGGGACCATTTCAACTATATCGTGGTTGATGAATTCCACCATGCCGCCGCCCGCACCTATCAGAACCTGATCGAGTATTTCACGCCCGGCTTCCTGCTGGGTCTAACCGCGACGCCAGACCGGACGGACGGCGCCGACTTGCTTAGCCTTTGCGGCGAAAACCTCGTCTACGAATGCGACCTGTTTCGCGGGATCAACGCGGGACATCTGTCGCCCTTCCACTATTTCGGCGTGCCGGATGACGTGGACTACGCCCAGATCCCCTGGCGCTCCGGCCAGTTCGATCCCACTGCGCTGGACGCGGCCCTGGCCACCGAGGCGCGGGCGCTGAACGCGCTGGATCAATACCGTAAACGTGCAAGCGGCCCCGCGATCGGCTTTTGCTGCTCCATGCGCCACGCCGACTACATGGCGGACTACTTCCGCACGGCCGGCCTAAACGCTGTTGCCGTCCATTCGGGCCAGAGCTCCGCGCCTCGAGCAAGTTCCCTGGCAGCGCTTGGTCGCGGCGAGATCGACATCCTCTTCGCGGTCGATATGTTCAACGAAGGCGTGGACGTGCCCGAGATTGGCACCGTCTTGATGCTGCGCCCCACCGAAAGCGCGATCATCTGGCTGCAGCAGCTCGGCCGTGGCCTGCGCCGCGTCGAAGGTAAGGTTCTGCAGGTCATCGACTACATCGGCAATCACCGCAGCTTCCTGACCAAGGTCGCGACCCTTTTGCAGGCGGGCGCAGGGGAACGCTCGATCTCGACCAAGCTGGAGGCGCTTCAAGCCGGCGAATTCCAGATGCCCCAAGGCTGCGAGATTACCTATGAGCTCGAGGTCATCGACATCCTGCGCAATCTCCTCCGCCCGAAAGAGGGCGCGGCTGAGCTCGAAGCCTTCTATCTCGACTTCCGGGACCGGAACGACATCCGTCCCACCGCGGTCGAAGTTTTCCGTAACGGTTTCGATCCCCGCGCTTCCGGCCACGGCGGCTGGTTCGACTTCGTACGGGACATGGGCGACCCATTGCCCGAACGTCCCTTCGCCACCCACGGGCGCTTGTTAGGCGAGATAGAACGGCCCAAGGGTTTGTCCCGCGCCGCCTTGACCGGCTTGCGCGACGTGGTAGCAGGACGGCAGCCGAGCGAAGGAGCGTCAGAGCTGGCGTTCAACTCGCACCTGGCGCAGGGCAGCGACAGCTTACGGCTGGCGCGACCTGACGCCTCCGGCGAGTTGGAACCGCTTGTGCGCGAGTTGGTCGAATGGCGCTTGGCGGAAACGCCCATCGTGCGCGAGGCCGCCGAGGCGTCCGCGACCTTTTTCGGCAAGCCACAGGCTCTGGAGCTTTGGCAGCGCTATTGCGTGCCTGACATCGCCGAGTTCTTTGGCGAAGAGTACAAGCAAAACGTCTGGCGCACCGGGATGAAGGCGCTGCCCGAAAAGAAGATCATGATCCTTCTCGCCAATGTCTCGACCCAGGACCTGACCTACAAAAATGCATTCCTCAGCCCGTCACGGCTGAAATGGTTCAGCCAAAACCAGACGCGGCAGGACAGCAAACACGGCAGGATTATCAGCGGTGAGGAAGGTCATGAAGTGCATTTATTCATCCGGCGCGGTAACAAGGTGAATGGAAAGGTCAATCCGTTTATCTATTGCGGACAGCCTGAGTTTATCAGTTGGGAAGGTGAAAAACCGATTGAGGTGCAATGGGATTTGACTTCGCCAGCGCCGCGAGAGCTTCGGGCCGAGCTCGGAATTCCAAATCAGGATTAATTGCCTAGAAGAATCTTATTTTAGCGTTGCCACTCAGGCACAGGAAAACATCGGCATATGACAACCACGGAGCGGCACGGACTGATTTCGCGTTTTTTCTCCCGAACCGGCGATGCCGGTCGAGAAGAGAAGACGTCCGAAGCGCCGTCCCCGCACGAACATGAAGCCTGGGGTGACAATGCAACCCGCTCTGTCAATGGCCTGGTCAAGTCCGTCCTAGCGGAACCGCGCTGCCTAATCGTGACAGGCTATCAGGACTTCCTATCCTCTCTGACCATCTTGCTCGAAACGGTCGATGACCTTGGTAAACGACCGGAGGGCAGCATTCGCATTGTCTTTGGTTCCAATACTGAAACACGACAGGTTTTAGGTGGCGGCGGCCGGACAGTGGCCGAAGAAGCACGCCAGCATTTTCTTGGCGCAAGGGGCTTTTCGGTTGTTGATTTGGCAGATCTGCGCGCGGTTCTTGCAATGGACGCAATCGAGCGTGGAATTATCCAATTCCGAATTTTCGATCCGGAACTCGCTGAAACCAAATTGGGACGCAGGCCATCGATGCTTCACGCGAAGCTCTTTGTGGGCGAGCAGACTGCGCTTTCGGGAAGCGCTAATTTCTCGATTAATGGTCTTCGCCGCAACCTGGAATTCATGGACGATGCCAATACCTGGCCCGACCTTGCCAATGTGCGTCGCGCGGCCGCCGAGCAATATTGGGAAATGGGGCGCAACTGGACTGAAACGGCGTTGGAAATCCTGCGCTCACTCATCCGCCTTGTGACGCCTGAGGAAGCTATAGCCAGGACGGTCCACGAGGCCACCAACTTCACGCCCTGGCGTGTCGCCGGCGAAACCAGCGCAGGACGTCCCCCTCAACCCTTCCAGGCCGATCTTATCTATGAGGCAGCAGGCACGGTCTATGAGCACGGCTTTGCCTTTGTCGAAGCGCCAACTGGTGCCGGCAAGACAGACATCGGGAAACACCTCGCAACCGTTTTGCCTGTCAGCCATGGGCAGACAGTCTTTTCCTGGGGAGAGCGCGCGGATCAACGGCGGCTTGGATCGCTTGCCCTGATACCGGCTAGTGTTTTGAAAAACTGGACGACAAATGCGCCGGCCAACTTCAAACCGATCAAGCACAGTCACCTGTCGCGGCGAGGTAAGGAAGAGACTGCGGAATTGGACGAGATCAACCGGGCGGTTAGCTCGTCTGCGTCAATGATCGTTGATGAAAGCCACCGGCTGAGCTCCAGATATCTTGCCCCTTCAGCGCGGTCGCTCGTTTTCGAGCGGAGCCCGGCAATCTGGACTGCCTGTTTGTCGGCTACGCTCATGGGCAATCAGGGTCTTGACGGCTTGCTCGCCTTCCATGAAAAGCGTGCCTCGATCTATGTGCCTCCGGCCATCACGGATCAGATCAACCAACATATGGCGAAGGTCCGAAAGCGGGGAGAGCTCGTGCGCCACCGGGACCTAGTGAACCGCCGGATCGAAGATCAGACTGTGCAGGACGATCTGTTTGACAGCGCCGAAGCGCTTCAGGTCGAGGTCAACAGCATCGAACGCCAGCTGGAGACCGGCGGCCTGCAAATCAGTGCGCTTCAGGAGGGTTTGGCCGACGCCCTGGCGCCATACGTCGTGCGGCGCCAACGGGATTGCATTGGGGAGAGTCCAGATCGAAAAACTGGTGCTTTCGTTTACCCAACGATCCGAAGCCACCGAGAGGATACGGTACTGAGTGATCAGCAGCGCCAAATCATTGAGCGGATCAAGGCATTGGCGGAATGCATCACGACTGGGGTCACCCTTGTTTCTGCTGATCCCCAACGCACTGCCCACACAGAAATCAAATTCCACGACAAATCGCGTATTCACATCCGGAACTTCCTCGCTTTGCTGCGCGCGTCGATAACGTTTGCACGCGAAGAATGGGCCAGAGAGCGCGACAGTGAAGCCGATCAGCGAGGGCGAGCATCAATTGGCGAAAACCTAAGACGCGCCGAGAAACAAAACGCCCGCGGCATTTCTATTCCGGATGGAGTATTGCCCGAAGAAGTCGATGCCGAATCTGAAGACAGCGAAACGCCGATTTGTAGCCGGATTAGTAGACTTCTGAATCATCCCAGCCTCGACAGCATTGATGAAGCCCGGGCCGACGTCATGCGAGACATCCTTCGAAAGCACGGCCATGCCATCTTCCTTGCTGAGCGGGTCGGCGTGCTCGAGGTCTATGCCAGGCTTCTTGCTGGGCATCGCGGAAGAGGACGCGAAGTCTTCGTGGTCGCACCTGGTGCACGGATCAAGACCGGTAAGAAGCTGCATCACATCCGATCGGGAGCAGATGCGCAGGAGTATTTCGGCATCGATGGGAAACATGTCGACCCGCTAAAGCCACGGGCCATGTTCCTCACATTCCAGATGGCGGAAGGGATCAACCTCCAAATCGCCCCTGCGCTTGGGATCATTGGCGTCACGTCCGACGTCAAGAGCCTCATTCAGGGGTTGGGCCGGATCGACCGGATCGACAGTCCCAATTCTCGCATCCACTACTACACCTTCGACCTGCCCGGGCTGGTTCTGTCATCGGATCACAAGGCGCGCGCTCGTGTCGCCAGCATAGCTCTCCTGTCAGGGGTTGGCGCCGAAGACCTACCATCAGAGTTGGTTGAGTTTTCTGCCGGTGATCTGACCGATCTTGTTCTCGAGCAGGTCAAGAAACCGCGCATCCTCCGCCCCAACAATTACTTCGATCAGCTTGAAGAGCTTCGGCGTGTGTTGCCTGCTGACGTTCTGCGCCGGGTCTGGAACGCAAACCCTCGAGGTCTCTGGGGAGCGGAACTCTGCCTTCTGTACTCAGTTGAGCCAGTCACCATCCTCCTCTTGGGCGGTCGCACGGGCAGCCCCCAAGACCCCACGGTGCTACCCCCTCGCTTGATTGCCGTTCGAGATGTCGATGGGCGCGCAGAGATCATTGGCGACCAGGTTGAAGCAGCTAGGCTCCTATCCGCCGCCTATGCCGAAACGCGTCGCCGAGACATGCAAAGCCACCGTCCAGAACTGAACGCGATATCAGCTACGTTCAGCCGGCTCGGCAGCACCCTTGCGCATCTGACCCACTGGGATGTTCGGCCAGCTCGAACAGTTTCCCTTCTCGCGTCCCTCGCAAGTTTCCTATCAGGACGCGACACCGGTGATGCTGGTCAAGCGCTCTTCGGTTCCTTAACTCTGCCGACCCTGGAAAAGCTGGCGGAAGCCTGGGCACACGAACTCGATGTTTTCTGGATCGAGGCGAAGGAGACGGTTAGCCAAAGGAGTGCGTCTGGCGGCGAAATACCCGACTACCTTGGGATCGACGCGATCTACCGGGCTTTCCAAGAGCAGCCAGACGATGTCCGCTCGGCTGTGAATGAAAGGATGCAGAAACTCTTTGCTCGGTGCACGGCATTGTCAGAGGGGCAATCGATCGATGTACTGAGCCGGGTTGCTGTGATCCTTGAAGCTAGAAATTAGTTCGAGACTTCTTCCGAGTCCTACCAAGACTGGCCGTCCGTGGTTGACGCGCTCGGCCCAGAGCAATCGCTATTGGGCTGCGCCGAGAAGGTTCGGAGGCAGCCCAATAGCAAGCACAAGACGGTCTCGAAGCGTGCATCCGACTCAAACAGCCGTCCCAAACCTAGAACTGGTGGGAAAGAGATATTCCAAGCAGCCGTTTCAACAGCGCCGATTCTCGTCTTCTCGCTGAGTATCAGCGGAGGAGGTCCGGCAGATCGTATAGCAGCCGCAAAGCGTCAGACCATCCGACCTCCGATAACAACTGGAGTATCTCGACCAGCATCGCACGCCGCGCTGGATCTTCGAAGATGCCTCGATGATCTGAAATGTACCTCTTCACGACCTTCACGACGGCGGTGCTACCGATGTTCTCGTAGTGATACCCCTCCTCAGCGCCCACTCCGATGAGGATTGGTCTTCCCCGACTGAAGTGGTCCTCCGCTATGTTTAGGAAAACGGAGGAAACACATGGCCAACAAGCGATCGAAGCCGGAAGAGATTGTCACCAAGTTGCGGCAGGTTGAGGTTCTGGCGGGGCAAGGGATGCCGCGTCTGGTCGCGATCCGTCAGATTGGTGTGACTGAACAAACCTATTATCGCTGGAAGAAGAAGTACGGTGGAATGGGCACGGATCAGTTGAAAGAACTTAAGCGTCTGCAGAAAGAGAATGAGCGGTTAAGAAGGGCGGTATCTGATCTGACGTTGGATAAGCTCATTCTGGCGGAGGCGGCAAAGGGAAACTTCTAAGCCCCGCTCGCCGTCGCGCTTGCATTGATCGAGTTCGCAACGAGTTGAACGTCTCAGAGAGACGAGCCTGCCGCGTCCTGCGAAAACACCGATCCACTCAACGTAAGGTGCCAGTTGGTCGCCCAGACGAAGAGCGACTGGTGGCCGATATGATCGAACTGACCCGGCAGTATGGCCGATACGGCTACCGTCGGATCGCTGCGCTGCTGAGAGATGCCGGCTGGCATGTGAATGACAAACGTGTCGAAAGGCTGTGGCAACGAGAGGGGCTGAAAGTGCGAAGGAAACAACCAAAGAAAGGGCGGCTCTGGCTCAATGATGGGTCGTGCGTTCGGCTGCGGCCTGAACACCGCGATCATGTTTGGAGCTATGACTTCGTCCATTGCCGGACTGACGATGGGAAAGCGTTCCGCACGCTGAACATAATCGACAAATACAGCCGGGAGTGCTTGGCCATTCGCGTGGACCGAAAGCTGAACTCAGGTAACGTGATTGACGTCCTGAGCGACCTGTTCATCCTACGCAGCATCCCATCGTTCATACGCTCCGATAACGGTTCGGAGTTCGTTGCTCAAGCCGTGCAGGACTGGATCAAAGCCGTCGGCGCAAAGACCGCATACATCGAACCGGGAAGTCCCCGGGAGAACGGATACTGCGAAAGCTTCAATGCCCGCTTCAGGGACGAGTTCTTAAATGGCGAAATCTTCTGCAGCCTGCGCGAGGCACAAATCCTGATCGAACAATGGAGGAAACACTACAACACCAAACGACCACACAGTGCTCTGGGTTACCGCCCACCGGCCCCCGAAACCATCTTCCAGATGGACAAAGGCCAGTCATGCACTAGCAATCAAACTGGACCACTCAGTTGGGGCTGATCAGGTAAGCTTCGCGCCCTAGGAGAGTACATCGGCGTAGACCCCGCGGATTTTTTGGTTCTCCCAGGAAACCATGATGTTGTGAGGTACCCGCCAAACTGGGACGGAGATGTCGCCAAGCTAGCCGTAGACAACCAGGTTTCATTCAAACACGAGCGTGACTTCAGATTTTTCATCAATGAACTACAAGGGAAAGATATCAAAGAGCCACTGGAGTTCGTTGAGAAGATTAGCCTTAAAAGCGTCGACGTTCTAATAGGTGTTTTGAACTCCTATAGGATATTGGCGACTAGTTGGACCGAGTATGGCTATGTGGGTCCCAGTGGCATCGAGACCTTAAGAGAGCTTGGCCGGTCAGAGGTTCAACGTCTCACTTTTAAAGTCCTTTGCCTCCATCACCATCTATTGCCAGTTAATCAAGTTGAAGCCCCCCGCACCAATGGCGTGACTCTTTCACTTGATGCGTCAAAGATTTTAGAGACCGCGCAAGATGCCGGAGTGTAAGTAGCCATCCATGGCCACCAACACATGCCGCACATAGCCCGCTACCAAAGCTTGCAACTCACGGGCCGAGCACAAACCAACGGTATGACGGTTGTTTCCAATGGCAGTGCAGGCGTATCGTCAAACCGCCGACCAGAAGAAGAACGGAACACTTATTGTGTGTTTACATTTTCAGAAGATGGAATCCAACTTCAGATGCGAGAGCTGCGCTCCGACAACAAACCGGGAAGTTGGTTATACAATGGAATGCTGGACGCACAAGCATATGCACCGTCTAAGTGACACAGCCCAGTTCGGCACTTCTTCTACTCAATAGTCAACGTTGGTCGGGCGTTGAAAAATGTTAAATAAATTCAAATACTTATTACCAAAATATCACTCCCAAAGCACCATGCACACGGCAAGAAGCGTTGCTAGTCTGCTGTGCTAGAACTGTGCTAGGTGCACGGCGCCGCGCTCACAACTAACCTTGCTAACAGGTGTTTTTCCAACTGTGCTAGCACTGTGATAGGGTATTTTGCTGTTTTCGGCGATTTGCGCTGCGACGCAGAAATCAAGCAAGTTACTGTCTTTGCTTGATTTAAGTGGTGCCCGGGGGCGTCTCCGCATCTTCACTAAAATCAACGCGTTAAACGGTCTTGTGTTGACAGATACCAACTTGAATACCAACACTAACAGATCGTTGCGGAAATACACCACCCGACTAACGTTCGAACATGTACGTGGACGCTTCCCGCTCGGTAGGATCCAGTTCAGCGCAAAAACAAAGATCAGTCCACCTAGCCAAATCGACAGCTACATACTCCATGAGGCTCAGAGTTCTCTCAGTGATACGGATGTTCTGAACCAACCATAGCCAATCTTTCGGCGAAACGAACAACATGTCGGGGAGAGAACCCAGATCTTCCAAACGATGTGCGGATCAGGTCTTTCACCGCCGCGGAAACTTCCGCGTCCTGCGAGCAAACTACTTCCGCCGCTTCCAAGAAATCGTCCAAGGACAATGCCGGGACGTGAACAACCTCGACGCGGGTGCGGAGCGGCATTGGAATGGTTTCGACGTAGTTCGCGGTGAGAACCCAGTTGATCCCCGACATGTCGCAGACAAGTCCGCTTACCGGACAGCGAAACTGACGTGCGCTGCCGCGATCCAAAAGCGGCAGGAGAGCATCGCACATGTTCGAACGCGTACCGGAGCTTGACGTCATTCCGCCGCCAACTTTATCGATCTCATCGACAACAAACACTGGATTTGGACATCCGGTTTGCGCGATAAACCTGAGCGGTTCACCGATCTGGCGGCTTGACCACCCCGCCTCGACGCCCTGCGATTCTAAAAGCGGACGATCCGGCTGCCGCGTCGATTTGCATATGCGGCGCGCCAGCTTCTTCTGCGATGATCTGTGCGAGCTGACTCTTTCCGGTTCCGGGGGGGCCGTGAAGCAGGATCGGCGGGGAAAGACAGGCCGCCCTCGTCGCTAGCTTGCAATCTTGCTTTCATACCTTTCCACACGCGCTCAGTCGCACGGCGGAGCCATGGCGCCCGCGCATGAACGCGAGCGATCATCTCGTCGATCTCATGTGGCGTAGTTGGCCCTTTTAACTGAAGTGGGCCGGAGTTGGCCGACAGGAAGTTCCGCAGCGCTTCGTCTTTATCGAGACCGCTCGGTCCGGAATGCCGTTCGCGAACCTTCCTTTCTGCAAAAGAAGCCACCTCATTTCGCATACGCTTCGTTAACGCTAGGTGTGGATCAAGTTTGAAGATCAGGTCCTCGAACGGCGAATGCCCTTTTCCGCTATAGAGTGGCTCCAGTTCTTCCGGAAGCTTGCCCAGATCGATTTCGATCACATCCAACAGCCGCTCGATCGCATCTACTGTGATCGCGTCTTTCGACCGGATCGAAAGTCCAAGCCCACGATCTGGCACGTGATCTACTGAAAATACTGCGTCAAACTCGATGCCTTCTCGTTCGAACATTCGCTTCATCTTGCGAAGCTTGCAGTCGAGTAAGCGGCGCTCTTCGCGATCCTTGATCCCGCGCCACATCTTCGAACGATCGTCGAGGATTGTGTAAACGGTTTTCATAGCAACGCTCATGACAGGGCGGCCAATGTGATGGCACAAAGCGCTTCAGAAAAATCCTGTGCCAAGGTCGCAAGCTCCAGAACCAGATTGTAGAGCTGAAACCGCAACTCGCCGCTAAGCGTATAAGCGGCAGCTCCTACAATTTCGGTGGCGAGGATGTAGGCCTTAATGCCACCAAAAAAGGTGGACTTAAATTTTGCGACGATGAACATGAAGAAACTCCAAAGCGGAAATTGGTAGGAGTCCCGGGTGACGATCCCGGCCGTTCACGCTCAACTGGCGCCTATATTTCGGGGGTATAAGACCCGACTGCACACCTGTGCTGACTCCCTCTTGGTTGAAGAGAGATCAGCGTATCGAGTTGTGCATCATCAATGTGGTCATGCTCTGTAGATAGGAGGATGCTAACACTTCGTCAAGCGCTAAGACCATGAAAATAATAGGGATACTCCGCATTTTAGAGCAGACCTGGAATGCAATCTATGCGAATGTCAGCGACGACAGTAGGAAATTTTCGACTACAACGGTTGCTTGTCCCGCACTACCAAGGAAACGTGCGCATTTCACTTTGAGGTCATCCTTTGAAAATCATCGACAACATTTCGGTCCTCTTGGGAGATGAGTTGAAGGCGGGGGCTGAAGCTGGTGCAAAAATCCGGGTCGCAGCCGGTTGTTTCTCAATCTTTGCTTATGAAGCGCTACGAGATGAATTGGAAAGCGTCAAAGAACTCGAATTCATCCTGACTGATCCAACGTTCATTCCGAACGAGGTTCTGGGGCGTTCCAAGAAAGAGAAACGTGAATTTTTTATCCCAAAACAGCTAAGAGAAACCGCTCTCTACGGAACAGAATTCGAGATCCATCTTCGGAACAAGTTGACCCAAAAGGCCATCGCAAGACAGTGCGCGAACTGGATCCGGAGGAAAGCTACCTTCAAATCCAACGTTACAGACGCCCCGATGCAGCAGTTCGCGACCATCGAAGCTCGCAAAGGTAACAGGGTTTTCTCGCCCATTAGTGGGTTTTCAGCCGTCGATTTGGGCTACCAGCCTGGCAACGCCGTTTCGAATTTCACGCATGCTCTTGAAGACGAACTGTCTGCAAAGACGTATCTGTCCTTGTTTGATCAGGTCTGGGCCAACCCCGCAAACGTACAAGATGTGACGGATCAAGTCCTTCAGCACATTGAGGCCGTTTACCAAGAGAACTCGCCGCAAAGGATTTACTTCCTGATCCTGTACAACATCTTCAGGGAATTCCTTGAGGAGGTCGACGAGGATGTGCTGCCCAATGACCAAACGGGATACTTGGATAGCCTCGTCTGGAAAAAGCTTTTCAATTATCAACGAGACGCGGCCACCGGGGTAATTAACAAGCTGGAAACCTATAACGGCTGCATCCTTGCGGACAGCGTCGGCTTGGGAAAAACGTTCACCGCGCTTGCTGTCGTCAAATACTATGAACTACGGAACAAATCTGTCCTGGTTCTCTGCCCCAAAAAGCTTGCTGACAATTGGCGCAACTACAACACGAACCTCAAGACAAACCTCTTTGCAGCCGACCGCTTCAACTATGATGTCCTCTGCCACACAGATCTATCCAGAACATCGGGCGAGTCTCTGGGCATCCCGCTCGATCGGGTCAATTGGGGCAATTATGATCTGGTAGTCATCGATGAGTCTCACAACTTCCGAAACAACGACGTCTACAAGGATCGGGAAACTCGGTACCAGAAGCTGATGAACAAGGTCATCAGATCCGGCGTGAAGACAAAAGTTCTGATGCTTTCCGCGACCCCCGTTAACAACAGGTTCACCGACCTTCGTAACCAGCTCGCATTGGCATACGAGGGGCATTCGGACACGTTGAGCCGAAACCTGAAGACCAAATCCAGTGTCGAAGAAATTTTCCGGAAGGCTCAAACCGCCTTCAACACCTGGTCGGAACTTCCCCCAGCGGAACGCACGGCACAATCCATTCTCAGAGCGCTGGATCTGGATTTCTTTGAGCTCTTGGACTCGGTGACGATCGCACGTTCTCGCAAGCATATCGAGCAATTCTACGATACGGCCGACATCGGGCAATTCCCCGAGCGCAAAAAGCCCATTTCCCATCAACTCCCGATCACGTTCCGCGAGGATGTCGTGGGGTTCGACGAGATTTTTAGCGACTTGTCCCTCCTCAAAATGGCCGTCTACGCGCCCGTGAACTACATCCAACCGAGCCGTCTCCGAAAATACGAAGAGCTCTACGACACCAAGACAGAAGGCTCCAAGGGTACGCTGCGCCAGGCCGATCGCGAGCGCAGCCTGCAAGCGCTAATGACGACGAACCTTCTAAAGCGTCTTGAAAGCTCAGTAGAGGCATTCCGTCTCACACTTGGCGCGCTCGACCAAAACATCGGCGCGATGCTGGAGGCCATCGATCGCTTCGAAACCAGTGACGGCAACGGCGGGATCGAAGACGTCTTCAATGATGTCGACAACTTGGATACCGACGATGATGACCTGTCGGGTCTTGGCGAATTCACGATCGGCAAGAAGATCCAAATCGACCTCGCTGACATGGATATCCCGACGTGGAAGGCTGACTTGGGCGGCGACCGCGAGATCATTCAAGGCCTCTTGGCTGAGATGGACAAGGTTGGCGTTGAAGAGGACGCCAAGCTCCAGCACCTGATCGACGTCATCAAACAGAAGATGAGCTCGCCCCTGAACCCAGGCAATCGCAAGGTTCTGATATTCACCGCTTATGCAGACACCGCCGAATATCTTTATCGCCACGTCGCGCCCACCCTCAAAGGCGCGATGGGGTCCGAAACAGGCATTGTCACGGGCTCAGGGAACCCCAAGACGACCTTGAAACCTCATTACGATTTCCAGTCGGTTCTCACGCTCTTCGCCCCCAAGGCGAAAGAGAAGGCGCTGATCATGCCGGAGGTGCCAGAAGAGCTGGACATCTTGATCGGCACCGACTGCATTTCCGAAGGGCAAAACCTGCAGGACTGTGACTACCTGATCAACTACGACATCCACTGGAACCCGGTTCGCATCGTGCAGCGTTTTGGCCGGGTTGATCGGATCGGCTCACCAAACACCGCCATCCAGTTGGTGAACTACTGGCCCGACATCTCGCTCGACGAGTACATCAACCTCAAAGAACGCGTCGAGAACCGGATGCACATTGTCGACCTGACCGGCACTGGTGAAGACAACGTGCTCACGGCGAAAAGCAGCGACGTCGCCTACCGCAAGGACCAGCTGCAGCGCTTGCAGGAAGAGGTGATCGAGCTCGAAGACGTCAAGACCGGCGTCTCGATCACGGACCTCGGTCTGAACGATTTCCGCATGGACCTGTTGAACTACACCAAGGAACATGGCGATCTGGCGGGCCAACCAAAAGGCCTGCACGCCATCGTCCCGTCCAACCCCGCCAAGGGCCTGCAGCCTGGTGTGATTTTCGCTCTGCGCAACATCCACCCGGATGTGAACGTCAACCAACAGAACCGGCTGCACCCCTATTACTTGATCTACCTCGACAACGACGCGAACGTCGTCGCGGACCACACCGAGGTGAAACGCCTGCTCGATCTGATCCGCTCTAGCTGCAAGGGTCTCGACAAACCGATCAAGGCGCTCTGCGATGCCTTCAATGCCGAAACCAAAGACGGGCGCGAGATGGGCAAGTATTCCGAACTTCTCAACGACGCGATCAAATCCATGATTGAGGTGAAGGAAGAGCGCGACCTCGACAGCCTCTTCTCGGGTGGCCACACCACAGCGCTGACCCACACCATCGCCGGGCTCGATGACTTTGAACTTCTCGCCTTCATCGTCGTGAGGGACGTTGCATGACCGCGCTCTACGACTACCCCAAATCAACGCTTCTGAAGCGTGTTGTGCCCAAGACGCGGATATATGACCGCGTTCAGGCCACCACAGCGCTGAAGGACAAATTCGTCGCTCAGGTTAACCAGATCACATGGCGGGCCAAGCTGGCCCCGGAAACCATCAACCTGCCCGCCACCAAATCCGTGCCGGAAATGCAGGTGTTCCGCGTCACGCTGAAATCGGGCGCGGTGCAGGACGACGTGCTGAGGGCCATCGACCGCGCCATCCCCTTTCCGATCCTGTTTGAACTGGAACAGGACGGCCAGATCCAGATTGCCGCCGCCCACAAACGCCCGTCAGAGGCGGACGCGGCCAAGTGGGTGCTGTCGGACTACCTACGCTCGGACTGGTTGCCGATCGACACGCCCCGCAGCCCATTGCCAGTGGCGCTGAACCTTGGCGTGCTTTATGAACAGATCCTGACAGCGCTCATGCCGATTGTGCCGCAAACGGCAGAGAGTTTGAGCGCGCGGATGGACCGGACGCATGCCCTCAAGACCAAAGAGCGTGAGATCAGCCAGCTTGAATCCAAGTTGAAGCGCGAGACGCAATTCAACATCAAAATGACACTGCACGGTCAGCTGCGTGAGGCGCAGGCGGAGTTCGAGCATTTGAAAAAGCCGGAATAGGCCCAGGAAAAGAACGCGGGAAGACATGAGTGACGAGATCGAAAAGCTGAAAATGCACAGCCCTGACCTGACGCAGGAAAACATCGCCAAGATCCGCGCGCTCTTTCCCGGTTGCGTGACCGAGGCGGCGGGTGAGGATGGCAAACTGCGACTGGCGGTCGATTTTGACCAGCTGCGCCAAGAGCTGTCTGAAAGCATCGTCGAGGGGCCGCAGGAACGCTATCACCTGAACTGGCCGGGCAAGCGCGAGGCGCTGATCACCGCCAACGCCCCCATCGCCAAAACCCTGCGCCCCGCGCGGGACGAAAGCGTGGATTTCGACACCACCCAGAACCTGTTCATCGAAAGTGACAACCTTGAGGCGCTGAAGCTGCTGCAAGAAACCTATCTGGGCAAGGTCAAGATGATCTACATCGACCCGCCCTATAACACGGGGAACGACTTTGTTTATGATGATGACTTTGCGGAAAGCTCTGAGATTTTTTTTGATCTCTCACAGCAAACTGATGAAAACAAAAACAAGCTTGTAGCAAACCCAGAAGGATCTGGCCGCTTTCACTCAAACTGGCTCGACATGATCTACCCGCGGCTGAGGTTGGCCCGGAACTTGCTGACTGAAGACGGCGTGGTTTTTGTCAGCATTGATGACAGCGAAATGCATAACCTTCGGAAGGTCTGTGATGAAATATTCGGACCCGAAAACTTCATCGACAACGTAATCTGGAAAAAGCGCTATGGTGGGGGTGCGAAGGAAAGACACCTAGTTTCCATCCATGAGTATGCGCTGATGTACGCCCGCGATATCAATAGCGTGCCAAATCTCTATGTACCTTTGGGTGAAGATTCCATCCAGCGGTACTACAAAAATCAGGACGAACACTTCGAGAAAAAGGGGCCTTATAGGACTCACCCACTTGAGGCCATGAAAAGCTTTGAAGACCGTCCAAATCTGAACTTTGGCGTCAAAGCCCCTGATGGCACTGAAGTATGGCCGAAACGCCAATGGCGTTGGAGCAAAGATAGAATGGAGCAAGCTCTCGCTGAAGGGGAGGTTCATTTTCAGAAGGCAAAAGACGGAGGTTGGACCTTATCTTCGAAGCAATACCTGAGGGACGAAAGCGGGGAAACACGGGCGTCTAAGTTTTTCTCTATCGTCGATGGTGTATATACCCAGCACGGCACAAACGAAATGGTAGGCATCTTCGGCGACGCCCAAGTGTTTTCCTTTCCCAAGCCAACTGAATTTGTTCGAAGGCTCATTGAACTCATAACTGGGGATGACAAAGAGGCTATAATTCTGGACTTCTTTGCGGGATCGTCCGCTACCGCACATGCAAGCCTTCTTCAGAATGCCCTTGATGCAGGAGAACGCCGGTTTGTAATGATCCAACTTCCTGAAGAGTTGGATACTGAAAGTAGAACGCAAAAGGTCGCCGCAAAATTTTGCGAAGGCCTCAATGTTCCACACAATATCGCCGAAATCTCCAAAGAACGCATCCGCCGCGCGGGTCAGAAAATCCTCGAAGGGGAGTGTCACCCCGATTGGAACAAGGATGTTGGCTTCCGCGTGCTCAAGATCGACAGCTCCAACATGGCCGATGTGTTCTACACGCCGGATCAGACCTCTCAGGCCGATCTGCTGTCCCGCGTTGACAATATCAAACCCGACCGCACGGCCGAGGATTTGCTGTTCCAGGTCCTGCTCGACTGGGGCGTTGACCTAACCCTGCCCATCCGCCGCGAGACCGTGCAGGGAAAAACCGTCTTCTTCGTCGCCGAAACCGCCCTGATGGCCTGTTTTGACGACGGCATTTCCGAGGATTTGGTCAAAGAGCTGGCAGGCCACGCCCCGATGCGGATCGTGTTCAAGGACACCGGCTTTGCCAACGACCAGACCAAGATCAACGTGCGCCAGATCTTCAAAGCCATGTCGCCCGAGACCGAAGTGAAGGCGATTTGACCCCATGGATTCAGCCGCTCTACGCCAGAAACTGACTGAGCTAATCGCCACCTGGGAAAACGAGGTTGTCGAGTTCAAGGAGGTGTCCAACGACTATGACACCGACAAGATCGGGCGCTACTTCTCCGCCATGGCCAACGAGGCCAACCTGCGTGACGTCAGCACAGGATGGTTGGTGTTTGGTGTGAACAACAAGACCCGGTCAGTGGTGGGCACGGGCTACCGCGTAGAGCGAGAGCGTCTTGATAGCTTGAAGCACCAGATCGCGCAGGATGCAGACCCGCGCACAACCTTTCGGCAAATCCATGAGGTGGACGTAGACGGTGTGCGTGTCGTCATGTTTGAAATTCCTGCTGCGCCGCGCGGAATACCCATCGCGTGGAAGGGGCATTACTATGCGCGGTCCGGCGAAAGCCTTGCGCCCTTGGGCATACCGAAGCAGGATGAAATTCGCGCTCAGGCATCTGCTGGGGACTGGAGTGCGCAGCTTGTTGACGGGGCAACGCTCAATGATCTCGACCCAGAGGCCGTCGAACGCGCGCGGGCAAACTTCGCGCAAAAGCACCAGAACCGGATCGATCCAGATGGGGTTCGGGCCTGGCCGGTTGCGACCTTGCTGGACCGCGCCAAGGTCACCCAACGCGGACAAGTGACACGCACGGCTCTATTGCTATTGGGGCGTTCGGAGAGCGCCTATTTGCTCTCTCCGCATCCTGCCCAGATGACATGGAAACTGGTTGGCCAAGAAACAGCGTATGAGCACTTTGCCCCGCCCTTCCTTCTGACGACATCGCAACTCTATCAACGTATCCGCAATATCCAACTGCGGCTCTTGCCCGATGATGAGCTGCTGCCGCATGAGGTCTCGAAGTACGATCAGAAGGTCGTGCTGGAAGCGCTGCATAACTGCATCGCCCACCAGGACTATGGCCAGAACCAGAGGGTGATCGTCACAGAGAAACCGGATCGCCTGATACTCGAAAATGCAGGTCGCTTTTTTGAAGGTGAGCCCGAAGACTATGTTCGCGGCGACAAGACCCCGCGCGGATATCGCAACCCGTATCTGGTGCAGGCGATGGTCGAGCTGAACATGATCGACCAGATGGGGTATGGCATCCAACGGATGTATGAAACGCAGCGCAGGCGTTACCTTCCTATGCCCGACTATGAGGTTTCTGGTGATGCTGTAGAAATGACGCTGTATGGCGGTGTCGTTGACCCGGCCTATACGCGCGTCTTGATGGAAAACGGCGGCTTGCAGTTGAATGATGTGCTGGCTCTGGACCGTGTCCAGAAAGAGTTGGCGGTGCCGGATGTCGCGATCAAAGCACTAAAACGTAAAGGGCTGGTCGAGGGCCGCAAGCCCCGTTTCCGCGTCTCAGCTGCTGTCGCGGCCGCGTCTGCCCAGCAAGCCGAGTACATCAAAATCCGAGCCTTTGATGACCAGCATTATGCCGACTTGATCCTTGAGTATCTAAGTAAGTTCGGCAGCGCCTCAAGAAAGGAAGTCGATAACCTGCTGTGGGACAAACTGAGCGATGCGCTGAATGACACACAGAAGAAAAGCAAAGTTGGCAATATTCTCAGTAAGTTACGGGCCGACGGAGTAATTTTCAATGCGGGTTCCCGACCTGCGCCGCAATGGAAGAAGAGTGAATGAAACGGGAACACTCTAAGAAAGAAAATAAGAAAGAAACGCCGAATTTAAGAAAGCGTCGTGCATGAAAATCAAGTTCAAGTCGCAACCTTATCAGACAGCGGCGGTCGAGGCCGTGGTCGATTGCTTCGAAGGCCAGCCCAACACGGCGGCCCAAGTCTACCGGATCGATCCCGGTGTCCGAACGCAGATGCGGGCCGACGAAGACGGTTTTCGCAACGCCGACATCGCGATGCCTGCGAGCCAAGTGCTGGAAAACATCCGCAAGGTGCAGCAGCGCCAGAACCTGCCCCTGTCGGAAAGCCTCAGCAGTTTTGTCGATGACAAGGGCAAGCCCAAGAAGGCGAGCTACAAGGCGGGCGCGGCCATCAACCTCGACATCGAGATGGAGACCGGCACGGGCAAGACCTATTGCTATATCAAGTCCATCTTCGAGATGAACAAGCGCTATGGCTGGTCCAAGTTCATTATCATGGTGCCGTCGATTGCGATCCGAGAAGGTGTGGCCAAGTCGCTGGAGATGACGGCAGAGCATTTTGTCGAAAGCTACGGCAAGAAGGCGCGGTTCTTCATCTACAATTCCAAGCGGCTGCACGAGCTGGAGAGCTTTTCCTCGGACGCAGGCATCAACGTGATGGTGATCAACGTGCAGGCGTTTAACGCGTCGGGGGCCGACAACCGGCGGATCTACGAAGAGCTGGATGATTTCCAGTCCCGCAAGCCAATCGACGTGATCGCCAAGAACCGCCCAATCCTGATCCTCGATGAGCCGCAGAAGATGGAGGGCACGGCAACACAAAATGCCCTGCCCAAGTTCAACCCGCTGTTCATTCTGCGCTATTCCGCAACCCACAAGACCATCCACAACAAGGTGCATCGTCTGGATGCGGTTGATGCGTTCAGCCAGAAGCTGGTCAAGAAGATCGAAGTGCGCGGCATTCAGGCCAAGGGTCTGACCGGCACGAATGCGTATCTCTATCTGGAGGGCATCCAGATTTCCAAAAGCGACCCCGTGGCGCGGGTTGAGATGGAGGTTAAAACCAACTCGGGCATCAAGCGGGTGCTGCGGAAGGTTGAGAAAGGTCGCAACCTGTTTGATCTGTCCAAGGGGCTTGATCAATATCGGGATTTCGTCGTCTCTGACATCGACGCGCGCGTGGATGAGGTGCATTTCACCAACGGTGCCGTCCTGAAGGCCGGTGAAGCCAACGGCGACGTCACCGAACGTGACATTCGCCGCATTCAGATCCGCGAGACCATCGCGGCCCATCTGGAGCGTGAAAAGCAGATGTTCGCCAAGGGCATCAAGGTGCTGTCCCTGTTCTTCATCGACGAGGTGGCAAAATATCGGGACTATGACGCTGACGATGAAAAAGGCGAATATGCCCGTGTCTTCGAAGAGGAATACGAAGCGCTGAAGGCCGAGTATCTTGGCGAGTTGCCCTTGGAGGATGAGGCCTACCGAAAGCACCTGGACAGCATCGACATCAGTGCGACCCACAACGGCTACTTCTCGATCGACAAGAAGGGCAAGCTGGTTGATCCAAAGGTCAAAGCGCGTGGTGAGTTCGCCGGTTTGACGGATGACGTTTCAGCCTACGATCTGATCCTGAAGGACAAGGAGCGGCTGCTTTCCTTCGAAGAGCCGACGCGGTTCATCTTCTCCCACTCCGCGTTGCGCGAGGGCTGGGATAACCCCAACGTGTTTGTGATGTGCATGCTCAAACACAGCGACAACACCATATCGCGTCGTCAAGAGGTCGGCCGGGGTCTGCGCATCTCGGTCAACAAGAACGGCGACCGTATGGATCACGCGGCAACCGTGCATGACATCAATGTCCTGACCGTGGTGGCCAGTGAAAGCTATAAAGACTTTGTCGGCGGGCTTCAGAAGGAAATCGCCGAAAACCTGTCGGAGCGCCCGCGCCAAGCGAACGCCGAGTATTTCGAAGGTAAGTCGATCACGGTCAACGGCAGTGAATCCATTGTATCCAAGGACATGGCCAAACGCATCGAGCGGTATCTCATCAAAAACGACTACATCGATGACAACGATGGCATCACGCAAGCGTATCATGAAGCGCGTGAGGCGGGCACACTGGCTGGATTGCCCGAAGAACTGCTCGATTATCAGGAACAGATCCTGCAGCTGATCGATACCGTCTTCAACGGCACCCAGCTCGAGAACATGATGGGCGATGGCCGCAAACCCAAAGCCATCCCGCGAAACAAGAACTTCGAAAAGAAGGAGTTTCAGAAACTCTGGCAGCGCATCAACCGGAAAGCAGTCTATCAGGTTGAATTTGACTCCAACGATCTGGTCAGACGCTGCATCGATGCTTTGGATCGGGATCTCGTTGTCTCGCCTCTGCAATACGTCGTTACGGAAGGCACACTTTCGGATGAGCTGACTGAGGCTCAGCTTCGAACCGGAGCTGCGTTCAAGCAATCGGGTATACGCAGTGAGGAAAGCGGCTCTGCCCACTCGCTTGTTTCATATGATGTTATCGGCAAACTTGCCGAAGGTGCGGACTTGACGCGCGGGACGATCGGGAAAATTCTGACGGGAATGAGCGCTGCGAAGTTCTCGACGTTTCAGGCCAATCCGGAACAGTTTATCTCTGAGGCCTCACGCATAATCAAAGAGCAGAAGGCCACGACTGTCATCGAGCATCTGACCTATGATGCAACTGCCGATAGATACGACACCGATATTTTCCCCGCGACCCAGAGTGGCACCGACCTGACGCAAGCCGTCGGGAAGTTGCGAAACCACGTTTACGACTATGCTGTCGTCGACTCCGGGGTCGAACGAAAATTTGTAGAAGACTTGGATACAAGCGATGAAATCATCGTCTACTCCAAACTACCACAAGGGTTTCTGATCCCCACGCCCGTCGGTGACTACAATCCCGACTGGGCGATAGCTTTCAAAGAGCAATCCGTGCAGCACATATATTTTGTTGCGGAAACAAAGGGCTCACAGCCGTCCCTCAAGTTCCGCGAGTTGGAGCGAGAAAAAATCAAGTGCGCCAGAAAGTTCTTCGAGGAGATTGCGAACAGCGTCCCGAATGACCGGGTAAAGTATGACGTTGTGTCAGACTTTTCTGAGCTCATGTCTGCAGTTCGGGGCACCTAGCGATGCTTTGGAGATAGCCTATGTTCCGCGTTGATTTGAACCAAAACCGTTTGTCCCGCCTGACCCAGAAGCGCTTTTCTGACTTGAACCTGCGCGAGCGTGACCACTTGCAGGAGTGGCTGGCTAATCAACCTGACGCCCTCGGTGAGGAATTGCTGATCATTCAGAAGGAGTTCGACGGGTTTGATGAAACTCGCGAACGCCTGGATCTCTTGGCGCTCGACAAGGACGGCAACCTCGTTGTGATCGAGAACAAGCTTGATGACAGCGGGAGAGATGTGACGTGGCAGGCGCTGAAAGACACCGCGTATGTCTCGGGCCTGACCAAGACGCAGATCGTCGATATCTATCAGCAATACCTCGACCGCTATGCGGGCGGCGGCAATGCGGCCGTGCGGATTTGCGAGTTCATGGAGGTTGAGGAATTGGAAGAAACCGTCCTCAACCCAGGCAATGAACAGCGGATGATCTTCATAGCAGCCAATTTTCGGCGCGAGGCCACTGCAACAGTCCTATGGCTTCTCAGCCGCGGAATTCGCGCACAGTGTTTCAAGGTGACCCCGTATTCGTTTGGCGACGAGCTGATGGTCGATATTCAACAGATCATTCCAACGCCTGAAGCGGCGGACTTCATGATCGGAATGTCGAGCAAAGAAAACGAAGAGAAAGCCATCCAGGACACACAGAAAAAACGACATAAGCTGCGCGTGGACTTCTGGGAAGCTGCCCTTAAACAGCTGCGTGTCGACGGCGTTACACTTTACCAGAATATCAGCCCGACCAAGGATCATTGGCTCAGTGCAGGATCTGGGACACGGTCCTGCCCCTATCAGATGATCTTCTCCAGAGATGAAGCACGGGTCGAGATAAGCTTGCAGCGGTCAGAAACCGCAGAGAACAAATGGCTGTTCGATCAATTATACGGACAGAAAGATTCGGTCGAGGCGGCGTTCGGTGCTGAGCTTGATTGGCGACGCATGGACGACAAAAAGGCAAGCCGCATCGTCTACGCTCAACCCTTTGACGGTTTCAACCGGGAAACATGGCCTGAGATGATAGGTTGGCTTGCGGATCATATCCAAAATCTGGAAGCTGCCTTCAGCGAACCGCTTTCGCGCCTGAATCGGCAGGTCCGATCTCAAGACGAGATCACCTAGCAAGAATTGGTTCCGACCAAAAGGAAAGAGGCCTCTCCGAAGAGAGGCCTCCTATCCGCCCACACGGCGGCGATCTAACAGAGCAGATGCTTCAGTCTCTAAGCCGCCCTAGCGGCGGCGACCATGCGAAAGCAAGCTGCTTTGCCTCTAAGCCACCACTCGGCGGCTACCAGGCCACCAACTCGGTGGCTACAACTTTTAAGTATGCCTCAAATTTCCATGCGCAATATTTTCGAATACTCTTTTTTGATTTTTTTCGCTTAGAGATGAAAAAATCCACAAGCTGCGCCGCGCGACTGGTACATGCGAGCAAAGAGAAAGCTTTCGCGCTGCTACAACAAATTCTCTGGGCTATGGAGCGGTGATGAACTGGCACAAGCTGATTGCTGTTTCCTCATCCAGATGCCTCGCGAGCGTCACCGGGTCGCGCTGAAAACGGACCCTGCTTGATCGTTCAACAACACGAAGCAGTTGGACCGAGTTATTAAACGATCAGTGACTTTTGCGCAGTCGATGTCTTTTGCGTGTCCGTCAGTTAGCTGTGCATTCAAAGACTTCCCCGGCGGCGTCCAAGATAATGCCTTGGTCGTCGGCTTCGAATACATGCGCGATCTGACCGTCAGTGAACTCAAATCGAAACGCAGTCCCGTTTGATCCCAGCGGGCGCACCTCGTCGTAGGTGGTCGTGCGCCCCATCTCTTCCACGGTCGCAGCGCTCTCGGTAAAGGCGAATGTGAGCGTGCCCATTCCGCCAGATGTGCAGCTCCAACGGCCGAGATAAGGCAGGGCGGTTTGCTCATCGGTTTCAGTTTCTCGAGCTGAACGCTCCGACGGCACGGGATCTGCCGTTGCCGAAGGCACGGCTTGATCATTATTAGCTGACCGCGTGCAAGAGAAGGTGTCGCCCGAGGCCGGGGATGACCAGGTCATGCTGTCGGCCGTCACGTCCATCAGTCCGAGACGATAGCCATCCACAAATGTGACCCCAAAAATTCCGGGCGTGAATTCCCTCACTTCACGGTAGGGCAACGGCTCGCGCTGGGGTGTATTTTGATACCCATCCGAACCAAAAACATAGGTCGATCCTTCGCACTCCCAGGTGCCAAAGAACGGCTGTTCAGACACCGGCTCACCCTCGATCAAGCTCATGAGAAAAGCCCGGACATCACCCACGCGATCAAGACGCAGGTTCGCTCCGCCCGCGAGCGCTGCCTCACCTGCTTGAATGATCGCACCGCGCGTGTTGCTGCCTGTGATGCCGTCGATCGCGCCGCTGTAGAAGCCGCGATCCTTCAGTGCCTGTTGGATAGCGCGGCGGGCGGCTTCGTCCATTTGCCTGAAGGCTGCATCTAGTGCGTCCGTCGCCCGCGGCACGGTGCGCTCGACAACCAGGCCCGCAAAGCTGCACGACGCACCACGGAAATAGCTGCATCCACTTCCCGGATCGATCCACGCCAACCCGCTGTCGCTGTCCTGAAGAGTCAACTCGCAAGACGCGTTGCCCATCTGCTGGCGGAAGCTGAGCGTTCCGTCGGAGTTGCTGCGCAGCGGCCCCTCGAGCGCGCCGACGCACCCGTTGCCGGTGATGCCGAGGCTTGCATGGCCATCCCTAATCGTGAGCAAGCCCGTGCCCCCGTCATTTTTTGCCCTGTATGTTCCGTCCAACAGCTCGAGCGCATGTGTCGAAGTTGCAGTGGCCGCCAGCAGAATGCCGAGCGACGCGGAGCGCGATAGCTTGATCATAGTTCTTCCTAAATTCGTACGACTGATTCTATTGGGTTGCGAGCGCATCTGGCGTCGGCATACGGAGCCCCTGCACAACCATCCGACCGCCAGCGCGGTTTCCGAATTTATATCGCACTTGAATTCGACCATCGGCCTTTTGCCAAAGCTCAAAGCAAACTCCGCTCCAGTGTTCCGTCTTGGCAAGACAGACCTCATTGCCCACCACGCTGGACACCGAAGTGAATTCAGTCAGGTCCCCCCTTGCGCGGAACGCCTTATATTCTGCGCGCCCTCCTTCGAAAATGATAAAGCCATCTTGCGCTGCGTTGAGCAGTCATAACTCATTCTTGCCATCTCCACCCACGGTCGCGGATGAGATCAGCGCAGCAGCGTCGATTGGTGTATCCGGTCCAGCGGGAGTTTCGACCTCAGCAACTGTGGCCGTTTCGCAGCCGGCCAGGGCCAGAAGCGCGATGGTAAAAGTGGTGGCTGGAAAACGGCGAATAGTGCTGACGGCACGCATGAAGATGTCCCTTTGTTGCGTTTCTGATAGGTACCGAACTACTCGTATCGACGAGACCGGATTTCTCAGCTACGCGTTTGGTGAGCGACCTTCAATAGAGCTGGTTTCGCTTTCACAGCCCACCCCTTACGCAACCTGAACGTGTGGCGCCTTTGCCACATAAGGCGTTGATAACGTTTATATTTGTTTAAGGCGACCCGCTATTTCACCTCTTCAATCCGCCACAAATTCTTGCCACCCAGTTTGCGCGCGCGTAGGATAAGACCGCCCCTCGGCTCATCCCGAAGCTGGTTCAGAATTGCACCGACGGAATGAGCGGAGAGCGTCGGAGAGGTTGCTGAAAACTCTTTGAACGCAGCTTCGAGAGTCATGTATGTCCACATTTTTTGGCGCAGTTCCCGCGAACTGAATTCCGTGTCTTCCATGGCGTCGTGAATGTGGGCAAAAATGTCGGCCTCTTCAGGGCTGTCGACATCATTCTCGACCGTTGCCTCGAAGAGTCCCAAAGGATCTCGCAGACCAAGCTCCGGAAGGCGAGCTGCGATGTCTGCCAAAGGCACGCGGATCAGATCATTGACTTCTTCAAACGATCCGATCGTCCCCTGTGGCCTGGAGCACCGCTGCGCATGAGATGCAATGGTCAGAACGGCCGCGATGATGTTCTTACGTGTGCTCAGAGCTTCTTTGTGAGGAAGGAACCCGAAGTCGCGAAACCGGTGACCTTCGCCTGCTTCGGTCAACCCGATCCGAAGCACCTTTCGAGCAATGTTCTTGCCAAGCTCCACGCGACAGCCGTTCAGCAGTAGAAGTGCATCGTTTCTCAATGCACCGCCGCTCTTACTCAGTCCAAGGATGCGATCGGACCAGACGGGCGCGGTGATGAATGATGACAGTGTTTCGTTGTTCACCACACCATCCATGTTATCGAGTGCGATAACGCAATTACTCTCATAGAGCAGGGTAAAGAGCGTTTTCCGGAACTCGCTCAGATTCTTGCGCTCGATATTGCGCAGCTCCGGCATTGCACCGGTGCGTATTATCGCAAGCGCTTGCTGAAGGTAGCCCTTTCCGACGCCAGTTTTGAGAGTAGTGGTTACAATCATCGGGGAAAAGGAGAATAAAGGGCGAAGCACAGCGAGCATCACTGCAAAGATGGTCGCGGTCATTCCGAAGTCATCATCGAAATGGTAGCCTTGGAAAGGTTTCATGCAGGTGGCAACGGCTTCTTTGAGCTGTGCTTCCGTCGGCTCCGAATAGATCGGCGGAAACCGTGCCGCACCATTCAAAATGAAAAGCCCTGAAGCTGCGTCATAACCAGGCTTCGTAATCAATGACCCATCTGGCAGCAGCAGGGGATGATCAGCAAAACCATTGAGGACGGGCAGCCGATCTGGAGCCACTTCCATGATCTGCCCGAGCAAATTGCGATCGAACCTGATGGTCGAACGGGTTTCACCTAGGCGCGTGGTCTTGACTTGATAAGGCAGCACGAGTTTCGAAAGCTCATATGCGAGCCGTGGTTCACTCACCGGATCGGCGCGGCCGTTCCGCACATGAACGATCGTCATTCCCGACCTGAAGAACACGCCGGTCTGATGCATCTGCGTGATGCATTCATCAATGAACTGGGCGTTGCGTTCGGGGCTGTATTCGATCGAAATCCGAGTCACGCCAGATTTGTCGGCTTCTGGGAGAAGCTGATAAGTGGCGCCGCCGCGCGCTTGTGACACAAGAACCGGATTGTCTTCGTTCAGAAAAAGCTTTCCGACGATGCGTCCGCCGTCATAATCGGGCTCAATGGGATCTCGGGTCAGCGCGTGATCGTAGGTCTTCTTGTCGGACAAGATGTCAGATACCGAGACGGAGATAGGGTCCATCTCAGGCGACAGCTAAACCTCGATTTGATAGTCCCCGGCAAGCGTGTTCTCATCAAGCGCACCCTCGAGCATGGTGTTGATCTCGTAGTCTGACAGCTTAAGTTTTCCAGCCAGACGCAAGCGCCGCTCAGCCTTCCATTCTTCCCGTTTCTTACGGGCTTCGGCTGCAGCGGCTTTCATCGCCTCGTCGAGCCGTGCTGCGGCCGTCTCTGCGGTGTCCGGAGCCATGCCAACCAACACAGCATCCAAAAATTTCATCTGCAAAGTCATACCACTACCTCCGGTGCGCCGCGCATTTGTTTCAGTCCTTCTCCCGTGCTCGCGCCGGCCGCAATATCCAAACGGTTGGGCTGATAGACCGCATGGTCCATAGGTGTTCGCTTCAGACATGTTCCGCTCTTGCTGATGCGAATGTAGCCGTGGCCTGCCGCCCAGAACCGTGCCTCAAAGGCTTTTGACAATTCGGGAATCTTGCGGGCGTCACTGACCGGGACGTAAATGCGCTGCCCCCTGAGACCAGTCAGATCGGCTCCGCCCTCTGTGCAGATGTGGCTGCTACTCGAAGCCCACCACACCTTCGGCACGCCGTTGAGTTCGGGGCAGATCTTTTCAAAAAGCTCCAGAAGCTCGTTCTTGCTGAGCGCCGTCCCGCCATCATCAGGATCATAATCAATCATGAAGATCCCGGGCCCATCAGGCCACTCAAAGCAATCGTTCGTCCGCGCGATGATGCCGGGTTTTCCGTTTTCCTTCGCGAGCTCGAATTCTTCTTTTGTGACGATCCGTGCTGTATCCAGTCCTTTTGGGACACCGTAGATAAGCGCCTCGTTGCTGCGCAGCCCCGCAATAAGCTCTGCGAACTGATGCATGTCGGCAATCTCAATCACGTTACAAAATCCTTCGGTCATATGACCGCCAGGTTTGATATTCAGTTCCCCGTTCTGGAGTTCATAGCGCTTGGACAGCACTCTGGGTACTCGCGCAGTCACCTGTGTCACCTTGATCATCTTATCCTCGTCGGAATTACGTCTTGTCCCGAGTATTGATGAGTTCAGGCCGCATTAAACAATCGATCCTGGACGCAGAAATGTGGATAACTTCGCAGCGACGCTATAAACCTCTGTTTTCAAATGTATTTTATAATCTATTTCTGCTGCGGAGGAGATAGAAGTGACTTGATTTGACGAGGTTCTGGCCTTCACTTCATATTCTATTTCAATGACAGATCGTTGATTGAAGGTGAAGTAGGTGAAGTGTTTTTCTAGGTTTGCATAAAAGAAAAAACTTAGAGGCTACAGTCGGAAAAAATGAGATATCAACTCACCTCACTTCACCTCTCGACACGTTCGTTTCGATAGTAAGGGCTTCAACACGCAAGCGAACTTGCTAGCGGACCATCTCTGCAAGAGCTGTGATGTGGTACGCTCCATCCCACTTGTTAGAAGAAGTGGACAACTCCATGCAGAGAGCAGGCGAGATCGGATATTAGCCGTCGCGGCCGGCCACGGCAGCCTTCTGCCATGCGATCACCTCTTCCTCGATCCACGCTTTGCGATAGTCGCCCAGAGGCACTGGTGCCGGGAATCTTCCTTCCTGGGACCACCGTTCAAGAGTTGACCGGGACAACGAAGTCCTTTGTGTCACATCTCGAGGTGAGAGAAAAACGATGGATGACCCATCCTCGACTGAATTGGAAACTTGCATAGTTTCAGAGTTCTGGGCTGGCATTTCGGTCGGCTCACTTCAGTCAACTGTCTTGTTGAGAGAACTATAGGAGCCAAGCGCGGCCCGTTTAACCGCGCCGTTGGTGTAACATGTGGATAACTTCTTCACCCGAGACGGCATATTTGTAGCGCGCGGTTTACACTCGGTCCTGCAACCCTGCATTCAGTTTCGCAATAGCGACATCAAGCGCAAACGGGACGAGCCATGATTATGACTACGTCCCGTGGTGTCAGCTACAAACTTACATAGCCGGCAGCTTGACGGTGTCGATGATCGAGCGCTCCGCCAATTCGTCATAATAGTCGGCGAGCCATTTCATCATACCACGGCGCGGACCGATGTATTCAGCCGCGTTATATGTGCCGCGGACTGTGTCATCGATGTGAGACAGCTGGCGCTCGATCCAATCTTTGTCGAACCGCCGCCGCTCTTCGTCACCAATGCCGACCGTTGCTTCATTCGCAAAAGTAGAAAATGTCGTACGGACTCCATGCAGCGTGACAACTTCTTTCGGAAAGCCCATGCGCCGATAACCCTGATTGATCGTGTTTTCGAAAAGACAAACCCCCGGCGAGTTCACAGTCTCAAAAATGCATTTGCGCCGGCCGGTGATCAGGTGAAGTTTGCGCAAGAGATGCAGCGCCTGTCTCGACAATGGCACAAGATGATCGCCGGGGCAATCGCCCTTCATCCGCTTCTGCGGCACCCGCCAAACGGCGTTTTCAAAATCGATTTCATCCCATGTCCCGCTGCGCAGTTCTTCGGAACGAAGTGCCACGAGAGGGGCGATTTGCTTCGCGAGGACGGTTACAGGGTGCCCGCTGTAGTCGTCACAAGCCCTCAAGAACTCGCCGAAGAGCTAAGGGGCTTTGATTGCGGCATGATTTTTCGGTCTCGGTGAGGCCACCAAACCGCGCAGATCCGGGCTCGGGTCCCTCGTAGCCAGTCCTGCAGCAATCCCATGCCGCATGACCTGCCCGACATAAGCTCTGGCACGATGTGCCGTGTCGAGCTTGTTTTCAGCTTCCAAACGCAACAAAAGGTTGCGGAGATGCGGCGGCTCGATTTCCATCGGATCCATGTGCCCGATCTCCGTCAGAATGAGACGATGAAGCCAGTCGTATTTCTGCAGTGTCTTGAACGAAGCCTTCTCACGTGTGCGCTTCGCAATGAACGAGAGGCTCAAAGCTTCAAAAGTCCGCTTGGTTACGTTTTCCTGCGCCGCCAGAGCTTTGGCAGAAGCCTCTTTCACCGCGTTTGAATGCTCAACGGGATCCTGTCCGGCGCGAAGCACCCGCTTTGCTTCCTCACGACGTTCCCGTGCTTCAGCGAGGGTCACAGACGGGAACGGGCCAAAAGACGCGGTCTTCTGGCGGCCAAGATGACGGTAATTCATGCGCCACAACTTGCTCCCTTTGGGATTTACGAGAAGGTAGAGGCCCCCGCCGTCCGAAAGCTTCACAGGCTTCGGCCCGGGTTTGATGTTTTTCACTTGCGTTGCACTTAATGACATATTTGCTCCTTTGATGTCCGTTTGTTGGTATGTTGGTATCCAACTTACGGGGAGCTATGAGCCGGGTTCTGAAAATACCAACGATCATATCAACAAAATGTGGATAACTATGATCTGGATGGCAAGCATGGGAAATGCGTTGACAGGCTAACCCATTGAAAACAGGTCACTATGGAAAGCATGGCAAACATGGTGAGGGATGTTGTGGTGCCCGGGGGCGGAATCGAACCACCGACACGAGGATTTTCAAACCGAAGCTTATTGATTACGCTCAACCGCTTAGGTTCCAAAAATCTGTCAAACCCAACACGGCGCATCAATCACTTAGCGGCGAATTGTCAAACCTCCGCTCTGAGGCCATCCGATGAGCTGGCGGGTGGCGAATGCGTGTGCGGAGCGGAAGTTCGGGAGTGCGACGCGCAAGCAGATCATCATGTTCCTTGCGGACAAGGCGAGTGATGACGGTTCTGGCATCTGGTGTTCAAAGGGAACGATCCAGAGGCACACAGAGTTGGGCGAGACGACGGTCAAGCGGACAATCCGCGACTTCCTGAAGGAAGGCATCCTAGTCGAGACCGGCGCACGCGGGTGCAAGAATGGATTCACAGTCGTTTACCGGATCGATCTCACCCAGATCGAGGCACTGGAACTGACTGCTGAGCCCGAGATTGAGACGGGGGCCACAGTGGACCCCGTCCAGACTGGCCCCGGAACGGGGGCCACAGTGGCCGGGGTACCGGGGCCACCACGGCCCCCAAACCATCCTAAAACCATCCTTAAACCCCCTACGCGCGAGCGCGAGGCGGCGGAGGATGAAGAGGCTGAGAAGATATTGGGGGCCTATCCGCCGGACCGGTTGCGCGGGAAGGCTGAGTGTCTCAGTCGGATCAGGGAGGCTTTGGACGCTGGGATAGCGGTCGAGGACCTGTTGCAGGCCGTGAAGACCTACGCGACCGAGAGCGCGGGCTTCACCCGCTCGAAAGTCTGCTTCTCGGACAACTGGTTCAGGTCCGGGCGCTGGCGCGCCTATGTCGAGGACATCGCCAAGTGCCGAGATGAAGCGAAGGCGAAGGAAGCTCAGATGCTCGCAGGCTTGGCCAATTGGGTCACGGGCAAACACCCCCTTTGCCGCCACATCACTCCCGGCCAGATCGATGCACTCTTGGCCGCTGAACTGGTGACACAGACGCAAATCCAGGCGGCAGGCCTCAGATGATGACCGCAACCGATCCCACCGAAGAGCAAACAGCAAGGCGACCCATGTCATACGCTGACGCAGCTGACACGGGGCCTTGCGAGGGGCGGCAAGCCTCCCCTTCGAACCCCACCGGCGAGGGCAAAGCCCCCGCCAAAGAGCCGCTGAGCGAGACCTTCGTCTTACGCTGCACCGCGTCCGAGAAGGCGCAGCTGCGCGCCAAGGCCGAGGCCGCTGGTATGCCTGCCTCGACGCTTCTGCGCGAGGCGCTTGGCCTGACCGAAGCGCGCCGCCGCAAGCCAATTCCCCGCGTCGATCCAGCACATGTGCTGGCGGTCGGGCGCATCGGCGGCAACCTCAACCAGATTGCACGTTGGCTGAACCACGCCATGAAGATCGGGCGCACGGACCTCGACTCGCTGACCGTTGCCCGCCGCCTTGTGGTGATCGAACGCCAGCTTGCCGCCCTCCTCGATGAGGCGCGGCGGTGTTGATCAAGTTCTTCCCCAACGGCAAAGGCGCGGGGGCGGGGCCGGTCGGCTACCTCGTGGCCGAGCGCGTGCTGGCTTACGACGGCAACCGCGACCTGATCCGCGATGCCGACGGCCAGCCCATGACCGTCACCCGTGATCCGCTGCCCGAGGTCCTGCGCGGCAACCCGGAACGCACTGAAACCCTGATTGACGCCAGCCGCCACCAGTGGACCTACCGCGCGGGCGTGATCAGCTTTGCCGATAGCGACAACCCGACCGAGGACCAGCAGGCCGAGGTCATGGAACAGTTCGAGCGGCTGGCCTTCGCGGGGCTGGACCCTGAGCAATATGAGGTGCTCTGGGTCCGCCATCGCCACGAAGGCCGGGTCGAGCTTCATTTCTGCACGCCGCGCCTGGAACTGACGACGGGCAAGAGCCTCAACATCGCGCCACCGGGCTACCAGGACGCCTATGACAGCCTCCGAGACGTGATGAACCAGCGCCACGGTTGGGCTGACCCGATGGATGTCGATCGCGCGCAGGAGGTCCGAGACACCGTCGAGGCCCCGACCCGCGCCCAAGGCCGCGACGAGCTGCATGCCTGGATACAGGACCAAATCGACATGGGCCTGATCACCGACCGCGCGTCCATGATCGACGCACTCACCGACGCAGGCTTCGACCTGCCGCGTACCGGCAAGGCCTACATCACCGCCCGCGACCCCGAGACTGGCGAGCGCTGGCGGCTGAAAGGAGAGATTTTCCATGAAGACTGGCAAGCCGACCCGGCTGAGCGAGAAGTTGAACGCGGAGCTCGACGAGATCAGGCAGGAACACGTCGCCTCGATTTCGTCCCAGCTCAAGAGCTTCAGGATCGATTTGAGGAACATTGTGGGCGCCGCGCAGCATACCATCGCGAGCGATACGCGCCGCTTCCAGACCGAGACCACGAGCATCTTCGAGACGCGGCTGAGGTCGATCCGCCTGTGGCTGACGATCTCGCCCTGGCTGATCGCGGCGATGGTGCTGACGGGGATCGCCTCGATGATGGCCGCGAGCTTTTTCTGGACGGTACATTTGACGCGCTCGGAACTGACGGAAATGGGCCTGACGCGGATCGAGCGGCCCGAGGGGACCTGGCTGATCCTGGACCCATCGAAGACGCGTCTGCGGACCTGCACGATGGGCGAGAGACACGTCACCTGCATTCGGATCGAGGAGGATTAGATGACCCAACTGACAGCCTTGGAACGCGACTTGCTCGCCTGCGTCGAGCGGTTGGTGACGGCCTCAGAGGCCTCCGCGAAGGATTTGACCGCCTTGGAGACACGCTCGACCGGCAGGATCGAGAGGGAACTGGCTGGTTTGAAAGACTGCGTGACCTTGCTCATTCGTTCACAAGCCGCATCCATGAAGGCCTTGAGCGGATTGCTGAACGACGAGGCGAGTTACAAGACGCTGGACGAGAGCTTGCAGCAGAGCTTGACCTTAGCGAAAGCCGCCGCCGAGAGGTTGAGGAACAGCTAGACAGCCAGGAGGCGCATGCGGAGCGGGGGTTGCGGCACTAGGGCGTGTATTTGATAGTTTCGTGAAACCGCCCCTTTGGATCGAACCTTTGATTCATCGTGAAGGCGAAAACCTAGCCAGTGCAAATACTCGCGGCACAATTATGTCGTTCCTTCAGCGAAGGCCCTTCCCTGTTGAGTTGAATTCTTGCAAGTTGCCTTTGTTTGACGCTTTTGTAAGGAAATGAGTTGTTTGTATGAAATTTGAATCCCAAGAGGCAAAAGCAAAGAGACTTAGGCTGGCTGGACGTCGCTCACTTAGGGCGAGAGTTCGAAAGGACATCTTGCGTGGAAAGCTGCAACGACTTCCGGCGGCCTTTCGTGGTGTCATAAGTTTTGATTGCCCAAAGGTTCTTTCGATTGACCGGAACTTTGACGAGACCATCGAGTTCTTCCTCCAATTGAAGCAGCTATCGAAGCACATCATGAAGAGGCGGGAGTACCGGAAAACCACTCCGGTCCATTACTCGATTGGTTTGGACGGACTGGAAGAAATTTCGGTCCGCTGCGCCATAATATTTGCCGCTGAGATTGACCGGTTGCGGCGCATTGCTGGTGATGAACTCTTTTACCAAGGCAAGGTTGAGGACGATAGCGAGCCGATCTCATTACTGCGACAACTAGGGGTTTTCCGCCTAATCGGCGATCATCGCGGTTCACATTCGATCATCGAAGCCAACTGCGCGGTTCACGGCCATCGCACCGCAATTCCATTGATGTCTGGCTTGAACTGCGATGAGGAGAAATTTCTAGGCTTCGAGCGTTCTGTGCGAAAGATATTCTCAGAGTTTCAAACGACGGATTTTGTCCACAGCAGTATGGCTGAAGCGATGCTCAACGCGACAAATCACGCATACATCAGCAACTACTCGCTCGAATATCCAAGTTGTGGAAAGCGCTGGTGGGCAGCGGCTATCATGGACGCGGACCGTTCAGAGCTTAAGGTGATCATCTATGATCAGGGGCATGGAATCGCCAAGACCTTGCCAACTTCTGGCCTTGTTGAGAGCATAGAAGTCACCATAGGTAACATTCTGGGAAAATTGACAAAAATGGTCGATACACCTGAGGAGATAATGGTCAAGGCCGCGCTCGAGTCAGCCAGGACTCGAACCGGCGATGAGAAGCGCGGCAAAGGCTTCAAAGACATCCAGGCTCCGGTAAGCGAAGTAGCTGGCTCAAAACTTCGGATCACGAGCGGTCAAGCACAAGTGACACTAGCGGACGGATATGATACTGTTTCTTTACCTCTTAAGCACCATATAGGGGGTACACTGATCGAATGGGTCTTCCCGATCCAGAGCTTTCAGGACAACTTGGCGGAGGCGGCATGATGATTGTTAACATCGCAGAGGATTTTTCTCGTGTACCTGCAGGACGATATCATCCGAAAGATGGCAACCGGACGGGTGAGCGTTTTCGTGATGAAATCTTAAAGAAGTTTCTCGGTAGCAACGAAGACAAGATCACTATCAATCTCGATGGTGCGGTCGGCTACCCTTCGTCGTTTCTAGAAGAAGCTTTTGGTGGTCTTGTAAGAGACGGCTTCTCTTACGAAGTATTGAAGCAGCGACTCGCCATTACGACGACTGAGCCTCGAAAGAAACGCTACATCGATCAGATTTGGCAGTATATTCAAGAAGCTAAAGACAAAGCTGTTGCTTGAGACGATAGGTCAAGGCCTTGGTATTTTCGTTATCGCCTTCCTGGGCGGGCTTGCGGGTGCGGTAGCCAAACACGTTTTCTCATTTCTGAGCAAGCGCGTTGATCACAAGGCATCTTCGAGGGATACTCTTGAGAACCTAATCGTAGAGACACTTGACGAAATTCGTGAATTAGCAGTTGGCTATTGGTCCGTCGACGAATGTGAGGAGCAGAAGGCCGCAGGAGCTCGCCTTGTAGCATTATGCGATACCGTCCCAGAATTGTATTTGGAACTGTTTGATAATGATCTTCAGACAACGCGTGACCTCGACATAAGGCTGAATCGGCTTTCAAACGTAATTACCGGAGGCACCTTTCAGCAGTCAGACCGAAAAAAGGATCACGCTGTTATTTCCGAAATGGAAAAGCACCTTATGTCGCTGTTAGTGGAAGTTCGGCTCAAAAAGGCCCGGTTGCCGTATCCTTGGTACTGAGTAATCGGTCAAATCGTATCGGCTCGCGCTGCAGCGTTTACCGCATCCCCAAAGATTAATTGCTTGGCATCCTCACGCACTTCGAGAGTCGCCCCGTCAATCGCACCAACGGTGAGGCCTGCGTTCACCCGGCGCGCCGGTTTCCCCGCACTCAGCCACTTTCCCGCTTTGTCGACCGCAAAACGCCCTTTGCGCGCTCCAGTGCCCTTGCCTTCAGCCGCGTCCATGATGACCACAGCGACCTCTTCCATCCGGAACAGCCCGCCCTGGCTGGCCGGGGGCATCTTGCGCTTTTGCAGAGACTGGCGCGTCACCTCCAACCGCTTGGCAACGTCGGCCAAGCTGACGAGGTCAGGCCGCACTTCCCGCAGAACCGAGCCCTCGGGCAATTGTTTTTGGATTGCCCGCGCCGCGTTGAGGATCGCATCCTCCTCGCGATCACTCACCGCTTCCAGCGCAACGCCAAGCATGCCAGGCACACCAGTGCCGACGATGGCATCCTCGAAGCCAGCCTCGAAGACCGCGTCCATCAGATCGAACGCTTCATGCTCACCCTCTGGAAGGGCGAAAATCAGTTCGAACTCGATTTCTGCCATACTATTCATCCTCTTGCTGGCCTTCGTTCGTGTCGTTGAGCCTCGTGCAACCTAGCGCCCGACTTCTCAATTGCCGCGCAAAGCGACCCGGATTTTGAGGCGTCGACCAGACACCCATCTGACAAAACTCACCGCACCGGCAGTCAGGATCATTGTTCGGGCACCGGATCAGGCCCCAGGCATGACCGCGCCCCGGACGTAGAGTGACAGTCCAACCCAAGGCTTCCAGTTCGCGCAAGACCGCCTCAATCTCCTTGGACTTGTGCGACTTTCTGGACATTAAATAGGTCTCTTTCTTTAAGTTGTCAATTGACAACTTAAAGTCACTTCGAGTCTTCCCTGCTCTATGCCGCTCGCGGCATCTCTCGAGCCAGGACTTCAGCTTGCTTCACGACCTTTTTCACCGCCTCTGACTGCAAGTCTGGGGGGAAACCGTGCTTACGCAGAATGCGCTTGATAACAACACGCATCTTGGTGCGCACATTTTGCTTACGCCACCAGTCGACCGACGAGGTACTCTGCACCGCGTTCACAAGCTCCTGCGCTATCACGCGCAGCTCTTCGTTACCCATCAGCTGCACCGCACTGTCATTCTGTGCGAGAGCATCATAGAAGGCGACCTCTTCGGCGGACAGCCCATCTTCAGGCTGCGACTGAAGTTCCTTGGCCATCTCAATCATTTCTTGGATCACTTGAATCGCATCGATACTTCGGTTGTGGTATCGTGCCATCGCATCCTGAAGACGTTTGGAAAACGCTTCGTTCTGGGCCTTGTTGGTTCGAGTCCGCGAACTGATCTCACCGTTCAGCAACTTCTTCAGAGCCTCAACCGCAAGATTCTTATGGGGGCTATTTTGTAGTCCCATCAGGAAGTCCTCACTCAGCACGCTGAGGTCCGGAGTGTCCACGCCCGCAGCTTCGAGTATGTCGATCACTTCGGTCGAAGCGACGGCCCGATTGAGCAACTGAGCGATTGCCAGTTCTGCCTCCTCGGTCGTCCTGGCCTTGCTCGACGAAGCATCCATTTTTCGTATTGCTGCTTGAACTGCGATGAAAAAACCAACTTCGTCTTTGACCTCCCGTGCTTCCGACGTTCCAGAAGCAATCCTGAATGCTTTAACCAAGCCCGCAACGGCGGTCATGAAACGCTTCTTTGAAGCTTGGCGATCCTTGGGCTCTTGACCATCAATTTTGAGTGTCAACGCATGCTCAATAGCCATGGGAAGCGCTCGAATTCTGTCCGCGGCGCTTCCCTTGACTGCCTCCATGTAGGGAATGCCATGGAACATCGATCTCATGACGTCCAACTGGGTCAGCAACGCGTGGGCGGCCTCGCCTTGGTCTACGCCTGTCTGCTTCTGGTCCGCATTCGAATAGTGCTTCAGAGCCTTCTTGAGGTCTCCCGCAAGACCAATGTAGTCCACAACAAGCCCAGAAGGTTTGGCCCCAAACACGCGATTGATGCGCGTGATAGCCTGCATAAGGCCGTGCCCCTTCATCGGCTTGTCGACGTACAAGGTGTGCATACAAGGCGCATCGAATCCCGTTAGCCACATGTCTCGCACAATCACCAGCTTCAGGCCGTCGGACGCATCGCGGTATCGGGTTCTCAGGGTTTCCAAACGAGCCTTAGACCTTATGTGCGGCTGGAAGTCAGCGGGGTCTTGCGCGGCTCCGGTCATGACAACCTTTACTGCGCCTGCGCCATCCTCGTCTGAATGCCAATCAGGTCTCGCCGCAGCGATCCGCTTGTACACTTCAACGCAGATACGGCGTGACATGCAGACAATCATTGCTTTGCCGCCGTCCATAGCCTCCAGGCGTGCATCAAAATGATCCAAGATATCTGAAACAACTGCGTCGAGACGCTTCTCGGAGCCAACCAGCTTTTCGATTTGCGTCCACTTGGTCGTCATGGAGCCTTTGGCGTCCTCATCGAAAACGGCTCCATCCGCTTCGGCGTCTTCGATGATCTCGTCGAATTCTGCGTCGAGCAGATCGTCGGCTTCCTCGCTCATCTCGATCTTCGCAACTCTGCCTTCGTAGTAGATGGGCACGGTTGCCCCATCGGCGACAGCTTGGGCGATATCATAGACATCGATGTAGTCACCAAAGACCGCCTGCGTGTCCGCACCAACAAGCGAAATAGGTGTGCCAGTGAAGCCGACATGAACAGCATTGGGCAAGGCGGTCCGCAAATGATGCGCAAAGCCATACTTGGTCTCACCAGTCTCCCGGTTCAGTTTTGCATCAAAACCATACTGCGAACGGTGCGCCTCATCCGCAAAGACAATGACATTCGAGCGGTCGGTCAGTAGTCCGAAATCTGTGTGCCCTTTCTCCGGTCGAAACTTTTGTATCGTGGCAAAGATCACGCCCCCTACCTTGCGATCTCCTAGCTTTTTCCGAAGATCTGGAACGTCCTCTGCCTGAACGGGCATTTCACCGAACAAGGCGGAGCATCGCGAAAACGTTGCAAACAGCTGATTGTCCAGATCGTTGCGGTCCGTGATGATAACCAAAGTCGGGTTTTCCAGCCTGGGGTCTCGCATCAAGCGGCCACCGAGAAAGGCCATCAGCAAGGACTTGCCGGAACCCTGCGTGTGCCACATCACGCCGCCACGTCCATCGTTCCCACGGGCGCGGGCGACTGCGGCAACGCCTTTCCGCACAGCATGAAACTGATGATAACCCGCGATCTTCTTGACGGGGCCTTTGCCCTCATCCTCAAAGACGGTGCAGAACCGCAGCATGTCCAGAATGACGACCGGATCGAGAAGACCTCGTATGAGTGTCTGCAAAGCCAGGGCTGAGCCATCCTCGACCAGCGTGTCACCATCGACCGTGCGCCAACGCATAAAGCGATCATAATTTGCAGAGAGCGAGCCGAACCGCGCAGTGACCCCTTCCGAGATGACGTTGAATGCGTTCGTCCGGAACAGGTCTGGAACCTGCGTCTTGTAGGTTTCGATCTGGTTGTAGGCCCCTTTGAGGCTTCCGCTCTCTGTTCCTTTCAATTCGACCACGACGAGAGGAAGGCCGTTGAGGAACAGAATGACGTCGGGACGCCGCGCTGTCTGACCGACCACCTCAAATTGATTGACCGCCAACCAATCGTTCTCGCGGTTTTCCCAATCGACCAGGTGCGCAATATCTGAACGCTCAGTCCCGCCTTCGAACCACGATACGGGGACACCGGCCACAAGAACCTCATGGATACGCCGGTTTTCCGACATCAGGTCACCGGCAAATTCGGTGTCGCGCACCTTGTTGAGTGCGGCCCGGATCGCGTCATCCGGCAGGTCCGGGTTCAGCCGTCGCAGGCTTTCATCAAGCCGTCCAAGGAGCAGCACTTCGCGGAAACTCTCCCGCGCGGGCGTGTCGTTCTCAGGGGACAGTTCAGGACCATGCTGATAGGCAAAACCCAAGCTCTGCAACTCTTCCAGCGCCCATTGTTCGAGATCGTCTTCGGAAGCAAAGGCCATCAGACAACCTCCAAATCTGGAAGATCGTTCGGGATTTGTAATTGGGAGGTCCGTTGACTGAGTGCTGCTTCCAGCTTGCTGATGTGTTCCGACAACCACCTCGATATCTCGGGCCACATATCCCTGTTGTCACCATCAAACTCAGCTTCAAAAACAATCAAGCTCTGCTTGTTTCCGTCCATGCGCCTCCAAATCAACTCCGAGCCAAATTCAGCTTCGATTTGTTCTTTCTGAGCAAATAACCGGTCAAACAACCACTTGTTTTCTGCTTTGTTGGGGCGATCTAAACTCAACTGAACGCGCGCTTCTTTGCGCAAGAAAATCAACTGGAATGAACATGAACGCACACCAAACCCTGCGCTGAGCCAGTGCCCACGACCAGGGCTGATGTTGGCAAACAAGCTAACACCATCACGGGACATCTGCTCTAGGGTCGCTTCCCAGAAATCCAAGCGTACCTTGTCTCGTTTTCTTTGCGTGTCCTGAACCGCCTTTTCCTCGTTCTCCTTGCTCGACATCCCGATCATGAAATCCGCCGCTTCCGGCGTCGGGATGATCTGCTGGATGTCCACCATCAACTCTTCACCAAAAGAAAACGGCGTCACCTTGAAGCACTGCGCACGGATGCCCCGGCTCAGCAGCCAAAGCACCGTTGCCGTCACTTCGCGCCGAAAGTTGGCGGCGATAAAGATCATCCGCTGATCATTGCCGGGGTTGAGGACGGTTTCCTCCAATTCCTCAACTTCCATGAACTCGCAAATCCGAACCGCCGCGTTGCCGCCGCCTTCGTAGCGGTCGAGGTATTGCTGGTAGATATCCACGATCTGCGTCTTGGTCAGCCCCGAGACATAGGCCGTGTATTTCAGCGCCTGCCACGTCACGTCCCTCCCGCTGTCATCGAGCTTGTTCTCGATCACAACCAGATTGCCGTCCTTGTCGAGCGCCAACAGGTCCAGCCGTTCGCGCGTCTCGTCAAAGCCGTCGAACTCCTTCTGGATGATCAACAGCTCTTCGCCGAGCGCGTCGGGCTGGTTGGCCAGCCATTCCTGCAAGTGGTCCCGCTCCCGCAGGTTCAGATCGGCAAAGCGTTTCTGGACAAGGCGGGACAATCGGTTTTGGGTCAAATCAACGCGGAACATCAATCACCTCTGAAATCGGAAAAATCTAAGATCGCGACACCAGCTAGGTCGCGCTGAAGAATATACTGCGACATGAAATCACGCTCGCGGATACGCTCGAAAACCTCGCGTCTGTCCTGCGGCATTGAACGCTCCGCTTCGCCAAGGTCGATACCCAAGGCCGATTTGGCATCACACTTGCCAGAACTTGTGACCAGGCGATGCCACGGCTTCATATGCTTCTTTAGCTTGCTCAGAACATTGGACTTTTCTGCCGCAACCTTCTTGGCGCAGGCGACAGAGCACCCCCAATAGCTTCGCCCGCGATAGGGATACTCGCCGCCGCCATGCAACAGCTTGGAGTTGGAACCGTGGTCGTGGTTGAAGAAGACATAGAGCGGGATGCAAGTCCCAGCATTGGCAATCAATTTGGCGGATTGTCCTGACGCCGGATCAAGACCGCCATAGTCCGAACCTTTGCTGGAATGGTAGAGCCGCTTGGCCTGAACGCGCAAACCCAGATCGCACCAAGGCGTACGGACGATCCATTCCCAATCCGCCCCGTTGATGCCTTCCTCAGTCTTGTTGAACATGGTCACGGTTAGTCCGTGCTTGGCGTGATCGCGCGCCATGCGCAGCAAGAGCATTTCGGTCAGCGTTTCTTCCTGAAGGGCCAAACCCTGTTTGAAAGCATGACCTTGCTCGTTCCAAACCCAAGCAGCTCGCCCACGGAGATAGTCACGGAGAGTGATCGATGCAGCCATCACCAAACCTCGAACCGATCCATGGATCGCTTGCTCGCCGCCTCTGTCACAACCTCCCGCACGACTGCGCAGATGTCGTCGTCGCTGCGGGCGGGCATGTGGGCTTGGTCTTCGCAGACGCCGCAGCTGATCAGGACGGCTTCGGAATGGGGGAGTACGGAGACTGTGCCAGCGATCATTCCGTCGAGGATTTCTTCCGCAGCCCAAGACAGCATGCCGGTGTCGCTGTCGTACTTCTCTTGATACCAGCACCATTCGTCCCAGACGGTTTTGATGCCTTGGGCCTCGCCCTCGAATATCCCTGATGCGTCGAGCCGTTGCAGGCGGATGATGACGCGTTTGGCTAGCGCCTCAATGCGCTCTGCGGCGAAGCGTTGGATGGGATGGAAATAGTCCACCTCCGGGTCCGCCTCGGCCATCAGGAACGGAGCGTAGACGTCATAAGGTTTCGGTGCGCTCATAAAACCGCCTCCACTTCGACTTGAGCAGCTTTGACCCGCAGGCTGCCGGACATGAGGCGGGGCAGCAGGGTGTCGCGGAGGGTGGCGAGGGTTTGGTTTTCGGCGATAATTGCATCTCGCTTGCCGAACCAAGGTCTCACCAGTTCGCTCATTGCGCTTACGACTTCCTCCGGCGGCACGATGGCGAGCGGGAGTTCGAAAGCATCAGCGGGCAGCATATTGACCGTTGTCCCGTTGGAATACGAACGGATCACAGTCCCAAGAGGTGCGACCGAAAGTGCCAGATACAACCATTCTCGCGACAAAGGAGAGCCGTCTCGCGGCTCGACCTTATAGAGATGGTGGCTGAACAAACCGGATGATCCAGAGGACTCTGGCACCAGCGCGCTGTGCCCGATCAAGAGATGGTCGAAACCTTGTTCTGTGTTGGCAACGATCAGGTCCCCGGGGCGGACCAAATGGCGGTCTTTGAAGTCGCCTGAATAGTGTTTGATCCCCTCGTATTTGTAGCCGCCGCCTTCGAGAACCGAATTCAGATTGTGCAAGGGAACACCGCCTTCTGGGCCACAAAGACCCGCGCCTTTGTAGCTGAGGCCTTTGGTGGCAAGGACGTGCTTTCCAATCGGCTCCAGGGCCCACCCCTCCGGCAAGCCGTTTTCGCCGAAGCCGTCGGGGAAGAGGGCGGCGGTGGTGGGGGGCATGTGGGCGGGGGGACGGTTTTGGGATTTGGCGTGGACGGGGTCGAACGTGACGAACCACGAGCGATAGAGCGCCCGCGCCATCTCTTCCAGACAGGCCGCCGCCTTCCGGTTCGCCTCGATCTTATCAAACAGTGGCCTGATCGCGCCTACTATGTCGCGCTGTACATGGACTGGAGGATGTCGAATCCAAAGCCGTCTCTGTTCTGTAATAGGCACCTGATTGCGCGTCGTGTGCGACATCACAGAACTTATGTTTGTTTGAAATTCGGACGACGAAAAATAGTACGCTAAAAACTCCGGTAGTAGAATTTTATCGTTCACTCGAAAATGCGTCAAAGAAGTGCCGATGACGGCCTCTCCGTCGAACGCGGGCATTATCGCGACCCTACCAACGGTAGCATTGTGCGAAAGCAAAACGTCGTTTTCTTGCACAAAGCCAAACCGAAAAGAACTTGCTTTTTCGACAGATAGCCTAGGCGCACCGCTTACATCGACGCGCCAATCATCGAGTGATTTGGCGGTTAGAAATGGTAGGCCGTCTTGCACAAACTCACTACTTCTTGGGTAATTGGCACCATGATTTCCATCCTTGTGAACCTGAATAGCGCCAGATGCGATCAAGTCACCGATGGTAGCCTTTTGCCACTCGCTCACACCAAGCCCCCCAAACGCGCCTCGATCTCGGCCTCCAGCCGTCGACCTTCCTCGAAATGCCCCTGCAACTCGGCCCGCAGCCGCGCGAATTTCTCCTCAAACGGCTCGTCGTCCTCCTCCACCGCGCCTGCGCCCACATAGCGGCCCGGGGTCAGCACGTAATTGTGCTTGGCGATTTCCGCGACCTTGACGGAAGCGCAGAACCCCGGCTCGTCGGCGTAGGGCTCATCTGTCTCCTCCCCGCGCCAGGCGTGGTAGGTGGCGGCGATCTTGGCGATCTCGTCCTCTAACAGTTCCTTTTGCTTGCGCGATCCTTCGATCAACGCGCCCATCTTGCGCGCATCGATGAACAACACCTCGCCCCGCCGGTCGCGCAGCGTGCCGCCTGCCGCCGTGCCGTTGGATTTGTCCTTGGCCAAGAACCACAGGCAGGCGGGGATCTGCGTGCCAAAGAACAACTGCCCCGGCAGCGCCACCATGCAATCCACCGCGTCTTGTTCGACCATAGCTTTGCGAATGTCGCCCTCGCCCGATTGCATGGATGACATCGACCCGTTGGCCATGACCACCCCGCCAATGCCATTGGCGGAAAGGTGGTGGTGGATATGGGACATCCAGGCAAAGTTCGCATTGCCGGTCGGCGGCGCGCCAAAGCGCCAGCGCTGATCCTCGCGCAGCGCCTCGCCGTTCCAGTCGGAAATGTTGAAGGGCGGGTTCGCGAGGATGAAGTCGAACCGCTCATCCGGGAAGGCGTTGCGGGTCAGCGTGCCCTCCTGGTTCCAGCGCAGATCGCCAAAGATACCCCGGATGGCAAGGTTCATACGGGCAAGGCGAAAGGTGGTGTGGTTACGTTCCTGCCCATAGACCGCGATGTCATCGACCCGGCCCTGATGGGCGGCGATGAATTTCTCGGACTGGACGAAGAAGCCGCCGGTGCCGCAGCACGGATCATAGACGCGGCCATGGGTCGGCTCCATCATCTCGACCATGATCGAGACGATAGATTTGGGGGTGTAGAATTCGCCGCCGCGCTTGCCCTCGGACGAGGCGAATTCCCCGATGAAGTATTCATAGATGCGCCCGATCAGGTCGAAGTCGGATTTGGTGCCGTGCAGTTCAAGGTTGGTAAACATCTCGATCAGGCCGGTGACGATGGCCCGGTCGAGGTTGGCGCGGCCAAAGACCTTGGGCAGAGCGTCCTGCAGCGAGGGGTTCGATTTCTCGATCTCGCGCATGGCGTCGTCCACCTGCACGCCGATGTCGTTTGCCTTTGCATTGGCGGCGAGCCGGTCCCAGCGGGCCTCTTCAGGCACCCAGAAGATGTTTTCGGCCTCGTATTCTTCGGGGTCTTCGAGGTCGATGTATTCATCCATGGCGAATTCGGCCCACTTGGCTTCGAACGCGGCAGACACATAGCGGAGGAAGAGAAGGCCCAGGGCAACGTGTTTGTATTCGCCCGCGTCCATCGCCCCGCGCATCTTATCAGCGGCGGCGAAGAGGGTCTTTTCAATGCGTTCTGCCATTCGAAATTCTTTCTACTCGGTATGAAATTGGGTCGTCAGTTGGATATCAGGCGGTCAAGCCTTCGGCTGGTAAAATGCAGCGTTAGGACGGAGCCGGTTAGGATTGGCACTAGAAGGCCGGAGAGAGCCATGGCGAGGATGCCTGCACCGGATATCCACGTAAAGTCATAGGGTTGACCCGCGAAGGTCAGCCTTAGAAAACCGATTAGATAGAGCGCACTAGCCGCTAGCAAGACTAGATGGAGCGGCTCCAGTGGTGCAACGATATTGCGGCGCACGCGCTCCAAAGAGGCCCGGCGCAGTTTCTTCCATTGGTCGCTTGGTTTTTGCATTTGCTTACTCCCTTACGAGTTCGATCCAAGTGTGAACGTCATCATCCGTTACTTCCCGCCCCTCGACATGCGACTGGTACCAACGCGCGACAATTGCGCCGCGCTTTTCACTCTTTATTTTGATGTCTTCTTCATTCAGGTGCTGATCGAGCGAAGTCTCGATCCGCTTCAGCGCCTCGAAGTCATGCGCCGCGCGGACAGCCCTGGTTCCAAGCAATATCCACGCGGCGTCGACTTCGAACCGATCCGCCATCGCCACGAGGGCCTCGACAGGCAACCCGCGCTGGCCTTTTTCGTAGCTGTGATAGGCCCGATGAGAGACGCCAATCGCCTCCGCCATGGCTGTTTGCGTCAGGCCGACTTCATTGCGCGCGATAGCTAGGCGCGCGCCCATAGAAGCGAAAACTGACCTATTGTCCTGCGGCATACGAGGTTCCCATTGACGCAACCGTCATAACGAGCGAAACTGCACAAAATGACGTTATTCCTATCCTATTGCCATCTGAGCATGTCAAAAGGTGCGGAACAAGCGATTCCATTCATATCCAGCAGTGGAGGCTGAAATTGACCCAGGAACGTCTTCTCTCTCCCAAACAACTCAGCGAGATCGTCGGGCTCAGTCCTGCGCAAATTCGCGCACTCATGAACACCGGGAAACTGGAGTTCGTGGAGATTTCATCGAAGACCAAGATGCTGACGATGAGCGGCTGGGAACGGTTTCAGAAGAACGCGACAAGGGTCAAAGGGGCCGAGGGTTCGGCGGCGAGTTGACGGGGGTGTCAGGCCATGGCGACGACCAATCTCAATATCAGCGTGATCGACAAGCGCATGCTGAAGCAGTCCGAGGCTGCGAGCTATGCCGGGTTGCCGGTTAAGCATTTCAAGGCCGCTTGTCCGGTGCGCCCCGTTGAGTTGATGCAAGGTGCACTTCGTTGGGATCGCCGTGATCTCGATCTCTGGATTGATGATGTGAAGTCAGGTTCCTTGACAGACACCCGCGAAACCATTCTGGACCGCCTTTGATGACACAGGTGCGGGTCAAAGGATTCAAGATTTTCAAGGACCGGCACGGCAAACAACGATGCTATCACCGCGAGACCGGCCACAAGGTTGACCTTACCCACGCGCCCATTGGTTCCGCTGAATTCTTCGCTGAATGCGAGACGATCCGTGCCATCGCCGAGGCACAGCGGGCGAAGGCACCGAAAGCCGGAACGCTTGGTGGGTTGATCCAGTCCTACTTTGAAACCGAGCACTATCAAAACTTGGCCGAAGCCACGCGACGTGATTACCGAAAGTGCGCGGACTTCCTTGAAGCGATCCGTGACACGCCAATCCATGTGATCGATACGCCGTTGATTGCTGGCATTCACGACAAGGCCGCGAAGAAGATCGGTTGGCGGCGGGCAAACATGGTGCGCACGCTTCTGAGCGAGGTCTTTCGCTACAACATTCCGAAGGGTCTGATCTCGGCGAACTTTGCGAAAGACGTGATCCCGAAGCGCCGACCACGCGACCGCGCCTATGCTAACCGGCCCTGGACCATCGAAGAGCGCGATACGGTCCTCGGCAAGGCCAAGCCTCATGTGCGCGTGGCCCTTGCCTTGATGATGAACACCGGCCTCGATCCATCCGACGCTCTTCGATTGCGAAAGGATCAGGTTGATGACGGCACGATCTGGGGCGTGCGCGGCAAGACGGGCGAAGAGGTCGCGATTCCGGTTAGTCCGACGTTGCAGGCTGCTCTTGGCCGTATGCCGGATCACGATGCCGAAACCGTTCTTTCCAATTCGCGTGGCGAAGCATGGACCTACAACGGCTTTTCAACTGTCTGGCACCGCTTCAAATCCGCCCTTGAGAATGAAGGCCTTATCGAAAAAGGCCTGACCCTCAAGGGCTTGCGGCACACGGTTGCCACGACTTTACGCGAAGCAGGCCTAGACGAACGCCGCATCGCGGACCTTCTAGGGCAGAAAACACCGTCCATGGCCCGGCACTATTCGCGCTCTGCGAACCTTGCCGACAAGAACCGCGAGACCATGGCGACATTGGAAGAAGAGAACCGAAGGCGGGCCGCAAGCGTCAAACCTTTGCAGAAAAGCGTCAAACCTGACCGAAACGAGGATCAGTCATGAGCAGAAAAAACAATTATATCAGCTTGTTAAATGGTGCCCGGGGGCGGAATCGAACCACCGACACGAGGATTTTCAATCCACTGCTCTACCCCTGAGCTACCCGGGCACGGGAGAAGGCGACGCCTTCGGGTGAGCCGCGTTCTAGACGCAGGCCTATCCGGTGTCCAGAGGGATTTTCCCAAAACCTGCGTGGTTTGATCCGCATCATGGCGCCGGAGCCGACTCGCGCCAATGATAAGCCAGCAACAACAGAATGGAGGAGCGAAATGTCACATACACCACACGATCTGGTGGCCGAATTTCCCGACAAGGCGGAATTGATTTCGCAACTGAAGCAATCCGACGCGCATTTCGCCCGTTTGGCCGATGAATACCACGACCTCAACCGAGCCGTTCATCGCGCGGAAACAAATGTGGAACCCATGGAGCAACTAGCCGAGACCGATCTTCGCAAACGGCGCGCCGCGCTGAAAGACGCCATCTGGCAGGCTCTGTCCAAGTAAACCACATCACGTCAATCGGTAGGGCAGAATATCCCGTTGATCGGGGTTGATATGCACCTGCTGTTCGAGCGGGGGGATCGCTCTTTGATGACATCCCACCCGCTCACAAATGCGGCACGAGATACCGATTGGTTCAAACGTCGCCTCTGCCCCCAGATCGAGATCATCCGCATAACACAGCGCTTGCGCATGTGTGATCTCACAACCCAACGCCATCGCATACCGACGCACCGGCGCACCGTAGCTGCCACCGGATTTGGAGATGTCCCGCGCAATGGAGATGTAACGCACCCCGTCCGGCGTTTCTGCCAGCTGCCTCAGAAACCGGCCCGGTGTCTCGAACGCACGGTGCACGTTCCAAAGGGGGCAGCCGCCACCGTAGCGCGCGAATTGCAAGCGCGTTGCAGAATGGCGCTTCGTGATGGCCCCCGCCTGATCCACACGCACGAAGAAAAAGGGAATGCCTTTGGCCCCGGGGCGCTGCAGCGTCGAAAGCCTGTGGGCCACTTGTTCGATCGAGGTGCCAAACCGCGTCGCGAGCCGTTCCAGATCGTGGCGCGTCTCCCGCGCGGCCTGCAGGAACGCACCGTAGGGCATGAGCGCGGCACCAGCAAAGTAGTTGGCCAAACCAATCAGGGCGATGTCTCGTGCCGTGTCGGATTGAAACCGTGCCAGATCGAGCGTGGCCTGCAACAACTGATGCTGCGACAACAGGGCTGTTTGCAACAAAAGCTGAAACACCCGCGTCTCAGGGGCGGTGCGCATCGATAGCGTCAGAAGTCCGGCATGCCGATCAAAATGGCGCAGCTGTTGGGTATCGCGGTACTCAACTCTAACCCCCTGACGCGCCAACCATGTCTCGGCCGCTTCCGCCACATCACCGCGCGGCGCGGTTTCGGCGAAACGTTCCGCCGCACGATCCACGGCGTCGATGTAATTGTCGCAATAATGAAAGAAATCCCGAACCTCTTCCCACGCGCTCAGCTGTAGGGTCGCGCCCCCTTCCCGCCCCAATGCGGCGTCGAGGGAGGCAAGACGTTCGTGGGTTTGACGATAGGCCGCGTGCAGCTCGAGGATCGCACGAGCGACTGTTGGGGCATTGGACGCGGTCAGCCTCAGATCGGCCAGCGCTGGCCCCTGCTCCCCGAACAGCGGATCCGCGAAGACCTCGCGCATATCCGATACGATCCGCTCTGTTTCTCCCGCATTCAGCTCTGCAACATCAAAGCCAAATTCCTGAACCAGGGCGAGAACGACAGACGTGCTCAGCGGCCGGTTGTTGTTCTCCATCTGGTTGATGTAGGGCAAGGAGACGCCAAGCTTGGCCGCGAAGTCTTTCTGCGTCAGTCCCAGACGCGTCCTCACTTCACGCAGCTTTGCCCCGGCGTAGAGTTTCTGTACTGCCACATTAGCATCCTTTGCAATCACGCCCGCGCATGTTTGCAAATTCAGCGGCCAATGCCCAGCTGTCTCTCGCGAAGGATCACCGACCAAATAGAAACAATCGCCGCCAATGCCGTCGCCAATTGCAGCCAAAGCAGCGGCCAAGCCCCCGTTTCGGGCGCAAGAAGCGCACCAGCCAGCGCCGAGAGGCACGCCCCGCCGCCCAGCATGATCGAGCCACCAAGACCGCTCGCCGTTCCCGCCAGGTGAGGCCGAACTGACAACAAACCGGCGGTCGCATTGGCGATGGACATCCCATTGCCGAGACCGACAAACGTCATGCAGCCGAAAAACACGAGCGGCGTCCCGAACCCCAGAGAGAAACAAGTGATCGACAAGATGATGCCAGCCGCATTGATATAGGTGCCCCACAGGACCATGCGATTGACCCCGACCCGGGCGGAAAACCGGCCAGACATCCAATTGCCAAGGAAATAGCCCATCGCAGGCGCGCCGAAGAAAAAGCCCAGCACTGCAGGGCTCAGACCAAAAACCTCTGACCCGACAAATGGCGCGCCGCCGAGATAGGAGAAGAAGGCGCCTGACGAACAGGCCGCGGCCAGCGCATAGCCCCAAAAGCGCGGGCTGCGCAGCAACTCGGGATATTCCGCGAATTGCCGCCACATGGATTGCCCGGACGGCGTGTGGGTCTCCCCCAGATCGCGCCATGACAGCCAGAGAACAAAACAGCCCAGAAGCGCCAGCAACACGAAACTGGATTGCCACCCGAAGGCCTCATCCAGGACACCGCCGATGGCCGGGCCAATCATTGGAACGACCGCCATGCCCATGGTGACATACCCGATCATCGACGCGGCCTGATCCTGATCGACCATGTCTCGCACCACCGCCCGCGACAGCACCATCGCCACAACGACGACCGCCTGCGCCATGCGAAACGCAAGAAACATCCAGACATTGGTCGCCAGCAAACACCCGATGGTCGCCAGCACAAACAAGGCAACACCATACAAGACCACAGGCCGCCGCCCCACCTTGTCCGACAGGGGCCCCACGATCAGCTGAAGCACGGCATTCACGCCGAGATAGACTGCGACAGAAAGCTGCATCAGGCGGTAATCAGTCTCAAAATACGCCGTCATGCGCGGCAGCGACGGCAGAAAAATGTTCATCACAAGGGCGGACATGCCCGACAACAGGATGAGCGTCGCGATGTGCGGCGCTGTCGTAGGGTCAAGAAAACGTACGATTGGCGGTTGTTTCATTCAATTGTGCTACGTCCCGGCCGGACCGTTGTCCACCAAAGCGTCACCCCGGCGATCAACTTAACAGATTTGCAAATTTGCATGCGGTCTAGAAGACTGATTTGCAAATTTGCCCAAATTTTCTTGTAGCGCCCCTCGTCGCCAGTATGGTGCGGCCCAAGCTGAGATCAAAAGGGACGCCCCACATGAAAGATATCCTGACAGAGCTTGAGAACCGTCGCGACAGCGCACGGCAAGGCGGCGGACAAAAGCGCGTCGACAGTCAGCACGCCAAAGGCAAGCTCACGGCCCGCGAACGCATCGAGCTACTTCTCGATGAAGGATCTTTCGAAGAATACGATATGTTTGTTTCCCATCGCTGCACTGATTTCGGCATGGAGAAAAACCGCCCGGCAGGCGACGGCGTTGTCACCGGATGGGGCACGGTCAACGGTCGCATGGTTTATGTCTTCAGCCAGGATTTTACTGTGCTGGGTGGTTCGGTTTCGGCCACGCATGCGTCGAAGATTTGCAAGATCATGGATATGGCCATGCAAAACGGCGCGCCGGTCATTGGGATCAACGATTCCGGCGGCGCGCGCATTCAGGAAGGCGTCGATAGCCTCGCAGGGTATGGCGAAGTCTTCCAGCGCAATATCATGGCCTCCGGGGTTGTGCCGCAAATCTCGCTCATCATGGGGCCCTGTGCGGGCGGTGCGGTCTATTCGCCGGCGATGACCGACTTCATCTTCATGGTGAAAGACAGCTCCTACATGTTCGTGACCGGCCCCGACGTCGTCAAAACCGTAACGAACGAGCAGGTCACAGCAGAAGAACTCGGCGGCGCCTCAACCCACACCAAAAAGAGCTCCGTCGCAGATGCAGCCTTTGAAAATGACGTACAAGCCATTGCCGAGACGCGCCGGCTGATTGACTTTCTGCCGCTCAGCAACCGCGAAAAACCCCCGGTGCGCCCTTTCTTCGACGATCCACTGCGCATAGAGCCCAGCCTCGATACGCTGGTTCCGGAAAACCCGAACACGCCCTACGACATGAAGGAATTGATCCTGAAGATCGGCGACGAGGCTGATTTCTTCGAAATTCAGGAAGACTACGCCAAGAACATCATCACAGGCTTCATCCGCCTCGAAGGCCAGACTGTGGGCGTCGTTGCAAACCAGCCCATGGTTCTGGCCGGTGTCCTCGACATCGACAGCGCCCGGAAAGCCGCACGCTTCGTGCGCTTCTGCGACGCCTTCGAGATCCCGATCCTGACCCTTGTTGACGTTCCGGGCTTCCTGCCGGGCACAAGCCAGGAATACGGCGGCGTCATCAAACACGGTGCGAAACTGCTGTTTGCCTATGGCGAGGCGACCGTTCCCAAGGTGACGCTCATCACCCGCAAGAGCTACGGCGGCGCCTACGTGGTTATGGCCTCGAAACACCTCCGCGCGGATGTGAATTACGCATGGCCGACCTCCGAAATCGCCGTCATGGGCGCCAAAGGCGCAACAGAGATCATCCATCGCGCTGATCTGGGCGATCCCGAGAAGCTCGCGGCCCATACTGCTGAATACGAAGACCGATTTGCCAATCCCTTCGTGGCCGCCGAGCGCGGGTTCATCGATGAGGTTATCCAGCCCCGTTCGACACGCAAACGCGTCGCACGCGCCTTTGCAGCCCTTCGCAAGAAAAAGCAGTCCATGCCTTGGAAGAAGCACGACAACATCCCGCTCTGACGCCTGACTGCCCGAGATCCGCGAGCAACACGATCCAACCGAGACTTAAGCCATGCCCAAGCTATGGAAAAACCAAGCGTTCACCATTGCCCATGCCGATGACGGGAAGTTCGAGGGCGCAGGGCTGCGGCCGTTCTTTGAATACCGTCAACTTGGCATCACTGAAGCAACGGGCGGGGCCTATGGTGCGCATGTGATCCGCGCAGTTCCCGGTATGGAAAGTCCTGCAGCCTGGCACAGCCATACGCTGGATTTCCAGATGGTCTATGTCACAAAAGGGTGGGTGGTCTTTGAATATGAAGACAGCAGAGAACATCTGCTTCGTGAAGGCTCCTGCGTTCTGCAACCGCCGGGGATCAAGCATCGTGAGGTCCGGCATTCCGACGATATGGAACTGATCGAGATCACAAGCCCCGCAGAGTTTGAAACGCACGAAGAGGACGCGCCATGATCAGCGCGCCCGGACATACAGCGGCACACGGCCTGTCCTGTGCATGCTGCGCAGCCCCGGCGGGAGGAGCCCTGCAAAGGGGCTGGGGCTGCGGATTATTCCTGACGCTCGCCAGTATCGCCGCACCGATCTGGGCAACACCGCTCACTGTGCCGTCAGGCCATGATGTCACGGTGCTGGAGTACCTTGAGGACGCAGACACAGAAGGCAGCGTTCTGCGCGCCCGCTACGTCGCTCCACATGTGAACGCGCCGCAGGACATTGATGCGATTCTCGAGGACATGACGTTTCTGTGCGAAACAGATGCCCTGCCGAAACGCGATGGCTTGAGCGAAATTCCAGACCGCATTGTTGTCTCTTTATCAGCCGCTCCGCTGTCATTTGGCGAAATCAATGCCGAGGTCGCGCAGTATTTCGAGGTTTATCGCATCGAAAACGGCCGCTGCATCTGGGAGCTATACTGATGCATCCACAAGATGTAGCGGCGGGACGCAAAGCGCGAGCGGAATTTGATGCCTGCGCGCCACAGCCCTGTGGGCAACTCGAGAAAACGTATATTTTCGGGAGCTTATCCGCTACTCTTGATCTTGGTTACACCCTAGTGACCTATCAAAAGTTGCAGGTGCGCTTGGCCGGTTTGTCCACAAGCGCGCCTGTTTTGACTGACAGGAGTAAAACATGTCGAAGAGCCTCAAGCTCCTGGCGATGGCTGGCCTCGTTGTGGCCGTTTCCGCTTGCGCACGTGAATCGCAGCAGGAAGAGTTTATCGTCGTTGATCCGGAGCCGATCTCAACAGAGCCCGTCTACACCGGAAAATACAAGTAAGACCAAATACAGGGGACGGGCTTTCGGGCCCGTCCTCCCTCAAACCGCCTGCCTGACACCTCCGCCGCTGCGAGGTGCGTTATGATCAAGCATCGCGGCTTCCCGTCCAGATTGCCGGGCACAGATTTCCAATTCACCATCAGACGCGCCAATCCCAAAGGGGTGACCGCAATTGTGCCGCGAGAGCGCTTTCGCGACAGACGCCCGCCCGACAAGCGCGCGGATGCTTGGTTCATGGCTGCGCTTTGGGCGCATTTCGGGCCAGAGCCTTTCGCGCGCGGCAATTTGGATGCCGGTAGGCTCAGCTGGCTCTTTGGCCGTGAGGTCCTGCCCTATGATGATCCCTTTGATCCCGAGTCCTACGACGCTTTGCTTGTGATCGACGAGGATGTCGCGCGTCGCAGCTTTCCGGATGCTTTTGATGGGAGCCTGATATGAGCAGATTCCCGCGCACGTTGCATCAAGACTCGCGGACAGCCGCCGAAATTGACGCCATACAACATCAGTTCTTGGATTCGACGCCTGCGTCGGCGCAAGATGTGTTTATTAACGTTGTGCGGGCCCTCCAGTCTTGGCTTGCGCAGCACCGTTACCCTTCCCTACCCGGGCGGTTATGCGCATCCCCTTCGCTGCCGCCCGGTTTTTCTTTTTTCTCAGAGACTTGCAAAGAGCAAAGACCAGCCGAAAATCGGACCTCACCATCTGGTGACTGGCGTTCGCGCTCAATGTGCCGTGAAGATTTCCCTACTGACACACAACAGTCGGAGACTTCACGATGCGCAAATTCATCTTACTCAACCTCAGTTTGTTCACTCTCGCCGCGTGCGGTTATACTGTGGGCGAGCAAACACTGGCCGGCGGGACAGTTGGCGCCGCAAGTGCGCTGGTTCTGGAGGGCGATCCAGTCAAAGGCGCCATCATCGGCGCAGCTGGCAATCTCATCCTATGCCAGTCGCGGCCCTCGCAGTGTAATTGACGTAAAGTCATCCACCTGTCGCACTTTCGCATCAGTACCCAGAAATACGCTTTATTCCCGTGGCCTTACCAACCGCGCCCGGTATGCTTCGCACATTGGGGGGCTTCGAGCTATTGGAGCCAAGGCTGATGAGTACAGGCAGAATTTCTACGTTTCTTATCCTGGCGTGCTGCGTTCTTTTGAGCGCCTGCGCCAAACCCGACCATTCTTCGCGGTCGGCTTATTCAATGGTCAGTGCTCCTTTGGCGGACTGACCCGACCACTTAACAAGACAGACCACAGCACTGGCTCCGCGCGTCCGCGCCCGGGGCCTTTTGCGCGTGCCTAAGACCAAGACTGGAAGGACCACAGGATGTTCAAAAAACTGCTGATCGCCAACCGGGGCGAGATTGCCTGCAGGGTCATCAAGACCGCACGCAAAATGGGTATCCCGACAGTTGCCCTTTATTCCGACGCCGACAAATCCGCACTGCACGTGCAGATGGCCGATGAGGCCGTCCACATCGGTCCACCGCCTGCAAACCAGTCCTACATCGTGATCGACAAGGTCATGCAGGCGATCAAGGACACGGGCGCAGATGCCGTGCATCCCGGCTATGGGTTTCTGTCGGAGAATGCCAAATTCGCCGAAGCGCTCGAGGCTGAAGGCGTGGCCTTTGTCGGCCCACCCAAGGGCGCGATTGAGAGCATGGGCGACAAGATCACGTCCAAGAAGATCGCTCAGGACGCCAATGTCTCCACCGTGCCGGGCTACATGGGCCTGATCGAAGATGCGGAAGAGGCAGTGAAGATCTCCAACGAGATCGGCTACCCGGTGATGATCAAGGCCTCCGCGGGCGGCGGCGGCAAGGGTATGCGCATCGCCTGGAACGATGACGAGGCGCGTGAAGGCTTCCAGTCGTCCAAAAACGAAGCGGCCAACTCCTTTGGCGATGACCGCATCTTTATCGAGAAATTCGTGACGCAACCGCGCCACATCGAGATTCAGGTCTTGGCCGACCAACACGGCAATTGCATCTACCTTGGCGAACGCGAGTGTTCGATCCAGCGCCGCAACCAGAAAGTCGTCGAAGAGGCCCCCTCGCCTTTCCTCGATGAGGCCACCCGCAAGGCCATGGGCGAGCAAAGCTGCGCGCTGGCCAAAGCCGTAGGGTATGCCAGCGCCGGAACCGTGGAATTCATCGTCGATGGCGACAAGAACTTCTACTTCCTCGAGATGAACACCCGCCTTCAGGTCGAACACCCCGTAACCGAGCTGATCACCGGCGTTGATCTTGTCGAGCAGATGATCCGCGTGGCCGCAGGCGAAAAGCTGAGCCTGACGCAGGACGACATCAAACTGACAGGCTGGGCCATAGAAAACCGGCTCTACGCCGAAGACCCCTATCGCAACTTCCTGCCCTCCATCGGGAGGCTCACACGTTACCGTCCGCCGCAGGAGGTCGCATCAGGGCCCATGCTGGACAACGGCACGTGGCACGGCGATGCCCCAACTGGCACGACCGCAGTGCGCAATGATACCGGCGTCTATGAAGGCGGCGAAATCTCGATGTATTACGACCCGATGATCGCCAAGCTCTGTACTTGGGGCCCCGATCGCGCCCAGGCGATTGAAGCGATGCGTGTGGCACTCGACAGTTTCGAAGTCGAAGGCATCGGCCATAACCTGCCCTTCGTCGCCGCCGTGATGGACCATGACATCTTCATCAAGGGCGACATGACGACGGCCTTCATCGAAGAGCAATATCCCGACGGTTTCGAGGGTGTGACATTGGACGACTCTGCCTTGCGCCGCGTGGCCGCCGCCGCCGCCGCGATGCACCGCGTGGCCGAAATCCGCCGCGCCCGCGTCTCTGGCCGGATGGACAATCACGAACGAAAGGTCGGCTCTGATTGGGTCGTCTCCCTGCAAGGCACACAGTTTGCTGTGACAATCAATGCCGACAAATCCGGCGCGGACGTTACGTTCTCTGACGACGAGACACTGCGCGTTGAAGGCGATTGGACGCCCGGTGACGCTTTGGCCGATATGACGGTCGGTGGCGCGCCGCTAATCCTGAAGGTCGGCAAAATCACCCACGGCTTCAACCTGCGTACACGTGGCGCAGAGCTGGCCGTGACCGTGCGCTCCCCACGTCAGGCCGAGCTTGCCGCGCTCATGCCCGAAAAGCTGCCGCCTGACACCTCAAAAATGCTACTCTGCCCGATGCCCGGCCTGATCGTTAAGGTCGACGTCGAAGTTGGCGATGAAGTGCAGGAGGGCCAGGCGCTTTGCACGGTCGAGGCGATGAAAATGGAGAACATCCTGCGCGCCGAAAAGAAAGGCACCGTGACGAAAATCAACGCCGCTGCTGGCGATAGCCTCGCGGTGGATGATGTCATCATGGAGTTCGAGTGACGCCATGCGTGAGTGCGCCTGCCTTTTGAGAGGAGCGGCTCAGCTCCCCTCGCGCTCTGCGCGCCTGTCGCGGACTTCCTGCTGGCGCATCGGCATCTTGTCGATCGTGCGGGAAATTTCGCGCACATCAAAAGGCAGGGGCTTGCGCAGTTTGATCCCGCCGTCCTTGCCGATGAGCACCATCATGAAACCGCGCGGGCGGAGCTTTTCGCGCAGCGGCGACAGAACGGTCGGATCCGTATCGGTCAACACAACCACGTCTCGCTCGGCCAATTCATCCAGCCGTTCAGTCAGGAATTGCATCTGGCGCACATATCGTGGATCTGCCGGACTGTCCGAGAAGACGACGATGGGCCGCTTGACCCAGAGATATTCATCCAGCTGGTGCTCGCCAGACGGCTGGATCAGCTCTGCTAAATCCACATCCTGGGCCTCCTCCGCCGAGGCACCCATCCCGAAACACATAGCCATCGCCAATATCCAACGCATCGCAATACCTCCGATCCCAGATATAGGCCGCCTCCCCTCACTTGCGAAGGCAAGTTGACGTGATTTCCTGCGTTTGCAGATAAAAAGGACCGATCCCCATGAGCGCCAAGAGCCCCACCAAAGAAGACTGGAAACAGCTCGCCGAGAAAGAACTGCGCGGGCGTCCGCTTGATGATCTGACGTGGCACACGTTGGAGGGCATTTCTGTCCAGCCGCTCTACACCGAAGATGACACGAAAGACCTGCCGCATATGGGATCCATCCCCGGCTTCGGCCCCTTTACGCGCGGCGTGAAAGCCACGATGTATGCGGGCCGCCCGTGGACGATCCGTCAATATGCGGGCTTCTCCACTGCGGAGGAAAGCAACGCTTTTTATCGCAAAAACCTCGCCGCAGGACAGCAGGGCGTCTCTGTCGCCTTCGATCTGGCCACACACCGAGGCTATGACAGCGATCACGAGCGCGTTGTGGGCGATGTGGGCAAGGCGGGCGTGGCGATTGACAGCGTGGAGGACATGAAAATCCTCTTTGACGGCATCCCGCTCGATAAGGTCTCGGTCTCCATGACGATGAACGGCGCGGTGATCCCGATCCTCGCCTCCTTCATCGTCGCGGGCGAAGAGCAGGGCCACGACAAAAGCGTCCTTGCAGGCACCATCCAGAACGACATTCTCAAGGAGTTCATGGTCAGAAACACCTACATCTACCCGCCCGAACCGAGCATGCGGATCATCTCGGATATCATCGGCTATACGTCTGATAACATGCCGAAATTCAACTCGATCTCGATCTCCGGCTACCACATGCAGGAGGCGGGTGCGAACCTCGTTCAGGAGCTCGCCTATACGCTGGCCGATGGCCGCGAATACGTGAAGGCGGCGGTCGATGCGGGCATGGATGTCGATAAATTCGCAGGCCGTCTGAGCTTCTTCTTCGCCATCGGCATGAACTTCTTCATGGAAATCGCCAAACTGCGCGCGGCGCGGCTTCTGTGGCACCGCGTGATGACCGAATTCGGCGCGCAGAACGAACGCTCCAAGATGCTGCGCACCCATTGCCAGACCTCGGGCGTCTCCCTGCAAGAACAAGACCCCTATAACAACGTCATCCGCACCGCCTATGAAGCCATGAGCGCGGTGCTCGGCGGCACGCAAAGCCTGCATACCAATGCCCTGGATGAGGCCATCGCCCTGCCCACGGAGTTCTCCGCCCGCATCGCGCGCAACACCCAGCTGGTGCTGCAAGAAGAAACCGGCGTGACAAATGTCGTCGATCCGCTGGCGGGGTCCTATTACATCGAAAGCCTGACCAATGAGCTCGCCGAGAAGGCATGGGCCATGATGCAAGAGGTTGAGGAGATGGGCGGCATGACCAAGGCCGTGGCCTCCGGCATGCCCAAACTGCGCATCGAAGAAAGTGCTGCAACGCGCCAGGCGATGATCGACCGCGGCGACGAGGTCATCGTCGGCGTCAACAAATACCGCAAGGAGAGCGAAGACCCGATCGACATCCTCGATGTCGACAACGTCGCCGTGCGCGAAGCGCAGGTCGCCCGCCTCGAACAGATCCGCGCGAGCCGTGATCAAGCCGCCTGCGACGCCGCATTGGCGGAACTGACCCGCCGTGCCTCCGAGGGCGGCAACCTTCTCGAAGCGGCGGTCGAAGCCGCCCGTCACCGTGCCTCAGTAGGAGAGATTTCGATGGCCATGGAAAAAGTGTTCGGCCGCCACCGCGCCGAGGTCAAGACGCTGGCTGGTGTGTATGGCAAGGCCTATGAGGGCGACGAAGGCTTCGCCGCGATCCAGAAATCAGTAGAAGACTTCGCCGAGGCGGAGGGCCGCCGCCCGCGCATGCTGGTGGTCAAGATGGGGCAGGACGGGCATGATCGCGGCGCCAAGGTCATCGCCACGGCATTCGCCGATATCGGCTTTGACGTTGACGTGGGTCCGCTCTTCCAGACGCCCGCCGAGGCCGCACAAGACGCCATCGACAACGATGTGCATGTCATTGGTATCTCCAGTCAAGCGGCCGGTCACAAGACCCTGGCCCCGCAATTGATCAAGGCGCTCAAGGATGCCGACGCGGAAGATATCATCGTGATCTGCGGCGGCGTGATCCCGCAACAGGATTATGAGTTCCTGCACCACGCAGGGGTCAAAGCGATTTTCGGCCCCGGAACGAACATCCCCGAAGCAGCGCAAGACATATTGCGACTCATCCGGGAAACCAAAGGCGTCTAAACCCTACTTTTGCCCTCAAATACCTTGGGGGAGTCTCCGCAGGAGACGGGGGCAAAGCCCCCAACCAAACCTAACGAAGTGCGCGTCGCCACCCGGCGGCGCGCGCTTCACGTTCGCTGGCAAAACACCGTTCGCCCTTGCGCTCCGATATCTTGACCCTGGCATAATCCCGCTGTCCAGGCGCATGGTAAATCTGTTCACCAGACTTTGAGATATTGCCCTTGATCATGCATGTCTCAGCAACGGCCGCGGCAGCCTGTGCCCGCTGAGCCGCGCGATGCTCCCAGGGCGCAGTCATTTGAAAGGCCCAAAGGCCGTGCCCGGCAGAAGAGGCGCGTCGCTCCAGCGCGAGATACGCAGCCGTTGCATATTTGGGATGCGCCCGCGCGCGGCCTTGCGAAATAAGGTAAGCCCCGAGATCCTCGCCACCGATGAAACACTGCGCGACAACACGATCGTAGGACCGCGCGCCCCTGTCCAGACAGACAACATCCCGTCGGGCAAGATCCCGCGCCAAGGCCAGGCGCATCGCCTCGCCACATCTGAAATACCCTTCGTGGCCCAGACACAGTTGATCCCGCTCCGGCGCATCAATTCCAGCAATGCGCACAGAAATGCCGTGCAGCCGCAGACCATCTCCGTCCACAGCTGTCGCCTTGCCATGCAACTTCTCACCAGCAAAAGTGGGCAGCGCGAAACACGCTGCCACGAACATCACCACCAATCTCACCACGCCTTGAATGTCGTCTCCGACACCCAAATACGCAACGTGACACCTTAACCAAGGTTAACGGGACGCAGAACTAACGCTGGGATGTCTGCCAGTAAGGATGCTGCCACGGCACAACATTGGCCCGCGCCAGCATATCGCGCCCCAAGATGTGGTCCGCGGCCTTCTCACCGACCATGATCGAGGGCCCGTTCAGATTGCCGTTGGGAATACGCGGAAAAATCGAACTATCCGCCACGCGGAGCCTCTCCACACCGATCACACGACATTCCGGATCAACAACCGCCTCACGATCATCTTCCGCGCCCATCTTGCATGTGCCACAGGGGTGATACGCACTCTCGGCATGCTCCCGCACGAACGCATCGAGCCCCGCATCGTCTGCAACCCCATCGTCCGGTTGGATACGGTGCTTCACGAAGGGCTGCATCGCAGGCTGGTCAAAGACTTCCTGACACAGGCGCAAGCATTGCCGGAAATCGATCCAGTCCTGCTCTGTCGACATGTAATTGAACCGAATGACCGGAGCGTCTGCCGGATCAGCCGACCGCAAACTCACGCGTCCCCGCGATGGGGAGCGCATCGGACCTGTGTGGGCCTGAAAGCCATGCCCTTCCGCAGCAGCCTGACCATCATAGCGCACGGCCAGCGGGAGGAAGTGAAACTGGATATCCGGATAAGAAAGACCGGCACGGGAGCGAATGAAACCGCAGCTTTCGAACTGATTCGACGCGCCCAAACCGCGCTTGAAAAACAACCATTGCGCGCCGATCATGGCCTTCGAGAGGAGGTTCCAATGGCGATAGAGCGTCACAGGCTGTCGCGCGGCATACTGGACATAGACCTCGAGATGATCCTGCAAATTCGCGCCCACCCCGGGCCGGTCCGCGACGACATCAATCCCATGTTCTGCCAGATGAGACGCAGGACCAATGCCTGAGTGCAACAAGAGCTTCGGTGAATTGATCGAAGATGCCGCCAGAACAACCTCGCGCCGCGCATGGATGATCGTTCCTCCCGCCAAAGCCACGCCAGTGGCGCGATTGTCCTCGATGACAACACGTTCCACCAATCCGCGCACCAAATCACAATTCGCGCGCTTCAAAGCGGGCCTGAGATAAGCATTGGCAGCAGACCAGCGTCGACCACCGTAAACCGTCATCTCGAAAGGCCCAAAGCCCTCTTGCCGTGCGCCGTTGTAGTCTTGCGTCTCTGCATATCCGGCCTCTTGCGCCGCGGTTACAAAGGCGTTGTGCAAAGGATTGTCGCGCGGCCCCCGGGTCACGTGAAGGGGCCCATCCACGCCCCGCCAGCCACGTTCACCACCATGGCTGGTCTCCATCCGCCGGAAATAGGGCAGCACATCTGCATAGGCCCAACCGCGCGCGCCGCTCTCCTCCCAATGATCGAAATCGCCTGCATGGCCACGCACATAGACCATGCCATTGATCGAAGACGATCCGCCGATGACCTTGCCGCGCGGGCAGACCAAACGCCTGTTGTCCAGATGCGGCTCAGGCTCCGACATATACCCCCAATCGTAGCGCGACATGTTCATAGGATAACTCAATGCCGCAGGCATCTGGATCAAAGGCCCCCAATCGGAGCCCCCATGTTCCACGACCAGCACGGAGGCCCCCGCCTCGGACAATCGATATGCCATGGCACAACCGGCAGAGCCCGCGCCCACAATCACATAATCCGCCTGCATCAGAACCTCACGAATTCAGATAGCCAAGGAAGAGCGAGACAAAGGCACCCACATGCACCACCATTATGGCGCGGTCTTTCCACATGACGCCAACGGCGAACCACAAGAAAATCCCCACGAAAAAGGCAAACACATTCCACGGCACAATATTGAGCCCCGTGAGCCCATAGCCGATGAGTTGAATGACCGTGGCCACCCATTTCACAACATCGACGGTTTGTATCTTGGCGGGGGGTGTGGTGATCTCAGACATCAGAACGGCGCCTCCACGTTGCCCATGCGGACATAGACGGATTTCAGCTGCGAATAATGCTCAATGGCAGCCTTGGAATTCTCGCGCCCCACGCCTGACATTTTGGCTCCGCCAAAAGGGGCCTCGACGGGCGCATCATTGTAGGAGTTGATAAAGCACGAGCCTGCTTCCAGTTGGCCTATTACGCGGTGCGCGCGGGCCAGATCGCGCGTGAAGACCCCTGCCGAGAGGCCGAACTCTGTCGCATTGGCCCGCGCGATAACCTCGTCCTCATCCTCGAAATCAAGCACCGCCATGACCGGGCCAAAGATCTCTTCGCGCGCAATCGCCATGCCATCGGACACATCGGCAAAAACGGTGGGTTCGAGATAGAAGCCCGGCCGATCCAGACGCGCCCCCCCCGTCACGAGCCGCGCGCCCTCTGCTTGCCCTGTCTCGATGTAGCCTTGCACGATCTGCATTTGCCGTTCCGAGACCATGGGGCCAAAATTCGTCGCCTCATCCAGCGGGTCTCCGATGACAGCCTGGGCCAGCCGGGCGCTGAGACGTTCCAGAAAAGCCTCCTTGATAGTGCGGTGCACAAAAACACGGGTTCCGTTGGAACAGACCTGACCGGAGGAGTAGAAATTGCCCAGAATGGCGCCGCCGACGGCGTTGTCCAAATCGGCATCCTCGAAGATCACGAGGGGCGATTTGCCGCCAAGCTCCATGGTGACATGTTTGATCCCCTCGGCCGCAGCGGCATAGACTTTGCGCCCCGTGGGCACAGATCCTGTGAGCGAGACCTTGTCGACCCGTGCATCGCCCACCAAGGCGCCGCCAACAGCGCCGCCTCCCTGGATCACGTTGTAGAGGCCCGCAGGCAGCCCCGCTTCATGCAGGATCTCCGCAACCTTGAGCGCACAGAGCGGCGTTGTCTCGGAAGGTTTGAACACCATCGCATTGCCGCAGGCCAATGCTGGCGCGCCTTTCCAGCACGCGATCTGCGTCGGATAGTTCCACGCACCGATGCCCACGCACAGACCCAAAGGCTCCCGCCTCGTGTAGACCCAATCCTCGCCGAGTGGGATGTGCTCCCCGGTGAGCGCACCGGCCAGACCGCCGAAATACTCCAGCGCATCGGCACCGGAGGTGGCATCCACATACAGCGTCTCTGAGAGCGGTTTGCCCGTGTCGTGGCTCTCCAGGATCGACAGATCGCGATTGCGCTCCCGGATCATGTCTGCGGCGCGACGCAGGATACGCCCCCGCTCCGTCCCGCTCATAGCCGCCCAGGCTTTTTGCGCAGCACGGGCACTGGTGAGGGCATCCTCGATGATCGCAGGCGTGGCTTCATGGACCTGTGCGATGATCTCACCCGTTGCAGGGTAGATCACGGGCATTGACGCACCGGAGATATCTTCAACATAGCGCCCATTGACGAAGTGGCTCGCAACGGGTTGGAGATCATAGGGCATGGCTGTGTGGGCTCCCTTGGGAAATGCGTATTTTGGGCCAGAAGAAGAGGTTATTCGCCGCGTGGAAACCGGGCGTTTTCTTCCACGTCGTTGAGGTCCATGTGATTGCGCATGTAGCGATCCGAGGCCTTTTGCAGCGGCTGGTAATCCCATGGGAAATACGCGCCGTTGCGCAACGCCTCATAGACGATCCAGCGGCGGGCCTGGCTTTCGCGGACCTGCGCGTCAAAGGCCTCAAGATCCCAGCGGGCCTCCGATTTCGCGCGCAGGGTTTGCAAGGTGCCCTGGTGCGCCGGATCCGCTGCGAGGTTGGTCAACTCATGTGGATCGGCGTCGAGATCAAAGAGCTGATCCGGATCGAGGGCGCAGCGGGTGTATTTCCACTTCCCATAGCGCAGTGACACGAGCGGGGCGTAGGAGGCTTCTGCCGCATATTCCATGGCAACCGGGCTGGTACGTTCCGCGCCTTGGGCCAACGGCACAAGGCTTTCGCCTGTGGTCCATGGCGCCACCTCCTCCATGGAGACGCCAGCGAGATCACAAAGGGTCGGGCAGACGTCGATGGTGCTCACGGGCGTGGTTTCGAGGCGCGGCGCGAGCCCCGGCGCGCTGATCATCAAAGGTACCCGCGCGGAGCCTTCGTAAAAGCTCATTTTGAACCACAGGCCACGCTCACCGAGCATGTCGCCGTGATCAGAGACAAAGACGATGATGGCTTCCTGACGGGTGGTCTCCAAGATCTCCAACAAGTCGCCGATTTTTTCATCGAGATAGGAGATGTTCGCAAAATAGGCACGGCGGGCGCGGCTGATATCCTCGTCAGTGATGTCAAAGCTGCGCCAGTCATTGGCATCGAAAATGCGCTGCGCGTGGGGGTCGTGCGCCTCGTAATCCAACGCAGGCACACTTGGGGAGAGATGCGCGCAATCCTCGTAGAGATCCCAGTATTTCTTACGCGCCACGTAAGGATCATGGGGATGGGTGAAACTGACCGTCATGCACCAGGGCCGCGTCTCTTTTCCGCGCGCCAGATCGTAGAGTTTGGCGCCCGCGTGATACGCCACCTCATCGTCATATTCCATCTGGTTGGAAATCTCGGCGACACCAGCTCCGGTGACAGAGCCCATATTGTGATACCACCAGTCAATGCGCTCACCCGGCTTGCGGTAATCGGGGGTCCAGCCGAAATCGGCCGGGTAGATATCCGTCGTCAGGCGTTCTTCAAAGCCGTGCATCTGATCTGGGCCCACGAAATGCATCTTGCCAGACAGACAAGTGTGGTAGCCTGCGCGGCGTAGATGATGCGCGTAGGTTGGAATGTCTGAGGCGAATTCGGCGGCGTTGTCGTAGACTTTCGTGCGCGACGGCAAAAGACCGGACATGAAACTGGCGCGGCCCGGTGCGCAGAGAGGTGATGCGGTATACGTATTTTGAAACCGCACGGAACGCGCCGCAAGCTTTTTGAGATTGGGCGCGTGCAGCCAATCTGCGGGGCCATCTGGAAAGAACGTCCCGTTGAGCTGGTCGACCATGAAAATCAGAATATTGGGCTTGGTCATCTGTCGGACTCCAACATGTCATCAAGGGCTTGGAGTGTGAGGCGCGTGGCTTCGCCAGCCCCCAGCGCACCGGCGCGCAAAGCCTGCCTCAGGTAATGGCCATCAATGAGCGCCGCAAGCGTTTCGGCACTAGCCTCGGGGCGATGTGTCAGACCGCGCAGCGCATGGCGCAAATTCGAGCGCAACCGTGCCTGATAGATCTGCAACAAGTGTTCTGCGCGTGGAGAGGTTTGCGCCATGACATAGAAGTTGAGCCATGCCGCGATGGTTTGGGGCTCAAAACATGACGGCGCGAAAGAGGCCCGGATCAGCGCCTCCAACCGCGCGCGCGGCGAGTGCGCCCCACGCAGCTCAGCGCGCACTTCATCTCGGAAACCTGCGAGGATATGAGCCATGGCCGCGAGGAACAAATCATCCTTGCCGCCAAAGTAATGATGCGCGAGCCCCGATGAAACGCCCGCGCGTTTGGCGATCTTCCCGACGGTCACATCGAGCGAGCCCTCATGGCCAATTTCGGCAATCGTGGCTTCGACCAATGCAGCCCGCCGCAGCGGCTCCATCCCAAGTTTTGGCATCTCGCGTCTCCTCTCGGCGCAAGATGCTTTTTTTTAATTGACTGGTCAATCAATAAAAAAATGTCCGTGATGGAATATACCCGTCGCCGGGGGCTCCATCCCTGCAAATCGGGATCAATAGGGCATAGGATGCGCTTTATGCGTCTCGTCAAGGCGCGTGAGCAGCTCCTCGCTGAGCGTCAACTCAACTGCGCCAAGCAGGTGCTCCAGTTGGCCCAGATGCGTCGCGCCGAAAATCGAACTGGCGACAAATGGGCGACGCGCAGACCACGCCAGCGCCATATGGACCGGATCCAGACCAAAGTCCCGCGCGACCTCCAGATAGGCATCCACCGCCGGAAAGACCCGCGCGCTCACGCGGCTGCCAAGCTCCGGACCAATGGACTTGCGCGACCCTTCGGGCACCGCCCCACCCTGATACTTCCCGGTGAGCAAGCCACAGGCAAGCGGCGAGAATGGCAACAGCCCAACGTTCTCATAGATCATCACTTCGGCCAGATCGGTATCCGCCAAACGACAGAGCAACGAATATTCATTCTGGATCGAGGCCACACGCGGGCCGCCTGTGCGCTCAGCGATCTCCAGCCAAAGCGCTGTGCCCCAAGCACTCTCATTGGACAGGCCAAAGGCGCGAATTGTGCCCCGGTTGACCTCCTCTTGCAGTGCACCGAGGCAATCTTCCATATCCTGGACGACTTGCGCCCGGTTCCACCCCGATTGCGAGGGATCAAAACGCCAATTCTGGCGGAACATGTAGGATCCACGGTTGGGCCAGTGAAACTGATAGAGATCAATCACGTCTGTTTGCAGCCGCTCAAGAGAGCCTTCGATTGTGCTGCGGATTGTCTTGGACGAAATCGGCGCACCGTCACGCACGGCGGCCAGCCCTTCGCCGGAGTGTTTTGTGGCAATCAACATGTCATTGCGACGCCCGGATTTGGCGACCCATGTCCCGATGATGCGCTCGGAATTGCCCACGGTCTCGGCGCGTACCGGGTTCACCGGATACATCTCGGCTGTATCCAGAAAGTTGATGCCCGCATCGAGCGCCATATCGATCTGGGCATGGGCATCTGCTTCACCGGTTTGGGTGCCGTAGGTCATCGTGCCGAGGCACAGCTCGGAGACCATCATGCCAGTGCGGCCAAGGGGGTTCATTCTCATTAACTCTGTCCTTTGCGGGCGTGAAAGATAAAGCCGAGAAAATTCAGCAAGATCTGGGCGGCGAGGATGGCGGTGGACCCTGTGGAATCGTAGTCAGGCGCGACCTCGACCAGATCAATCCCCACAACCTCATGCCGACGAGCCAGCGCCTGGAGCATCTCCAGCACGTCATAGTAGAGAAACCCACCATGCGAGGGCGTGCCAGTTCCCGGCGCGATAGACGGGCAGAAAGCATCGATATCAATGGTGACATAGACCCGCGCGCCGTCAGGGATGCGCCCGATCACAGCCTCGGGGCCCAAAGTTCTCGCCTGCCGGACCGACAGGATGTCAGACCCCATGGCACGCGCATCTGCGTAACCCTCTTTGGCGGTCGAGGAGACGTTGCGGATGCCCACCTGTGTGAGACCGGTCACGTAGTCCTGTTCGGCGGCCCGCCGCATGGGATTGCCATGGCCATGACGGACGCCATGGCGCTCATCGACGAAATCGAGATGTGCGTCGATTTGAAGGATATGAATATCCCCCTGCCCCTCGAAGGCGCGGATACAGGGAATATTGATGGAATGATCGCCCCCAATCGTCACCGGGAGCGCGCCAACCGCGAGCGCGGCGCGCACGCCCGTCTCGATATTGGCGTGGCTCGTTTCCGTATCGGTATGCACGATGTCTGCATCGCCCATGTCAACGATCTGCACGTCACCGGGCAGATATGTGGCGTCGTCTTCATGGTCATAGGCCCCGGCATGGCCGAAGGAAAACAGCGTTGAGGCCTCACGGACTGCGCGCGGACCGAAACGCGCGCCGGAGCGCCATTGCGTGCCGAAATCAAAGGGCGCGCCGAGAATGGCTACATCGGCCTGTAGCGTTGTCCAATCTGCGTGATAGGGCCGCTTGCCAAATGTCGCGATCCCCACGAATGGCAGATCAAGCCTGCCTGTTTCATATCCATGCTCCGCCATGGCGACCTCCCTGTGTTTGTTCGCGAGAGTGTCTTGGGGCATGCGGAATGACAAGGGGGCAGAACGACAGCATAAGGCTTGAGAACAAATATAGAACATATATATGCATTACCATGCAAACCGCTGCCGCCCTGCTCAACCGTGCGCCCCATCAAAAGCGCCCCAGCCTGCCCCTTCTGGGTGGACAGATCGGGCTGGAGGACGGCCGATTGCATGAGGTCTGCGGGCCCGCGCGCTGGCGGTTTGCCGCCTGGGTAGCAGGCGCGGTGGATCAAACACGCCCCGGTCCTGTGCTCTGGTTGCATCTGGGCTGGCAGGGAGAGGCGGCCAATGCCGATGGGCTGGCAGAGAGCTGTGCTCCGCACAAGATCCTCTTTGTCAGTGTCGAGAAGATGGAAGACATGCTCTGGAGCATGGAGGAAAGCCTGCGGGCGGGCTGTGTTCCGCTGGTGATTGCGGATGTCGCTGAATTGCCGAGCCTCACACAGGTGCGCCGGCTGCATTTGGCCGCCGAGCAGGGCAGCGGCCTCTTTGGCCTTTCGCCTTTGGCGCTGATCCTGACACCGGGCGCGACAGGCGGGGCGCCGGGCGTGGAAAGCCGCTGGCATCTGGCGCCAGCCCATGACGCGCGCTGTGCGGGATGGCGTCTTACCCGTCTGCGGGCGCGCACGGCCCCAGAAGCGCGCTTCGCGGTGGGCCTGGGCCCCAAAGGCCCCGTCTGCGGCCCTCCCTTGCGCGCACCTCTCCCGTCTTATGCGGAACAGGGGGCCAAGGCCCCCTGTGCAGGATCTGCCCGCGCCTGAGGCACGGGCAGCATGGGGCGCTGCCCCGTCACAAACGATGTTTGTGACCCCCAGAGGTATTTGAGGACAAAAGAAGAAAACGACACCTGATCTGTCGTTTCGGCGCAGTATCCAAGGGCGCGGGCCGTCAGGTTTGGCGCATGCGCATGATGATCTCCTTTGCCGCTCTCATTCTTTCGGTGATCTTGTTGCAATTGTCCTCCGGGGCGGTTGCGCCACTGGATGCGCTTTCGGGGTTGGCTTTGGGCTTTTCGACGGAAGAGATCGGCTGGCTTGGGTCCGCGCATTTCATTGGGTTTTTCATTGGCTGCTGGTGGGCGCCGCGATTGATGGGGTCGGTCGGCCACAGCAGGGCCTTTGCGGTTTTCACATCCATGGGCGCGATTGGGCTATTGGCCCACATGCTGATCATCGATTCCACGGCCTGGGCCATCATGCGTGTGGCGACAGGCCTGTGTGTGGCGGGGTGTTACACGGTGGTCGAAGCCTGGCTACAGGCCAAGCTCACAAACGCGAACCGTGGGCGGGCCATGGGGCTTTATCGATTTGCGGATATGGGCGCCTCACTGGCAGCGCAGCTCATGATCGGCGTTTTGACACCCGCGGCATATGTATCCTACAATTTGCTCGCGATCATCTGTTGCGCGGCCATTCTGCCCTTGGCTCTGACCAAACAGAGCCCGCCGACGGTTGCCACGGCGCCACGTCTGAGGCCCATGCTCGCGGTACGACGCTCACCTCTGGCTGCAGCTGGGGTCGTTGTTGCCGCGCTGTCCTCCGCCTCATTCCGCATGGTCGGCCCGATCTATGGCTCTGAAGTGGGCTTGGCTGCGGACCAGATTGCCAACTTTCTGGCGGCATTTGTCTTAGGCGGCGCATTGGCGCAATGGCCCGCTGGTTGGCTGGCGGATCGGTACGACCGCCGCTGGGTCCTGATTTGGCTCTCCGGCGCGGCGATCCTGAGCTGTGGGTTGACCATGCTCTTGCAAGGGGGCGGCACGCAGGCCGTCATGCTGGCTGCCTTCATCTTTGGATTGACGACTTTTCCCATTTTCTCGGTGGCGTCAGCACATGCGCATGATTTCGCCTCGCCTGATGAACGCGTGGAGCTTTCGGCCGCCTTGATGTTCTTCTTTGCCCTTGGGGCCATTGCTGCACCGGCAACAGCTTCCATGCTTATCGAGGTTTTTGGCCCCGGCGCACTTTTTGCCATGGTGGCATTGGGCCATGCCGTCCTTGTGTTCTTTGGGCTTGTCAGGATGCTGGCGCGCCCAACGGCCACCGAGCGAACGGCCTATATCTATGCGCCGCGGACATCCTTCACGATTGGACGGCTCCTGTCACGCGAACGCGACAAACCCAAAAGCCAGGACACGCCCTCGGGGCCCGACGACTAATCCGTCACTTCGGGCGGCGCACCCCCGGCAAACCAATTGCCGTTTTCATAATCGCACGGCGCGACTTGCATCTCCAGATGCAAACCCGTGCCCGTATAGGGATGCGCGCGCGCCAAGGCTTCATCGACGTCAATACCAAGCCCGGGGCTTTGCGGCGGGGTCACAAACCCGCCCTCAACCGAAAGGGTCCCGCGGATCAGATCATGATGAAACGGCGTCTCGATTGTCTCGATCATCAGAAGGTTGGGGATGCAGGCAGCCAATTGGATATTGGCCGCCCATTCGATCGGCCCGGCGTAAAGATGAGGCGCCATCTGCGCGTTGTAGGCCTCTGCCATGGCGGCGATCTTGCGGCTTTCCCAGATGCCACCGGCCCGGCCGAGCGCAGGCTGCAAAATACTGGCCGCACCTGATCTCAGGATGGGCGCAAACTCAGCGCGTGTGGTCAAACGCTCGCCCGTGGCAATAGGAATACCCACAGCGCGCGCGACCTTGGCCATTTCCTCGACATTGTCGGGCGGGACGGGCTCTTCGAACCAGAGCGGTTGGCTGGCCTCAATCGCGCGGCCAAGTCGGATCGCACCGGCGCTGGTGAACTGGCCATGGGTGCCAAAAAGGAGATCTGCCCGCGGCCCGACGGCGGCACGGATCGCTTTGCAAAACTGCACGGAGAGGTCGATGTCGCGCATACCTGGCATATGGCCGCCCCGCATCGTGTAGGGTCCGGCAGGATCAAATTTCACTGCTGTATAGCCCCGTGCGACGCAATCCACTGCAGCTTCTGCCGCGAGATCGGGATCAATCCAGAACGCGTCCATCTCATGATGCGGCAAAGGATACAGATAGGTGTAGGCGCGCAACCGCTCGTTCATCAGCCCGCCCAGCAGAGCCCAGACAGGACGCTCACGGGCTTTGCCCAAAATATCCCAACAGGCGATCTCCAGACCTGAAAAAGCGCCCATCACCGTGAGATCCGGGCGTTGCGTAAACCCGGACGAATAGGATTTGCGGAAAAGCCGTTCGATATTCTCGGGACTTTCGCCTTCGAAATGGCGGTTAAAGAGATCGGCGATAACGGCGCGCATCGCCTCTGGTCCGACGGAGGCGGCATAACATTCGCCCCAGCCCGTGATGCCGCAGGCTGTGGTGACTTTGACCAGGATCCAGTAGCGCCCGCCCCAGCCCGGCGCAGGTGGCGCTGTCACGATGACGTCAAGATCCGCAAGCTTCATGAGGGTGATCCGAAGGTAATGACATTGCGCTTGGCTGCACCTGTTTTGGTATCGGCGATGGCCTCGTTGATCTCGCTCAGCGACCAGCTTTTCGAGATCAATTCATCGAGTTGCAGCCGCCCTTGCGCATAGAGGTCGGCCATCCAGGGGATATCGCGCTTGATGACGACATCCCCCATTTTCGAGCCTTGCATCCCTTGACCCAAGGCCGCGAGGATGACGGGCTCATATTCAGTCGTCTGGCCGGAATGGGGCATCCCCACCATGATCACCCGACCTCCGGGCGCGAGATAACGTGGTGCGCTCTCAAAGGCCGGAATAGCGCCGACCGTCACAATCACTGCGTCTGCGCCACGCCCCATGGATCGCATCGCGGCCACCCAGGGTTTTTTGCCCGTCGCCAGCACACCGTCTGTTGCACCGAAGCTCTTGGCGATGGCGAGTTTGTCTTCTGTCGTGTCGACAGCGATGATGCGGCGAGCCCCTGCGATGCGCGCGCCCTGGATGGCATTCAAGCCAACGCCGCCTGCACCGATGACCACGACATCTTGCCCAGCGCGCAGCTCTGCTGCGTTCACCACAGAACCCACACCAGTGATTACACCACAAGCAAGAAGTGCCGCAGCCTGCGCCGAGATGTTCGAGACTTTCACGACTTGCGACTGATCGACCACCACGGCCTCTGCAAACGCGCCACAGTTCATGGCGGGCAGAACCGCCGCGCCGCTTGCGTCTTGCAAGGTTGCGGCAGTACCGGGTGTTTCACAACGTACAGGCGCACCAGAGCCGCAGGACGCACAACTGCCACAGGCGCGAATGAGCGTGACCACGACAAAGTCGCCCAAAGCCAGCCCTGTCACGCCGGGGCCAATGCCCGTCACACGCCCCGCTGCCTCATGGCCATAGACGGCCGGAAGCTGGCCACCCCAACCGCCATCAATATAGGAGATATCCGAGTGGCAGATTGCGCAGGCCTCCAATGTGACCTCGATCTCACCTGCTTCGGGCGCGCGCAAATGCAGCGTTTCGATAGACAAAGGCGCGCCGAACTCCCGACACACCGCAGCACGGACCTCTCGCATGGGCCTCTCCTTGTTCGTTTGCATCACGCTACGCGGGTTTGGCCACAAAAGAACAGTCAGAAATCGGCATGTGGCGTCGCGTCATCATGGTGGATAACGCACGGCCACAGTTACCGTGTCACAGGAGGCTAGATATGGCCCGTCTCGCGCAGGAAGGTGGTAAGCAGAGCGGCATATTCCTCGGGCTGCTCAACGCAGGGCAAATGCCCGGCCCCGCGCATCAGCTCGGTGCGCGATCCTGGGATCAAATCAACCGTTTCACGTACGAGATCTGGCGGCGTTGAACCATCCTCGCTCCCCGCAATCCCGAGGCACGGCAGGCGCAGTCCTGATGTTGGCGTGATGAAATCCGTACCGGCGATGGCTGCGGCGCACCCCGTCCAACCCTGAGGCGGACAGCGTTCGAACATGTTTTGCCATGCCGTCAGCTCAGGCGTCGTACGAAACTCTTTGGAAAACCACCGTTCCATAGTGCCTGCAGCAAGCGCCGATGTCCCGCTTGAGGCAACGGCGGCAATGCGATCGGCCCACATTTGGCGCGTCCCGATCTTGGCACCGGTATTGGACAACACCATCGCGCGCACCAGATCGAGCCGCTTGACCGCAAGACCCTGCGCAATCAGGCCCCCGATGGAGAGGCCGACAAAGAGCACATCTTTCATGCCCACATGGTCGATCAGCGCCTCTGCATCCCCCACAAGCTGGCCCATCGTATAGGGCGCATCGGGCGCATCGGAGAGGCCATGGCCCCGCTTGTCATACCGCAGGATGCGCAGGCCAGCGGGCAGATGGGGCAGCATCGCATCCCACAGGCGCAGATCAGTGCCGAGCGAATTGGCAAAGACCACCGGCGCGCCATCTTCGGGGCCCTCCAGCTTGTAGTGCAGACGTGTGTTGTTGAGTTCAGCGATCATCATGGGCAAGGCTCATATGGGCTACGATCTGGCCGTGGTCAGAGGCAAGCTTGTTGTAGGGCGCCTCGGGATGTGACCCGTCAGTCAGGTGGTCATTGAGAACGGAGAAATAGGTCATCTCTCCGATCCGGTTCGGGTTTTCGGGGTGAAAGTGCCTAGAGAGATAGATCTGGTCGATGCTCTCGAAATTGCCGCCAAAGGCCGCGGTAAACACCATGTCCCGCAGGGATTTGCGCACGAAGAGCTTCTCGGCGGAGTATAGCTTGACCGCCTCGACATCACCGCGGATCTGTTTGTCCTCCTCGCGGCTGTAGCGATCGCCCCCATGCGTGGCATCATGGCGAAGCATCCAGGCATAATTCTTGAAAGGGTGTTCGCCGGAGACAATCTCCGAGGAGACCGCGTTCTCGCCGTCATTGAAATCACCCATGGCAATGACACACCGGCCCGCCTTGATCTCGGCCACAATGGCACGGCGCAGCACATAGGCCTCCGCCATCCGCCGCAGCGCCGCACGCAAGCCCCCAAGCGCGCGCGCCACCGGGTCATAGTGTGTCAGGTCTGCTTCCGGCGGGAAGTCATCACTTTCTGGCGTAATAAACTCCCCGAGCTTGGATTTCAGGTGGCAATTAAAGACCGTGATCACCTCGGAGCCCACCTGGATCCGCGCTTTCAGAATGGGGCGCGAGACGCGCTCCAGCGTATAGCGTCCACCATCGCCGCCCATGCCACGCAAGGCAGGAAAATCAATCACCAGCGGCTCGGGCAAATCCTGGATGATCTCCGTCTCCAGAATGGGATGACGCGACAGGATGGCTACGCCTGGGCGCCTTTTTCCAGGCGTGCCGCCATCAGCTGCATTGGGCGCAAAGGCAATCTCGGCCCCGGCATATCCATCCGAGGCCAATCTGCGAAAAATCGCGCGTTTTCGGTAGCGCTTGGTCTTATCGGGGATCACGACGTTGTTGAGCTCGCGCGCCCGCTGAGTGGTCTCGTCAACGACATCGCTCAAGGCGCCTTCTTCAAAAACCTCCTGAAAGCCCACGATATCTGCATCCATCGTCAGAAGCTGGTCGGACAGCCAATCCTTCTTCCAGGCGTATTCCTCAGGCGTGTAGCTTTGAAACCGGTAGTACTCCTGATCAGCTCCGATCAGGTTCTTGACGTTGAAGGAAGCGATCGTGAAGTCCGTCATAGCATCTCCAATGCGCGCTGGAACATCGCGGCATCCACATTCCCGCCTGAGATTGTCGCGATGATCGTGTCTTGGGGCAGATGGGATGTTCGAAACAGAGCCGCCGCAAGTGCGACAGCGCCGCCCGGTTCGGCCACGACGCGCAGATGCTCAAACGCCATGGCCATGGCGCGCAGGGCCTCCTCTTCCGACACGGTCAACCCCGGTCCGCACAAGCGCTGCATGATCGGGAAGGTGATCTGTCCGGGGCTTGGCGAGATGATGGCATCACAGATATTGCCAGATGTCTGCGCATTGCGCTCGATCCGCCCGGAGATGAGCGAACGCGCGACATCATCAAATCCCTCGGGCTCGACAGGATGACAGGTGAAACCCGGCTTTTCATCCGCCAGCGCGGTCGCGATACCGGAGAGAAACCCGCCACCACCGCAACACACAAGCACGGCCGCCTCTTCGATGCCTTGCGTTTGCGCCGCGATTTCCAACCCGCAGGTGCCCTGCCCTGCAATGACCTCTTCGTTGTCAAAAGGCTTGATCAGCGTGAGGCCTTTCTCCGCAACCAAACGCGCGCCGATTTCGTCGCGATCCTCGGATGCACGATCATAGAGGATGACCTCCGCACCATAGGCCTGCGTATTTTCGATTTTCACGCGCGGCGCATCTGCCGGCATGATGATCGTCGCAGGCGCATCGTACTTTTGCGCCGCGAGAGCCACGCCCTGCGCGTGATTGCCGGAAGAAAACGCAACGATCCCGTGCTGGCGGTCTGCCTCACTCAGTGCCGAGATGGCGGAGGTGGCGCCCCGAAATTTGAAACTGCCCGTGATTTGCAGGCATTCGGCTTTGACCAGCACGCGCTTGCCCACGAGATCATCGAGAAACGGCGCGCTCAATAGCGGTGTCTCGCGGATGGTCGATTTGATCCGCCCATGGGCGGCCCGGATCCGATCTATGTTCATCGCATGGCCTCCAGCCAAAGCCTCAGCGCGCTGAGCGCCTCCGGTTCGTCAAGAAAGGGAACATGGCCCCGGTCCGCGACAATTGCGCTGATGGCATCGGGGCGCCTGCGGCACATCTCATCGAGCGTCGCTTGGGACAGCAGGTCCGAATTTGCCCCCCGGATTATCGCCAGAGGCTTGCCCGCCAGCGCATCGAAGAAGGGCCACAGATCAGGCATGGGCTGTGCGCCCGCCTCCTCAACCGCCTTGCGCAAGGCGGGATCATAGGTCAGTTGCAGGCCCTCGCTCGTGACATCGAAGAACTTTTCGACCTCGGCGCGCCACCGTTCCGGCGGGACATTGGCAAAACCAGCCATAACGTCCGGACGGGCTGCAGCCGCCTCTTCCAGATCCTTGTAAATGGGTGGCTTTCCGAGAAACCCCATGATCGCGGTGAGGCCCGCGGGATCAAGCTCGGGCCCGATGTCATTGAGTGCCACGCCCAGCAAAACATCCGGCACCGTCGCAGCCAACCCCATGGCAATGAGCCCACCGCGAGACGTGCCCAGGAGTGCCACCTGCGAGAGCCCCAGATGCGCCAGCAACTCAAGAGCATCCTGCCCTTCGCGCGGGATCGTGTAGGTCTGATAAGGCGCATGATCCGACTTGCCACGCCCGCGGTAATCCAACCGGATGATACGGCACCCCTCAAGATGAGGCGCCACATAGTCAAAATCGCGCCCATCGCGGGTCAATCCCGACAGACACAGAAGCGGCACACCGTCACCGTCGTCCGTGTAGTACAAAGACAGACCGTCACTTGTGGTAAATCTCGGCATCAGCGCACCAACTCGGGAATGGAGGACAGATCGGACAACACATGCTGCGGTTTGCCCGGCAGGTTGTCCATGGGATCTCCGCCTCGGTTGACCCATGCGGTCGTGAACCCATAGGCCGCCGCAGCTGCCGCGTCCCAGCCATTGGAGGAAACAAACAACACGTTTTCCGGGCCGCAATCGAAGCGTTGCCCCACAAGGTCATAAACCACGCGCGCAGGCTTGAAAACGCCCACGCTTTCCACGGAAAGGACCGCATCGAGCCATTCGCCGATCACCGCGGAATCAACCGCGCCCTCGAGCATGTCAGGCGAGCCGTTGGATAAAATGCCGGTGTTCTTCCCCAGAGCCTTGAGCTGGGCAAGCATGGCGGGCACCTCGCGGTACGCCGAAAGCTCCCAATAGAGCGCCAATAACCGCTCACGCAGCTCGGGATCATCCAGCCCCTGAGATGCCATGGCCCAATCCAGACCATCCTTCGTCACGTCCCAAAACGAGCAATGATCCCCCGTCACCGCCCGCAACCATGTGTATTGCAACTGCTTGAGCCGCCAGGCCTCGGCCAATGCAGACCACTTGGGCGCCCAATACTCCTGGCCTTCCTGCGCCGCTGCCTCACGTGCGGCTGCGGAGACATCAAACAGGGTGCCATAGGCATCAAAAATACAGGTGGTGATCATGCAGCCCTCCCCTTTGGCCTCAGAGTGTCATGCTCATGCATGAGACGAAAGAGCGATTCTGGTGTATGCTCGCGCCTCAAAACAGGAGGGACACAAAATGGAATGGCAACACGGCGAAGTGCACTGGACGGAATTGGCCACGCGCGATGTCACTGCGACAAGGGCCTACTACACGGAGGTCTGCGGTTGGTCCTGGAGCGAAATGCCCATGCCTGATGGCACCTATCATGTCGCCATGATGGGCGAGCAAATGGTCTGCGGTCTCTACGACATGTCGGACACCCCGGGCATGGAGAATGTTCCGGCCCATTGGCTCACGATTTTCGCCGTCACGGACGTAGAGAGCGCCGTTGAGGCGACCAAGGCCCAGGGCGGACAGATCCTGCGCGCGCCGTTTGATGTCCCGGAGGTTGGACGCATTGCCATCGTAACAGACCCCTCCGGTGCCGCCTTGGGATTGATGACGCCAAGCGGGTGAGGTCGTTTGCGTCTCCGCTTGGGACAAGGTAGACCCACCCTATTGCGATGGAGCACCCAGCCTGATCCGGGCCGGCCTCCCTTCTCTCAAAAAAGGACAAGAGGTTTCCCATGACGCAGGCCAAAGCGGGCGATACTGTGCGCATTCACTATACCGGCACTCTTGATGACGGGACAACGTTCGACAGCTCGGACGGGCGCGAACCGCTCGAATTCGTGGTAGGCTCCGGCCAGATCATCCCCGGGCTCGACACGGCCATCCCGGGCATGGTTGTCGGAGACAAGAAGACTGTTCAGATCGAATGCGCAGATGCTTACGGCCCCCTGAACCCAGGCGCGCGCCAAGCTGTTCCGCGCAGCGAAATCCCGGACCACATTCCGACCGAGCCGGGCACACAATTGCAAATGCAAGGCCCCGACGGGCAAGCCATCCCTGTGATGGTTGTGGACGCCAATGACACTGAAGTCGTTCTGGATGCCAACCATCCTCTCGCGGGCAAAGATCTGACCTTTGCCATCGAAATGATGGGGATCGACTCCGTCTAAGCACGCTCACGCGCCGGGCGCCGCCTCAAACAGCGCCCCCACCATATCAAGCGCGGCCCGAATAGGTGGCTCGTGCCGCGCTTGGTCATGAACGACCAACCAAGCCTCATGGCGCAACGCATCGATTGGCTCCGAGACTTGGTTCAGCTCAGTGCTGCGCCCCGCAAACATGGGCAAGAGAACACGGCCATGCCCCGCCAGCGCCAGATCCAAAGCAAGCCGCGGATCGCCGGCGCGGAGGCGGATATCTTCAGGAAAATGCGCCTGCAGCCAGTTTTGAGAGGGCGTGTTGTTGGTGCTGGCGATAAATCCGGTCGCCTCAGGCCGACCGTAAATCGCAAATTCTACGGGAGCCAACTTACGGCCCGCAAGCCAGTTGTGATCTGGCGCGGCATTACGAATGCCGACATCGGCCTCGCGACGCGCCAGATCAAGCTTCGCGTCTGAAGGCACGAACACAGGGGCCCACAACGCGTCCTGTGAAATGGGCGGCAAATTCAACGCTATGTGCCGCGCGCTCCATGTTCCGGCTGTTATGCGGACTGCCACGGGCCCCGACACGCGCTCCGACCAGGCCCGCACGCGCGCGCGGATATGGGCCAACCCCTCCAGTTCTTCCGCCAGAGAACGCCCATCCGCAGTCAGAGCATAGCCGCGCGCGCCTCGAACAAAGAGCTTGCGACCCAGATCACGCTCGAGCCCTGCCATGCGCCGCGACACTGTGGGCAACGGCATATCACACTGACGACTGGCCGCGCTGAGGGACCCCATCTGCGCAACCAATGCAAAGAGCAGAAGGTCATCCAGAGAGGCATGGGTTTCATTCATGAAACCCTTATTGCCAATTTCATCAGGTTTTTTCCAGCCAATTCATAGGCAGTCTAGGTGAAACCTAACAAGGATGAAAACCCATGGATGTCTATTATTCAACACCACCCGCCCCGATCGGAATCAACTCGGAACGCGAGCACTTTATGCGGCTGTTGCGCAGTCACAAAAAATGGGGCCGCCGCCGCAAATGGCTCAGGTTGAGAGCGGCAATCTTTGGTCGTGCTTACGCACGGGTGCCCGCGAAACGCTCTTGCCATTCTGCGCGCTCATCATCGCCAATCTTGCGGAAAGACACGTCTGGCACCGTGAAAGCATGACCCGAAGGCAAAGCTTCAAGAGCCGCCGCGACGTCCTCGGGCCAGCTGTCATCATCCGTGTGCATCGCTGCCATGAGCTGGGCTGCGGCATCGGGAATAAAGGGCTGTGAAATCACAGCGTAAAACCGGATCAGGTTCAACGCGAGACGGATCTGGCCCGCGGCGCGCGCCGGGTCTTCCTTGAAGGTCGACCAGGGCGCAGCCTCTTGGAGGTATTCATTGCCCGCCACCCAGATGGCGCGCAACTCTTGCGCAGACTTGCGCACTTCCATCGCCTCCAAATGCGCCTCATAGGCGTGCAGGCGCGTGGTCAGATCTTCGATGAGCGCGGCTTCCTGGGGACCATAAGTCCCGTCAGGCACCTCTTCACCAAACTTGGAACGGCAGAACTTCGTCACACGGGAGACGAAATTGCCCAAGACATCGGCGAGATCCTTGTTCACGCCCGCCTGAAAATTCTCCCAGGTAAACTCGGAATCAGAGGTTTCCGGCACATTGGAGAGCAACCACCAGCGCCAGTAATCCGCGGGCAAGATCTCAAGCGCCTGATCCTGAAAGACACCGCGCCCCCGCGAGGTCGAGAACTGGCCACCTTCATAGTTCAGGTAGTTGAAGGATTTGATGTAATCCACGAGCTTCCAGGGCTCTTTGGAGCCAAGGATCGTCGCCGGGAAGCTCAGCGTATGGAACGGGACGTTATCCTTGCCCATGAACTGGGTGTAGACGACATCCTCCGCGCCTTTATCCGTGCGCCACCAACGCTCCCAATCGCGCCCCTCGCCCGCATCAACCCATTCCTGGGCACTGGCGATGTATTCAATGGGCGCGTCAAACCAGACGTAGAACACCTTGCCTTCCATGCCGGGCCAGTCTTCGCGGCCGCGCTTGACCGGCACACCCCAATCGAGATCCCGCGTGATGCCGCGATCTTGCAAACCGTCGCCATCGGTCAGCCATTTCTTGGCAATCGACGTCGTCAGAATGGGCCAATCAGACTTGCTGTCGATCCAGGCCTCCAACTGCTCCCTCATTTCCGATTGGCGCAGATAGAGATGCTTGGTTTGCCGCTCCTCGAGGTCTTTGGAGCCGGAAATCGTCGAATAGGGCTCGATCAGATCGGTCGGGTCCAGCTGCTTTGTGCAATTGTCACATTGATCGCCACGCGCGCTCTCAAAGCCGCAATTGGGGCATGTGCCCTCAATATATCTGTCCGGCAGAAAGCGCCCGTCAGCCTTGGAATAAATCTGCGTCTCCACCACTTCCCGGATCAGGTCATTGTCGGCCAGCACGCCTGCAAAATGCTGCGTCAAAACGCGGTTTTGCTCAGAAGACGACCGCCCGAAGTGATCGAAAGACAGCCGGAACCCTTTGGCGATTTCTGCCTGAACCGCATGCATCTCCGCGCAATACTCCGCCACGGGCTTGCCCGCCTTGGCCGCTGCAAGCTCCGCCGGCGTTCCATGCTCGTCTGTCGCGCACAGAAACAACACCTCATGCCCCCGCGCCCTGAGATAGCGCGCATAGAGATCCGCCGGCAATTGCGAGCCAACAAGATTGCCGAGATGCTTGATCCCGTTGATATACGGGATCGCAGAAGTGATGAGGTGGCGTGCCATAATGGCCTCCGTCTGACGAAGAGAGACGCGCCTAAATCGCGCGAAAACGCAGCCGGGTAAACCCCGACTATTCGACCGAGCGGCCTTCCGGACCAGACATGTCAAAGCCCAGATGACGCGCGACAGTAAAGATGTCCTTGTCGCCGCGGCCACACATGTTCATGCAGATGATATGATCCTTGGGCAGCTCTGGCGCGATCTTGGCCACATGCGCCAGGGCGTGTGAGGGCTCAAGCGCAGGGATGATGCCTTCGGTTTCACAACAAAGCTGGAAGGCTTCCAGCGCTTCCTTGTCCGTAATGGCGACATATTCCGCACGGCCGATCTCATGCAGCCAGGCATGCTCCGGGCCGATGCCCGGGTAATCGAGCCCCGCCGAGATCGAGAAGCCTTCAAGGATCTGGCCGTCATCATCTTGCAACAGATAGGTCCGGTTGCCGTGCAACACGCCCGGGCGCCCGCCCGTCAGGGATGCACAATGCTCCATCTTCTGATTGACGCCCTTGCCGCCCGCTTCGACGCCTATGATGCCCACCTCCTTGTCATCGAGGAACGGGAAGAACAGACCCATCGCATTGGACCCTCCTCCAATCGCCGCGATGATCGTGTCGGGCAAACGGCCTTCGGCCTCCATCATCTGCGCCTTGGCCTCCTTGCCGATGATGGCCTGAAAATCACGCACCATGGCCGGATAGGGATGCGGGCCCGCGACAGTGCCAATGCAATAAAACGTATCGCGCACATTGGTCACCCAATCGCGCAGCGCATCGTTCATCGCATCTTTCAGCGTCCCGCGACCCGAAGTCACCGGGATGACTTCGGCACCAAGCAAGCGCATGCGGAAGACATTGGGCGCCTGGCGCTCTACATCGTGGGCGCCCATATAAACCACGCATTTCAGGCCAAACTTCGCACAGACCGTCGCCGTGGCCACGCCATGCTGGCCCGCGCCCGTCTCCGCGATGATCCGGCTTTTGCCCATGCGCCGCGCGAGGATGATCTGGCCCAGCACATTGTTGATCTTGTGCGCGCCAGTGTGATTGAGCTCATCGCGCTTCATGTAGACTTTCGCGCCGCCCAGGCGCTCAGTCAGTCGCTCTGCGAAATACAAAGGGGACGGGCGACCCACGTAATGGGTCCACAGATGGTTCATCTCGTCCCAGAAGCTCTGATCCGTCTTGGCCTTCTCATATTCCTCTTCCAGCGAGAGGATCAGCGGCATCAAAGTCTCGGAGACAAAGCGGCCTCCAAACTTACCGAACCGACCACTTTCATCAGGGCCAGTCATGAATGAGTTGAACAGATCGTCGGCCATGGGGTCCCTCCCTTGCGGATCAAAGGTTGTTCTAGGGCGCGGCGCGCGCCTTGACCAGCACTTCCCGGCCTCTCGTCAAAAATATCTAAGAGCCGCCGCAAACACGGGTATGACCGGGCAAGACTGCCGTTTCACTCAATATCCCAGTCGTCATCCGAGGCAAGCGCGCCTATGGCCAGCCACGAAATCCGTACCCGCGCCACCCGCGTGTCTGACCATGTGCAAAACACCGCGTCAAACCCGTCCTGATCGATGCGTTCTGCCTTGAGATCCGCGCGGGGATTGGTCTGTTGATCAAGATCGAACAGCGCCAAAGACAGATGAACCGAGGGCGCTTGTTTGAACGGCGCGGAAAAGGTAATCCGCTTTCGCACTTCCCGAGGACCTTCGCCGGTCCACATGTCGCCATCAACGTCATGATGCGAGAAGAGCGCTTCGTTGCCCTGATCCACACCAATGGCGCCTGTCGTCAACCGCTTCATCCTGCAAAGCTCCAAGACCTGTCAGACAAAGAAAAAGACGCGCTCCAAAACGAAACGCGTCCTTTCAAAATGAGCTTTTCTGCCGAGAGATCAAGCGCTGGCTTTGAGACCGATCTCGCTGGCGAGCGCTGTCATGTCGGCCAGCAGTTTCGCGGCATCATCTGCCGCTTCCGCCGCTGCGCCATCCACCGCCGCCTTGGCATCGGCGAGCATTGCATCGACATCGTCCTGCGTCACGTCCGCCTTGGGCAGAGCGCGCTCCGCCAAAACCGTGACACCCGCCGCACCGATCTCGGCAAAACCGCCAGTCACGAGGTATTCCGTTGTCCCGTTGCTGCTCTCGGCTTTCAGGATACCGGGGCGCAGCGTCGTGATCGTCGGAGCATGATCGGCCATGGCTGTCATGTCGCCATCGGCGCCCGGGATCTGCACAGCGGTCACCTCGAGCGACGCAAGGCTGCGCTCAGGGCTTACCAGATCAAATTGCATGTCTCTCTCCTCGAACTTGAGGCCCGCGACACACCCGAAGTGTGGCGCGGGAGTTTAGACTTAAGCAGCTTCCGCAGCCATCTTCTCGGCTTTGGCGATCACCTCGTCGATGCCGCCTACCATGTAGAAGGCACCTTCGGGCAGGTGGTCATACTCGCCGGCGACAACGGCCTTGAAGGACGCGATTGTGTCTTCCAGCGGAACCTGAACACCATCAGAGCCGGTGAAGACTTTCGCCACGTCGAAAGGCTGCGACAGGAAGCGTTGGATCTTCCGGGCGCGGGCCACAGTGAGTTTGTCTTCTTCCGACAGTTCGTCCATGCCGAGAATGGCGATGATGTCTTGCAGAGACTTGTATTTCTGCAGGATCTGCTGAACGTCGGAGGCCACTTTATAGTGCTCTTCCCCAACGACCTGCGGGTCCATCAGACGCGAGGAGCTGTCGAGCGGGTCCACGGCCGGGTAGATGCCAAGCTCGGAGATCGCACGCGACAGAACGGTCGTGGCGTCCAAGTGCGCAAAGGTTGTCGCAGGCGCGGGGTCGGTAAGGTCGTCCGCAGGCACATAGACCGCTTGGATCGATGTAATCGAGCCCTGCTTGGTGGAGGTAATGCGTTCCTGCATCGCACCCATGTCGGTGGCCAGTGTCGGCTGGTAGCCCACAGCGGAGGGGATACGACCCAAGAGAGCGGAGACCTCGGAACCGGCTTGTGTAAAGCGGAAGATGTTGTCCACGAAGAACAGAACGTCTGTCCCGGACTGGTCACGGAATTGCTCCGCAAGTGTCAGACCTGTCAGAGCCACACGAGCACGCGCACCGGGAGGTTCGTTCATCTGGCCGTAGACCAGGGCCACTTGGCTGTCTTCGAGGTTGTCAGGCTTGATCACGTTGGATTCGATCATCTCGTGGTAAAGGTCATTGCCCTCACGGGTCCGCTCGCCCACACCGGCGAACACGGAATAGCCCGAGTGCACCTTCGCGATATTGTTGATCAATTCCATGATGAGAACGGTCTTGCCCACACCGGCACCGCCGAAGAGGCCAATCTTACCGCCCTTCGCGTATGGCGCCAGAAGGTCAACAACCTTGATGCCTGTCACGAGGATCTCGGATTCTGTGGATTGCTCGGCAAACTCCGGCGCATCCTGGTGAATAGCGCGGCGCTCGGTGGCCTCAACAGGACCGCCTTCGTCTACGGGCTCGCCCACAACGTTGAGGATTCGACCCAGGGTGGCGTTCCCCACGGGGATCGAAATCGGCGCGCCCGTGTCGGACACTTCCTGACCACGTACGAGACCTTCCGTCGCGTCCATCGCAATGGTGCGGACGGTGTTTTCACCGAGGTGCTGGGCCACTTCGAGGACAAGGGTCTTGCCGTCGTTCTCTGTGTTCAGCGCGTTCAAAATTGCAGGCAGATGGTCGTCGAACTGAACGTCGACAACGGCGCCGATGACCTGGGTCACTTTGCCTTTTGCGTTAGCCATTGATGTTATCTCCAGTTCTTAGAGCGCTTCCGCGCCCGAGATGATTTCGATCAGTTCGTTGGTGATCACGGCCTGACGCGAGCGGTTGAACTCGATGGTCAGCCGGTCGATCATTTCGCCAGCGTTGCGTGTCGCGTTGTCCATGGCGGACATCCGCGCGCCCTGCTCCGATGCGCCATTCTCAAGCAACGCCGAGAATATGGCCGTCGCCACACCGCGCGGCAAGAGATCTGCAAGGATCGCCTCTTCGCTGGGCTCATAATCGTAGAGCGTTGTGGCGCCGTCAGCGTCACCCTCTGCCTCGAAAGCGGCCGGGATGATTTGCTGAGCCGTGGGGATTTGCGTCACGACGTTTTGGAACTTCGAGTAAAAGATCGTCGCCACATCAAATTCACCGCCATCGAAACGGGCCAGCACGTCTTTGGCAATGCCTTGTGCGTCGCCGTAACCGATCCGCTTGACTTCTGTGAGGTCCACGTGACCGACGAAAAGATCGCCAAGGTCGCGCTTGATCGCGTCACGACCTTTCTTGCCCACGGTCAGGACCTTGACGGTCTTGCCCTTGGCTTGAAGCTCCGCAGCATGATTTCGTGCCAGCTTGGCGATGTTGGCGTTGAAGCCACCGCAAAGACCACGCTCGGCAGTCATTACGACAAGCAGATGCACCTGATCCGACCCGGTGCCCGAAAGCAGCTTGGGTGCGCTATCAGACCCACCAACCGATGCGGCAAGCCCTGCCATTACGGTATTGAACCGCTCTGTGTAGGGCCGCGCCTGTTCGGCAGCTTCTTGGGCCCGCCGCAACTTCGCGGCGGCCACCATCTGCATGGCCTTGGTGATCTTGCGGGTCGATTTGACCGACTCGATCCTGTTTTTAAGGTCCTTCAGGGAAGGCATGGGTCAGCCCCTCCTTACGAGAACGTCGCGGCAAATTCGTCGAGAACCGCTTTCATCTTGTCGACAGGCTCACCCTTTTTGAACTTGGGATCTTCGTCGGCAATCCACTGCAGGAAGTCCGCTTTCTGTCCACGCAGGAAGGCGAGGAAGCTCGATTCCCAGCGTCCAATATCGGCGACTTCAACACTGTCGAGGTAGCCGTTGGTACCTGCGAAAATGATGCACACGATCTCTGCGTTCGTCAGCGGCGAGTATTGCGGCTGCTTCATCAGCTCGGTCAGGCGCGCGCCACGGGCCAGCAACTGCTGGGTTGCGGCGTCGAGGTCGGAGCCGAACTGGGCGAAGGCTGCCATTTCGCGATACTGCGCGAGGGACAGCTTCACCGGACCCGCCACAGAGGCCATCGCGTCGGTTTGGGCCGAGGAGCCCACACGCGAGACCGACAGACCAGTGTTCACCGCGGGACGAATGCCCTGGTAGAAAAGCTCGGTCTCAAGGAAGATCTGGCCGTCGGTGATCGAGATCACGTTGGTCGGAATAAAGGCCGAGACGTCACCGCCCTGAGTTTCAATGATCGGCAGAGCCGTCAGCGAGCCCGCGCCATTGTCTTCGTTGAGCTTCGCGGAACGCTCGAGGAGCCGCGAGTGGAGGTAGAAAACGTCGCCCGGATAGGCTTCACGACCCGGCGGGCGACGGAGCAGCAGGGACATCTGACGATAGGCAACCGCTTGCTTGGAAAGGTCATCGTAGATGATCAGCGCGTGGCGGCCATTGTCACGGAAATGCTCGGCCATGGCAGTCGCGGCATAAGGCGCCAAGAACTGCATCGGCGCGGGGTCGGAGGCAGTGGCCGCGACCACGATCGAGTACTCAATCGCACCGGATTCTTCGAGGCGTTTCACCAGCTGCGCCACAGTGGAGCGCTTTTGGCCCACGGCGACATAGATGCAGTAGAGCTTTTTGCTCTCATCATCGCCTGCGGCTTCGTTGTAGGATTTCTGGTTCAGGATCGCGTCGAGAGCAACAGCTGTCTTACCTGTTTGACGGTCGCCAATGATAAGCTCACGCTGGCCACGGCCAATCGGGATCATCGCGTCGACGGACTTGAGGCCTGTGGCCATCGGCTCGTGCACGGATTTACGCGGGATGATGCCCGGCGCTTTCACGTCCGCAACAGAACGCGTGGATGTCTCGATAGGACCTTTGCCGTCGAGCGGGTTGCCCAGACCGTCCACAACACGGCCGAGCAGCGCGTCGCCCGTGGGAACGTCCACAATCGCGTTTGTGCGCTTAACGGTGTCGCCTTCTTTAATGTCGCGGTCGGAGCCGAAGATCACAACACCGACGTTGTCGGTCTCAAGGTTGAGCGCCATGCCGCGGATGCCGCCAGGGAACTCGACCATCTCACCGGCCTGAATGTTATCGAGACCGTAAACGCGGGCAATACCGTCGCCCACGGAGAGCACACGGCCAACCTCAGCAACTTCAGCTTCAGAGCCGAAGTTCTTGATCTGCTCTTTCAGGATCGCAGAAATCTCTGCTGCTTGGATACCCATTTATCCGACCTCTTTCATAGCATTTTGCAGGGAGTTGAGCTTGGAGCGGATCGACGTATCGATCATCTTCGAGCCCACTTTAACGACAAAACCGCCGATGAGGCTTTCATCGACGGTGACATTTACTTTGACATCTTTGCCAACGGACGCCTTGAGCTGCTTGGCGAGCGCATCGGACTGAGCTTTCGTCAGCGCTTGAGCGGCCGATACCTCTGCCGTGACTTCGCCCTTGTGATCGGCGATTGCCGCGCGCAGCTGTGCAACGAGTTGCGGCAGAACAAACAGACGACGTTTCTGCGCCATCAAGCCCAGCACGTTGCCCATCACCGGCAGCAGTTTCATTTTCGAGGCAACCGATGTGATCGCGGTTTCCTGTGCATCGCGCGCATACACGGGCGACGAAATCAGGTCACGCAGGTCGGCGCTTTCATCGAGTGCGGCTGCAAGATCGTCGAGATTGGCTTCCAGCTTTGGAAGCTCCTTGTTCTCGAGCGCAATCTCGAACACCGCGGTGGCATAGCGTTCCGCGATGCCGGAGGAGATCGAAGCTGGTTCTGACACGTCCACCCTTCCGCTGTCTGGCCCCGTTGTCATCGGTCAATCTTCACCGACGGAGGCGTAGTTTTGGCCTCGCGTGTGTGCAAGGCGCCAAAATCAGGGGGGATGTAGCAGAGGCTTTGCAACCTCGCAACACGAATGGCGCGATTTAACCATCATGGAATAAGTCGTAATTTCAGATGGTTAATCGGGATGCGACCTATTGCGCAAATACGAGCATAAGAAAACGTCGCCTAATTCATGAATTTCTCACGATTCTTATCGCCAAAACCGCCGAAACTGCGATTGCTGCAGTGCCGCATGAGGTGCAGACCCAGAGGCCCATGCATCTTAAACGGGTTTGACTTCAGGCGATGGCGTCAGGATGCCGAAACTGGGCCGCGCACGCTCGCCTGCACCCCGTGGGCGCGGAGGGTACTTCTTCGTCGCCTCGACCATCAGCACGCCACCCGCCATAACGCCGGGGATTTTTTGTCCTGTCTGCTCCCAAAAACCCGATGTCTTGCGCCAGATCTTTCGCGTCGACGGTGGTTGATAGAGCAAGGAGGCGTGATCCCCGGGGACGAAGTCGTGCCATTTGAGCTGGCTGTCGAGTTGGCTGGACGAATAGGGTCGGCCAAACCCAAAAGGTGTCGTCTCGCTCCGCGCCCAAAGCCCGGACCGGTTCGGCACGATAAACACCACACGTCCCCCCGGCCCCAAAACGCGGTAGATCTCATCGAAGAGAGGCGTCGGGTGTTCCGATGAATCGAGCCCGTGCAGCACAACGAGCCGGTCAATATGGCCCGTCTCGACAGGCCAGCGCACTTCTTCCGTCAATACAGAGACATTCGGCTGACCGGCCGGCCAATGGATCACCCCTTGTTGCGCGGGCATCAGCGCCATCACCCGGCGGGCATCGCTCAAAAACGGTCGCAACAGAGGGGCTGCGAAGCCAAAGCCCGCGACCGTTCGTCCTTTCGTATCGGGCCAGACCTGCCGCAGCTTGTCCCGCAGCACCTTTTGAACGGCACGCCCAAGAGTGCTCCGGTAATAAAATGCGTGCAGGTCTTGTACATCAAGATGCATTGCAGCTTGCGCCTTCCTGGGTCAGACTTCGAACATCTTAGATCAAGGAGCGCACAGAACACCATGGCTTTGGACCTCGTCACGATCCCCTGTCTGTCAGATAATTATGCGTATCTGATCCACGATGCTGAAAGTGGCGAAACCGCATTGATCGACGCGCCCGAAGCGGCCCCAATTCTGGCTGAGCTGCAAAGGCGCAACTGGACGCTGGATCACATCCTTCTGACCCATCACCACGATGATCATACCGGGGCCGTTGCAGACATTCTGGCAAAAGCGCCCGCCAAGGTTTGGGGGGCCGCGGCTGACGCACATCGGCTGCCCGAGCTGAGCCATTCTGTTCAGGACGGCGATACGCATGCCCTGTGTGGCGAAGAGATGATGGTCATGGATGTCTCGGGGCATACCATCGGCCATGTTGCCTTCTATTTCGCCCAATCCGGCCTCTTGTTCAGCGCAGACTCGCTTATGGCGTTGGGCTGTGGTCGCCTCTTCGAAGGCACCGCCGCGCAAATGCATGCAAGCCTGAGCAAACTCGCGCAGCTGCCCCCTGACACGCTTGTCTGTTCCGGCCACGAATACGCCACAAGCAACGCCGCCTTCGCGCGCACTATTGAACCGGACAACGCGGAGCTTATCTCTCGTACAGACGCCATCGCAGCCGCGCGCGCTCACGGGCGAGCGACTGTTCCCTCAACCCTCAGCCTCGAGCTGGCGACCAACCCGTTTTTGCGCGCCCATATACCGGACGTACAGGCACAAATCGGCATGAGCGGCCAGGATCCCGTTGATGTCTTCGCCGAGATCCGCGCCCGCAAAGACAGGTTTTAATGTGACCAAATTCACCGCCACGACACGATTTGTGATCGGGAATTGTCAGAAAAAACTTGAAGCCGGCCCGCTGTCGACCAAACTTTAACTTTAAGAGGCCACGGTTGATCAGGTGACACTGCCTGAAGACCCAAACTAGAAGGAGCACCGCGACGTGCCTTCATTCTCGAATACACTTGAGCAGGCGATCCACTCGGCTTTGGCGCTCGCCAACAGCCGCTCCCACGAGTTTGCCACGCTCGAACACCTGCTGCTTGCGCTGATCGATGAGCCCGATGCGAGCCGTGTGATGAAAGCATGCTCTGTTGATACCGAAGAGCTCCGCCAGACATTGGTTGAATTCGTCGATGATGATCTCAGCAACCTTGTCACTGATATCGAAGGGTCCGAAGCGGTTCCCACGGCGGCTTTCCAGCGTGTCATTCAACGCGCCGCAATCCATGTGCAAAGCTCTGGTCGCACAGAAGTCACAGGCGCAAATGTGCTGGTCGCAATCTTTGCCGAACGCGAAAGCAATGCAGCCTACTTCCTGCAAGAACAGGACATGACGCGCTATGATGCCGTGAACTACATCGCACACGGTGTTGCGAAGGATCCTGCATATGGTGAAGCCCGCCCGGTGCAAGGCGCCGAGGAAGAGGAAACCATTACGCCAGAACCCCAAGGCGAGCAAAAAGAAAGCGCTCTTGGAAAGTATTGCGTAGATCTCAATGCCAAGTCGCAGGCTGGAGATATCGATCCTCTTATCGGACGTGATCATGAGGTGGAACGCTGCATTCAGGTGCTGTGTCGCCGCCGCAAGAACAATCCCCTTTTGGTGGGAGACCCCGGCGTCGGCAAAACGGCCATTGCAGAAGGCCTGGCCCGCAAGATTGTTGCAGGAGAGACGCCCGAGGTTCTGTCCAATACCACGATTTACTCGCTGGATATGGGCGCTTTGCTGGCCGGGACCCGCTATCGCGGTGATTTCGAAGAGCGCCTCAAGGCCGTTGTGACCGAGCTTGAAGATCACCCGGACGCCGTGCTGTTCATTGATGAAATCCACACGGTCATTGGCGCGGGCGCCACATCAGGCGGCGCAATGGACGCGTCCAACCTGCTCAAGCCCGCACTTCAGGGCGGCAAGTTGAGAACGATGGGGTCGACGACATATAAGGAATTTCGTCAGCACTTCGAGAAAGACCGTGCGCTGTCAAGACGGTTCCAGAAAATCGATGTGAATGAGCCATCGGTCGAGGATTCTGTAAAGATCCTGCGAGGCCTGAAGCCCTACTTCGAAGAGCACCATGGTGTGAAATATACGGCCGATGCTGTCAAAACCGCCGTTGAATTGTCCTCGCGCTATATCAACGACCGTAAATTGCCCGACAAAGCCATCGACGTCATCGACGAAGCGGGTGCGGCCCAGCACCTGCTGGCGGAGAGCAAGCGCAAAAAGACAATCGGGACCAAGGAAATCGAAGCCGTCGTGGCGAAAATTGCCCGTATTCCTCCGAAGAACGTCTCGAAAGACGATGCCGCGGTGCTCAAAGATCTCGAGAAGTCGCTCAAACGCGTGGTCTTCGGACAAGACGATGCCATCGTGGCCCTCTCCTCCGCGATCAAGCTGGCGCGTGCCGGTCTGCGCGAGCCTGAGAAGCCAATCGGAAACTACCTCTTCGCAGGTCCAACCGGCGTCGGCAAAACTGAAGTTGCGAAACAGCTGGCAGCGACTTTGGGTGTTGAGCTGCTGCGTTTTGACATGTCTGAATACATGGAAAAACACGCCGTCTCACGGCTCATCGGCGCACCTCCCGGCTATGTCGGTTTTGACCAGGGCGGCCAATTGACAGATGGCGTGGATCAGCATCCGCACTGCGTGCTATTGCTCGACGAGATGGAGAAAGCACACCCGGACGTCTACAACATCCTGCTCCAAGTTATGGATCATGGGTCCCTGACCGATCACAATGGCCGCACGGTTGATTTCCGCAATGTCATTTTGATCATGACCTCCAACGCCGGGGCAGCCGAGCAAGCCAAAGCGGCAATCGGGTTTGGCCGGGATCGCCGTGAAGGCGAAGACACAGCCGCAATCGAGCGGACGTTCACGCCGGAATTCCGCAACCGTCTGGACGCGGTGATCTCCTTCGCACCCTTGCCGAAGTCGGTCATATTGCGTGTGGTCGAGAAGTTCGTGCTCCAGCTGGAAGCTCAGCTCATGGATCGTAATGTGACGATTGAATTGACCAAGCCGGCGGCGGAATGGCTTGCCGACAAGGGCTATGACGACAAGATGGGCGCCCGCCCGTTGGGTCGTGTGATCCAAGAGCACATCAAGAAGCCGCTGGCAGAGGAATTGCTGTTTGGCACGCTTGCCAAAGGCGGTGTTGTGAAGGTTGCCGTGAAGGACGGCGAGTTGGACTTGAGCTTGTCCGGTCCGGACAATCCGCGCCTGTCCTCCAAAAAGAAGCCGCCTCTTCTCACAGCAGAATGAAACGCAGCCTAACGGCTATGATCCTGATCTCCGCCGCAGCCAGTGCTTCGGCGGAGGTTTTGCTTGAGTGGCCCGTCGACTGCAAGTTGGGCGACACCTGTTACATACAGAATTACGTCGACACGGACCCGGGTCCGGGCTGGCAAGACTTCATGTGCGGCGCCCTGAGCTATGACGGGCACAAAGGCACCGACATCGCCCTGCCGCTTCGCAATAGCATTGAAGACCGTGTTTCCGTGAGAGCCGCCGCGCCGGGCATTGTCACCGGGGTGCGCGACGGGATGGCGGACGACGTCTATCGGGGCGGTGACCTTGAGGGACGTGACTGCGGGAATGGCGTGGTCGTGACCCATGCGGATGGGTGGGTCACGCAATATTGTCATCTGCGCAAAGGCTCCGTCACTGTTGCGCAAGGCGCGTCCGTTGCGGCTGGTGACCCATTGGGCGACATTGGTCTCTCAGGACGTACCGAATTTGCACATTTGCATCTCTCAATCCGTAAAGACGATGAGGTCGTGGATCCGTTCAGGCCCGACGGGGCTCAGACCTGTGGCCCATCGGATCAAACGCTTTGGGCTGGCGACGTCCAATACAAAGCGGGCGGACTTCTGGATATCGGGTTCTCGCGCTCAGTCCCGGAGTATGATGATGTCAAATCAGGCCTTGCCGCACAGCAGATCGCCCGAGACGCCCCATTGGTCCTTTTTGGCTTTGGGTTCGGCGCGCAGATCGGTGACGTGATGCGACTATCCATTACAGGACCCCGCGGCCTCGTTTTCGAAACTGAAGCCGAGCTAGACCGCAACAGGGCCCAATTCTTTCGTGCGGGCGGAAAACGCGCGCCTGCCGAAGGATGGCCTCCGGGCACTTACACAGGTGACATCACGCTGGTGCGCCAAGGCACACCCATCGATACAAGAACGATCACCGCCGCGCTGCGATAGAGCCTAACCGCGCCCGATATAGGGCATTTCGCGGGCCATGACCGTCATGAATTGCACGTTGGCCTCGGGTGGCAAGCTGGCCATGTACATCACGCCCTTCGCGACATCACCGACCTGCATCATGGGCTGCGGCACACCTGTCCGCGCTGCGAGCTCTTCCAGCAATTCCGTACGCGCATTGCCAATGTCGATCTGTCCGCATGCAATCCCCAGCGCCCGCCCATCGAGCGACAGCTGTTTTGTCAGCCCTGTGATCGCATGTTTGGTCGTCGTGTAGCACACCGCATTCTCACGCGGCACATGGGCCGAGATGCTGCCATTGTTGATTATGCGCCCGCCCTGAGCTCGCATCCGGGCAAATGCCTCACGGGCACACAGAAACATACCGGTCAAATTCACCGCCACCACCTCGTGCCATGTCTCCAGCGGAATTTCATCAATACAGCCCGGCACACCAAAGGTGCCGGCGTTATTGAAGAGAACATCAATCTCACCGAACGCATCGAAGGCCGCCTTGACCTCTCCCTCGCGCGTCACATCCGCCACAAGGACATCGGCATTTTCATGGTCCTGTGCCACGCGTTCGAGGGCGTCCCTCCGACGAGCCATCAGCCCAACGTGCCAACCATTGTCCAGAAAATGACGTGCTACCTCCGCTCCGATGCCGGAGCTTGCCCCTGTCACGAGTATACGTTTCATGGGCTCGTTTCCTCTTCCAGTTTCAGCACAGGTGCTGGGACGTCCAGATCATCAATCCGCAAGGCATAGGTCGGCTTGGCCAGTCTGTTCCGTACGATCCAATACAAGCGGGATTGCGCACGCGTGATAGCCACATAGGCCAATCGCTTCCAGAGCGGTTGTCCCGCTTCGACCCGACCCATGCGGGCGGCGACGAAAAGATCGGGCGCGAAAACCTGCACGTTTTCCCATTGTGATCCCTGTGCCTTGTGGATCGTCACGGCGGCGCCGTGAAGAAACGTGGCGCCCATGCGGGCCGCGTGCGGAATGAAGGGTTCTTCCTCATCCGGCTTCTCGATCTTTACAATTGACGCGGCAGACACGCGCGGATCTTCGGCCCCCATAACGTGCAATCGCGAAAAACCGGTTTTGCGCCCGGCGCCGAGATAGATCACCTGCGCCCCTTTGATCAGGCCGCGCGCCTCAAGATCGAGGCGCTTCTTTCGATGTTTAAGCGGCAATTCGATACCGTCGCAAATAAGCGGCTCGCCTTCGAGCAACATATCCTCAGGGGCCCCATGGACTGACCGGAAGGCGTTGATCAAACGGATGCGTGTTGCGTTGCGCCAGACCAGCACAGGGCTGCGCGCCATCAGATCAACCTCGACACGTTGACCCCAAATCACGCGATCATCCGCCTTGGCCTTTTCCGCCACCATGGCTTCAAAATCCTGAAACTCCAATTGGGGGTCAGCCAATGCATGGGCCAGATCAAGGATCGGGTTATCCGCCGCCTGCCGGTGAATGCGAGACAGGTGATGAACCTGCGTCTCAGCCAGCCGATCAAAGACCATGGCCCCCGATTGGTTGACAGGCGCCAATTGCGCCGGGTCTCCGAACAACAAGAGCGTGGGAAAAATCTCGCAAAGATCCTCGAATTGTCGATCATCCAGCATCGAGGCTTCATCAATAAAGCCAACATCGAGAGGATCTTCGCGGCGTTTCCACCCGGTGATGAAATCAGACCCTCGCAGCCCTGCAGCCGCGAGAGCGCCAGGTATGGAGGCGTTTGAGGCGTAAAACGCTTGCGCGCGATCGAGGGCTGCGTCGCCCAGGCCTTCGATGTCGGGGCGCTCGCCATTGCCTGCAAGCCATTCGGCGATCCGCTCATATTCGGGGTCGTAGACAGGTGTATAGAGGATCCGGTGGATTGTCGTCGCAGGCACACCACGCATACGCAAGACAGAGGCCGCTTTGTTTGTCGGGGCCAGAATGGCCAATGTGCGGCGATCTTTGCGTTTACGGCCCTCATAATCACCGGAGACGACATCGATCCCACAGTCCCTGAGGGCTTTCACCAACTCCGCAAGCAGCAGTGTTTTGCCAGACCCGGCTTTGCCGGTCACGGCCATGATCCGCGTTTTGCCCGCCCGGGCCGGCATGGTCGTTGCATTGTCCAGATCGATGCCCGCGCCCCGCAAAGCCTCAGCGATGGCATCGTGCGCCTCGGCCTGATCGTCTGAAAATGCAAATGCGGGTAGGGTCATGGGCCGACCCTACCCTTGAGAGGTGCGACGCACCAGTGGGCTTAGGCCGTCATTGCGAGCGGCTCCATGTCTGCCCCTTTTGAACCGAAGGAAAGATCGAACCAGTGGCGGATCTGCTCGGGCGAAATACCCGCAACCTTGGAAACGCGCCCCTCCGCGTCTTGTGCAAATTCCCAGAGCCCTACGCTGATTTGATCCCGGCCTTCGCCGATCGAGCCCAACACTTCGGGCGAGGACCCGATCATGCGGTAAATGCGGACCATGCGCGCATCGAAGACACCAACAACATGGCGTATCCCAAATTCCTGAACGAACGGCGCACCGGCGAGCACAAGCGCAGCCGCAACATGGCTGGGGGCGCCTTTTGACAGGCAAAACCGCGTGCATTCCCAGATAAACGGGCTGCGGATGGCGCTCCCATCCATCACATGAGTGAAATGATCATTCACCATGCAATTCCCGGTCGTCGGCAGAAGCCGGTAAGAGCCGCCGTGGGTCCCGTCTGCATTTTCCCAGATGACATAGAGCGGCTTGAGATCATCATATTGATCGCGCTCAAAACCGTTGTCGTCGACCTCTACATCCCAGCCGAGCCGCTCCTTGAACTGGCAAGCACGGTCGCGGAACATGGTTTCTGCGAGTTTGGGGAAATCGGCGAGTTGGTCTGCGTAAAGGTAGCGGATCATGTTGGGTACTCCTGTCGTTCGTTGACAACAAGATTTGGGCAACATGATTAACGCCTTCGCACTAATGCGCGCGAGGCGTTAACTTTCAGACAACGATCAACCCCCGGCTCAAAGCCCGGGCGACGGCATGCGTCGTGTTCATGGCGCCCAATTTGAAGCGCGCACTTTCGATATAGACACGGAGCGTATGCTCAGAAATGTCCAGCTTCTCCGCCGCTTGAGCCCTGCTGAAACCAGCAGCGAGGAGCGTCATCGCGTCGGCTTCTCGTGGTGAAAGCGACTGACCGGGTTCAGGTTGTTTGACCGGCTCGAATTCCAGCGCCTTTTGATTGAAGTAATGGGCCACAAGGATCAGCTGATCCCGGTTTTCCTTCGTGTAGCTTTCCCATTCCTCATCCGGGCAATTGTGCGACACGGTAAACAAAGCGAATTGACCGTTAGGGCCCCGGATCGGGATCGAGAAGCCCTGGTTCCCGACGCCATAGGCCACCGCGTCTTTCCTGAACTCCCTCGCCGATTTGCCGGACCAATCTAAACGTTTCCACTCAACCGGGTGAAACCTCTGGAAACAGCCCAGTATGACAGGATCGATGCGAAGGTAGCCGCATTCTAGGTATCTCGCGATCCACGCGTCGGAATATGTGCCGACGCCATAGTTTTCTCCTGTGCTTGAAACCCAGTGATAGACAAGGTGATCCACCTCGAGCGCGTCGCGAAACGCCTCGGCGATGGATTGCAGTTGTTCATGCCCTTCGGCTTGCTCCAATTGGAGAAGCAAAGGCTCGAGCTGAGGCGTCGTCTGCGCCAAGACCAAAATCCTGCCCTTCCAATTCGGAGGCGATCTCCGCCATTGCTACAATACGCGTGTCTTCGAGTTGCTCTGCAACTTGCGATAGACCATTGGTTTGCGCGTAGGTCTTGAGATCGGCCAGTACGTCTAAAATCCAGTCGTGTTGCATGTTAACTCTCTTTTTTGGCGGTTAACGAAAGGTTAACAAAACTATAGCATCTGGCGGTTTGTTTAAATATTCGCGAATTTCCCCTCCCCAGAAATAGTGAGGGCGTAAATTCCTAACCTCTTGAGCTACAACATTATGACTTTGAGACTCAAAACGCCCGCGATCTCATTGCGATTCGCGGGCGTTTGAGAACCTTGTCCGGGTTGAGTTAGGCCTTGGGGCCTGCTTCCAGAGCATCCTCAAAAGTCCGCAAGCCTGTGCGCGGCGACTGGACCAGAACAGCCATGTTGCCGGGCTTGTGCTCGTTACGCAGCATCTTCATGTGCGCTTCGGGCAAGTCATTCCATTCGAACACTTCTGACATGCAGGGATCCAAACGACGTTCCAACATCAGCTTGTTCGCCGATGCGGCCTGCTTGAGGTGCGCAAAGTGAGAGCCCTGCAAACGCTTCTGGTGCATCCACATGTAGCGGACGTCGAATGTGCAATTGAAGCCGGTTGTACCCGCGCAAATGACGACCATGCCGCCTTTTTTGCACACAAACGTCGATACCGGGAACGTGCTTTCGCCGGGATGTTCAAACACCATGTCGACGTTGTTGCCTTTGCCAGTGATGTCCCAGATGGCCTTGCCGAAGCGGCGCGCTTCTTTAAACCACTCTGCGTATTCCGGTGTGTTAACCTTGGGAAGCTGGCCCCAACATTTGAAATCGCGACGGTTGATAACGCCTTTGGCGCCAAGCCCCATGACGAAATCGCGCTTGTCCTCATCCGAGATCACACCGATGGCGTTGGCCCCGGCAGTATTGATCAACTGGATGGCGTAGGACCCCAGACCGCCTGACGCGCCCCAAACGAGCACATTCTGACCCGGCTTGAGATCGTGCGGCTCATGACCAAAGAGCATCCGATATGCCGTCGCAAGCGTGAGCGTATAGCAGGCGGCCTCTTCCCACGTCAGATGTTGAGGGCGCGGCATAAGCTGCTGCGCTTGCACGCGTGTGAACTGGCTAAATGAGCCGTCCGGCGTCTCATAACCCCAGATACGTTGGGTGGGAGAATACATCGGGTCACCACCGTTGCATTCCTCATCGTCGCCGTCATCCTGATTGCAATGAATGACAACTTCATCACCCACTTTCCAACGCTTCACCTTATCCCCGACAGCCCAGACAATGCCGGACGCATCAGAGCCAGCAATATGATAGGGTTGTTTGTGTCCGTCGAACGGCGAGATTGGCTCGCCCAGCGCGGCCCAAACGCCATTGTAGTTGACACCGGCGGCCATCACGAGCACCAGCACTTCGTTGCTATCGAGCTGCGGTGTCTCCACCACCTCCTGCAACATCGCCGTCGTCGGCTCACCATGCCGTTCGCGGCGAATGGCCCAAGCGTACATTTGCTTGGGGACATGGCCCAGCGGAGGCATTTCACCCATCTCGTAGAGATCTTTCATCGGGGCGTCATACTGCGCAATCCCGCCATGTGTATCTAGAGCCATCATTGCCTCCTTGCTGAATGTTTGCCGCGATGCAGAATCGTCGGTTTCAGCAATGGATATAGCCGGAAAAGTAATATTGCAACTCTCAAGAGCTTAGTTTTGTAATTTTATGACCGAGCATATGCAGAAAGTCTATTGCGCCGCAGCATCCCTAGCCGTGAGATGCACAATTGAATTGGCGTAAAACGAGAGAGCTTGCGCTTCATCCGGGACAGGAACAAACAGGCCGTCGTCATCGGTGATGAAACCTCTCTCCAGCAACATGCGCAGCCCGGTTTCAACAGCGTAGGCCATATCATCTCGCGGTATGTGGACAAAGGCGCCCGGCAAAGCAGCGGCGCGGTCCGCATAGGACTTTTCAATCTGCGCACGTGTGCTTGGCCCTTGCTCCAGGAGAATCGCGGCAACGAGTGGGACCGGCAGAACTGGAACCACATCGCCAATGCGGTCCACCAACAGACTGGCCAGCACCTCAGGATCTTTCGGGCTCGCGCGCAACGACACCGGCGCACCAAAGCTCACCGCGGCATAGCCAAAGCGATGAAACTTCCCCCGAATGCGCAGAGACAATTGTTTCACCCAAAACCGAAAGATATCGCCAAAGGGCGCCGCGAAACGACGTTCCCCCGAACGGTCAGCCGCCATGAGAACCCTGTCTTCAAGCACGCGGTCATAGTTGATCGCCACCGGCACAAAGACCACGTCATGCCCCTCAGGATCCCAGCCATCGACGATGTATTTGAGCAACCCCACGCGGGGCGCGGCGAGGGCGCCATTCAGGCTGAGCCCACCTTCGGGAAACATCGCTTGCGCCACGCCATTCTGCGTGGCCATCGCAACGTAGCGCGCCAGCACTTTGCGATAGAGTGCATTACGGGATCTACGCCGAATGAAATAAGCCCCCATCGCCCGGATCAATCGGGAGATGGGCCAAATCCGCGCCCACTCTCCCACAGCATATGACAGCGCCGACCGCTCCGCCGCGAGATAGGTCACTAGAACATAATCCATGTTGGATCGGTGGTTCATGACAAAAACCACTGTGGCGTCTGGCTCAATAGATGTCAGCGCGTCCTCCGCATGATACCCGAGGCGCACGCGGTAGAGCGCGTTGGAGATGAACCGCGCGGCCCGGATGGCAAAACCAAAATAGAGGCCCGCAGAAAAAGACGGCACGATCTCCCGCGCATAGCGTTTGGCTTGCTCAAAGGCGACGTCTTCGCGCACACCGGTTTCACGCGCATGTTCCACAACTGCGTGCGTCACCTCAGGATCGTAGATCAAACGCTGGATCGTGTCGGTACGCCGGGTCAGCTTGAAGGGTTCAATCGGGCGCTCGAGCCGTTCATTGAGCCGCGAAACAGCCCGCTCCATGCGTCGCCGCAAAAACCAGCGCACAGAGGGAAACAGGAAATGCGAGGCGAACGTGACCGCGGCAAAAAGCAGGATCAGCGTCAGCAGCCAAACCGGCATCGTCACTGTGTCGAACATTTCAAACTCGCGCCTTTTCGCAACACTAAGCGTTAAGGCGCTCCGGCGCAAACGGCTCCTGCAAACCGTTCCTGGGTACAATACGCCTATGAGCGCCAGCACCCGACCGAAAGCTGAACCGCGCAGGTGTCACATCGACGATCAGAGCAACGTCATCTTCGACAACTCTACATTCGTCTCCGTGACAGCGCCGTGCCGCTTCCCGCCGGTGGTTTGTTGATCCCGTCCGGGCTTGCCGCGCAAGGCTTGGCACGGCGTCGCAAGGCCGCATAGCCTCGCCCCCTCAAATCTGAAAAAAGCCATGTCCGAGCACGGCGACATTTTTGTGCTCAATCAGCTCGACGCCGCGCTGCAGCGAATTGACAAAGCCATTTTCTTTCGCATAGTGCGTGTGCAGCGAAATATTGTTGCCCGAAAATGGCCGATCTGGAGAGACGACATGACAGATGCACATAGAGACCGCCCCTGGCTCATCCGGACCTACGCTGGTCACTCCACCGCCAAAGCCTCCAATGCGCTCTACCGTAGCAATCTGGCCAAGGGTCAAACGGGTCTCTCTGTTGCTTTCGATCTCCCCACGCAGACAGGCTATGACAGTGATCATGTCCTTGCCGGGGGCGAAGTTGGCAAGGTCGGTGTGCCGGTTTGCCATCTGGGTGATATGCGCACGTTGTTTGACGACATTCCGCTCGAGGAAATGAACACTTCGATGACGATCAACGCGACGGCACCATGGCTGCTCGCGCTCTACATTGCCGTGGCCGAAGAACAAGGCGCCGACACAACAAAGCTGCAAGGCACGGTCCAGAATGACCTGATCAAGGAGTATCTGAGCCGCGGCACTTACATTTGCCCGCCCAAACCAAGCCTCAAGATGATCGCAGATGTCGCGGAATACTGCTATTCCAACGTCCCGAAATGGAACCCGATGAATGTCTGCTCCTATCATCTTCAAGAGGCGGGCGCGACACCGGAACAGGAGCTGGCTTTCGCCTTGGCCACTGCCACTGCCGTACTGGACGAATTGCGTCCGCGCGTCCCGGCCGAGGACTTCCCGGCCATGGTCCAGCGCATCTCGTTTTTCGTCAATGCAGGCATTCGCTTCGTCACCGAGATGTGCAAAATGCGCGCCTTTGTCGATCTGTGGGACGAAATCTGCGAAACACGCTACGGCGTCTCAGACCCCAAACAGCGCCGCTTCCGCTATGGGGTTCAGGTCAATTCTCTGGGCCTGACCGAACAACAACCCGAGAACAACGTCTACCGCATCCTGATCGAAATGCTGGCGGTGACATTGTCCAAAAAAGCCCGCGCGCGCGCAGTGCAATTGCCAGCGTGGAACGAAGCGCTCGGCTTGCCCCGGCCTTGGGATCAGCAATGGTCGATGCGGATGCAACAGATCCTGGCCTATGAGACGGATCTTCTGGAATTCGATGATCTCTTTGATGGAAATCCCGCTGTAGACCGCAAAGTCGAGGCGTTGAAGGAAGGCGCACGCGCGGAATTGAGCAATCTGGATTCGATGGGCGGCGCTGTCGCCGCAATCGAATACATGAAAGCGCGCTTGGTCGATTCCAATGCCGAGCGCCTCGGCCGCATCGAGCGTCAGGAAACGACCGTTGTCGGTGTGAACCGCTGGACGGAAACGGAGCCCTCTCCCCTGATGACCGAAGATGGCGGCATCATGGTTGTGGATCCCGCCGTGGAGCAGGAGCAAATTGGGCGCCTGAACGACTGGCGCGATCAGCGCGACGACGCGGCTGTAAAATCCGCGCTGGATGCCCTTCGCGACGCAGCAAAAGAGGGGCGCAACATCATGGCCCCGTCCATTGAGGCCGCGAAGGCAGGTGTCACGACGGGCGAATGGGCCGCAGAAATGCGTAAGGTCTACGGCGAGTATCGCGGACCGACCGGCGTCTCGGGCTCTGTGTCCAACAAGACTGAAGGCCTCGAAGATCTGCGCGCGTCCGTGGATGCCGTGTCCGATAAACTGGGGCGTCGCCTGAAGTTCCTGATGGGCAAGCCCGGCCTTGATGGGCATTCCAACGGCGCAGAGCAAATCGCTTTCCGCGCGCGCGATTGTGGCATGGATATCGCCTATGAAGGGATCCGTCTGACACCCGAGCAAATCGTCAACGCCGCCCTTGAGGATGAAGCCCATGTCGTTGGGCTGTCGATCCTGTCAGGCAGCCATATTCCATTGGTTGAGGATGTCATGGCGCGTATGCGCGCGGTTGGTTTGGCCGATGTCCCTGTCATTGTGGGTGGTATCATCCCGGACGAAGATGCCGAGCGGCTGCGCGCCATGGGCGTCGCGCGCGTCTACACGCCGAAAGACTTCGAACTCAATGTCATCATGTCCGACATCGTTCAACTCGCAGATCCGGCGGCTGTCGCTGCGGAATAGCAGCGAGCGCTAGACCGCGATGGGCGCCAAACCCAGTTTGCGCGCCCAAAACGCAGGATCCGCAGGCCGGCCCAAATGGTACCCTTGCGTGTTGTAGATGCCGAGGACCTTGAGTGTTTCAAGCTCGGCTTGGGTTTCGACGCCTTCGGCAATGATGCTGAAACCCATGGTTTCTGACATTTCACGCAAGGCACGCAAGATACCGAGATCCGCGTCCGGGTGATTGATCCCGCGTACAAAACGGCGATCAATCTTGACGATATCCACATTCAACTCATGCAGCCGCTCAAGATTTGAAAAGCCCGTTCCGAAATCATCCAGTGCCACGCGCACGCCCTGGGAGCGCAAACGATTGAGCACATGACGGGTATGTTCCGTATCTTTGATAACAGCTTGCTCCACGATCTCGAAAACCGTGCTCTTGGGCTCCACCACATTCAACAAGTCTTCCAGCCAGGTGTCGGTCTGACTGACTTTGCGGTCCAGAAAACTGGAGGTGATGTTGAACGAGCAAAACAGACCGTGCGCACTGCCGCTGAAGATTTCCGAAATTTCCCGCGCCTTTTCCAATGGAGCTGTCACACGCGCGTTGTAATTGCCCGTGAGGGCCGACATGAATTGATCGGGCAGAAAGACGCGGCCATCTGCACGCTGCCAACGCATCAACGCTTCGACACCTATGGCGCGGCCAGAGCGCGAGTCAAAAATAGGTTGGACGTGATACAATACTTCATTGCGCTCGATCGCCGCCGCGAGATCCTCGGCGCGCGGCCCGGTGCGGCGCATAATCATGGAACGGAGCGTGGCACCTGTATTGGCGCGCACGGCATTGCCCCCCTCGGCCTTGGCGGCATATTGCGCTTCATCCGCGTAGTACAGCGCACCAACCAGATCCTGCCCCTTCTCAATCCGCGCCACACCGACAGACGCCGTACGGCTGACAGATACGCCATCAACAAAAATCGAGATCTGGCCAATGAGTTCGCGGATTTCCGCAGCCCGCTCGGTTGCCGCGGCGATGCCAACGCCGCGCAGATAAATTCCAAATTCATCTCCTCCGATGCGAAAAACAACCTCATTTGAGCGCGCCTGGGCCATCAGTCGGTTTGCTATGGAGCGCAGCAGCGCGTCGCCGGACTTGTGTCCGTAGCCATCGTTAACGCTTTTGAAATTGTCCAGATCGATGAACAAAAGCGCATTGTCACCGTTCTGGATCTCGTTTTCGAAAAGCTCTCTGACATAGCGGCGGGAATAGGCGCTCGTCAGGTCGTCGATTTCGACCATGTCTACCAGTTCGGCTTGACGCAGTCGCATACCCCGCAATTCTTCGCGCAAAGCACGGTTGCGACGGTGGGCAACAAGCGCCATGCTGCATGCAAAGGCGAGTAAACCGAAACCAACCAAGAAACTTGCAATATCCATCTGAAACCCAATGTTCGGCACCCACGCGTTACGTGCATTCTGCCTGATGACACAACCGTAGCAAGCAACAAAGGGTGTTGCAAAGAAAGTTAGGGCTGATGTTTTGACAGGCAGCCCTTTGGAGAGACGAAAATGAGTATTCATATTGGTGCCGCCGCAGGTGAGATCGCGGAGACAGTCCTGATGCCGGGGGATCCCTACAGGGCAAAATGGGTCGCCGAGACGTTTTTGAGCGATGCCACATGCATCAATGAAGTGCGCGGAATGCTCGGGTTTACCGGGACATGGCAGGGCCACCGCGTCACGGTTCACGGCTCCGGCATGGGCATGCCGTCCTTGTCAATTTATGCCAATGAACTGATCCGCGACTATGGTGCCAAGACCCTGATCCGCATCGGATCCTGCGGCGCAATGCAGGAAAGCGTCAAAATTCGCGATGTCATCATCGCCATGACAGCCTCCACGTTGTCTACGCCGTCACAGGGGTTTTTCAAAGAGCTGAACTTTGCACCTTGTGCAGACTGGCACTTGCTCAGCCATGCCGTTGCAGCAGCGGAACAACGCGGGATCACGCCGCATGTCGGCGGAATTTATTCATCTGACGTTTTCTACGATGAGCGCCCTGATTTGAACGAACAGATGACGCGGCACGGCATCCTCGCGGTCGAGATGGAAGCCGCCGAGCTATATACCGTCGCAGCGCGTCATGGCGCGAGAGCACTGGCGGTCTTGACGGTGTCCGACCACTTGCTGACCCATGAAGCCCTGCCCGCGGCAGACCGCGAGCGCAGTTTCGGCGACATGGTGGACATTGCTTTGCACGCTGCGTTTGATTGACGTCAGTCCAGACCGTGAGAGCGGTCATACGCGTTGCGCGGGGGGGGCTGCCAGCCATCCAGCGCACCCGCCTGCGGCTGCAGGATCGTGATATCCAACGGGTAGCATGCGGCAACATCGGAGCTGTGTTCCGAGCTGCAATCCCCACCCGGACAGGCGCTGAGTGCAACTATCAAATCTATTTCCGCGAAAAAGGTCAGATAATCACCTGGCCGCACCGGGCTCGCTTTCATGAAATATTGGCCAGTGTCGCGTGTGAAGCCGGTACACATGAAAACATTCAAGACATCATGGACATGCGTCTCCGCCACATGCAGCGGCAGATCACAAAACCGCGCCAGCGCACGCGTCAAATTGGAATGGCAGCAGTAGTGATAGTCATGCCCTGACAACAATCGCCCCGTATACGGATCGCATCGCGTCCCGATCACATCGTGAACCGAGCCTCCGAATCCATCGATCCCATACCAGGACAAACTATCCTCAACGATGGTCGCCATAGGTCGCATATGCGGGAAGCTCGACCAAAGCCGATCCCCGATATTGACGTGCGTTCCGTGAAGCGCGCGGGTCTTGCCAGAATAGAACCGCTCCGACAAATCATGCGCATTCCAAAGGTTCAGGTCTCCGACCTGAGAACCGTCACGACAAGCAATGCGAAAGAATGACCCCATGGGTACAAAAACTGCCGCAGCATCGCGCGGCGCGGCGGTTACCGTTTCGGTCTCTCGCGCGGCTTCGAGAGCAGCGCGATAAAGCGGCAAATCGGGTTTTTGCAACGTGTCGTCAGGATAGCAGACCACCGGCGCCACTGCGCGCCGTGCGTCCGCATCATCTGGTGCTTTACTCATGGCATCTACACAACATGAAAGCCCGATGCGTGTCGAGCCATGGCCTTCTGAGCGCGCTATCCGTCGAGCTTGTTCCGAACACAAAACCGACCGAGCGCGCCCTCTAAGGCAGCGAGTCCTAAACTGCCCGTTCCACCATCATTTTCTTGATTTCGGCAATGGCCTTTGCAGGGTTCAAACCCTTAGGGCATGTCTTCGAGCAGTTCATGATGGTATGACAACGGTAGAGCTTGAAAGGATCTTCCAATTCGTCAAGACGCTCACCCGTCGCTTCATCGCGGCTGTCGATGATCCAACGATAGGCATGCAACAAGGCCGCTGGTCCAAGATACCGATCACCGTTCCACCAATATGACGGGCATGATGTCGAGCATGATGCACACATGACACATTCGTAAAGTCCATCGAGCTTTTTGCGATCCTCGATGGATTGCTTCCACTCCTTGGCGGGCCGGTTGGTCTTGGTCTCGAGCCACGGCATAATCGAGGCATGCTGCGCGTAGAAATGCGTCAGGTCGGGAATAAGATCTTTCACCACGGGCATGTGCGGCAACGGGTAGATTTTCACATCGCCTTTGATCTCATCCATGCCGTAGATACAGGCCAGCGTGTTGATCCCATCGATATTCATCGCGCAGGATCCGCAGATGCCCTCGCGGCAAGAGCGGCGGAACGTCAGGGTTGGATCAATCTCGTTTTTGATTTTGATCAGCGCATCAAGCACCATTGGCCCACAGCTGTCCATGTCCAGCCAATAGGTATCCACCCGCGGATTTTCTCCGTCATCGGGGTTCCAGCGATAAATCTGGAATTTGCGAATATTGTTAGCGCCTTCCGGCTTGGGCCAGGTTTTACCAGTGCGGATCGTCGAATTCTTGGGAAGTGTCAGCTGTACCATCAGCAGGCGTTCCTTTATCGTCTGAGTTGGGTCTGAGTATAGATGTTTGCGCGAGCGCTGACAAAGTGTAGACAGCTGAGAAAATAGGGCAAATTGTCCTAATTGCACATGCGGAAGAGATCACGAGCGTCAAGATTTTTGACATTGGGCGGCGATCTTTGGAGATGGGGATCTCATGGTCACATTGCGTAAACTCTTGGGCCGCAAAAAACCCAAGCGTTCAAAAGAAGAAAAACAAGCGGCGCGCATGGCCCAAGCCATGGAAGACGCGCTGACGGCAGAGCGCGTTGCGGTAGATGCAGGCTTGGCGGCGTTTCGCGCCGAGCAAAATGATGCCAAGAAAAGCTCCGCGCTGTTGCGACGCAATGTGCATCGGATCGAAAAGGGCCTGTGTATACCGGGCCCGCGCAAAGCTGTGTTTGCCGAGAAATATATCGCAGAGACCACGAAGCTCTACAGGATGCTGAGCCACCAACCCTCGGCAGAAAAGGAGGAGCTCAAATGGGCGCATGACGTTCTGCAAACCTATTTTGACGTTGTCGACACCTCCTCCGAGATCGTTGAGCGGGCGAAAACAGACTGGGATGCCGCATCTCCCCTTAGCTTCGACGCGCAGACATCTTACACCCCTTACGCTGTCCAGGATCTTGCCGGATATGTTGGCTCGGAATTGTCGAAGCTGCCCGATTTGGAGGCCTATCACGCGCTCTGCCGGGCGCGACGCTCCCAGCGTTGGTTTGAAGAGGCACCCGTGCCGATGCACCTCATCGAGGAAGCCGCCGCTTGCGCGCTCCAAGCCCCCAGCGCGTGCAACCGTCAGCCCTTTCGTTTCATCGCGGCTCAATCCCGCGACATGGTGAAAAGCATCACCGACCTGCCTTTGGGCACGGCTGGTTTTGGAGAGGCCCTCCCCATGGTTGTCGCCGTGGTTGGAAACCTCTCCATGTATGCCCACCCCAGAGACCGGCATCTGATTTTCATCGACGCAGGGCTTGCATCTATGGCGTTCATGCAAGGTCTCACCGCCGCGGGGCTTGGGAGCGTGCCGATTAATTGGCCTGACATTCCCGAGAACCACGACGCTCTGCGGGAGCTCGTAGGGCTGGCGCCCTATGAGGTTCCCGTGATGTTGATCGGGATTGGGCGGCCCAAATCCGAGAGTAAAATTCCGTTCTCCGCGAAGCGCCCCGTGCATGAGGTTCTGCATGTCATCGACTAAGATACACGCCGAGATCGCCGGTGTCTGGCTGCCCAACAAAGGCGCGGAATTGATGGCGATCACAGCAATCTCGGAGCTGCGTGCGCGCTTGCCCGGCATCACCTTTTGCTCCCCTAGGCAAGGGCCCGACGCAGCACGCGCGGCTTTGGGCATGGATGCCTTTACGCTCCGAGAGAACACCTTTTGGCATCGGGCAAAACAAGCCTTTCCAAAGCTGGCGGAGCCCCGCGCCTTTCGCGCTGAGCGGCCGGGTGTCACACATGTGATTGATGCGTCTGGCTTTGCCTATGGAGATGCGTGGGGGCCCCGAAAAGCGCGAAAACGTGCCCATGCTTACATAGAATCCGGCCTTCCCACCTATCTCCTGCCGCAAGCATTTGGGCCGTTCGAGGATACCAAACTGCGCAAACACATGAAGTCTATTGTGTTGGGCGCACGCAAAATCTCAGCCAGGGACGAGCAATCTCTCAAACATCTGAACGGTTTGGAAACAGGCCGGGACATTCCCCTGATTCCCGATATAACGCTGGGCCTTTCCGCATCAGACAGAAACGTACCGACACCAGACACACCCTTTGCCGCTGTTGTCGTGAATGCGATGTTGCTGAAATCCGGCGCATTGGATGCACAGGCGCTCACCACACTTTATAAGAACGTGCTGGAACGGATCGCGGCTTCAGGTGTGACGCCCAAGATCGTCTTGCACGAGCCACAGGCAGACTTGGAGCTTTCGTCCAGCCTCGCGAAAGCCAGCGGAACAGAACTTATTGCCCTGGATCATCCGCTGGACATCAAAGCCTATATTGCGAACGCAAAACTCGTTGTCACAGCGCGCTTTCACGGCCTGGCAAATGGACTATCGAGCGGCGTGCCCAGCTTTGCCATCGGATGGTCGCATAAATACGCAGAGCTTCTGGAACAATTCGGCACCCCCGACATGCTCTATCAAGGGGACCATGACGCCTTTCTGGCGGCCATCGACACACATCTCGCATCCGAGGCCAAACAAGCTGAAACACGCGCGACGCTGCTGGATCGAAAGGCTGTGTTTGCTCGCAAGCTAACAGCGTATTGGGATGATCTTGCAGAGGACATGCTGCGGCAGCGTTGAACCATAAAAAAAGGCCGCGTATGCGGCCCTTCTTTGTTTCCGTCCGAGACGTGCGTCAAAACGTACGTTCTTTCGGAGCAATTTTTTTGAGCGCAATGCCGCCTTGCTCTTCACCCGTCAAAGGATCCGTCACCACTGGACGGTAACTCAGGTCGGTCTGGCTGCCTTCAACCCGAGCGATCGTGTGAACCCGCCAGTTATCGTCGTCTCGTGTGGTGTAATCTTCATGGGCATGCGCCCCTCGGCTTTCCTTGCGCGCCTCGGCGCCAACGATCGTCGCCAGCGCGTTTGGCATCAGGTTGGCCAGCTCCAGCGTTTCCATCAGGTCAGAGTTCCAGACCAGAGAACGATCCGTGACTTTCAGATCGTCCATCTTACCGGCAATCGACGTCATTTTTTCAACGCCCTCCGCCATGGTCTTCGATGTCCGGAAGACAGCTGCATCAGCCTGCATGGTTTTTTGCATCTCGAGGCGAAGCTCTGCTGTACCGATGGAGCCACCCGCATGTCGCAGGCCATCGAAACGGTCGAGCGCCTTGTCGATCTGGGCTTTGGGCGCCGTGGGCACAGAAGCAGCTCGGTCCACAACAGACCCGGCCCGGATAGCCGCGGCACGGCCAAAGACCACAAGGTCGATCAACGAATTGGAGCCAAGACGGTTCGCCCCGTGCACAGAAGCGCAGCCCGCCTCCCCGACGGCCATCAGGCCAGGAACAATCTTGTTGGGATCATCCGCCGTCGGATTGATGACTTCGCCCCAATAATTCGTAGGGATGCCACCCATGTTGTAATGGACGGTGGGCAGAACAGGGATCGGTTCCTTGGTCACGTCCACACCGGCGAAGATTTTCGCACTCTCCGAAATGCCCGGCAGTCTCTCAGCCAAGGCCTCGGGCGGCAAGTGAGAGAGGTTGAGGTGAATGTGATCGCCCTCCGCCCCAACCCCACGGCCTTCACGGATCTCCATCGTCATCGAGCGGGATACATAGTCCCTGGGCGCGAGATCTTTGTAGTTGGGCGCATAGCGTTCCATGAAGCGCTCGCCCTCGGAATTGGTCAGATAGCCGCCTTCACCGCGCGCACCTTCCGTGATCAGACATCCCGATCCGTAAATGCCGGTGGGATGGAATTGCACAAATTCCATATCCTGCAGCGGCAGACCCGCACGCGCCACCATGCCACCGCCATCGCCGGTGCAGGTATGCGCAGACGTGGCCGAGAAATACGCGCGCCCATAGCCGCCAGTGGCCAGAACGACCATCTTGGCGTTGAAGACATGCATCGTGCCGTCGTCCAGCTTCCAGCACAAAACGCCCTGACAATCGCCGTCTTCGCCCATCAGAAGATCAATAGCGAAATACTCAATGTAGAATTCCGCGTTGTTCTTGAGCGACTGGCCATACAGCGTGTGCAAGATGGCGTGGCCTGTCCGGTCAGCCGCAGCGCAGGTGCGCTGCACGGGCGGGCCTTCGCCAAATTCCGTCGTGTGGCCGCCGAAGGGTCGCTGGTAGATCTTGCCTTCTTCCGTGCGGGAAAAAGGCACCCCGTAGTGTTCAAGCTCGTAGACCGCCTTGGGGGCCTCGCGCGCGAGATATTCCATCGCATCGGTGTCGCCCAGCCAGTCAGAGCCTTTGACCGTGTCATACATGTGCCATTGCCAGTGATCCGGCCCCATGTTGGAGAGCGAGGCCGCGATGCCGCCTTGCGCAGCGACAGTGTGCGACCGCGTCGGGAAAACCTTGGTCACACAGGCCGTGCGCAGCCCCTGCTCTGCCATGCCCAGCGTTGCGCGCAGGCCTGCGCCGCCGGCACCAACCACCACGACGTCATAGTCATGCGTCTCGTATGTGTATTCAGCCATTTGTTTCTCCAGCGCCTCAGAGGGCCAATTTGGCAATGGCGAAGAGGCCAGTGGCCGCGGCGCCATAAGACAGGCAAATCGTGAAAATGATGAGGACCTTGGCGGTCAGGCCATGGGCATAGTCCTCGATAAGCACCTGCACTCCGTTTTTGAAATGCATGAACCCGACAGCCAGCGTAAGTGCGGCCACAATCGCCGGGAAAGGACGGGCAAAATACGCCGTGACGGTTTCGTAGTCAGAGCCGAGGATGCCACCGAAGGTAAACACAAAGAGCGGGATCAGGACCAGCAACCCAACAGACGAGACTTTCATCGCCCAGAAATGCTCTGTTCCTGATTTTGCGGAACCCCATCCGACGGCGCGTTTGCGATCAGTCAAAAAAGCCATGTCAACGCTCCTTATAAAACGATGATCGTGAAGATTGTCAGGATCGCGGAGCCGATGATGACGATCCAGCTCAGGCCCTCGGCCTGCTCCATCTCCAGCATCATAGCATTGTCCCAGATAAGGTGCCGCACTCCCGCCAAGGTGTGATACCACAACGCCCAAATAGACAGCAGCATCACAAGATCTCCAAACCATGACGTCAGTACCGCATTGGCGACAGCGAAGTATTCCGCGCTCGTCGCAGCTGCGAGGAACCACCAAACGATCAACAAGGACGCCACGATGAGGGCGTTTCCTGTGATCCGGGTCAAGATTGATGTGATCGAATTCAGTTGCGGACGATAGATCGTCAAATGCGGCGAAAGCGGGCGATTGCCCCGATTAACATCGGCCATGGTCTGTCCCTTCATGAGCTTCCAGTCTGTCTTAGCGAATTTTGACTATCTGTCACGGGGGTGAAGGCCGTCTCGGGCGCGGTGAATTGGCGCAATTTGACGGATTTTGCACCATTGTGATCACAGCACGCAAACCTGTGATCACAAATAACGAAATGTAAAGCTTTCAGAGACTTCGCGTTTCAGCACGTCTCAGACGCAGATCACTCTACGGCCATACGCGCCAACCACGCCTCAAACTCACTACAAACAACAATCTCCACTGCCGTGGGATCGTAATAGGCGTTGGGCTCTCCACAGGACTGAACCACGATAGGCATTTCATTGGGCAAAACAAACACGTCATTCAAAGCCGCAACTTCCGCGCCAATCAGCTTTTCCGTGAGCGTTGTATCGCCCCCCACGTAGCGTAGCGACTGTCCCGGCGCCGCCTCGCCCAATTCATCAAACACAGGTCCCCAACTATCAATGGCGATATCGAATTCTTCTTCGCAAGTTTCCAGGCGGTCTTCAGGCAGGCCAAGCTCCTCTGCAACATCCGCGCGCGCATCGATATCAGCGCCGACGAACAGGCAAACGAGATTGTAATAGCGCTGCAAGTCAGGCCCGTGTACGTCCCACCATGCGGGTTCCTCTCCCTCCGCTTCCAACGCATCCGCCTCGCCCAGAAAACCGAACGCCGCGTCATATGCAATTTCCAGCGCGCGATCTTCTTCGAACAATTCGTTGACCAACAGAATCGAAGCAACGTCCGCGGCATCCTCCTCCTGACCGAAAACGGGAAGCCCCATTTGATCGATCAAAGCGTGGCCCAACTCATGGTACAGGATGCCAAGCAAATTGGACTCGACGAACCGCTCGGTGTCGGCCTGAGCGGCCAATGTGCTGGCAAGAAATACGAAGACGCTTGAGAATTGACGCATAAGGGGTCCTCTTTTGGTCTTCCTTAGCCTAGCACCCCATCAGGTCGGAACAAGCGCCCAGTAGTCAAGATCAAGCAACACACCGGGGAGATACTTGCCGTCTTCTCCGCGCAACTCGAAGGCCGCCCCCGAACGATACGCGACCAATCGCAAGCGCAGCGCGCCAATGCCTGGCGCGGACGTCTCCGCCTTGTCCAACACTTCGCTCCAGGCCCGAACGGTATCGCCGGAGAAACACGGGTTGGCATGCGCGCCCGAGTTGATCGCCACCATCATTTGGGCATTGGCCAGCCCGTTGAAACTCAACGCACGGGCCATCGAAATAATATGTCCACCATAGATCAGGCGACGGCCGTCGGGCCGTTGACCCACGTCAAAATGCGTTTTGGACGTATTTTGCCACAATCGCGTGACCATCATGTGCTCGGCTTCCTCGATGGTCACCCCGTCCACGTGATCGATTTTCTCGCCAATCTCGTAATCACCAAGCCGGTAGCTCTCGCCTGACAGATCGACGTCATAATTCTCAAAAGTCATACCATCCGGCACAACGAGGTCAGCGGCAGCAACGTGGGGTGCGGTCTGCGGAACGATTGTGTCAGGCGCAGGAGCCTCAGAATCGCGCTTACGCACCATGACCCAGCGCACAAACGACATGACCGCAGCATCGTTTTGGTTGTAGCCCGTTGTGCGCACATAGACGACACCGGTTTTGCCCGACGAGTTTTGCTTCAGGCCAATTACTTCCGAGGACGCGCGCAACGTATCGCCCGCGTAGACCGGCTGCAGCCAACGGGCTTCCGCATACCCCAGATTAGCCACTGCGTTGAGGGAAATATCAGGCACCGATTTGCCGAAGACGACGTGAAACGCCACAAGATCATCAATGGGAGAAGAAGGTAAGCCGCAGGACCGCGCGAACTCATCCGACGAATAAAGCGCGTGACGCGCTGGATAAATCGCGTGGTAGAGTGCCCGCTCACCGCCTGAGATCGTCCGAGGCACCGCGTGCTGGATCACCTGCCCGATCTGATAGTCTTCAAAAAAGCGGCCCGCATTCGTCTTCGCCATGAGTTAGTGATCTCCGAGTTTGATATCGGCGGAATAGCTGCCATCGACCTCTTTCACGACAGCCTGCCCGCAGCGCATGACACCATTGGCCGCATCAAAGGCATAGGTTGGCGAACCATACAGCTCCCACCCTTTGGACAGAGCGTCAGAAACCTTGTGGCAAAACGCTGATGAATCGTCGCCAGACAAAAAACGGTATAATTTCATTGCGTTACCCCGGGAATGGCCAAACGCCCAGGAGAGCGTGCGCTCCTGTCATGAGGGCAAATACTACAATGGTGATGACGATCAGCAGGACGTCTTTCTTCGCATCACCCGGTTCAGGCCGTTGCCAGTCCTCCGCCCGATTGATCAGGATCACGGAACCCACAGCCCAGGCCAACATGCTGCCGAAGAGGATAATTGACGCCAGATCCCCGTTTACGAGGAGATGGGCCACAGCCCAGATCTTTACAGCGGTCAGCTGCGGGTGCCGCATCTTGCCACGCAAACGGCCCGTAGTGGCAGACATACCAAAGACAAAAACCCCCACGAGCATCAGAAGGTTGTTGATATGCACCATGAATCCGGGTGGCGACCAAACGGGAATGAACTCGGCCCATCGGTACCCTAGGATCATGAGCACAAGGCCCGCGAGAATTCCGACGGTCACAACGCCTTTGCCGGCATCGCCCATGCCAGCCCTCTTCGCTGGCGCCAGTCGCTTGAAGTAATGCGCGGCCACCCAGAGGAGGATACCGATGATCAATAATAGCATGTTCTACTCCGCAGCAATTCGTTGGATCGCATCGGCTTTAGCGAGGATTTCGCGTGCGGTCACGACGTGTAGGTTTTCCACAATACGACCGTCCACCACAGCGACCCCCTGCCCCTCAGCTTCAGCTTGCGCAAATGCTGCGATCTGACGACGGGCCAAGTCAATCTCTTCTTGCGACGGTGCAAACACCTCATTGGCCACGTCAATCTGTGCCGGGTGTATCAGCGTCTTGCCATCAAACCCCATGTCGCGGCCCTGTTCGCATTCGCCGCGCAGCCCTTCGCTATCCTTGAACGCGTTGTAGACACCGTCAACGATCTTGCAGCCATGGGCTTTTGCCGCCAGCAGGCACAAACCTAGCGACGTTTGCATGGGCAGACGATCCGGCCGGAAGCGCGATTGCAGCTCTTTGGCGAGATCGTTTGTGCCCATCACCAACCCGGCAAGCTTCGGGTGCGCCGCAATCTGAGGCGCGTTGAGCATGCCCAGCGGCGTCTCCATCATGGCCCAAAGCGGCAAGTCGCCGGTGATTATAGCCAGACTGTCGAGATCTTGCGGAGCAGACACTTTCGGCAAGAGCACGGCATCGGGTTGCATTTTGGAGACGGCCTCAGCATCGGCGCGCCCCCACGGCGTGTCGAGCCCGTTGATGCGGACGATCCGCGTCCTTGGTCCGTAGTCGTTTTGAAGCGCCTCGGCCAATGTCTCGCGCGCGCTTTCCTTTTCATCGATCGAAACGGCATCTTCGAGATCAAAAATGATCGCATCGACAGGCAGCCCACGGGCCTTCTCAAGCGCCCGAGGACGCGACCCCGGGATGTATAGGACAGAACGGAAGGGGCGTGCTTGCATGTCCATGTCGGGACCTCTTGAGTCGTATTGCGCAATATTCTTGCGCGGAATGGGGCATTTTTTTCGAGATACTACAAGACTCAATATGCCGCATTGCAGCAAAAAATTTCGCGTCCAAAGCAACGCACGTCGGTTTAAGACGTTTTTTAACCTTTGTGCCACAGGCTTACATCACGCCGTTCACCGGGAGACCCATGTCGCACACTACACAGACAATGGAAGGGACAGGCGCGGAAAGCAACTTACAGGGCCAGCCCGTCCGCAACACTCGCGGATGACCCGGCAGGCTCTCGAACCAGAAGGGAAATGAGATGAACTATCTTCTGACCTGCGCCGCTGGACTTGCGACCCTCGCGTTGACTACCAGCGACGCTACAGCACAAAATCAGAATTGTGGGCCTCGCGATCGGGTCCTGACAAGGCTTGCCGATGGCTATGGTGAATCGCGCCAGTCCATGGGCCTTGGCGCAAACAACCATGTGATCGAGGTTTTTGCATCCGAGGAAACCGGGAGCTGGACGATCACTGTGACCTCGCCGGCGGGCCTGACCTGTCTGGTCGCCAGTGGGCAAGCCTACGAAACCCTTGCGGAATCCCTGCCTGTTGGTGGTGACGACGCGTGATGCCATGAGGGCGCGCTGCGATCAGGTCAGCGCGTCCCAGATCAGTTTGCTGCCGGTCAGGCTTAAAAGCACATAAGTGATCGCAAAGAATACACTCTCCGAGACAAATCGATGCGCATAGACCCCCAGCCAAGTGCCGACCAGCGCGGCGGGTATCAGGTATAGATCGATCATCAATGTCTCGACCGTGAAGATGCCCAAAAAGGCATACGGCACGAATTTCGCGACATTGATCACCCAAAACACCAACACAGTTGTCGCTTGGTAGGTGGTTTTTTCGAGCCCCCGCGAGAGCAAATAAACCGCCGCGGGCGGACCGCCCGCATGACTTACAAAGCTTGTAAATCCAGCCACCGTCCCCGCCAGATAGCCAATCCACGAAGATCCCGCGCCTTTACGGATACGGATCAATCCGCGCGCCTTCGCGAGTTGCCAAGCAACAAAGGCCAGCGATACGGCTCCGATCAAGAAACGAAGCATGTCGTCATTGGCCACGCGCCACAGTGCAATCCCAAGCGCCACACCCGGCAAACCGCCCAGTATCAGCGCGCGCGCCTCGGGCTTGGCCCACTTTCCCCAATAGGGTTTTAACGAAAACACATCCACCAGCATAAGCAGTGGCAGCATGATCCCCAGGGCCTGCCCGGGCGGCAGTACAAGCGCAAGAATCGAAGCAGACGCAAACGCGGCCCCCGACCCAAATCCAGCCTTGGAGATGCCCGCGAAGATGACCGCAGGCACCGCAATCAGAAAAAAATTTGTATCAAGAGCGATCATTCGGAGCTGTCCAAGCGGCTGTCTTGACCCGGCTTTTAGGAGCAAATGCGCTGTCCGACCAGCCACACGCGCGCACACGCCGCAGCGCGGCGGACTTGCGTCAACTCGCGCGAGTGCTTAACCAGCCTCCCAAACAAACCGGACCGGAGATTAATTCCATGGCCAGACCCAAGATCGCGCTCATCGGCGCAGGTCAGATCGGTGGCACGCTCGCTCACCTCCTCGCCCTCAAAGAACTCGGAGATGTCGTTTTGTTCGACATCGCGGAAGGGACACCCGAGGGCAAAGCGCTCGACATCGCAGAATCCGGCCCGTCGGAAGGCTTTGACGCAAGCCTGTCGGGCACCCAAAGCTACGAGGATATTGCCGGCGCCGATGTGTGCATCGTAACGGCCGGTGTGCCGCGCAAGCCGGGCATGAGCCGCGATGATCTGCTGGGCATCAACCTCAAGGTCATGAAGTCCGTCGGCGAAGGCATTCGCGACAACGCTCCCGATGCTTTTGTTATCTGCATCACCAACCCGCTGGACGCGATGGTTTGGGCTTTGCAGCAATTCTCGGGCCTTCCAGCACACAAAGTGTGCGGCATGGCTGGCGTATTGGACAGCGCACGCTTCCGTCACTTCCTTGCGGAAGAATTTGAAGTATCGATGAAAGATGTCACGGCCTTCGTTTTGGGCGGCCATGGCGACACGATGGTGCCCTCCGTACGGTATTCCACTGTCGCGGGCATCCCGCTCCCAGACCTCGTCGACATGGGCTGGACAACCCAAGAGAAACTCGACGCGATCGTACAGCGCACGCGCGATGGTGGCGCGGAAATCGTTGGCCTTCTGAAAACAGGCTCTGCCTTCTACGCGCCCGCCACGTCCGCGGTCGAGATGGCGGAGGCCTATCTGAAAGACCAAAAGCGCGTTCTTCCCTGTGCTGCCTATTGCGATGGCGAGTTTGGCCTCGAAGGCATGTATGTCGGTGTGCCGACCATCATCGGCGCAGGCGGGATCGAGAAAATTGTGAACATCAAGCTCAACAAAGAAGAGCAAGAGATGTTCGACACGTCAGTGAATGCTGTGAAAGGCCTCGTCGAGGCTTGCAAGGGTATCGACGACAGCCTCGTCTGAACGCCTCTATCACCAAATGCCAAAAGCCCCGCAATCACTGCGGGGCTTTTTTCATTCCGACAGATGATTGCGCAGGATCGCAAGCCTTTCGGGGTATTGCGCCAAGAGCGTTTCATCAAACGGGCGGGGAGCCAGATCCGGCAATTCTCCCAAGACATCTGCAATCACAGGGCTCGGATCAAACGCTATGTCATGCAACAATCCAAAGGCACGCAAGCGATCTTGCAGCGCAACATCTGGCGCTTGCACCTCGCGGTGAAACTCCAGGATGCCTGAGGCATCGTCTTTGACATCCAGCAAGACCTCGATTTGCGCGCGCCTGTGCGGCGCGACGTTCAGCACTGCCGGGTCATAATCGGCATAGCGCAAGAGCTTGGACAACCAGTGCAGGCGTGTGAGCCCATCGAAATGCAGCAGCTGTGTCGAAGTTGATGCATAGCGCGCGGCCCGGATCCGCTCAGGGCCTCTGTAAGCCCAATGAATGCCAATCTCGAAATCGCTGTTGCGAGGGACGCCGCATTTGCCGGCGGAATGGCCCAACATGCCATGAACGAGCAGCGGATAGTGATCGCCAAAAATAACCTTGTCGGCGTTGATGCCATCATTACGGCGGTTCAAACCCTTCGTGGAGCTTCGGAAGTTGCCATCAAAAAAGCTGGTTTGGGGCCTGTCCCGCAACAACATGCGCTCAAACACCGGAAACACAATTTCACAATCCAGCTCCGCCACATGCGCAAGCTCAATCTCCAGAGGGCGGCTCTGAAACAGGAACTCGTCAGCATCCAGATGTATGAGCCAATCGCACGTGCAGCGCGACAGCGCGTGGTTTGCATTAAGCGCTTGCCGCCGCCGGATCGTTGGAGGTTTGCGCCGGATGGGCGCTGTCTTCCGCCAATGCGCATCGTCACAGACAACAACATGCACCCGCTCAAGCGCGGCGACTTCAGGAATGACGGGATCATCCGGTGCATCAAAATAGACATGGATCTCTGACGCGCCGGTTCCCAGATGCCAAGCAAGGTTGGTCAAGAGAAGCGCCCGCGGCTCCATGACGGTCATCACGAGACCATAAGACTGACGCATCCGACCGCTCCTTTCCTTGGGCACACAATGCGCACAAGGGCGGAGCCGATCAACAACCTCTCCCAATTGCATCAGAACGAATCACTCCAACGCGGGATTTCGGCGCGGAAACAAATTTTGTGATCACACGATTTCTCACTGTGATCACAAATGTTGAAAAATACTGCGAAATACCCCCACTGCGTCAATCTGGCGTTTAGAAACATGATGTTCATGTGTCACGGACGTTGCCAATCGCAATCCATAAATGGGACAGGTCGATGAATATCCATGAATATCAGGCCAAGGCACTCCTGCGCTCCTATGGCGCGCCGGTGAGTGATGGTCGTGTCGTTCTCAAAGCTGAGGACGCCAAAACCGCAGCAGGCGCACTGGACGGACCGCTCTGGGTCGTCAAAGCGCAGATCCATGCAGGCGGGCGTGGCAAAGGCTCTTTCAAAGAGGCGGATGCCGGCGACAAAGGCGGCGTACGCCTCGCCAAATCTGTCGAAGAAGCCGCAGAAGAAGCCAAGAAGATGCTGGGCCGCACATTGGTCACGCACCAGACCGGCCCTGCGGGGAAACAGGTCAACCGCATCTATATCGAAGATGGATCGGGCATTGAGACAGAGATGTACCTCGCTCTGCTCGTGGATCGTCAGACCTCGCGCATCTCCTTTGTCTGCTCCACTGAAGGCGGCATGGATATCGAAGAGGTGGCCGCAGCAACGCCTGAGAAAATCCTGTCCTTCTCCGTGGATCCGGCAACAGGATATCAAGCCTTCCATGGCCGCCGTGTCGCCTTCTCGCTGGGCCTGAAAGGCAAGCAAGTCAAGGAATGCGTGGCGCTGATGGGCATTCTCTATAAAGCCTTCGTCGAGAAGGACATGGAGATGCTCGAAATCAACCCCCTGATCGTGACCGACACCGGCTCGCTCAAGGTGCTCGATGCGAAAGTCGGCTTTGACGGCAACGCTGTCTATCGCCACTCGGACATCTCCGAGCTGCGCGACACGACCGAGGAAGATCCCAAGGAACTGGAAGCCTCCAAATACGACCTCAACTACATCGCGCTTGACGGCGAGATTGGCTGCATGGTCAACGGCGCGGGTCTGGCGATGGCCACAATGGACATCATCAAACTCTACGGCGCGGAGCCTGCCAACTTCCTTGATGTGGGCGGCGGCGCGACGAAGGAGAAGGTGACTGAAGCTTTCAAGATCATCACCTCTGATCCGCAAGTCAAAGGCATCCTCGTCAACATCTTCGGCGGCATCATGCGATGTGATGTGATTGCCGAGGGCGTTGTGGCGGCCGTCAAGGAGGTTGGTCTGCAAGTACCACTCGTTGTGCGTCTCGAAGGGACAAACGTGGAGCAAGGCAAGGAGATCATCAACACCTCTGGCCTCGACGTGATCGCTGCGGACGACCTCAAGGACGGCGCGCAGAAGATCGTGAAAGCTGTCAAAGGGTAGATCGATGCGGATGCTTTCCCGTCTGGTTGGCGCATTTGCCTGTTTTGTTGCGGCGCAAACCGCCGCAGCGGACTTGCAAAAGGGCGTAAATGCTTTTGCATCCGTCTGTTTCAGCGAGATCGACCGGCTTGATCATAACAACTGGGCAACAACCCGGGATCGCGCCTCGCAACGCCTGACCGATGCCGGCGCGCGGGTTGTAAACCTGTTTAATGACAAGTGGTCCAGCCGAAATGAGGTTGTCGGAGCCGTGGGCGTAGTCGCCTATGCGCAACTCAACAGCCGCAGGCCGTTTACGTCTATGTGCGTCGTCGGCGCAAACGGGCGCTCCACCAAAAAGGCTCACAAAGCGGCCTACGAACAAATCATCGCCAACGCTGGTTTTGTTCGGACGGGGCGCAGCAACGTGAATTTTGGCTACAGGCAAACCATCACCGACGGACGTTTCACGCGCAGCGGGAAAAGCTACGAGATTTACTTCATGTCAGCCTCCAACAAGGAAACCGTCATGGTGATTGGGAAGCTGCCGTGATTGATCGCACGAATTTCACACATATGGACTTGGCGACGAACAGCGTTTCACAACGCGAGCGCCATGGCGAATAAAGCAAAATAGGAGCCACGAACATGGCAGTCCTCATCGACGAAAACACCAAAGTGATCTGTCAGGGCCTAACCGGCTCGCAGGGCACATTTCACACTGAACAGGCCATCGCCTATGGCACCAAGATGGTCGGCGGCGTGACACCCGGCAAAGGTGGGCAGACGCATCTCGACCTGCCAGTCTTTGACAGTGTGCATGAGGCCAAGCATGTGACTGAGGCCAATGCCTCCGTGATCTACGTGCCCCCGCCCTTCGCCGCAGACTCCATCCTCGAGGCGATTGATGCCGAGATGGAAGTGATCGTCTGCATTACCGAAGGCATCCCGGTGCTCGATATGATGCGTGTGCAACGCGCGCTGGAGAATTCCTCCTCGCGGCTCATCGGCCCCAACTGCCCCGGTGTCATCACGCCGGATGCCTGCAAGATCGGCATCATGCCCGGCCATATCCACCGCCGCGGATCGGTGGGTGTCGTCTCGCGCTCAGGCACGCTGACCTACGAGGCCGTCAAGCAAACCACCGATGTTGGCCTCGGCCAATCCACCTGTGTGGGCATCGGCGGCGACCCTATTAAAGGGACCGAGCATATCGATGTGCTGGAATGGTTCCTCGCCGATGATGAGACCGAAAGCATCATCATGATCGGCGAGATCGGAGGCTCTGCCGAAGAAGACGCAGCGCAGTTCCTCGCCGATGAGAAGAAAAAGGGCCGCTGGAAGCCAACGGCTGGGTTCATCGCGGGCCGCACCGCGCCTCCCGGCCGCCGCATGGGCCATGCCGGTGCGATTGTTGCAGGCGGCAAAGGTGGCGCCGAAGACAAGATCGAGGCGATGAAAGCCGCCGGGATCGTTGTCGCCGAGAGCCCCGCCAGCCTTGGCGAGGCCGTGCTGGAAGCCATTGGTTAAATCAACATGGCGCGTGGGCCTGCATTGGGCCCGCGCGCTGCCAAAGCTGCACGACGACAGATCTCGTGATCCGTTTTCCTGCCGCTTTCATCTTGGGTCGAGAGGGAACACAAAAAATGACCGACCAAAGTCCAAACGATCTCTTCCATGCCTCCTCTTTCATGCAGGGGCACAACGCGGAGTATCTCGAACAGATGTACGCGCGCTACGCCCAGGACCCCAATGCGGTCGATCAAGCCTGGCAGGAATTCTTCCGGCAGCTGGGCGATGATGAGATCAGCGTCAAACGCGAAGCGGCTGGTCCATCCTGGGCGCGCGGCGATTGGCCCCCGGCCCCGCAAGATGATCTAACAGCTGCGCTGACCGGAGAATGGCCCATCGCTCCGCCGGCCGAGGCCAACGCCGCCGGCAAGAAAATCGTTGCGAAAGCCCGCGAAAAAGGCGTCGAACTGACCGATGATCAGGTGCAACGCGCGGTGCTCGACAGTATCCGCGCCCTCATGCTCATTCGTGCCTACCGGATCCGGGGGCACCTTGCGGCGGACCTCGACCCCCTTGGCATGCGCAGCCAGGAGCCCCATCCCGAACTCGATCCCAAGACATACGGCTTTACTGATGCCGACATGGATCGCCCGATCTTTATCGACAACGTGCTGGGCCTTCAGATCGCTTCGATGCGCCAGATCGTTGACATCGTCAAACGCACCTATTGCGGCACCTTCGCATTGCAATACATGCACATCTCCGATCCCGAACAATCTGCGTGGCTCAAAGAACGCATCGAAGGGTTTGGCAAGGAAATCAACTTCACACGGGAAGGCCGCAAGGCGATCCTCAACAAGATGGTCGAAGCCGAAGGTTTCGAGAAGTTCCTCCATGTCAAATACATGGGCACCAAGCGCTTTGGTCTGGATGGCGGCGAGAGCCTGATCCCTGCGATGGAACAGATCATCAAGCGCGGCGGCAATCTCGGCGTGAAGGAAATCGTCATCGGCATGCCACACCGGGGGCGCCTGTCGGTGCTGGCCAATGTGATGGCCAAACCCTATCGCGCGATTTTCAACGAGTTTCAGGGCGGCAGTTTCAAACCCGAAGATGTGGATGGCTCAGGCGATGTGAAATATCACCTTGGCGCCTCGTCTGACCGCGAGTTTGACGGCAATTCGGTCCACCTCAGCCTGACCGCCAACCCGTCGCATCTCGAGGCCGTGAACCCGGTGGTGCTGGGCAAGGTCCGCGCCAAGCAGGACCAGTTGGGCGATGACGCGCGCACAGCCGTCATGCCTGTTCTGTTGCATGGTGATGCGGCCTTTGCGGGTCAGGGCGTCGTGGCGGAATGCTTCGCGCTATCCGGCCTCAAGGGCCACAAGACCGGCGGCACCATGCATATCGTGGTGAACAACCAGATCGGCTTTACCACCGCCCCGCACTTCTCGCGCTCGTCGCCCTACCCGACAGACAACGCGCTCGTCGTGGAAGCGCCGATTTTCCACGTGAACGGCGATGACCCCGAGGCCGTGGTGCACGCGGCCAAGGTGGCAACAGAGTTCCGCCAGAAGTTCCAGAAAGATGTCGTGATCGACATCTTCTGCTATCGCCGGTTTGGACACAACGAGGGCGATGAGCCCATGTTCACCAACCCCGTCATGTACAAACGCATCAAGGGCCACAAAACGACGCTGAGCCTATACACCGAACGCCTTGTGAAAGACGGCCTCATCCCCGAGGGCGAAATTGAAGATATGAAGGCCGCCTTTCAGGCGCATCTCAATGAAGAGTTTGAGGCAGGCAAGGAATTCAAGCCCAACAAAGCTGATTGGCTTGACGGCAAGTGGTCCCATCTGGACCGGGACAAAGAAGACTACCAGCGCGGACAGACGGCGATCAAATCCGAGACTTTGGCCGAAGTCGGCGCAGCGCTGAGCAAGGCGCCGGATGGCTATCCTTTGCACAAAACCGTCGGGCGCCTCCTCGACGCGCGCAAGAAGATGTTTGATACCGGCGAAGGCTTTGACTGGGCGACCGGAGAAGCGCTCGCGTTTGGCTCCTTGCTCACCGAAGGCTATCCCGTGCGACTCGCGGGGCAAGATTGCACACGCGGGACCTTCTCCCAGCGCCATTCCGGTCTCGTCAACCAAGAGACGGAAGAACGCTACTACCCGCTCAACAATATTCGTCCCGGCCAGAAGCAGTACGAGGTCATCGACTCAGCGCTGTCGGAATACGCCGTCCTTGGGTTCGAATATGGCTACTCGCTGGCCGAGCCCAATGCGCTCACGCTCTGGGAGGCGCAATTTGGCGATTTCGCGAACGGTGCCCAAATCATGTTCGACCAGTTCATCTCATCAGGTGAGAGCAAATGGCTGCGCATGTCTGGCCTGACAGTCCTTCTGCCCCATGGCTTTGAAGGCCAGGGCCCCGAGCATAGCTCAGCGCGTCTGGAGCGCTTCTTGCAGATGTGCGGGCAGGACAACTGGATTGTCGCCAATTGTTCCACTCCGGCCAATTATTTCCACATCCTGCGCCGCCAGATCCACCGGACCTTCCGCAAGCCCCTCATCCTGATGACGCCGAAATCCTTGTTGCGTCACAAGCTTTGCGTGTCCGATGCCGCGGATTTCGTGGAAGGGTCGTCCTTCCACCGCGTGCTTTGGGATGATGCACAAAAGGGCCATTCTGAGACCAAACTCGTTGCGGATGACAAGATCAAACGCGTCGTCATGTGCTCCGGCAAGGTGTATTTCGACCTGTTGGAAGAGCGGGATGCCCGCGGCATCGACGATGTCTACCTCCTCCGTTTTGAACAATTCTATCCGTTCCCGGCCATCTCCGCGGTCAAGGAACTGGAGCGGTTCAAGAATGCAGAAATGGTCTGGTGTCAGGAAGAACCCAAGAACCAAGGCGCCTGGACCTTTATGGAGCCCAATCTCGAATGGGTTCTGGGCCGCATCAAAGCGAAACACACCCGGCCCGTCTATGCCGGTCGGTCCGCGTCCGCATCGCCCGCCACAGGTCTCGCCTCCATGCACAAGGCACAACAAGCCGCGCTCGTTGATGAAGCGCTCACGATCCAAGGAAAATAAGTCATGACCACCGAAGTACGCGTGCCCACACTGGGTGAATCCGTCACAGAGGCCACCGTGGCCACATGGTTCAAAAAGCCGGGCGATCCCGTGGCCGTTGACGAAATGCTGTGCGAACTGGAAACCGACAAGGTAACGGTCGAAGTGCCCTCGCCAGCTGCCGGAACACTGGCTGAAATCGTTGCGGCTGAAGGAGAGACCGTGGGCGTGGATGCCCTCCTGGCCAGCATCTCGGAGGGCGCAAGCACTGCGGCGCCGTCGTCGCCAGTCGAGGCTCCGGCCAGCGCCCCTGCGCCCTCATCGGGCGGCGCCTCGGTGGACGTGATGGTGCCTACGTTAGGGGAATCCGTCTCTGAAGCAACGGTATCGACCTGGTTCAAAAAGGTTGGCGACAGCGTCGCGCAGGATGAAATGCTGTGTGAATTGGAAACCGACAAGGTTTCCGTCGAAGTCCCGGCCCCTGCCGCCGGTGTTCTGACCGAAATTCTGGCGCCCGAAGGCTCCACCGTTGAAGCCACTGCAAGACTTGCCGTGATTGGTGACGCTGCAAGCGCATCCGCAGCCCCTGCGCCCGCCGCGAGCCCGGCTCCGGCGGCCAAAACGCAAGACATCAAGGATGGCCCGGCCGCTGAAAAAGCCATGGCCGAAGCGGGCCTGAGCCGTGATCAGGTCACCGGCACAGGTCGCGACGGTCGCGCCACGAAGGCTGACGTGGCCGCAGCTGTCACAGCGGCAAGCGCAGCCCCCAGCCCTGCGCCCGCTGCCGCACCGCGCGCGCCCGTTGCGGCTGAGGATGCCTCCCGCGAGGAGCGCGTGAAGATGACGCGCTTGCGCCAAACCATCGCCAAGCGCCTCAAGGACAGTCAGAACACTGCCGCCATGCTCACCACCTACAACGAGGTGGACATGACCGAGACGATGGCGCTGCGCAAGGAATACAAAGACCTCTTCGAGAAAAAACACGGCACGCGCCTTGGCTTCATGTCCTTCTTCACCAAGGCCTGCTGCCACGCGCTGAAGGAAGTGCCCGAGGTCAATGCCGAGATTGACGGGACAGACATCGTCTACAAGAATTTCGTCCATATGGGCATCGCGGCAGGCACGCCGACAGGCCTCGTTGTGCCAGTGATCCGCGACGCCGACAGCATGAGCTTTGCGGAGATCGAAAAGGCGATTGCCGAGAAAGGCAAACGCGCCCGCGATGGCAAGCTTTCCATGGCGGAGATGCAGGGCGGCACCTTCACTATCTCCAATGGCGGGGTCTATGGCTCGCTGATGTCGTCGCCCATCCTGAACCCGCCGCAATCGGGCATCCTGGGCATGCACAAGATCCAGGATCGGCCCATGGTCATCAATGGCGAAATCAAGATCCGTCCCATGATGTATCTCGCCCTGTCCTATGACCACCGGATCGTCGATGGCAAAGGCGCTGTGACGTTCCTTGTGCGCGTGAAGGAAGCGCTGGAAGATCCCCGTCGCTTGCTTATGGATTTGTGATCCCTCTTCGCATGTCCCGGAGAACCCCGTGATACAACAAGACAGGATATTCCTGAGCGCAGCATTCATTGGCACAAAGCCGATGGGGGCTGCAATCGACTGTATGCATGATCCTTTGGGAAAGGGTTCTCCACTATCTCCAGCCGGTGCGAAACGCGCAGGGCAGAAGAAAATTCTGACGACAGGCGGTGCGACATGACCCCAGAACTGACAGCCCTTACGCTCGCAGCCCTCCTACAAGTCATCCAGTTTGTCCTGGTCTCCATCCCGGCCAATCTGGAACTCGGCACCAAGATCACACTCGCCCCACGGGACACGGGCCCCCTCATGGAGCAAGTCTCCCCGCGCACCGCCCGGTTGGCCCGCGCGATGAACAATCACTTTGAGGGGCTGATCCTTTTTGCAATCGCCTGTCTCGTCATCACGTTCTCTGATCAGGGGGACAAATACACGGCCGCCTGCGCCGCGATCTACGTTCTGGCGCGCGTTCTCTATATTCCGGCCTACGCATTTGGCTGGGCGCCCTGGCGCTCGCTCATCTGGATGGTGGGCTTTGGGGCGACGACCGCCATGCTTGTCATGGCACTCGTCTAACTCTGGTTTCAAATATCCCGGTCGCGTGACGTCTCGCCCTTACGCTCCGGCACACAAAAAGGACCCACCGAAATGGCACAATACGACGTCATCGTTATCGGCTCAGGCCCCGGCGGCTATGTGGCCGCCATCCGCTGCGCACAGCTTGGCCTCAAGACAGCATGCGTAGAGGGGCGCGACACCCTCGGAGGCACCTGCCTGAATGTGGGCTGCATTCCCTCCAAGGCGCTTTTGCATGCCTCCCATCAATTGCACGAAGCGGAGCACAACTTTGCCAAGATGGGCCTCAAGGGCAAAAGCCCTTCTGTCGATTGGAAACAAATGCTGGCCTACAAGGACGAGGTCATTGCCCAGAATACAAAAGGCATCGAGTTTCTCTTCAAAAAGAACAAGATTGATTGGCTGAAAGGCTGGGGCTCTATCCCTGAAGCGGGCAAGGTCAAAGTTGGCGATGAGATCCATGACGCCAAGAACATCATCATCGCATCCGGCTCAGAGGCCTCCGCCCTGCCGGGCATCGAGATCGATGAGAAAGTCGTGGTCACCTCCACTGGCGCATTGGAGCTGGGCAAAATCCCCAAGAAAATGATTGTGATCGGTGCGGGCGTCATCGGGCTCGAGCTTGGATCTGTCTATGCGCGCCTCGGCACATCCGTTGAAGTCATCGAATTTCTTGATGCGATCACGCCGGGTATGGATGCAGAGGTCCAGAAAACGTTCCAGAAGCTGCTCCAGAAGCAGGGCATCGGCTTCACTCTTGGCGCCGCTGTTCAAAAAGTGGACGCCTCCAAAACCAAGGCAAAAGTCACCTACAAACTGCGAAAGGATGACAGTGAGCATGTGGCCGATGCAGATGTCGTGTTGGTCGCCACGGGCCGCAAGCCTTTCACTGATGGGCTTGGCCTGAGCGAGCTTGGCATTGAGATGAGCGATCGTGGTCAAATCAAGACCGATGGGCACTGGCGCACGAACATTCCCGGCATCTACGCCATTGGCGATTGCATCGATGGTCCGATGCTTGCGCACAAGGCCGAAGATGAGGGCATGGCGGCCGCAGAAGTGATCGCGGGCAAGCATGGTCACGTGAATTACGGGGTGATCCCCGGCGTGATCTACACGCATCCAGAAGTCGCCAATGTTGGACAGACCGAACAGAGCCTGAAAGACGCAGGCGTTGATTATAAGGTCGGCAAGTTTTCCTTCATGGGCAATGGTCGCGCCAAGGCCAATTTCGCCGCCGACGGCTTTGTCAAGATTTTGGCGGATAAAGCCAGCGATCGCATCCTCGGCGCGCATATCATTGGCCCCATGGCGGGCGATTTGATCCATGAGATTTGCGTGGCCATGGAGTTCGGCGCGTCCGCGGAAGATCTCGCATTGACCTGCCATGCGCACCCGACCTACTCGGAAGCTGTGCGCGAGGCCGCGCTGGCCTGCGGCGATGGGCCAATCCACATGTAACTGAATTCGGGCCGCGCCTTCCCTCCAAGGCACGCCCGAAGCCGCGATGAGACGCCGACCGCTGCGATACACATCGCGGTGGCCCATTCGTGCAAAGCACGCCGATGCGCCTGCGACACATCGGCAAGAGCTTGCCCAAAACGCGGTTGCCACAAAATAACGCGCCTGCTAGATGGCTCAAGGGGATTAGTGACAGACGATATGCTACCAAGACTAGGGAGCTACCGTTGAATTCATCCGTGCCGTCGGCCCCGACCCAAGCCGCTTCAGCCAAAGATCCTGTGTTCGCGTCCGCGTTCGACGTTTGCCAGCACCTTCTGGAAGTCACCCGCACGGCCTATATGAACCGGGATGCCGACGCTTTTGCGGCGCGTTTCATCACGCCTCAACGCATCGGGACATTTGACGGCGATCAGGTGATCACCACGCGGCAAGATGTTCTGGCGATATTTGACGAAATTTGCGGCTATCTGGACCGGGAACGCGTGATCGATATGAACCGGCGGACCATCGAAGCCGAGTTTGTCGCACCGGACGTTGTGCAAGCGACATTCGTTTCTCAATATGTTCTGCCCGGCTACGTCTTGAGCAACGAAGTCCTGACCCACAGCACACAAAAACTGCAAGACGGCATCTGGCGTGTGGCCGACAGCTACTATGCGACAAACATTCCCGCCCTGACGCGCGCTCTGACCTCTGCCGCAGAGCGCAAACGCAACAAGAGCCTGGCCTGAAACCACGCAGGCTCACCACATCCGCGGCTGTGCCTTTTCCTCGTAAGTGACGTCATAATCGCCGCCGCCATACTCACCCTCAGTGACCTCAGCCAGAATCTGCCCCACCGTCGGGACAGTGTCGCGATCATCCCGATCCCACAGACCAGACCTCATCAGCGCTTTGGCGCATTGCGAGTAAATCTCTTCAATCTCGATCACAATTACCGACGCGGGGTGCTTGCCACGCTGCTCAAATCTGTGTCGTGTCGCCTCGTCATCGGTAATCCATGCGCGCCCGTTCACGCGCACGGTTGTTTTGGATCCGGACACTAAAAACAGCAGTGCGATCCGGGGATCGCGGACGATATTACGCAGGGTATCAAGACGATTGTTTCCGCGCCAATCCGGCATCAGCAGCGTTTTGCCATCGCGCACCTGCACAACGGGGCCGTCATCCCCCCTCGGGCTTCCGTCTGTGCCTTCCGGCCCGACCGTTGACAGGATGCAAAACCGGGCCCCCTCGATCCAGGCGCGATAGAGCGGCGTCAATTCCGTCACCACCTTGCGCAAAGCGGCCGGAACCGGCGCGCCGTAAAGCGCATGGAGCTCATCCAGATTGGTGATTTTGCGCATCAAAGCCCGCCTCCGCCATGAGTGCATTGGATGCCGCCTCGACCCGGGTCTCAAGCTCCGACATGAACGACGCCTTGTCTTTGCCGGGGGCAATGGGATCGAGGAATTCCACGACAGCGACACCTGGCTTGCGCCAAATGCCCTTGCGCGGCCAAAACAGCCCCACATTCGTGGCGACAGGAACGCAAGGCTGCTGTAACTGCGCATAGAGCGCATGACTGCCCACCTTGTAGGGCATCCGCACACCGGGCGCGACGCGCGTCCCTTGAGAGTAGATGATCAGCTGCCCGGGATGGACCTTTCCCGTACTGACATCCTTCAACATCTTCTCGATCGCAGCCCCGCGCTTGCCCCGATCAACGGCAACGCAATCAAGTCGCATCGCGTAAAGGCCAATAATGGGCGTCCAGAGAATTTCCTTCTTCATGATGAACTTCGCCTCCGGGAGGGCCGTAAAGATCATCATGATATCAAGGAAAGACTGGTGCTTTGCGGCAATGAGAACCTGACCCTCAGGCGGCGTGCCGCGCACTTCATGCTTGATGCCGACCATCCATGACATGGTCCAGAACACCCAACGCGAATATGTCTTGCAAGCCAGACGCGCGGCACGGCGGGAAAACGCGGCAAACGGCAAAAATCCCAAGCCGATGACAATCATCATCGCGTAGATCTGCGCGACGAAGATCAAAGAGCGTATCCATTGCACCATCAGCGAAGATCTCCCAAAACACGGCGGCTGGCCCATTGCGTCGCGCCATAAGCCACAGCTCCCGCCAGAAACGGGACGACAAGTGGCCAAATCCAATCAAGCCCTTGAAACCCGAGACCCGTCAAAACGCCCGCTTGCGCGCTGCGCCCGGGCAAGAGCATCACGGCAATCAGACCAAGCCCCGTTCCAATCGCGGCGCCCGTGAGGGAGCGGATTGTGAAGCGGCGCACAAAGGCCTGGGCGATATAGGCATCCGTCGCGCCCACCAGCCGGAGCACGGAAATAACCTGCGCATTGGCTGCAAGAGCCGCATTGGCAGCAAGCGTAATCATGGCGCCCATGGCCCCGAATATCAGCAAGATCGCCAAAAGCCCCAGCGTTTGCAGTCGTGTGGCCGCCCGAACCAGCGGCGCGCGCCAGCGGCTGTGATCATCAAGAACCGCGCCCGGCAACTCCGCCTGCAGCCTCAGTCGCAAACCATCAGCGTCGTAATCCGTGCCCGTGATTTCGATCAGTTGCGGCACAGGCAAGCGCGCCAGCGGTAATTCTGCGCCAAACCACGGGGCGAGCAACGCCTGTTGCTCTGCTTCAGTCAACGCGCGGGCCGTCTCGATCCCCGGCGTTTGCTGCAAGATCGCCAGAGCGCGGTCCGTTTGTGCAATGCGTTCAGCGGCAGGCGCTTGTAGCCGCAAGGTCGATGTCCCTGCCAAAGCATCGCGCCAGCTGTCTGATAATCGGCCTGACGCGAGCGATAGGGCCAGCGCAAACACTGCCAGAAACGCCATGGCTGCCGCTGTGAAAAGCGTCAAACGCGCCGTGAATCCTGTAGGCGGGACAACGCGGTCCGCCTGCGCGTCGCCGACGAAAAAGTCCAGAACCCTACGCGCGGCCCGCATCACAGATCTGCCCCCGCCAGTTGCAGCTGCCGATTGGAAATCCGCAGAACGCGGGCCTGAACATGCGCTTTAGCTGCCCGAATGAGTGAGAGATCATGGGTCGCGATCAGGATCGTCTTGCCCATTCGGTTCAACTCCACCAGCAGTCTGAGCAGACGTTGTGACATATCCCAATCGACATTGCCGGTCGGCTCATCTGCCAAAACCACATCCGGCGAGAGGATCAAAGCGCGTGCAAGGGCGGCGCGTTGACGTTCCCCTCCTGAAAGCTCAGGCGGCAATGCACCTGCGCGCTCCGCGAGCCCAACCCAGCCCATCAGCTCGGCGAGGTCGCTTTCACCATTCCGTTGATCCTGCCCCGTCACCGCCAGCGGCAGGGCGATATTCTCCGAAACGGGCAAGTGATCGAGGAACTGGCAATCCTGATGCACAACGCCGACACGCCGCCGCAGATGTGCGATGCCATCGCGATCTAAAGTGCGCACATCGGCATCGAACAAACGGATCTGACCCGATGTGGGCACCAGCGCACCGTAACACAGCTTGAGAAACGTGGTTTTTCCAGCGCCTGAAGGTCCGGTCAGAAAGTGAAACGAGCCCGGCGCGAGAGACAACGACATCCCCGTCAGCAATTCGCCACCGCCATAGGAATAGGCCACATTGTCCAGCTCGATCACGCGGGGCCTCTCTTCTTTGCCTTGCCCAACTGGGACCACATAGCCGCAAGGGCCAAGGAGACGCAATCGCCTGACGGCTTTTCCTTGCGCGCTCCGCCGCTTATGGTGGATGGTACAGGCGGTTTACACGAGCAGGAACCCAAGGCCATGCGGCTCATCTGTCCAAATTGCGACGCGCAATATGAAGTGCCAGACAACGTGATCCCGGAGGGCGGGCGCGATGTGCAATGCTCCAATTGCAGCAGCACTTGGTTCTTCAATCCTCAAGACCCTCTCGAAGACGAAGAGGATCTGGAAACGGTTGACGACAGCGCCGCACCACCTCCCGAAGAGATCGAGGAGCCTACCACCGAACCGCCTGCGCCGGCTCCCGACATGCCGCAACGCCGGACGCTGGATCCGGCTTTGGAAGAAGTCCTGCGGGAAGAGGCCGAGCGCGAGGCTCGGGCCCGCGCCGCTGAACAGGAAACTCTCGAAACCCAGCCAGATCTGGGGCTCGACGATATGGATACGGCCGATGAAGCAGCCAAACGTGCGCGTGAAGCTCGCGAGCGCATGGCCCGCATTCGCGGCGATACGCCTGCGCCCCCTGAGGCAGAGAATGCGCCGTCCAGCCCCGAAATGGCGCCCATGGACAGCTCTGCGGCGGTCGCAGCCGGTGCAGTCGCCGCGGCCAGCGTCGCAGAAGGCACGCGGCGGGGGTTGCTGCCGGATATCGAGGAAATCAATTCCACCTTGCGCGCCGATGAAGATCGCAGCTCACCGCAAAGCACCGAAGCCAAGCACAGGGATGATCCGCGCCGCAAAGGAGGCTTTGGCAAAGGCTTCATCTGGACGCTGGCTTTTTTCGCAGTGGCCATCGCGCTTTACCTGGCCGCACCACAAATCACTGCGGCACTGCCTCAGGCCGCGCCCGTGTTGGAGCCCTATGTGGCGACAGTCGATATGGCGCGCGGTTGGCTGGACCAGCGCATACTGAACCTGATGGGCGCACTGGACGGGCTCTCAAACGAGGCATCCGCCAACGGATCGTAAGCCAACGGGTTTAAAAGCGGTCCAGCAGACGCTCGAGATATTCCAGTTCGATATCAGGGCGTTCGCTATCGCCGGTCCGACGGCGGATTTCATCGAGCAGTTCCCGGGCGCGGCGGTAGACATCCTCGCCCTGCAAAAGGTTTTCGTTTGAGCTCATGTTGCCCTCGGAGCCCGGCGTACGACCGAGCGGATCGTTGCCTGTCGGGTTCTGCGCGCTTTGCTGATTGCCTTGCTCACCTTGGCCTTGCTGCTGCTCCGCCATCATCTCACCGAGGTTGCGCATCCCTTCGCGCAACGCATCCATCGCGTCGGCCTGACGGTCAATCGCTTCGGGCAGATCGTCCTGGCGCAGGGCATCTTCCGCGCCGCGCATCGCCCGATCCGCCTCTTCAAGGGCTTCGCGTGCCGCATCACCGGCTTCACTGCCCGCACCGGGCAGACCATTGCGCTGGCGTTCAAGCTCCTGACGCAGCGCTTGCTGGCGATCCGCGAGTTGGCCCTCAAGACCTTGCTCGCCCTGACCCTGGCCTTGTTGTTGACCCTGCTGGCCTTGCTGACCGGGTTGTCCCGGTTGCCCTTGCTGACCCTGAGAATTCTGGCCTTGGCCCTGACCCTGCTGGCCTTCATGGCTTTCGCCCTGACCTTGCCCCCCGTTGCGGCCCTGATTGCCCTGGCTCTCGCCCTGATTTGCACCGGGGTTGAATTGCTCCTGCAAATCGCGGAACGCCTGGTCGGACAACCCTTGCTGCTCACGGAGCGTTTCCGCCAGCCCTTCCATGGCCTCCTGACCGGGCGAGCCTTGGCCCTGACCTTGTTGGCCTTGGGTGACCTGCATGTTCTCCATCAACTCCTGAAGCTGACGCAAGGCTTCCTGCGCCTCGGCCATGCGGCCCTGCTCCATAAGCTCCTGAATGCGGTCCATCATCTCCTGCAGATCGTTTTGCGACATCTCCATCTGCTCGCCCGGGCTCTGCTGCTGGCCCTGTTGCTGGCCGTTTTGTTCAGCGTCCCTCTGGGCCTGCTGGGTCAACTGGCGCAGATAATCATCTGTCGCTTCGCGCAATTCCTGCATCAACTCGGCAATTTCCTGATCCGAGGCGCCATTGCGCATCGCCTCTTCCAGCCGATCCTGCGCGCGCTGAAGACGCGCCAGCGCATCATTGATGTCACCATCTTCCAGTATGACCGCCAAATCCCAGAGCGCTTGTGCGATCTCGTCACGCTGCTCCACCGTCATATCGAAGGCGGCAAACGTCTCCAGCCTGCGCTGGATCGTGCGCATGCGGAGATACTGCGTGGCGGAGCGGAACACGTTATCCGCATCATGAGTCACAGCCCGCAACACTTGCGCAACATCGGCTGCATTCTCGCGGGTCCACAAAAGCGCGCGGCGCTGTTCAATCAGGCTCGCGGCCAACGGATCAAAGAACCGGCGCCCGGGCAGAGCCATCTCGACTTCGGCAGGCTCCGAGCTTTGCTCAAGATCATCGGTCACTTTCAGCGTGAAACGAACCGGCAAGTTTGACCATGGATGCTCAGAGAAGTTCTCGATCAGCGTCTCGATGAATTCCTCCCGCGCGCCAGTTATTGGCATCGGCAGGGGAACAACAATGTCCTCGCGCTCTTCCGGCGCGCGCGCCAAGCCGTAACGGCGATCCACAGCCGCGAGATCCAGCGAGATCACCGCCTCGCCACTGCGGATACCAAAGTCATCCTGCGCCCGGAACGGGAAGGACATTTCGCCCATGGCGGACACCTCCAGCCCTTCGGCGACCTGCACCAGCGGCGGGTTGTCTTGCAGGACTGCAACGTCAAAACTGCGGCCACCCGGGCCGTCAATCGTCAGTTGACCATCTGTTGCAACGTCAAAGCTCTGCGCAGGGTCCGATGCCGCAGGCAGATCTTCCGTGCGGCCCGATACGGTTTCGGCAATGGTGAGCGCCCCAACCTCGCCATAGAGCCGCAAGGTGATCCGGGAGCCTTCCGGTATCTCCAGCTGATCGCTTTGATCGGCAAGGTAAAGCGTTGGCAGGCCTGTATAGGCAGGCGGCTCAACCCAGCCTTCCCATGTCGGCCCCGACGCCAATGCCGCGCCATTGCCGGCGGCGTCAGTCACGGATCCCACGCGCCAGATGGAACCAAAAAGGAGAGCCGTCGCCAGAAGCAAAACGGCGATATAGCGCAAGGCGAACGGATCACGCTGCGACACACGTAAATCCGGCGCGACAGCAGTGGCCCCCGCAGCGCGGGCTGCCATACGCGCCTGATGCGCTTCCCAGACCGCCCGGGAGGCCGGGTCGGCTTCCCCGATTGCCTGAGCGTCGCGCAATGTCTGGAGCGGACGCCCTTTGAGGCGCGCGTCAAGCCGTGCTTCGGCCTCGTCCACAAGCGGCGCCCGGAACTGGCGCAGCCCGGACACAAGCGCCCAAAGACCCGCACCAACAGTGACTACACCACCCGCCCAGACGGCTTCGACCGGCGCAAAGTCCTGAAGCCCCAGCATCAAAAGCCCCAGCGCCACAAAAACCACGGACCAGAACGGCCAGAACGCACGCGTGATGCGCTCGGCCCACATTCCGACATACGTCAGTCTCAGCGCAGGACGGATGCGCGCGCGGGTCTCAGAATAGCGAGGTGAGGCGATGACACGTCTCCCGGATAGCCTGCTCCGAGACGGGATAGTCTCACAGCCATGCAGGCAAGGTATCGCGATTTATGATTTCGTCAAAGGTCGGACGTGGCCGAATGACGGCGAATTGATCGCCATGGACCATAACCTCGGGGATCAATGGCCGCGTATTGTACTCGCTCGACATGACGGCGCCATAAGCACCTGCCGACCGAAACGCGACGAGGTCTCCCTCGCCAACCGGGGGCATCTCGCGCCCTTTGGCAAAAGTATCACCCGATTCGCATACCGGGCCGACGATATCGTAGGTCGCAGGCTCGGTGGCCGCTGCAGGCTCCTGAACCGGGATGATATCGTGATAGGCATCATACATCGCCGGGCGGATCAGATCGTTCATCGCCGCATCGAGGATGAGGAACCTGCGATCCTCACCTTCTTTGACGTAGATCACCCGGCTCACCAGAATACCGGCGTTTCCGGCAATCAGACGGCCCGGTTCGATCTCGATCTCACAGCCCAGATGGCCAACCGTTCTCTGGATGAGCGCGCCATAATCCGTGGGCAGTGGGGGCGCTTCATTTGACCGCGTGTAAGGGATCCCCAGACCGCCGCCCAGATCAAGGCGCGTGATGTCATGGCCATCCGCGCGCAAGATCTCAGTCAGTTCCGCAACCTTCAGATAAGCCGCCTCAAACGGCGCGAGCTCTGTCAGCTGCGAGCCGATGTGCACATCGATGCCGATGACCTTGAGACCGGGGAGCTTCGCCGCCTCAGCATAAACCTCCCGCGCGCGCGAGATCGGAATGCCGAACTTGTTTTCCGACTTTCCCGTCGCGATCTTGGCGTGCGTCTTGGCATCCACATCGGGATTGACCCGGATCGTGATTGGCGCATCAACGCCCAAGCTCACAGCAACCTCGGAGATCACGCGCATTTCGGGCTCGCTCTCAACGTTGAACTGACGAATGCCGCCTGTGAGCGCGAGCCTGACTTCGTCACGTGTTTTGCCGACGCCCGAAAACACAATTTTCTCGCCAGCCACACCCGCAGCTTTCGCGCGCAGATACTCGCCGCCAGAGACGACATCCATGCCCGCGCCCGCATCTCCCAGTGTTTTGAGAATGGCCTGATTGGAGGCCGCCTTCATCGCATAGCACACCAGATGCGGCATAGGTTCCAAAGCGTCATCAAAAAGCTGGAAATGACGCAAAAGCGTCGCCGTCGAATAGAGATAAAAGGGCGCGCCCACAGCAGCGGCAATCTCGCTTACAGGCACGTCTTCGGCATGCAAACTGCCGTTTCGATAGAGAAAATGGTCCATTCCGCGGCTCTACTGTGGAATAACCCAGCGCGCAACACCGCCCATCAATCGCGCGCCGTATCTCGGACGGGTGCTGTGCGCAAAAAGAGGTAGAGCGGCAACCCGCAGCTGACCCCGATGCAGAAGGTTGCCGGGATTGCCACAAGAGCGATCCAGTTCCGCCGCACGGCCACCTCCGCGATAATGAACACCGTCAGCGTCACAGCGGCGATCGTCAGATCCCAAACCAAGCCGGATGTCGCGGCGTTTACATGCCATGCATCGACCATCGCCATGATGTCGTAGCCGTTCTCGTTGAACCACGAGATGAAATAATACATCGGGTGGATCGCTCCCCAAATGGCAAGGGCAAGGTAGATCATCCGCAGGGGGGACATGGCGCTCTCCGCAAGGTTCTTTGTCGTTGTCTGAAACCTAGCGCTCAATCCCACAGAGACACGCCAAAACTGGCATTGGATAAGATGCTGGGCGGGAGGCGCGACATCACCAAACGATCAATTCGCAAGCACCGCGCACATATTTTGTGCATCGGTCATGTGACTGCGCGCCATGAGAAACCTCAACGCTTGGCCCTGGCAACGCTCTGCGAGAGTGTCGCAGCAACCCAAGGCCTGTGAACGGAGGCTGACATGACCATCAGCGAGACATTCACGCGCCCTGTGCCTGTTGACCCACATCTTTCCATGCAACCGCGCGCCAGAGGCGCCGCTGCGCTGCGGCTCAAATGCGTGGATGGCCACACCCGGATCGCAGATTTGCGGCTTTCGGGCTCGTCCAAATTGCTGTTTCCACGCACCGCTGTCACCACCGCAGTCAGTCTCAACACGTCTGGCGGCGTCACGGGCGGCGATCGCTTTCGTCTGCGCCTGCATCTCGAGGCCCAGACCCGCGCGGCCCTGACAACCCAAGCCGCAGAACGGTTTTACCGCGCGCAACCCGGGCAACGCGGCCTCGTGGCCAACAAGATAACCTTGGGCGCAGGGGCCCGTCTGAACTGGCTGCCGCAGGAAACCCTGATCTTTGATGGCGCCCATGGGCTACGTGCATCCCGGGTCGAAATGGAGGAAACGGCCGAGTTTCTCGCCGTTGAGCCATTGGTGTTCGGCCGCAGCGCCATGGGAGAGACCCGCGTGGCAGCTGCGTTTGAAGACAGGTGGAATATACGCCGGGGCGGACAGCTCGTCTTCGCAGATCGCTTGACCATTCGCGGCGAGGTTGCGGACATGATGGCGCGCTTCGGCGCCAGCGCCATGGCCATGGCGAGCCTTGTGTTTGTGTCGCGCCGTTCCGAGGCTTGCCTGGAACGCTTGCGCGACACGCTTGGACCGCTGGGCGCGGCAAGCCTGATCCGGCCAGGCGTTGTGTTTGCGCGGCTGCTCGCGCCGGACGGGTTTGATCTACGATGCCGCCTGATCCCCGCCCTCACCGCCCTGACAGGGGCGCCCCTTCCCCGCACATGGATGATCTGAGCCATGCAATTGACCCCCCGTGAAAAAGACAAGCTCTTAATTTCCCTTGCTGCCGAGGTCGCCCGCAAGCGGCTGGCCCGAGGCGTGAAGCTCAACCATCCGGAAGCCATTGCCCTGATCACCGATTTCGTCGTTGAAGGCGCGCGTGATGGGCGGTCCGTTGCAGATCTGATGCAGGCGGGCGCACATGTCATTTCACGAGAAGACTGCATGGAAGGCATCCCGGAGATGATCCATGACGTGCAGGTCGAAGCCACTTTCCCCGATGGCACGAAGCTCGTCACCGTACACCAGCCGATCCGATAGCCTCATGCGGACTGGGACAGATAGCGACAGGAGCACCCGATGATACCAGGAGAAATCATCCCCGCTGCGGGCGACATTGCGCTGAATTCGGACCGAACAGCGATAACTCTGATGGTCGCCAACACGGGCGACAGGCCCGTGCAAGTGGGCAGCCACTACCATTTCGCCGAGGCCAATCCCGCGCTGGAGTTTGACCGCGCGGCAGCGCGCGGCCACAGGCTCGATATCGCCGCCGGCACCGCCGTGCGGTTTGAGCCCGGACAACGTCGTGAGGTGCAATTGATCCCGGTCAGCGGGGCGCGACGAATTTACGGCTTTAACCAAGAAATCATGGGCGTATTATGACGCCGCCTGAGTCTCAGGGCGCGCGTTTATGCGCGTCGGAACAAGCGGCATCACCCGCACAAGCGAGTGAACAGAACCCCCGGCGCACACGCGTGCCCCGGCACATGGGTTGCGGAAGGTTGAGAGGGGCCGCAGCTCACTTTTGACAATGGTTTGCCAGAGGGAGCCGAACCAGTGAATTTGATCGTGAACCAAATAGAAATGCAAGTTGCCGCCATGCGCATGGCCCATGCTGCGCTTGAAAACAATATGCGCCTGGCCCACACGATGTGGAGCGCCGGATTTGATGCCGCCCAGATCATGACACGCGGTCCACGCGTCGATTGGCACGGCACTACAGCCGCTGCGCAAACCGTTGCCAAAGTGGGCAAGCCTGCGGCCAAGGCCAAAAAAGCAGCGGTGAAAGCCAAGCCTGCGCCCAAGGCGAAAGCCGCGCCCCAGCCAGCCCTTGTTAAACCTGCCCCAGCCAAACCAGCACAGGCCAAACCAACACAGGCCAAACGCGTTGTCGCAACACCCGCACCTGCAGAACCCAAGCCAGCGGCCAAAGCCGTCTCACCGGCCGCACAGCCCAAAGCCAAGGCCGTGAATACCGCCTCTGCCGCCAAGAAAGCTGCGCCCGCGCCTGCTGCGACACCCAAAGCCAAGGTCGCCAACACGACAACCAAGCCTGCGACCAAAGCGGCCCCCAAGACCAAAGCGCCAGCCCGGAAAGCCGCGCCCGTCGTGAAGACACCACAGGCAAAAGCAGCACCTGCCGCCAAGTCAGCCCCCAAGACAAACGCCGCCCCTGCGGCCAAACCGGCCCCCAAGGCAAAAGCGGCACCTAAAGCGAACGTGGCGCCAAAGACCACAGCCGCACCAAAAACTGCCAAACCCAAGGCAGCCACGGCTACAGCAACACAGGACACAACAACCGCAAGCCCGGCCAAACGCCGTCGCAAGCAGACCCCGTCCACCCCGCCTGCCATGCCGGAGCCCAAAACCAAACTCGACTGACCTGACCTCAGGAGGCCCCATGCCTGCCACGATTTCCCGCGCTGACTACGCCGCCATGTTTGGCCCCACCACCGGGGACAAGCTGCGCCTCGCAGATACAGAGCTTTTCGTCGAGGTAGAGCACGACCTGACGGCGCAGGCCGTCGGGCGCGCCCAGACCGGTGGCGTGGGGGCCAATGCCGAGATCTACGGCGAAGAGGTCAAGTTCGGCGGCGGCAAGGTCATCCGTGACGGGATGGGGCAATCTCAAGCGACGCGCGCCGAGGGGGCGGTTGATACCGTCATCACCAACGCGCTCATCGTTGACTACACGGGCATTTACAAAGCGGATGTGGGCCTCAAGGAGGGCCGCATCCACAAGATCGGCAAGGCCGGCAACCCTGACACACAGCCCGGTGTTGATATCGTCATAGGACCGGGCACCGAGGCCATTGCAGGCGAGGGCCGCATTCTGACCGCAGGCGGGTTTGACAGCCATATTCACTACATTTGCCCGCAACAGATCGAGGATGCCTTGCACTCCGGGCTCACGACCATGCTCGGCGGCGGCACCGGGCCCGCCCATGGCACTCTGGCCACCACCTGCACCCCCGGCCCCTGGCATATCGGGCGGATGTTGCAGGCAGCCGATGCCTTCCCGATGAACCTCGCCTTTGCGGGCAAGGGCAATGCCTCGCTTCCCGCAGCGCTTGAGGAACAAATCCTCGGCGGCGCCTGCGCGCTCAAATTGCACGAGGATTGGGGCACGACGCCCGGCGCGATTGATTGCTGCCTCAGTGTGGCTGACGCCATGGACGTTCAGGTGATGATCCACACCGATACGCTCAATGAAAGCGGCTTTGTGGAAAACACCGTGGCCGCCATGAAGGGCCGAACGATCCATGCCTTCCACACCGAAGGCGCGGGCGGCGGCCATGCGCCGGACATCATTAAGATCTGTGGCGAGGAGCATGTGCTCCCCTCCTCCACCAACCCCACGCGGCCCTTCACAGTCAACACGCTCGAAGAGCATCTCGACATGCTTATGGTCTGCCACCACCTCGACAAATCGATCCCCGAGGATGTGGCCTTTGCCGAAAGCCGCATCCGGCGCGAGACGATTGCCGCCGAAGATATCCTGCACGATATGGGCGCGTTTTCCATAATCGCATCGGATTCTCAGGCCATGGGGCGCGTCGGTGAGGTGATCATCCGGACCTGGCAAACGGCCGACAAGATGAAGAAACAACGCGGCGCGCTCCCCGAAGAGACCGGCGACAATGACAATGCCCGCGTGCGCCGCTACATCGCGAAATACACGATCAACCCAGCCATCGCGCACGGGATTTCCCACGAGATCGGCTCCATCGAGGAAGGCAAACGCGCCGATCTGTGCCTCTGGAGCCCGGCTTTCTTCGGCGTGAAGCCCGAGATGGTGTTGATGGGCGGCACGATTGTCTGCGCCCAGATGGGCGATCCAAACGCCTCCATCCCCACGCCGCAGCCCGTCTATACCCGGCCCATGTGGGGCGCGTATGGCCGCTCGGTCGAGCACTCCGCCGTTACCTTTGTCTCCGAGGCCGCGCAGGCGGCGGGGATCAGGGAGACACTGGGTCTGGCCAAGCAGACGTTGGCCGTCCGGAACACCCGTGGTATCGGCAAGAGCCACCTCAAACTCAACGACGCCACGCCGCATGTAGAGGTCCATCCCGAGACCTATGAGGTGCGTGCCGATGGAGAGCTGCTCACCTGTGAGCCTGCCAAGGAGCTGCCCATGGCCCAGCGGTATTTCATGTTTTGAGCGATATCCCTTTATCCGCTTTGTATCTCGAAAGAGCGGATGAGTATTTGCGTTCGGCAAAGCTTCTGCGCGACGCAGAACAGACCACCGAGCCGTGGCAAGGCTGGGCAAACCCAAACACGATCTTCTTTCTTCTGCTGCACAGCTGCGAGCTCGGCTTGAAGGCGATCGGGTTTGCGCGTGGGACGCTTGGCTCGCACAAGCGCAGTCACGATCTAAATGCCCTGCTCAAGTCCGTGACCAACAAAGCTGATTTCGAACGATGTAGGGCTGTCGTGAACACGGCCCGAGCCCAAAAGATGAAGCGCATCAAAGACCGCTTCAGCGATGGTTCAAGCGAGCACGCCCTGGCTGCAATCGCAATTGAAACGGAGCGTCTGCATATAGATCGAAAAACGATCCATGAGGCGTTTCTCACTCTCGGTGCTTTGGGACAAAGCAAACTACACCGGCTCGAATTCGGCGAAGAGGTCAATGACTGGTGTCATGCCGCTCGATACCCGCGCCATGGCACGATTCAGTATCCTGACTTCGATATATGTGTGTGCATCTGCCAAGAGATCCTGGATGTAGCTCGTCAGACGGTTGAGGCCCATCGATTGAGCGAGAATGAGAAAGCGGGAGAAGGATAGTGACTGGACACGCAATACCTGGCCAATCTAACTCCTCTTGCCCCAGTCGAACGGCTCTGCCGGCTCTGCGGCTTCACGCCAATCTAAATCGTCCGCGGTGGGAGGGGGCACGCGCTTGTCAGGATCCACGGACATCCGCCGACCATAGTCGGCTTCACCGGGCGTCGGATCAGGGATCGGGATGTCCGCATAAGTATCGTCGATCTCACCCTCTGCCGGCGCCATTTGGGAGCTGTCCAGAGGCGTGATCGTCATCGTCTCAAGCTTGAGCGTTTTCCAATAGGCCGGGTCCTCGCGGATATGTTCGGGGAGGGCATGACGATTGAACCATTTCTTCGAACGGGTCTGCAGGCTCAGCTCGTAGCGCCCTGCAATGACGTATTTGCCTGGTCTGTAGCTCTCGATTTCCGCGCGCAGGGCTTCCTCCTGCAACTTCAAACGCCTCATTTCTGTGCGCACGTCACCCAAAGCATCAATTGCTGCGGCCAAAGCGGCCTGTCGTTTCTTGCGAGCGAAAAACATGGCCGCTACCGTGCCGCAGCATGGTTAAGAAAGATTAAAGATGAGCGACACGCCCCTACCCGCAACCCAAACGCTGATCCGGCACTGCCATGACGTCTCGGACACCGTGTCTCTAACGTATGACGACCGCTTTCTGAGGCGGCGCAAGATGACGTCGGCCAAAGGCGTGCAATTCATTGTCGATCTGGCGCAAACAAGCTCGCTGGATCACGGCGATGCCGTTGAACTGCCCTGCGGGACACGTGTTGGTATTTTGGCCGCACCAGAGGCCTTGCTGGAAATCAAAGGACAGGATCTCGTGCGTCTGGCATGGCACATTGGCAACCGCCACACCCCTTGCCAGATCGAGACAGAGCGGCTGCTGATCCAGCGCGATCACGTCATTCAGGATATGCTGGCAAAACTGGGGGCAGAGCTTCGCGAGGTGACCGAGCCCTTCACGCCTGAGGGCGGCGCCTATGGGCATGGGCGCACCCATTCCCATGCCCACTGAGCTTACATCAGACCAGCTGCTCACGTTGAGCCAATGGATGTCCCCCGCTTTTCCCGTAGGCGCCTTTGCCTATTCCCATGGGCTGGAGGCCGCTGTTCAGGGAGGGGCTGTGCAGGACGCCGCCAGCTTTGCCGGGTGGTTGGAAGGCGTGTTGCACCATGGCGCAGGGCGCAATGATGCGGTCATGATCCGCTTGGCGGCAGCCACCGTTGATCCCGGCCCGCTCGATGAGCTGAACCGCGCCTTGCAGCCGTCCGAGACGCGCCTTCTTGAGACAGAGAAAATGGGGGACGCGCTCTGCCAGACGATCGCTGCGGTCTGGACCGAGATGCCGCAGGGCCTGACCTATCCGGTTGCTCTGGGCCAAGCGGCGCGCGCAACGCGCATGCCCCTCACACCAGTGGTTCAAATGGCGCTGCACAGCTTTGCCGCCAACCTCGTCTCCGCTGCGATCCGCCTCATTCCGCTGGGCCAGACCGAGGGGCAAAAGATATTGCAGGGCATGAATCCATTATGTCTCGACATCGCACAGCAGACCGAAGGCGCGACGCGCCACTCGCTGGGCACGGCGCCTCTGGTCTCTGACATTCACGCAATGCAACACAGCACGCTCTATTCAAGGATGTTTCGGTCATGACAGCTCTCAATGGTCCTTTGCGGATTGGCATCGGCGGCCCCGTGGGCGCAGGCAAAACAACGCTGACAGCGCGGCTGTGCAGCGCGCTGAAGTCCAGATATTCCGTCGCGGCGATCACCAATGACATCTACACGCAGGAAGATGCCGAAGCGCTGATGCGGCTCCAGATCCTGCCGGATGACCGTGTGATGGGTGTGGAGACGGGGGGCTGTCCTCACACAGCGATCCGCGAAGACGCCTCGATCAATCTCGCCGCCATCGCGGATATGCGCGCACGCCACCCTGATCTGGAGATCATCCTGATCGAAAGCGGGGGCGACAACCTGTCTGCCACCTTCTCCCCCGAACTCGCCGATCTGACGCTCTATGTGATCGACGTGGCTGCCGGAGAGGAAATCCCGCGCAAAGGCGGCCCTGCAATAACGAAATCAGATGTGTTGATCATCAACAAAACCGATCTCGCGCCCCATGTGGGTGCATCGCTCGATGTCATGCAGCGCGACGCCACGCGTATGCGCAGCGGTAAACCCTTTATCTTCAGCGCGCTGAAACATGGCGAAGGCGTGGATGATATCGTGGCTTTGATCGAAGAGATTGCAGGACTGGTGCCCGCAGCCGCGCAATAGCCCTCCTCCTCTTGCTGAATAAATCCTGGGAGTCCGGGGGCAGAGCCCCTGGCTCCTTCATCAAAAAGCCAAAGTGGCTGACACCGCGCGCTTCCACGCTGCATACTTGTCGTCCCGCGTGGCCCCATCCATCGCCGGCTCGAAACTGCGCTCCAAAGCCCATGTTTGTGCGAACTCATCCATACCGGGATAGATCCCCACACGCTGGCCCGCGAGCCACGCCGCGCCCATGGCGGTTGTCTCCAGAACCTTGGGGCGATCCACCTGAGCGCCGAGGATATCCGCGAGAAACTGCATCGTGTAGTCAGACGCTGACATCCCGCCATCAACGCGCAAGGCGGTCTCCCCGGACGCGCCCCAATCAGCCTGCATCGCTTCCAGCAGGTCGCGGGTCTGATAGCCCACGCTTTCCAGCGCCGCCCGGGCAAATTCGGCGGGCCCTGAGTTACGCGTCAGACCAAAGACAGCCCCGCGGCATTCGGCATTCCAATATGGCGCGCCAAGCCCTGTGAAGGCGGGAACGATCACGACATTCTGGCTGGCATCCGCCGTCTCCGCCAATGGCTGCGTCTCGGGCGCCTGCCGGATCATCTGCACCCCATCACGCAGCCATTGCACAACTGCGCCCGCGATAAAAATCGAGCCTTCAAGCGCGTAGGTGGGTTTGCCATCCATCTGGTAGGCGATGGTGGTCAGCAGCCGGTTTTCAGATACAACCGGCGTGTCGCCTGTGTTCAAAAGCGCAAAACAGCCGGTGCCGTAGGTGCTTTTGAGCATGCCGGGTTTGAAACAGGCCTGACCAATCGTGGCCGCCTGCTGATCGCCCGCAATGCCCAAAATCGGTATCTGGGCGCCGAAGAGATCGGCCCGCGTCTCGCCAAAGTCTGCCGCGCAATCCTTGACCTCGGGCAGCATGGACATCGGAATGCCCAGCATCTTGCACATGGTGGACGACCAGCGGCCCTGACGGATGTCATAAAGGAGCGTCCGCGCGGCATTTGTGGCATCCGTGACATGGGTTGTGCCGCCGGTCAGGTGCCAGATGATCCAGCTGTCCACCGTACCGAAGATCAGCTCGCCCGCTTCCGCACGCGCCCGCGCGCCCTCGACATTGTCCAACAGCCAGGCAACCTTGGTGCCTGAGAAATAGGGATCGAGCAGAAGCCCTGTCTTCTCCGTGACCTGCGGCTCATATCCCTCCGCTTTCAGCGTCTGGCAGAGGTCAGAGGTCCGCCGGTCTTGCCAGACAATCGCGTTGTGGATCGGTTTGCCGGTCTTGCGATCCCAGACAAGCGTTGTCTCACGCTGGTTTGTAATCCCGATACCCGCGATATCGCTGGCCTTGAGCCCCGCTTTTTCCATGGCCGCGCGGCAGGTTGCCGCCGTGGTGGACCAAAGATCCATGCAATCATGCTCAACCCAGCCCGAGTCCGGGTAATGCTGCGTGAATTCTTCCTGCGCCATGGCGGCCACGCGCATTTTGTCGTCAAACAAAATGGCCCGGCTCGACGTGGTTCCCTGATCAATCGCCAGAATATAGCGCATGTGTCCCTCCCTGTTTGCCCTCAATCTGCGTGCAAGTCGCGCGGTTGACCAGCCCTGACTAGGCCGCTCCCGCTTGCGCCTGGCGCGTATCCATGTAGGCCTCGATAGCGCTGACCTGTGCCGTCGTCAGCCGCAGGCCAAGTTTCGAGCGCCGCCAGATGACGTCTTCCGCCGTGCGCGCGTATTCCACATCCATCAGATAGTCGATCTCACGCGCGGTCAGGGTTGCTCCGAAATCCTCGCCCAGATCCGCGGCAGCACTTGACCCTTCAAGGACTGTTTTTGCGTCCGTGCCATAGGCGCGTATCAGTCTGCGGGCCCAGCGATCGGTCAGGAAGGGATGCGCCTCTTGCAGTTCCGAGATCAGCGCGTCGACACCATCCACCGGGAAATCCCCCCCCGGCAGCGCCACACCGGCCGTCCACGGGGCTTCCACCTTGAGATGCCCACCGATCTTCTCCAGCGCGCTCTCGGCCAGACGCCGATAGGTCGTGATCTTGCCCCCGAAGATGTTCAGGAGCGGCGCGCCATTGGCATCGACTTTCAACGTATAGTCCCGCGTGGCCGCCGTCGCCGACGAAGCCCCATCATCATAGAGAGGGCGCACACCGGAATAGCTCCAGACAACATCTTCCGCCGTGATGTCCTTGGACAAGTAGCCATTGATGAAGCGGAGCAGATAGTCTCGCTCCTCATCTGTGCAATGGGGTTTTACCGACGTGTCCGCGTGTTCGGCATCGGTTGTGCCGATCAGGGTGTAGTCCGTCTCGTAAGGAATGGCGAAAATGATGCGCCCGTCCGTTCCTTGGAAGAAATAGCATTTGTCGTGATCATAAAGCCGCTTGGTCACGATATGTGACCCGCGCACGAGACGCACGGTGTCGGTCGCGTTGGAACGCACGACACCCTTGATGATGTCGCCTGCCCAAGGCCCGCCTGCGTTCACCAGCATTTTGGCGTGATACTGAGAAGTCGCGCCTGTCTGCGTGTCTTGTGTCGTGATTTGCCAATGGCCGTCCAGCCGCTCCGCGCTCAACACCTTGGTGCGCGTCATGATACGCGCGCCGCGCGCTTCCGCATCGCGCGCATTGAGGACGACAAGACGGGAATCCTCGATCCAGCAATCCGAATATTCGAAAGCCGTCTCAAACCGGGCCTCAAGGGGCGCGCCTTCCTTTGTGCCCTTGAGCGACAGGGCCGTGGTCCCCGGCAAAATCTTTCGACCTCCCAGATGATCATACATGAAGAGGCCCAGCCGGATCAGCCATCTGGGGCGTTCTCCCTTTTTCCAGGGCATGATATAGGAAAGAAGCTTGGAGGTCGGGGTATCATTCTCGAAGCGCATGTCGGCGTGGTAGGGCAAAACGAACCGCATGGGCCATGAGATGTGCGGCATCGCCCGGAGCAGAACTTCCCGCTCGATCAGGGCCTCTCGCACGAGGCGAAACTCGAAATACTCAAGGTAGCGCAAACCGCCATGAAAGAGCTTTGTGGAGGCAGACGAGGTCGCGGATGCCAGATCGTTCATTTCCGCCAAGGTGACGGACAAGCCCCGGCCCGCCGCATCACGCGCGATACCACAGCCGTTGATCCCACCGCCGATAATGAAAAGATCTGTTTGCTCATGTTGCATGCTGGCACTCTCCTCGATGCGGGCTTTTTGCCCGATTCACCGCGAAAAAGAAAGAGTTTCATGCGCGATTATGTTCGCTTTCCCGCGAAAGCGGGTATGATGAAATCAAATGGCTGATTTGCGAACATCATTCCGCACATGGCGCAGGTGCATCAGTCAATCGATCAGTTGAGCTCTGCCTTCACCTTGTTGCGTCAGGTCACACGCGCGCCATCTGGAATGCGCCGCACCGCAGTGTTGAGCGTTTCGCGCTCCAACCCTGCCGCGCGCTTGTAGGCGTCCATATGCGCGGCGCGCACTTCAGCCGGTAAAACGTCGTCAATCGCGTCAAACACCCCGCCGCACCGCTCATCCAAAAGGTTGAGCAGACCAAACGGCCCAGCGCCCCTGTTGCGCAAGACAAGTTGGGAGATGGGCTCACAAAGCTCCGCATCATAGGCCCGCAAGGCCTCCGGGCTCACGCCATGGCGGACAAACGCCGCGCCCAGAACACGGCCATCAACGATCGCCTGGCTCGCCCCGTTTGACCCTGTGGGATACATCGCATGGGCTGCGTCCCCCAGCAGGGCAACACGGCCCTGCACCCATGTCTCGACCGGTTCACGATCAATCATCGGGTTGGCATAGGCCACATCCGCGCGCCGCAACATCTCCGGCACGTTCAGCCAATCATAGCAAAACGCTTCGAAATGCGGGATGACCTCTTCGATCCCAACCGGGCGAAACCAGGTCTCGTCCGGCCAATGCCCCGGAGACGGAACCGTGCGCTCCGCAATCCAGTTGATCTCTGCAATGCCGCGCCCGTCCGGCGCAGATATCGGGTAGAGGACCATGCGCTGCGCATGGGTGCCAAGGCCAACAAAGGACGCGCCGCCGCGCAAGGGTTTTGCGCGCAACGTGCCGCGATACATCAAAGCGCCTCCCCAATGGATCGGCGGTTGATTGGGGTGCATCTGCGCGCGTACCTTCGAATGAATGCCATCCGCGCCGATCAGCACAACGCCCGCGACCTCTTCTTTCTGCCCGCTGTGCGATTGCACCCGAACGACGACGCCAGCCTGCGTTTGCTCATACCCCATGACCCTGGCATCACACCGCACTGCGCCGGGGCCCATCCGGTCCAGCACCTCACGGTAGAGCAGCATGTGAAACTGCCCCCGATGTACCGCGATCTGCGGCCAGAGGTAGCCCGCCTCCAGCCCGCGTGGTTCGGCATAGACCTCCTTGCCATTCAGACCAACCAAGGCCCATTCGCGGATGGCCACGCCAACGGATGCAAGGCGGTCCGGCCCAAGCCCGAGCTCATCCAATTCCCGCACAGCGTTGGGTTGCAGGTTGATCCCGACACCCAGTGGCTTCATCGCGCGGGCGCCTTCCAGCACAACGCAACTCAGGCCGATTTGATGCAGTGTCAACGCAAGCGCCAAGCCGCCAATCCCGCCGCCGGCGATCAAAACAGTTTGATGGTCTTGTCCCATGCCCGCCTCCCGCTTCGCGCGGGCAGTGTGAAGTACGGCCTCAAAAATGCAAGGCAGCGCAGGATCGAACACGCAATCGCCCAAGTGTGACCTTTCGGGAGCGCGCGATTTGCGGCACAAGACCTGCATGACAAACCATTATGGCATTTCAACCACTGAGCCCGACTGGTCGCGGGAAAAGATCACACGCTTCTGGGACCCGGGCCCAAAACTGCTGCGCGCCATTCGCAGATATCAGGCCGCCCGCGTCAGCGGCGCGACGCTCCGCGCCAAATACTGGGCGCTCAACCATCGCTTCTGGTCCACCATCACCCAATCCGAGCTGCACTTGCATTGCCAGATCGGCGGGGGGCTTCAGATGCCGCATCCAACCGGCATTATTGTGCATCCGGACGCGAGGATCGGGGTCAATTGCCTGCTGTTTCATCAGGTCACTTTGGCCGGGCCCGTGGTTTTGGGCGGGCATGTGGATGTTGGCGCTGGCGCAAAAATCCTGGGCCCTCTGACCGTGGGCGATGACGTCCGCATCGGTGCCAATGCTGTCGTCACTCAGGACATTGCCCCGGGGATGACCGTAGCGGGCATACCCGCGAAAGTGATTGGCAAAACGCCGCTTGCGCCTCCAGACTCAGAAGACTGACGGCAACGCGCGGCCCGTAAGGATCGCATCATAGACCTGTGCAACCTGTTCGGCCTTGCGCGCCCACGTGAAGTCCTGCTGGACCCGCGCCTGCGCGGCCATGGCCATTGGCGCCAATTGGGATGGGTCTTCCGCAAGGCGGCGCAGTTCGGTCCGAAAACCCTTGATGATGCCCGCACGCGACGACAGCGGCACCTTAATGCCTGTCTCCGGCGTCACAAGCTCGCCTGGCCCCGCATAATCCACCACCATAGCGGGCACACCCAATGCCATGGCCTCCAGAACGACCCCGCCGCCAAACTCACGGATTGAGGGGAAGGCTAGAATATGGGCGTCGCGCAAGACATTCTGTACCTCCCGGTGCTCCAACCATCCATGAAAGGTCACGCATTCGGAGCCACCGGCCTGCTCCTCCAGCGCATGGCGCATCGGACCATCGCCAATAATGTCAATCTGAATAGCCCCGCGTTCAATCAGGGGCTCTGCAGCGGCGAGCAACATGTCCGCGCCCTTGTAGGGCACCAGACGCCCAACAAAAGCTGCGCGCAGCAACCCCGACCGGGGCTTCACCGTTGCGTTGAAGCGCGCGGGATCGATTCCGTTTTCAGGCAGATAGACGACCTTGTGCGCGCAACTCTCGGGCATCTCGGAGGCCGTATGTCGGGATCCGCACAAAACAGCAGAGGCATGTTTCAAGGTCGCCTTGCGACCGGGCAGCGCTTTATAGGCGTTTCGGACATAGCTCAGATACTCCCGCTCCGCCCGCCGTTCGCTGTCAAACTCATCTGGCCACGGCACGCCCCCGTTGAGGGGGCCCAGCAAAAAAGGCGTGCCGGTTTTGGCAATGCGCGCGGCAATCGGGCTCGCGATGGTTGGGGAGAGGGGCGTGATGCGATGCACGATGTCCCACTCGCCCGCCGCAATACGCTCGCCGAACTGCTGCCAGACCAGACGTTCGAAGTGCGGATAGGCAATCGCATTGAGCGCCTGCACCATTGTCCAGCCTTTGCCCTGCCCCATGCGGAGCCACTCGCCCAGCTTCCAAAGCGGTCTCGCGAAGGCCTCACTGTCAATGAACGTGACATCTTGGCCCTCAACATACCCTGCCTTCAGGATCGCCTCGCGGTTACGACTTTGCGTAACCAGATGCACCTCCGCACGCGCCCGCAACGCGTGGGCCAGCGACCACCCCACCAGCGGGACAGAGACCCAATCGGGGTTTGCCGCCTCGGCAATCGCCAAAACACGCGGCGTGTCAGAAGGTGAGCGCATCATACCAGACCCTGTCTCACTGCATTATCGGCTTCCAACGCGCCACTTCTTTCCGCGCCACACGGGTTGAGACCTTGTTGAGCGCCTCGGCATATCCCAGAAGCGCACCCGACAGAATCCAGGTCAGAGGGGTGATCGTGGCATTAGGGATCATGTCCACCGCATTGATCCCGAGCAGCAGCGACAGCGGTCCGATGTAGGGCGATATGTCTTCCTGCTTTTGCCGTCGCATGACCCGCCAAAGCAGGAAAATCGGCAGGCAGATCAGCCCGAATTCCGCCAGAAACCCGACCCAGCCATAGACGCCCAGTGTGATGATCCAACGGCCATCCGTTGTGGTTTCAAGTGCACCAGAATAGGGGTTCCAGATATGGTTGCGTCCCCATGATCCCCAACCGAACACAGGCTTTTCATAGGCGCGGTCGAGGAGGATATCTTCATTGTAGAAGCGAAACCGCAGCGATCCGGCGCGTTCCTCGTCGATGCGTTCGGCTTGCGTCAGGATGACCTGACTTGGCAGGACTTCCGTGCCTTTGAAGATCGGATAAAAGAACGCAAGGAGAGCCAAAAGTGCGGCCACGCGTATCTGGTTTTGCACGCCCAAGAGCAGCACCACGGGCAACAGAAAAACGGCAAAGATCAGGGATCCGAGCGATTTACACGCGACCAGGATGACCCCCAGATAGAGCGTCGCACCGATCCACATCCATCTCTTGCTCTTCTCGAACTTGAACACCGCGGCCGCGGCCACGAGCGCCATCATCATGAAGAACGCAACCCAAAGACCATGGTAGAGGAACACTGTGGGGCGCCACCCGCCGAACCGGACCGTCTGATGGAATGTTCCCGAGAAGAACCCATAGGTCCAGACGTTGAGTTGTGGGGACAGGCGCACTTCGGCCAGCACGGGGATGGAATAGACCAATCCGCCGATCAAAAAAGCGAAGATCAATTGGCGTTGCGATCCCGCGGTATTGAGAAATTGCCGCGCCAAGAGAAACGGCAGCACAAGCAGGAACTGGCTGATCGACAGCGCCAGCGCGTCTTTCAGGCCAAGTGCGGGCAAGACAAGCTCGCCCCAGAATACAGGCTCTGAATTGAAGAGAACGGTGGCCACAGGCGACAGCACAAACACGGCCAACAACGATCGGCCCACCCTGTTCTCCGGCCACAGGCTGCCCTTGAGCTGACCGGTCGCCAAAACGATGACGAAAGCCGCCAAGGCCGGGATATTTTCCTTGTGCAGCGGCGGCATGATGGGAAAGTCAAATGTCGCAGGCAGCGGCGGCAAAATCAGGTATCCGCCCAGAAGGGTGCATGTGAAGGCAAGCGACGGCGAGACACGGCGGTAAAGTAGCACCGCCACGATCGGCCAGAGAGCCAGCATCAGATATGCAAACGCGTTAGGCATCAGACCCCAATTTACCAATCAACTCTTTATGCTCCCCAAATGCGGCAAAAATGAGCGGTTTGTCCACGCCTAAGCCCGAGAAAGCGCCCCGAATGGCCCATCACAGCCGCTTTCTCCTTGCGCTTTGCCCAAGGTATGGCAGTTTCCGCACACTTCTGGACCTGACCCCAAGAGATCTCTGATCGTGCCCGACCGGCTGCGCATTGCCTATATCTGTGATTTTTCCCCGCTGGACACGAACTCCTATTCCGGCGGCAACAACCGCATTTACAACGCGCTCCAGAAACATGTGGGCGATGTCACGATCCTCGACGCGGGATGGGGAATGGCCGAACCTCTCCGCAAATTGTGTCATGCGCTCCCTGAAGCGATCAATCTGCGGCTGCGCTGGCGCCTGCATCTGGCGCTTTCGCGGACGATTGCGCGGCATGTCCATCGCCAGCTTATGGCAGAGCCGTTCGACGTCGTGTTTTGCGCCTATTCGTTTCAATCCATGATGAATGTCCGCGTGCCGGCCCGCATGACATCAGTGTTCACAGCTGATGCAACGCCCACAACCTACAAACGCTCGGAGGTCGGAGAGAGCTTTGGATCCTTCATCAAAGCCTCTCGCCTGCTGGACCCAATGATTCTCAACGCGGAACGGCGCACATTCCAGCCAATTGACCTGACTTTGTGGCCCACCGACTGGCTGAAATCGGGTGCTGATGATCTGTATGATCTTCCCCACGAGACCAGTATCGTCATTCCATGGGGCGCCAATATTGACGCGCCCCCGCGCATGGATCTGCCGCCGCGACTGGCACAGGGCAAACCCGTGCGATTGTTATTGGTCGGACGGGATTTTCATGCCAAAGGCGGGCCGCTCGTCTTGTCCGTGCTGGAACAGCTGCGACACCGCGATATTGATGCGCAGCTCGATATAATCGGCGCGGTTCCCGATGGCATCGAGCTTCCCGAAGCCGTCACGTTTCATGGCTTGCTCAACAAGAGCAGTCCCGGGGGTTTGCAGAAATTTCAAAGCATTATGAGCGCTGCGCATTTCCTTGTGCAGCCCTCCTTTGAAAGCTATGGCTTTGCTTTCTGCGAAGCCTCTGCCTACGGTTTACCCTCGTTGTGCCTGCGTGTTGGCGGGGTGCCGGTACGCGACGGCATCAATGGGCACGCCTTGCCCGCAGGAGCGTCCGCGCAAGACTTTGCCGCGCTCATCCAGCGCTATCTCGCATCGCCAGACAGCTATGCCGCTCTGCGCGAGAGCAGCCGGGCGGAGTATGAAAACGCATTGAATTGGGATCGCTGGGGCGAACGCGTCGCAGACGTGCTCCATGCCAAACGGGCGGGCCGCCTCCTGTCTGGACTTAAATCCAGAAGTTGACTGGACCTAACGAGCCACGCCACATCGGACTAGGTTCCGCGCAATCCAATTGACGACACAACAAGGTAGGGAGATCCGCCATGAAAATGACGACCGAAGAGGCGTTTGTCAAAACGCTGCAGCGCCACGGTATCGAGCACGCCTTCGGGATCATTGGCTCTGCCATGATGCCGATTTCCGATCTGTTCCCCCGCGCAGGCATCACCTTCTGGGACGGTGCGCATGAAGGGTCGTCCGGCATGATGGCCGATGGCTATACCCGCGCGACCGGCAAGATGTCGATGATGATCGCGCAGAACGGCCCCGGCATCACGAACTTCGTGACCGCAGTCAAGACAGCCTATTGGAACCACACGCCGCTCCTTCTCGTGACGCCGCAAGCCGCCAACAAGACAATTGGTCAGGGTGGCTTCCAGGAAGTCGAGCAAATGAAATTGTTCGAAGACATGGTCGCCTATCAGGAAGAAGTGCGCGATCCGTCCCGCGTCGCCGAAGTTCTGACACGCGTGATTTCTCAGGCAAAGCGCCTCTGCGGTCCGGCTCAGATCAACCTGCCGCGCGACTTCTGGACGCAAGTGGTCGACATCGAGATCCCCGATCCCATCGAATTCGAGGCCTCCCCTGGCGGCACGAATTCCGTCGCGGCCGCAGCCGAGATGCTGTCAAATGCCAAGAACCCCGTGATCCTCAACGGTGCGGGTGTCGTGCTCTCCGAGGGTGGCATCAACGCCTCCATGCAACTGGCCGAGCGCCTCGATGCGCCGGTTTGCGTAGGCTACCAGCACAACGACGCCTTCCCCGGCTCGCACCCGCTTTTCGCAGGTCCGCTGGGCTACAACGGCTCGAAAGCTGGTATGGAGCTGATCAAGACAGCAGACGTCGTGCTCTGTCTTGGCACGCGCCTCAACCCGTTCTCGACCCTGCCCGGCTACGGCATGGAATACTGGCCTGCGGACGCCAAGATCATTCAGGTTGATATCAACCCTGATCGCATCGGCCTGACCAAGAAAGTCTCCGTCGGTATCGTGGGTGACGCAGCCAAAGTGGCCCATGGCATCCTGAATGGCCTGTCGGACACGGCCGGTGATCACCAGCGTGCCGAGCGCAAGGCCCGCATTGCCGAGACTAAGTCGAAATGGGCCCAACAGCTGAGCTCCATGGATCATGAGGACGACGATCCCGGCACCACCTGGAACGAGCGCGCCCGCGCCGACAAGCCCGACTGGATGAGCCCCCGCATGGCATGGCGCGCGATCCAATCCGCGCTGCCCCGTGAGGCGATCATCTCGTCCGACATCGGCAACAACTGCGCCATCGGCAATGCTTATCCGTCCTTCGAAGAGGGCCGCAAGTATCTCGCGCCCGGGCTCTTTGGCCCCTGTGGCTACGGCCTGCCCGCCATCATTGGCGCCAAGATTGGCCGTCCCGATGTCCCGGTCTGTGGCTTCGCCGGTGACGGCGCCTTCGGCATCTCCGTGACAGAGCTCACGGCGATTGGGCGCGACGAATGGCCTCCGATCACGATGATCGTCTTCCGCAACTACCAGTGGGGCGCTGAGAAGCGGAACTCCACGCTCTGGTTTGAAGACAATTTCGTGGGCACCGAGCTTGACGACGGCGTCTCCTATGCGGGCATCGCCAATGCCTGTGGCCTCAAAGGGGTGCAGGCGCGCGGCATGGATGAGCTGACAGACGTGCTCAACCAGGCGATCAAGGACCAGATGCAGAACAACACCACGACCCTGATCGAGGTTCTCCTCAATCAGGAACTGGGCGAGCCCTTCCGCCGCGATGCGATGAAGAAGCCCGTCGAAGTGGCTGGCATCGATCCCGCGGATATGCGTCCGCAACAGCCTGCCAAAGCGGCAGAGTAAAACGTGTCAGCGTCCTCCCCAAGTGTGAGCGGCGCTGACAGGCCGCTGCCCAGGCTTCGTGCCCGGGCAGCGGCCAACCGCATGCGCATTGTGCTCAGCGAAGGCAGCGATCCACGCGTTGTCGCGGCGGCCTGCGCAGCCCAAAAGACCGGGATCGCAGACGTCGTTCTGGTTGGGCCCACCGCTGATGTAGAAGCTGCGCTCAAACGCGAAGGCGGGTCCGTCGAGATTGCAGATCCCGCGACATCGCAAGATCTCCAGAGATACACCGATCTCCTTTTAGAGCTGCGAAGCCACAAAGGCATGACGCCCGAGAAAGCCGCCGCGCAGGTCCAACACCCGCTTGTCTTTGCTGCCCTTATGGTACGCGCGGGCGATGCCGACGGGACTGTCGGCGGCGCTGTCCACACAACATCCGACACCGTGCGCGCCGCGCTTCAAATCATTGGCAAGGCCAAGGACGCGCCGCTCGTGTCGAGCTTTTTCCTCATGGCGCTCCCGGAAGGCCATGCCTCGGGTCGCGACGCCATGATCTTCAGCGATTGCGGTCTGGTCATTGATCCGAGTGCCACTGAGCTGTCCGGCATCGCGCAGCAAGCCGCAGCGTCTGCGCAAGTACTTCTGGGCGTCGAACCGCGCGTCGCGCTGCTCTCCTTCTCGACGAAAGGCAGTGCATCGCATCCCCGGGCCGACAAGGTGACGGAGGCGCTTGGCCTCGTCCAAGCCGCAGCGCCCGATCTGAAGGTCGACGGCGAATTGCAATTCGATGCTGCCTTCGTGCCTTCCGTAGGGGCCAGCAAGGCGCCGGGCTCCGAGGTCGCCGGTCAAGCAAACGTTTTTGTCTTCCCGGATCTCGACGCGGGCAACATTGGCTACAAAATTGCCCAACGCGTCGGCGGTTGCGAAGCAATCGGCCCGGTGTTGCAAGGGCTTGCGCATCCGGCGAATGATCTCTCGCGCGGCTGCGTGGCAGAAGATATCGTGAACATAATCGCAGTGACCGCCGTTCAGGCGCAGGCCGCTGCACAGACATAAGAGCCGACAGCTCAGACCGCCCGCGCCTCCAAAGCGCCCGGCACCACAGGGAGAAGACATCATGGGCCAGCCCAAGATCGATACGTCGCCGAAAGTCTCCGACGAGATCCGCAAGACGACCTGCTACATGTGTGCCTGCCGCTGCGGGATCAATGTGCATATGAAGGACGGTAAAGTTGCCTATATCGAGGGCAACCGCGATCATCCGGTGAACCGTGGCGTGCTTTGCGCCAAAGGCTCTGCGGGCATCATGCAGGTCAACGCGCCCTCGCGCCTGCGCGCACCGCTCAAGCGCGTCGGTCCGCGCGGATCAGGTGAGTTTAAAGAGATCAGCTGGGACGAAGCCCTGCAAATCGCGGCGGATTGGCTGGAGCCCATTCGCGCCGAGGACCCCTCCAAGCTCGCCTTCTTTACAGGCCGCGACCAGTCCCAGAGCTTCACAAGCTTCTGGGCCCAAAACTTCGGCACACCGAACTACGCGGCCCACGGTGGCTTCTGCTCGGTGAACATGGCGGCTGCGGGCATCTATACGATGGGCGGCGCGTTCTGGGAATTTGGCCAACCCGATTGGGACCGCACCAAACTCTTCATGATCTTTGGCGTGGCCGAGGATCACGACAGCAACCCCATCAAGATGGGCATCGGCAAACTGAAGGCGCGCGGCGCACGCGTGATTGGTGTGAACCCGATCCGCTCGGGCTATAATGCCGTGGCTGATGATTGGATTGGCATCACGCCCGGGACCGATGGGCTCTTCATCCTCGCCCTCGTGCATGAGCTCCTGAAAGCGGGCAACATCGACCTGCGCTATCTCGCGGATTACACCAACGCGCCCGTGTTGATCGACTGTGACCCCGCCTCCGAGACTTATGGCCTCTTCCAGCGCGACGCGTCGGGCAAAGAGCTTGTCATTGATCGGCGCACCGGCAAGCCCACAGCCTTTGATACAGACGGCGTCGTGCCGGATCTGGGCGGGACGTATCGTCATGCCGGGATCACGCATGTGACAGTCATGCACAAAATGGCCGAACGCTACCTCGAACCAAGCTACGCCCCTGAAGCTGTGGCCGAGCGCTGCGGCATCAAGGCTGAAAAGATCCGCAAGATCGCTGCAGAACTGGCCCGCGTCGCCTTTGAGGAAGAGATCACGCTGGATGTGCCCTGGACGGATTTCCGTGGCCGCCACCATGACAAGATGGTGGGCCGCCCGGTCTCCTTCCACGCGATGCGCGGGATTTCCGCCCATGCCAACGGCTTCCAGACCTGCCGCGCGCTGCATGTGCTGCAGATCCTGCTGGGCTCCGTCGAAGTGCCCGGCGGCTTCCGCTTCAAGCCGCCCTATCCCAAGCCCGTGGCGGCGCATCCCAAGCCCCACTGCAAAGTGACCCCCGGCAAACCGCTCGACGGCCCGCACCTGGGCTTCGTGCAGGGCCCCGACGATCTGGCGCTCAAGGACGACGGCTCTCCAGCGCGCATCGACAAGGCCTTTACATGGGAGAACCCCATGTCCGCCCATGGCCTCATGCATATGGTGATCTCCAACGCCTACGCCGGCGATCCCTACAAGATCGATACGCTCTTCATGTATATGGCCAACATGTCGTGGAACTCGTCGATGAATACCAAGGGCGTCATGGAGATGCTCACGGATAAGGATGAGAGCGGCGCATACGTCATCCCGCGCATCATCTACTCAGACGCCTATAGCTCCGAGATGGTGGCCTATGCCGATCTCATCCTGCCCGACACGACCTATCTGGAGCGCCACGATTGCATCTCGCTGCTCGACAGGCCCATTTCAGAGGCCGAAGGCGCGGCAGACGCGATCCGCTGGCCCGTGATCGAGCCTGACCGCAATGTGCGCGGATTTCAGTCGGTCCTGTGCGAGTTGGGCGCGAAATTGAACTTGCCCGGCTTCACCAATGAGGACGGCACCCAGAAGTACGCCGATTACGCCGATTACATCACGAACCACATCCGCAAACCCGGCATCGGTCCGCTGGCCGGATGGCGCATGGGCGAAGATGGCCTGACCGACGGGCGCGGCGAAAGCAATGCGGCTCAATTGGACAGCTACATCAAGAACGGCGGTTTCAAACTCTTCCATATCGAGGAGGACGCGCAGTTCTACAAACCGTGGAACATGGCCTACCAGAAATATGCTGTGGATATGGGCTTCTATGATGCCCCCGCGCCCTATCTCTTCCAGCTCTATGTGGAGCCCATGCGCAAATTCCAGCTGGCCGCCGAGGGCCATGGCGAGCGCCAGCCGCCTGAGCATCTGCGCGAGCAGATCAAATCGCGCCTCGATCCTCTGCCGATCTGGTACGATACGGCGCAAGCCAACAAAGGCGACGAATACCCCATCACCGCACTCACCCAGCGTCCTATGGCGATGTATCATTCCTGGGGCACGCAAAACGCGTGGCTGCGCCAGATCCATGGCCGCAACCCGCTCTACCTGCCGACCAAACTCATGCAGGACCACGGGCTTCAGGACGAAGACTGGGCCACAGTCACCTCACCCCATGGCAGCATCACAGTGCCCGTCATGGAAATGGCCGCCCTCAACGACAATACCGTCTGGACATGGAACGCCATCGGCAAACGCAAAGGCGCCTGGGCGCTGAGCGAGGACGCGCCAGAGGCCACCAAAGGCTTCCTGCTCAACAACCTGATCCACGAGCTGCTCCCGCCTAAAGGCGACGGGCTGCGGTGGGCCAATTCCGATCCGATCACAGGTCAGGCCGCATGGTTTGATCTCAAAGTGCGCATCGAGAAGGCAAAAGCCCCCCAGGAAAGCCAGCCCGCCTTCCCTGCGCAGAAATCTCCTGTCGGCAAAGGCCCTGAAACAGTAGAGTGGAAAGTCGGATCATGACCTTCCTCTTGCTGGAAATATCCTCGGGGGGTGAATTGGCGCAGCCAAGAGGGGGGCGGACAGCCCCCCTGCCCCCAGCGACGCGGCACGCGGCGCAATCATGAGCAATCAAACCAAAACCCTTCTGCTCATCGCGGCCTTCGTCGTCGCAATGGTGGCCTCTTTTGTCTGGTTCGTGGCCACATGGGATCCGTCAAAAGAAGAACCGGTGACAATGAGGCCAATGACGGTCACTACAGGAGCGGCGGCCTGATGGTGGGGTCCCTGTCCAATTGCGCGCCGTCAGCCACGCATCTTGCGCCGCAACACAAGTGCGCCAAGCCCCGTCAGGAGCAAAACGCCGCCTGCGGGCAGTGGCACGGGCGCTGTAGTGCTCACAAGTTTGAAATTGTCATACCCCACAGTCTCGGACGGATTGCTCCAGCTTTCCGCACGAATGGCAAAGACCGTGACATCGGCCAGCGTTTCCTCCCATTGCGACTGCGTAACGCCAAACAACTCCGCCGTGAGAACCGCCGAGGCCGATTGCCAGACATCGGTCGGATCCACCAAAATGACATCCGCGCCAATGGTGCGCCCGCCGCCGGTAATGCGGATCTCGCCAAAACCGTCAAGATAGCCGCCCGTGGCCTGATCGGTCTGGATGAAATCAGCCGAGAACGTGGCGCCATCAAAGGCCGAGAGATCGCCCAGCCAGTCGGAATTGAACGTCACGTCCATGAAACCGCTGCCCGTGTCTTCGATGGACATATAAGGGTCATCCGCGCCATCCGGCCCGCCATTGGCAATACTGCCCGCGCCAAGATTGATCACACCAAAGCCGTTGAGGCTGCCATTGTTGAAGTCCTGAGACAGGGTCAGGGCATGGGCCGAACCGGCCAACAAAACCGCCACGCAGGCGGCCAAAGCACGTTTCAAGATCATCGTCGTTTGTCCTCAAATGGGTATCTGAATGACGAAGAGGCTATCACACGTCGCGCACAAACCCAAACGCGCGCGCCCCAATCAGAGACAGGACGCCACACATGACGACACTGCCCCAGACCACCGAGCGAAAACTTGGCCTCGTGATTGACCTAGATACCTGCGTCGGCTGTCATGCCTGCGTAGTGTCCTGCAAAGGCTGGAACACCGAGAATTACGGCGCGCCTCTGGCCGATACCAACGCCTATGGCGCGGACCCCGTCGGCTCCTTTCTCAATCGCGTGCACAGCTATGAAACCGTCCCGGAAAACGGAACCGCCAAGCTTGTGCACTTCCCCAAATCCTGTCTGCATTGCGACGATGCCCCTTGCGTGACCGTTTGCCCAACGGGCGCCAGCTACAAGCGTGTCGAAGATGGGATCGTGCTGGTCAATGAGACCGATTGCATTGGCTGCGGCCTGTGTGCCTGGGCATGCCCCTACGGCGCGCGCGAGATGGATCCGGTCGAAAAGGTCATGAAGAAGTGCACGCTCTGTGTGGATCGCATCTACAATGAAAACCTGCCTGAGGAAGACCGCGAGCCGGCTTGTGTGCGCACCTGCCCTGCAAATGCACGCCACTTTGGGGATTTCAACGATCCCGAGAGCAATGTGAGCAAATTGACGGCAGAGCGCGGCGGCATGGATCTCATGCCGGAACAAGGCACCAAGCCCGTGAACAAATACCTGCCGCCCCGGCCCAAGGACGAGCTCGACGAAATCGATGTGCTGGCCCCGTTCCTAGCACCGATGGAGACGGCACCGGGCCGCGACCTGCCCGGCTTCCTTGGCTGGCTCGACAAAACACTGGAGAAACTCTGATGCATCCAGCGCCCTCAATCATCGCGTTCACCACACTTTCCGGCCTGGGCTTTGGCCTGCTTTTCTGGCTTGGCCTCGGCATGCCCGGCTCCACGGGCGGTGTGGCCTTTGTTTTCTGGGCTATCGCCTATGCCCTGTCCGTGGGTGGGTTGATTTCCTCGACGCTGCACCTCGGACATCCGGAACGCGCCATCAAAGCCTTGTCGCAATGGCGCTCGTCGTGGCTCTCGCGGGAAGGGATCGCGGCTGTGGCCACGCTTGTGGTCATGGGGCTTTATGGCTTGGGGCGGGTCTTCTTTGACGCCTCCTGGCAACCGCTGGGCTATCTCGGCGCAGCCCTGTCATTGGTCACAGTCTACACAACCTCCATGATCTACGGTCAGCTCAAGTCCGTACCGCGTTGGAACCAGTCTGTCACACCGGCTCTGTTCCTCACCTTCTCACTGGGCGGCGGCGCTTTGCTGGCCGGACAGGTGACAATTGCCGTGGCCCTGTTGGCCTTGGCCGCCGTCGTTCAGGTCATCTGGTGGGTCAAGGGAGACGGGCGTTTTGCTGAAGCGGGCAGCACACTGGCCTCTGCCACCGGGCTTGGCAATATGGGCGCTGTGCGCGCATTTGAGCCGCCCCATACCGGCACCAACTACCTACTCAAAGAGATGGTTCATGTGGTCGGCCGGGCACATGCGCAGAAACTGCGGATCATTGCCTTCGCGCTTGGATTTGCTGTGCCCATCGTGCTGTTGCTGCTGCCGTTTTCCCACTGGGTCGGGCTTCTGGCCGTGGCCAGCCACATCGCGGGCATCATGGCATCGCGCTGGCTGTTTTTCGCAGAGGCGGAGCACGTCGTAGGCCTTTACTACGGCAAGCGCTGAGGACCACAACAGCCCACAGTCAAGACGCGGGGATTAATTCCCGCGTCCGAAGAGATCGCGCAAGACCTGTTCCAGGACCGACTCCACGACCGCCTCAGGCGTCACAGGCCTGCGTTGTTCAGGCTGAGGTTCCGGGGCCGGCGCGGGTTTCGGTGCCGGGCGTTGCATCGGCAAAGCGCGCGCCGGCAACCCTTCATGCACGCGCACCATGGTTTCGCGCCAGATCTCGGCAGGCAAGCCACCGCCCGTAACACCGGTCAGGGGCGTGTTGTCGTCGTAGCCCATCCAGACACCCGCCACGTAATCTGCCGTAAAACCGATGAACCACGCGTCTCGTGCGGCTTGTGTCGTACCTGTCTTTCCGGCGGCTTCGCGCCCGTCTAGCCGCGCCCGCGCGCCCGTGCCATCGCTAACGACGCGCGACATCATGTAGGTCAGTTCCCGCGCAGCGCCCTCATTGATGACGCGCTCGCCCATGCCCCCGACCGTATCCATCACCGGAGTTTCCTCTCCCTGCAGACGCAGTTCAATCAGGCCGTAAGGGGTCACTGACGAGCCACCATTCAGAATACCGGCATATGCGCCGACCATTTCGATCAGGGTGGATTCCGACGCCCCAAGCGCCATGGCGGGCGTATCAGCCAGGCTGTTTTCGATGCCGAAGTCACGAGCCACGCGCTGCACCAGATCACGGCCCACACTTTCGGAAATCTTGACCGCTGGAATGTTGAGCGAGTCCTTGAGCGCGTCCGTCAGCGTCACGGCGCCTTTGTAATCATTCGTGTAGTTCTTCGGACACCACTGCCCCGAGCCGGGGATATCCATGCACATGGGCTCATCGACGACCGTGTCATTTGCCGAATAGCCCAACTCAAGCGCGGTGGCATAGACAAAGGGCTTGAAGGCGGAGCCCGTCTGGCGCAAGGCCTGCGTTGCACGGTTGAACGCGCCCGACACTTTTGTCTGCCGCCCCCCGACCATGGCACGCACAGCCCCATCCGAGCTCATCACGATCACGGCGGCCTGCGCTTTGGAGCCTGCGCGCACCTTGTTCTCAAACACATAGGTCAGCGCGTCTTCCGCAGCTTTTTGCAATCGCTGATCCAGCGTTGTCTTGATGATCACATCTTCGGTTGTATTGCCCGTGAAAAACTCGGGGCCTTCCGACATTACCCAATCCGCGAAATAGCCCCCCGCACGGCGCTCAGCTGCTTGGGACAATTCCGCCGGATTGGCCACCGCCAATTGCCGTTCCACATTGGAGAGATAGCCCTGCTCTTCCATCAGTCGCAAAACCGTCTCCGCGCGGCGGCGTGAGCGATCGATGTCGTTGGTCGGCGCATAGCGCGACGGGGCCACCAGCAGCCCCGCCAACATGGCCGCTTCCGCCGGGTTCACCTCTGCCGCGGATTTCCCGAAATAGCGCTGCGAGGCCGCTTCAAATCCGCGCGCGCCCGCGCCGAGGAAAGCACGATTGAGATAGACCGTGAGGACTTCGTCTTTTGTGTATTTCGTCTCCATGGCAATCGCATAGGTTGCCTCGCGAATTTTACGCCATAGCGACCCGTCACGACACTCGCGTTCATAGGCCGCCTCGCTTTCCCACAGGTTGGGATCGAAGGGCTGCCCCATGCAGAGCAACTTGGCCGTCTGCTGGGTGATGGTTGAGCCGCCATGGCCAGACAACGGCCCACGCCCTTCGCGCAAATTGATGCGGATCGCGCTGGCCACCCCGCGTGGGCTCACGCCAAAATGCCGGTAGAAACGCTTGTCCTCGGTGGCAATCACAGCGTTTTTGAGATGCGGTGATACGGTGTTGGCGTGGATGGCCCCACCGAATTGATCGCCGCGCCAGGCGAAGACGGCGCCGTCGCGGTCCATCATTGTGACAGAGCCCCGTGCGCGCCCATCCAGCAGATCACCGACATCCGGCAATGTGGCCCAGTAGTAAAAGACGCCCCCCGCCAGCAACATGGCGATCACAGCGCTCACCGTGATGGTGACCTTCATCACCAATCGCAAGACCCAACGGACAAGCGCCGAGACAAGCCCGATCACACCGCCCCGCCGTGTTTTGACAGGCGTGCGGCGCGCAGGCTTGCGCCGTGTTTTCGCGCCCGCCTTCGGCTTGGGTTTGGGTTTCGGCGCACCATACCGCTTGTCGGCCACCAGCCGGGTGCCGCGCCGCTTGGAATCACTCATATCGACAACCTGCTCGGACTGTTCTTTTGCCTAGAATACCGCGCCACTCCGCCAATGTTGACCCGTTGTCTCCCAAGCATAGCCTTTTTCTTCCGTCTAATTTTTGAGCAATCATATTAATATGTGCAAAAATTGTGCAATCCTGTTGGATCTGCACCCGCAATTCAGGCGCGTTCCCCTGTTTCCGTCCGCCGCTTGGGTCATTCCTCTGCACATGCAAACGCGAGGGCTGACCTCGCAGACGGAAAGGGGATCGTTCGTGAAACTGATCATAGCGACAATCAAACCGTTCAAGCTTGAAGAGGTCCGCGAAGCGCTGACCGAAATCGGCGTGCGCGGCATGATGGTAACGGAAATCAAAGGCTTTGGATCGCAATCGGGTCATACCGAAATCTACCGTGGCGCTGAATACGCTGTGAATTTCGTGCCCAAGGTAAAGCTGGAAATCGTCGTCTCTGCGAGCATGGCCGATCAAGTGATCGAAACCATCACGAAGACAGCCCAGACCGGCAAGATCGGCGACGGCAAGATCTTTGTGCTGGATGTGGCTCAGGCCGTGCGCGTGCGCACCGGCGAGACCAACGAAGACGCCCTGTAAAGACAACGATTGCCTCTCAAAGGATGACATCGATGAAACTCAAAACACTCCTTGCTGCTGGTGCGCTGACCGCGCTGCCCAGCCTGGCCCTCGCGCAAGACGTACCGGGCTTCGACGAAATCGGCCCCTACATCATGACGACGCTGCTGTTCTGCATGGCAGGCTTCCTCGTCTTCTTCATGGCTGCAGGCTTTGCGATGCTTGAGGGCGGCCTCGTGCGCTCCAAGAACGTCACGATGCAAATGACCAAGAACATCGGCCTCTATTCCATTGCTGCGATCATGTACTGGCTCGTCGGCTTCAACACGATGTATCCCGGCGACTTCAACGGCTATTTCGCCATTGGCGGTCAAACCGTTCTGGATCCCGTGGGCGTGACCGCGGCGGACGCGGCGCTTGATTACGCCTCTGTCGGGTCGGACTTCTTCTTCCAGCTGGTCTTTGTGGCGGCAACAGCCTCCATCGTCTCCGGCGCGCTGGCCGAGCGGATCAAGCTGTGGCCATTCCTGGGCTTCGTCGTCGTGCTGACAGGCATCATGTATCCGATCTCCGGCTCCTGGCAGTGGGGCGGCGGCTGGCTGTCCGAAATGGGCTTCTCCGACTTCGCCGGCTCAACAGTTGTGCACTCCGTGGGTGGCTGGGCCGCTCTGGCAGGCGCGCTGATCCTGGGCCCGCGTATCGGCAAATACGGCAAAGACGGCCGCGTCACGCCGATGCCTGGCTCCAACCTCGCCCTGGCCACTTTGGGCACGTTCATCCTGTGGCTCGGCTGGTTTGGCTTCAACGGCGGCTCGCAGCTGGCCATGGGCACCGTGGGCGATGTCTCCGACGTAAGCCGCATCTTCGCCAACACAAACATGGCCGCAGCCGCTGGCGCTGTCACCGCGCTGATCCTGACACAACTGCTCTACAAAAAGCCTGACCTGACTATGGTGCTCAACGGCGCGCTGGCCGGTCTGGTCTCCATTACGGCTGAGCCTCTCGCCCCAACCCTCTTCGGTGCGCTCTGGATTGGTGCCGTGGGTGGTGTGATCGTTGTTCTGACAGTTCCGATGCTCGACAAGTTCAAGATCGATGACGTTGTCGGCGCTATCCCGGTCCACCTCTTTGCAGGGATCTGGGGCACGGTCGCCGTGGTCTTCTACAACTCCGATGCATCGCTCGGCACACAGATCACAGGTATTCTCGCCTACGGCATCTTCACCTTCGTCGCATCCTGCATCGTCTGGTTTGCTCTGAAAGCAACCTTCGGCATCCGGGTCAGCGAGGAAGATGAGGTCAACGGCCTAGATACCTCCGAGCTTGGCATGGAAGCCTACCCTGACTTCTCAAAAGGCTAAATCCTCCCTTTAGCTGGTCGAGACACTCCCCGGGCGATCCGTCGCCCGGGGCTTTTCTTTTGAAATCCGCTTGGCGCGCGCGTTGGGTCCAATCACAATAGAGCTCTCAAAGGAGCGCGATATGATGGACCTTCACACCTACCACGCCACGTCCGGTCGCTTCGATCCCGTTTGGACGCTGGAGATACAGACCCTGCCCGAGGACACCGACCGTCTTCTGGATGCGGTCATGGAGGTCTATCCCCTCAGCTATGGACGCTATCAGCGCAACGCGAGTATCTCAGCCACCGGGCAAGAGACCGCGCAACCCGAACCCGGCTCCACGACAACGACCCATGTGCCGGGATTTCAGGCTGGCGCCACGGAAACCTATCCGATGGTCGAGCTCAAGATTTCCCTTCCGCGCGACGAGGCCATCCTCTCACGTGTGATGGACGCGCTTCTGGCGGTCCACCACTATGAGGAACCTGTGATCTTTCTGCGCGAGGATTGGGCCCACCGCGCGGCCTATGACCCCAACAGAGACAACCCGCATCGATGGTGGAACAACGGACGCGGGCTGCCTGACAAGCTCTGAGATCGCACAAACACATGCGGTTTCTGGGCAGTGCACTCAGTCGATCAGCGATTTCGTGAACACGACCTTGGCATCCCCCGGCGCCCAGAACTCCGGAATCCGCGCGACTTCCGCATATCCCGACGCACTATAGAACGCCCGCGCAGGCGCATATTCCGGCAAGCTTGACGTCTCTACAACCATCATGCGCATGCCCTCCTCCGACAGACGCGCCTCCAACGCAGCAACAAGCCGCGCGGCCCATCCCTGCCGATGCGCCGCCCCGCGCACGCCCAAAGCGCGCATATTGGTGACGTTTTGGGCCAGATCTTCTGCTTGCGCAAAACACATGGCCTGTATCTGCCCATCTGCTTCTCCAACCAGCCAGAGTTGCCCCGGTTGGCCAGATGTGGCGGCAAAAAAGTCAGGTAGCATCTCGGGCGGGAACAGCGCGATGGTCGTTAAAAGGTCCTGTACGTAGGGAATATCCGACGGTTGCATGTCGCGGATGGTCGTCTTGGTCATGGTGGTGTCCGTTTCACTTCGGTTGGCGTTTGTACCCGCCAAAATCTCGTCATGGCGCACAGCTCTGGACCGCTTTTCGCGATCAAGACCTCTGCGTAGATGTGGCGATGCAGGGCCGCGAGCGGCGGCCCGGTATCCGGGAAACGAAATCTTTGCGTGGGATAACGGTCTTCCGGCGTAAAGCAAGCCCGAAAATCGGGCTGGCCCATTTCAGAATCGCTCATCCAATGCTAGGTTTTGCGGCATGACCCACGCCGCCCCCAATATACAGGCCCAAAGCCACGCGAAGCCGCCCAACCCGGTGATCCGTCAATTGGATGAAGCCGCCGTGAACCGCATCGCTGCGGGCGAGGTGGTGGAGCGGCCTGCCTCCGCAGTGAAGGAGCTCGTCGAAAACGCGATTGATGCCGGGGCCTCGCGCATTGAGGTCGACGTCGCCCAAGGCGGCAAGCTGCTCATCCGGGTCACGGACAATGGCTGCGGCATGGCGCCAGATCAGCTGCCGCTGGCGCTGTCTCGCCATGCGACATCCAAGATCGACGGGACGGACCTGCTCAACATCCATTCCTTCGGCTTTCGCGGCGAAGCGCTGCCCTCGCTGGGTGCTGTCGGCCGTTTGACAATCACGTCACGGCCAGCTGGCGCGCAAGCCCACGAAATCCGCGTCGAGGGTGGAGAAATGACGCCTGTGCGCCCCGCTGCGCGTGGCCCCGGCACGACGGTTGATCTGCGCGATCTCTTTTTCGCGACCCCGGCGCGGCTCAAGTTCTTGCGCACCGACCGCGCGGAAATGCAGGCGATCTCGGACGTCGTGAAACGACTGGCCATGGCCGAGCCCTTTATCAGTTTCGTGTTGCGCGATGTGACCGATACGCCCCGCGAGACATTCCGGGCGGATGCTGAGAGCGGCGATCTCTTCAATGCCCTCTCCGGCCGTCTGCGTCGTATCATGGGCCGTGATTTCATCGAAAACGCCATGCCCATAGATGCGGAGCGCGAGGGCCTTCATCTCACAGGCTTTGCCGCTTTGCCGACCTATTCACGTGGCTCTGCTGTCGCACAGTACTTTTTCGTCAACGGGCGGCCTGTCCGTGACAAGCTCTTGATTGGAGCGCTGCGCGGCGCCTATTCCGATTTTCTCAGCCGGGACCGCCATCCTGCCGTGGCGTTGTTTCTCGAATGTGACCCCCATCTCGTCGACGTGAATGTGCATCCTGCAAAATCCGAAGTGCGGTTTCGTGATCCCGGTTTGGCCCGTGGCCTTGTTGTCTCAGCGCTCAAACACGCGCTGGCCGAGGCAGGCCACCGGGCTTCCTCGACTGTGGCCGCAGGCGTACTCGGAGCCATGCGCCCGGAGCACAGCGAGCCCCGCCTCTACCAGATGGACCGCCGCACGACGGGCGCGGTCCACATCTCCCCGCAGCACGACACGCAACCGGCCAGCACCGTCGAGATATCTGCCCAGACGCAGGGCTTCGCGGAGATGTCGCACGCGTATTCCGCCCGCAGTGCGGAAACAGACACGAACACGCGCGAGGAAGAGGCCCTGCCGCTCGGAGCCGCCCGCGCACAATTGCACGAGAACTATATCCTCGCACAAACCGAGCGCGGCCTTGTCATCGTGGATGCCCATGCCGCCCATGAGCGCCTCGTCTATGAGAGGCTCAAACGGCAGATGGCCGAGACAGGTATCGCCGCTCAAGCACTGCTCATTCCCGAAATTGTCGAGCTCTCCCAAAGCGATGCTGACCGGCTCCTCGCCCATGCCGATGCCTTGCAATCCATGGGCCTGAGCATTGAGCCTTTCGGCCCCGGCGCCATCGCCATACGGGAAACGCCTGCACTCCTTGGTGAGATCGATGCGGGCGCGCTGGTGCGCGATGTGCTGGATGAACTCAGCGACACAGGCACCACGACGCTGGTACAAGACAAGCTGGAGGCGATCCTCTCGCGCGTCGCCTGCCATGGGTCCGTGCGAACGGGCCGCCGTTTGCGGGGTGAAGAAATGAACGCGCTGCTGCGCGAGATGGAAGCCACGCCCCATTCCGGGCAATGCAACCACGGCCGTCCGACTTATGTGGAGCTCGCACTGACCGACATCGAGAGACTCTTCGGACGCACATGATCCAGATCGGCACCCTCACCCTCAATCTTGATGATCCGCTGCACGTCGCGGCCCTGATCGCCGCTTCAGCGCTTTTGCTGATCGCCCTGATGGTCCTGCTCGCCCTGCGCGCCGCAAATCGCTCTGCGCGCCTCGCAGAGCCGCTCACCTACCAGCTGGGCGCACTGGGCCAACGCGTCGAGGGCCTCGCACAAGGGCAGGAACGGCTGACCGGCGGCCTGACCCATGTCTCGGAAGCGCAGGCACAAGCCCAGACCTCCATGCTCCAATTGATGGAACAACGCCTCGCCCAGGTGCAGGAACAGATGAACGAAAACCTGTCGGGATCAGCCCGCCGGACCGCGCAAAGTCTGGGTGACCTGCAACAACGCCTCGTCGCCATCGACAAGGCCCAGGACAATATCCAGAAGCTCTCAGGAGATGTGCTGTCCCTGCAGGACATCCTGTCGAACAAACAAACCCGTGGCGCCTTTGGTGAAATCCAGCTGACCGACATTGTCTCAAAGGCGCTGCCCAAAGACAGCTATACCCTGCAAGCCACCCTCTCCAACGGCAAACGCGCCGATTGTCTGATCCACCTGCCCAACCCCCCCGGCCCCATTGTCGTGGATGCGAAATTTCCGCTGGAGGCCTACGAGGCCCTGCGCCGCGCGGAGACGCAGGAGCAAATGACCCGCGCCGCCCAGCAAATGCGCCTGTCGCTTCGAAAACACATCCGCGATATCGCGGAGCGCTATATCCTTGAGGGCGAGACCGCCGATGGCGCACTCATGTTCCTGCCTTCCGAGGCCGTCTATGCCGAACTGCACGCGAATTTCCCGGAAATCGTCCGCGAGGGGTTCGCCGCCCGTGTCTGGATCGTCTCTCCCACAACCTGCATGGCCACCCTCAATACCATGCGCGCGATCCTCAAGGATGCCCGCATGCGCGCGCAGGCCGGCGCCATCCGTAAGGAACTCGCAGCCCTCTTCAAAGACGTGGACCGCCTGGGCACCCGCGTGGGCAATCTGGACCGGCACTTCGCTCAAGCCTCCAAAGATATCGAAGAGATCAAGATCAGCGCCGACAAAGCAGGCAAACGCGCCCGCCGTCTCGACAATTTCGACTTTGAAGAATTGGCCCCCGACGCCCCGGAGCAAAAGGTCCTGCCCCTGAAATCCGTGGACTGAGACGCGAGCGATCACCCGCCTTCTTTTGTCTGAAAATACCTCGGGGGAGCGCGCAGCGCGCGCGGGGGCAGCGCCCCCAAAAACCCGAGGCTGCCACCGATCTCGGTATTGGACAAAAAAAGACCCGGGCAAAGCCCGGGCCAAGTCCAACAGGGAGGTGCATATGAGAGACCGCATATGCGACGGTATTCCAAAAATCTATCAGGCTCCGAGTCGTCTAACCTTGACCTAAATCAAAAGCACATGTCGCAGGCACCTTTGTCAAAATTTAGGCATTCAGGCGGTATCCACCGGACTCAGTGACCAAGATACGCGCATTTGAGGGCTCTGGTTCAATCTTTTGTCGCAGCCGGTAGATATGCGTCTCCAGCGTATGGGTCGTCACGCCAGCGTTGTACCCCCAGACCTCGTGCAAGAGCACATCACGCGGCACGACACCTTCGGTGGCGCGGTAGAGGTATTTCAGGATATTGGTCTCTTTCTCCGTCAGACGGATCTTGCGCTCGTCTTCGGTGAGCAGCGTCTTCATGGCCGGTTTGAAAGTATATGGCCCAAGCGTGAACACGGCATCTTCGCTCTGCTCGTGTTGGCGCAGCTGCGCACGGATACGCGCCAGAAGGACGGGGAATTTGAAGGGCTTGGTCACGTAGTCATTGGCGCCCGCGTCGAGCCCAAGGATCGTATCAGCATCGCTATCATGGCCGGTGAGCATCAAGACAGGCGCTTTGACGCCTTGTTTGCGCATCAAGCGGCACAGCTCGCGCCCGTCGGTGTCCGGCAGTCCAACATCCAGCACGATGAGATCAAAATGCGAGGCTTTGACCCGCTCCATGGCTTCAACGCCATTGGCGCCTTCGAACACTTCGAAATCCTCGGTCATGATCAATTGTTCGGCCAAGGCCTCGCGCAGGTCTTCGTCGTCATCGACGAGTAGAATGTTTTTCAGCTGAGCCATAATGTCTCTCCGTGTCCTGTTGAGATCAAAGTGAGTGCGCAGGCCACCAACAGCAAGATTTGCAACATTGCTCTCACGCCCTCGTGTCCAACGCGCGATTTTTGCGAGGAAATGTTTCAAATTTCCCGTAGAGCCGCGTAGAGACGGACGTAACATTGATCAGAAATGGCACTCCAAATGGATTTGCGCCCCCGACCCTCCGAGCTCCTGGCCCGCGCGCGCAGCGATCTGCGTGTGGGCCTGCCCGTCGTGCTGGCGGGCCATGGAGAACGCGTTCTGATTGCCGCGGCCGAGACGTTGACGCCGGATCGTCTTGGCGCGCTTGCCGATCTGGGTGCGGTCCATCTCGCCATTACGGCCCGCCGCGCCGAGACGCTCAAGGCCCGCGCCTATGACCACGATCTTGCCCGCTTGCCCCTGCCGGAGGGGTGTGATGCGGCTTGGGTTCATGCCATTGCCGATCCCGAAGGCGATCTGCGCAATCCCATGAAGGGGCCTTTGTTTGCGCGGCGTGAGGGAGATGCGGCGCTCTCGCGTTTGGGCATCGCGTTGGCAAAGTCCGCCGAATTGCTGCCCTCGGTGCTTGTGGTGCCCGCCCCCGCGGTGACACCAGAGCTCACCGAGCTTCAAGCCAACACAGCAGGTCCTTTGCTCACAGATGCGCAGCACTTCGCGCCATTGGTGTCAGCCCGCCTGCCGGTTCGCACGAGCGCGCATGGGCGTTTGCATGTCTTTCGTCCCAATGCGGGCGGTGTGGAGCACTACGCCTTTGAGGTGGGCCGCCCGGATCGCGCCGCGCCGGTCCTGGCGCGTCTGCATTCGGCCTGTTTCACGGGGGATGTCCTTGGGTCGCTCAAATGCGATTGCGGTCCCCAATTGCAAGCAGCCCTGGCCCAGATGGGCCGTGAGGGTGCAGGTGTTTTGCTCTACCTCAATCAGGAAGGGCGCGGCATCGGTCTTGCCAACAAGATGCGCGCCTATTCCCTTCAGGATCAGGGCTTTGACACGGTCGAGGCCAATCACCGCCTCGGCTTTGAAGATGACGAACGCGATTTTCGCATCGGCTCCGACATTCTGAAATCCATGGGTTTCAACGCCGTGCGGCTGCTGACAAACAATCCCGCCAAGATCGACATGATGCGCGCGCAAGGCGTGGAGGTGACAGAACGGGTTGCCCTGCGGGTGGGGGAGACAGACGAGAATGCTGCATATCTTGCCACCAAGATTGCGAAATCCGGGCATTTGCCATGACACCCCATGACATGGTTCTGACCCCACGCGGCCTGCGCTTTGCGGGGCGATACTGGCCCTGCACCATCGGCAAAGGCGGCATCCGCGCGGACAAGCGCGAAGGCGACGGCGCGACGCCCGTGGGCACGCATCGCATCATCGGCCTGCTCTACCGGCCCGACCGGCTGGCGCGCCCGTGTGATTGGGCTCAGCCAATCCGGCCCGGGGATTTATGGTCCGATGATCCGGGGCACGAGGATTACAACCTGATGGTCCGCGCGCCCTATCCTCATAGCCATGAGGCGCTGCGCCGAGGCGATCCCCTATATGACCTTGTCCTACTGACCGATTGGAACTGGCCGCGGGCCGAGCGTGGTCGTGGATCGGCCATCTTTCTGCATCGGTGGCGGCGCCCCGGATATCCGACGGAGGGCTGCATCGCGTTTCGACCGGACCATCTGCGCCAGATCGTGCAACGTATCACGCTTCAGACACGGCTGATCGTTCCCGGTTGACTAGCGAACGCTCAGACGCCGCGCGCAAGGCGCTAGAAGTCTTCCGCTGCGCAATCCTCGCCCCGATAGCAGGCCAAGGCACGCGCCAAAGTGGCGGGATCCGCGCCAAAGACATGTCCGCCGCAAGGCGTCACCTCAACCGATGGAGGCTTGTCGTCCAGATTGACAAACGCCAACACTTCCGCCCCAGACGTCGCACCGCCGCACCACGGACCAAAACACAGGACCCTCAAGGTCACATCCAGGGCAAAACGCCCCGTAAACCCATCCGCCTGGAATGACCGTCCCGTCAGGCGCGCCGGAATATGCGTTTCCGGTGGCGTGTCCTGCTGCCGCTGCCAATCGACGCGCGGGAGTTGTTCCGGATCAAAATCCAACACCCCCACAACCATGGTAAAGCGCGCCTCCGCCTGCGCGACGTCGGCGTAGCTGCGCGCAAAATCGGGTGGCAGGCAGCTCAGCGCATGGGCCGGGCCTGCGAGCCCCAAGACCAGTGACACAATGGCAAGACGCATGGCAGCCTCCCTCACAGCCGGGGCCCAAATGCCTCCAGCACTGCGGAATAGACATCGCGCTTGAAGGGCACGATCGCCGCCAGAAGTTCATCCGGTGCCATCCATCTCCAGTGGGAAAACTCCTGATGCTCCGTCACAATGTTGATGTCGGCATCGGTCCCGTGAAAGCGCAGGAGGAACCATTTCTGCTCTTGCCCGCGGTAGCGCCCTTTCCAAAGTTTGGGCACCAGATCAAAGGGCAACTCATAGGGAAGCCAGTCGTCGGTCTCCGCCTCGACTGTCACTTTGTCCGACGTCACGCCGGTCTCTTCCCAAAGCTCGCGCAGCACAGCCTCACGCGGCGCCTCCCCGGGATCGACACCGCCCTGCGGCATCTGCCAGGCCTGGGTATTGTTGTCGATCCGCTGCCCCACGAAGACATGGCCCGCTGCATTGACCAGCATGACCCCCACACAAGGCCGGTAAGGTAGTTTGGCAATTTCATCCGGTGTCATCGCACACGCCTTTCGCTTGTTCACAAATGCAGCAGGAGCGACTTTGCACGTTCCGGTTCGATGTGCCAGCAGGCAGCAATCTCATAGGCCAGCGCGGCGCGGCGCGGTGTCGGATGATCAAGCGCGCCAACGGCGACCATATCAAAGAGTGGATTGTCGATGCGCGCCTCGTCCCAGTCATAAAAGACGAACTGCCCCCAAGGCGTCACTGCGATATTGCCCGGATGTAGATCGCCATGACACAGGGTCACTGGCACGCTGGGCACAAGGCTCAGCGCTTTGCGACACCGCTTCACGACATCTTCCGGCATGCGGCTCAAATCAATGTCGCCCCCCTTTGACTGCACAAGGAAGTCGCGCGCCTTAAGAAAGCCCGGGCGCTGCGGCAAACCAAAACAGACCCGCTGCATCCGCCGCAAGGTCTGCCGCAAGCGCACCCTGTCTGCCGGCGTGAGGACGCGACCGGGGATATAGCGCTCAACCGTCCAGCCCGCAAAACTGCAAGCCCCCTCTAGCGTCGGGATCGGCAAAGCCCGCGCGAGACCGACAGATTTCAAACGCGGCTCCAGTGTTGCGAGCCACGCCAATTGCGCTTCGGAGCGGTTTGTTGTCTTGAATACGTAGGCAGAGCCGTCACCGGTTCCGCGCAGGACTTGATGCCGTTGCCCGCCTTCGAGCGGGGAGAAGTCCATAGCCGGCAGCCCCCAGGCTGCCGGATCGGGTTTACCTAAGGCTGCGCCAGAAGGCACTAGTCATTCGGGCCGAGCGCTGTCAGACCCTTGAGGATATCAATGGCATAGGCCAATTGATAATCCTCTTCGCGCAGAGCAGCAGCAGCCTCGGCCTTTTCACGATCCGCTTCGATCTGTTCTATCTCATCCTCACTCAGGCTGTCATTGTTGAGCGAGCCGCGCAGATCCGCCTCGGAGCGCGAGCGTTGGTTCGTTTCGTCCTCTTCCTCGGTTTCCGGCGCGCGGCGCGGTTGTTCGACGACAATGTCCGGCGACACGCCCAAGGCCTGGATCGAACGCCCCGATGGCGTGTAGTACCGCGCGGTTGTCAGACGCATTGCGCCATTGCCCCGCAGCGGCATGACAGTCTGGACCGAGCCTTTGCCGAAGCTCTTTGTCCCCACGACGATGGCCCGGCGATGATCCTGCAGCGCGCCTGCCACAATCTCGGAGGCCGAAGCCGAGCCGCCATTGATCAGAACAACAATCGGCTTGCCTTCCGCCAGATCACCCGGCGTTGCATTGAACCGGTCGCCATCTTCCGGGTTGCGCCCGCGTGTCGACACGATCTCACCCTTTTCAAGGAACGCATCCGATACGCGGATCGCCTGGGTCAAAAGACCGCCCGGGTTGTTGCGCAGATCAAGGACGATCCCATTGATGTTCTCGATCCCGCCGGCATCTTCGACTTGCTTGCGGAACCCTTCTTCGAGGTTCGGCGTCGTCTGATCATTAAACGTCGTCACCCGCAAGACAACGGTTTCGCCTTGCAAACGCGACCGTACCGCCGTGAGCTTGATCGTATCGCGGATGATGGAGACGTCAAACGGCTCCCCCTCCCCTTCGCGCACAACCGTGATGATGATCTCCGACCCCACGGGCCCGCGCATCATCTCAACCGCTTCGTCAAGATTAAGCCCGAGGACGCTCTCACCATCGACATGAGTAATGAAATCGCCCGCCTCGATCCCCGCCGCATCAGCGGGTGTCCCGTCAATGGGCGAGACCACCTTCACGAAACCTTCTTCCTGCGTCACCTCGATACCAAGGCCACCGAATTCGCCGCGCGTCTGTACGCGCATGTCCGCCGCGTCATTGGGCGAGAGATACCCCGAATGCGGATCAAGCGATGTCAGCATGCCGTTGATTGCAGCTTCGATCAGCTCACTCTCGTCAACTTCTTCCACATATTGGCCACGAATACGTTCGAAGATATCTCCGAAGAGATCCAGCTGCTCATAGACATTCGTTCCTCGCGCGCTCTCTTGCGCCAGAAGCGGCGCGGCCAGTTGTGTCGTCGCCAGCACTCCGGCCAGTGTGCCGCCGAGCGCGGCCATGACAAATTTCTTCATCTCAGCTTATTCCCTTCCGGTTCGGAACCAGGTTTCCGGATCAACAGTCCGATTGTTTTCCCTTACCTCTATATAGAGCGTTTCCGGGCGTGTGTTTCCACCCCCTTCGCTTGATTGTGAGGTGCCACCCATCAGGCCCACCGGATCACCCGCCGGGATCACCTGCCCCGCCTCGCCAAAAACCTGCGCCATCCCCGCGAAAACAAAGAGCATACCGCCCTCAGGCTCAAGGATGGAGACGAGGCCGAAGTTCAACAAAGGCCCCCGGTAGCGGATCGTCGCAGGCACGGGTGTCGTAACGAGGGCCTCCGATCCTGTGGCCACAAGCAAACCCGGGCGCACAACTCCCGCCGAATCTGCCTGCCCTGCACGCCGCAGGACCTGACCCGCCACAGGCAAGGGCAGCGTGCCCTTGAGGGCCGCAATCGGTGCGGGTTGGGGTGCCGCCGGATCGTCCTCGATCAGGGTCAGGGCGGAGGCAAAGCCCTCCAGCGTCTCGGTTGACGCAATCATGACAGCTGTCTGAATGGGATCTTCGGTAAAGCGTTTGGGCAAATCCGTCCGATCCGCCATGGCCTGGCTCAGAGCGGTCCGGGCGGTCTGAGCCCCGGCAAGGCCATCGGCCAGACGTGTGGCCGCCTGCTCCTGCAACACGCGCAAATCCTGCATCTCCTGGACCTGCGCGCGCAATTGTTCCACTTCCGCTTGCAACCCCGGCGTCACATCCGCGAGCAACATGCCGGCCCGCGCCGTGCCGGATGGGCCCGCCGGATGCACCAGACCCAAAGGTTCAGGCACCCGGCTGATCACTTGGAGTGCGCCCAGAAGCTGGCCAATCTCCGCCTCCTGTGCTGTCAAATCCACTGATAGCTGCGCCTCTCTCTGAGCCGCCGCCCGCAAGCCCTCACGCAACGCGGAAAGCCCCTTTTCATACCCCTGCACGGTCGCGGTCAACGCGCGCACCCGCTCGCGGCCAGATCCCGCCTCCTCAAGCTGGCGCGACGCCTCGTTCAGAAGCGAAAGTGCGCGCTCTGCGGTCTGCGCGGGTGTTTCTGCCAGCGCTGTTCCAGCCAGGCAGATGGCCCAAACCGCTGCGAACAGGCGTGTCATGTCAACAGGCTCTCGCCGGTCATTTCGTCCGGCTGAGGCAATCCCATCAATTCGAGCACGGTTGGCGCGAGATCAGCGAGGCGACCTTCGCGCAACCCCGCGCCCTCTGGCCCGCCAAACAGGATCACGGGAACGAGATTGAGCGTATGCGCCGTATGTGGCCCGCCGGTTTCGGGATCAACCATCGTTTCGCAATTGCCGTGATCTGCTGTGACGATCATCGCGCCACCGACGTCCTTCAGAGCCGCCAAAGCCGCGCCCAGTCCGGCGTCGACCGCTTCACACGCGGCCATCGCCGCTTGCAAATCGCCCGTGTGGCCGACCATGTCGGGGTTCGCGTAGTTCACCACGATCAGATCATAGCCTTCGCGGATGGCCGCAACAAAGCGCTCGGTGACCTCGGGCGCACTCATCTCGGGCTGCAGATCATACGTCGCAACTTTGGGGCTCTTCGGCATGAAGCGATCCTCTCCCTCCGAAGGCGTTTCTTCGCCCCCGTTCAGGAAAAAGGTCACATGGGGGTACTTCTCCGTTTCCGCGAGGCGAAACTGCGTTTTGCCCTGCTTCGCCACCCATTCGCCCAACGTGTTCACCAGTTCGCGCTTGGGAAAGAGCGTTTGCATGAACTGGTCATGCGCATCCGAGTAAGACACCATCCCCGTGGCCTGCCCCCAGTCCGGCCGGGCCGAGGCGTCAAAGGCCTCAAACGCAGGATCCGCGAGGGCCGAGAGAATTTCGCGCGCCCGGTCTGCCCGAAAGTTGAGAAACAAAACGCCATCGCCCGATGAGGGTGCCGTGTAGGCGTCCAGAACCACCGGCTCGATGAACTCATCATTCTGCCCGGAGGCATAGGCGGCGCGCACAGCACTCACGGCATCCGCCGCCGTGCTCCCCTGCCCACTCACAAAAAGTTCAAAAGCCTTTTGAACCCGCTCCCAACGATTGTCACGGTCCATCGCGAAATATCGCCCGATCACCGTTCCGATATGCGCGCCCACAGGCAAGGCGGCATCGAGCTCTGCCAATTGCGCCTCAGCTGATTGCGGAGCCACATCACGCCCATCCGTGATGGCATGGATCTGCACCGGCACACCTGCCCCGGCAATCACCCGCGCCGCCTCCGCAATGTGATCCTGATGCGCATGCACACCTCCGGGCGAGGACAAACCCATGAGCTGTGCAGTGCCGCCAGTGGATTTGAGCGTGTCAATGAACGCCAATAAAGCCGTGTTCTGCGCAAAGCTGCCATCTTCAATCGCCAGATCGATCTGACCGAGATCCATGGCAACCACGCGACCCGCACCGATGTTGGTATGACCGACTTCCGAATTGCCCATCTGCCCTGTAGGCAAGCCGACATCAGGCCCGAAGGTGACCAAAGTTGCATTGGGGCACGTGGCCATCAGGTCATCGAAATGCGGTGTCTGCGCCAAAACGGGCGCATTGGCGTCGCGCTCATCCCGCAGGCCCCAGCCATCCAGAATGCACAACACGACAGGTTTCGCTACGCTCATAAATCTGCCCTCGATTACGTCTCGGTCTCCCTAGCGCGCGAACGCCGCAAGAAAAACACCCCCGGGCTTCTTCTGGCCCAAAATACGCAAAATCCCGCGGGCAGCCGCCCGGACTTAACCGTAGGTCGGATGAAATCTGCCTGCCGGGGATAGCGTGAAAATCTCGACGCCTTCAGCCGTCACACCGACGGAATGCTCAAACTGCGCAGACAGGCTCTTGTCCCGCGTCACAGCCGTCCACTCGTCAGACAGAACCTTGGTCTCCGGTCGCCCGAGATTGACCATCGGCTCGATGGTGAAGAACATCCCTTCTTCCAGCACCGGCCCCGTGCCCGCACGGCCATAGTGCAGAACGTTCGGCGGCGCATGAAAGACCTGCCCCAGCCCATGACCACAGAAATCGCGGACCACAGACATGCGCTGCGCCTCGACAAAAGACTGGATCGCATGGCCAATATCGCCAAACGTGTTGCCGGGTCGAACCGCTTCAATCCCGCGCATCAGCGCATCATGGGTCACCTGCACCAGGCGCTCGGACTTGCGGCTCAGCTTTCCCGCCACATACATCCGGCTCGTGTCTCCGAACCAGCCATCCACGATAACCGTGACATCAATGTTGAGAATGTCGCCGTCCTTGAGCTTCTTCTCGCCCGGGATCCCGTGGCAAACGACGTGATTGACCGAAATACACGACGCATGCTGATAACCTTTGTAGCCAATCGTGGCCGAAGTGGCGCCCGCCTCCTCGACGCTGAAGCGAATGAAATCGTCAATCGCCGCCGTCGTCTGGCCGACAAACACATGCTCTGCGACATCATCGAGAATGGTCGCTGCAAGCTTGCCAGCGGCATGCATGCCCGCGAAATCGCCGGGCTCATAAATGCGAATGCCATCTCTTGTGACGCGTCCACGGGTGTCCACCGGAAACTCCAATCCTGTCTTCCGCAACAAATAAGGGAAAAGGCCTCTCATGACCACCCCATGCAACTGGCTACTACCTGAGCTAACTAGGCCGAAACAAAGGGCAAAGCGTCGCGCAGTGTCACAGCCTCGGTGGTGATATGTGTGTCGTAACACAACATCTCAACCCCGGCCTCGAGCGCTGCGCGCACGGCCGCGTCATAGCCGGGATCCAAATCAGCCGCGATACGCATGCGCGCGCAATCGGTGCGCTGCACAAGATAGACCAAAACAGCCCGGTGCCCCTGGGCGACCATGGCGGATAATTCCCGCAAATGCTTGGCCCCGCGCTCGGTCACACAATCGGGAAATTCCGCCCAATCCCCATCCCGCCGCAGATGAACATTCTTGACCTCGACATAGGCGTCAGGCTGGCCCTCACCGGTCAGCAAAAAGTCGATCCGGCTGCGCTCAGCGCCGTATTTGACCTCCGCACGCACGTTGCCATACGACGCCAGCGGCGCGATCTGGCCTGCACGCAGCGCCTCACCGACGACGCGATTGGGCACGCCGGTATCGATGCCCGCCATATGGCCGCCCTCCAGCTCAACGAGCCGCCACCCAAACTTCAACTTTTTGCGAGGGTCGTCATTCGGCTCAAGCCAGATACGCATACCCGGCTCCGCCAAACCCATCATGGCGCCGGGATTGGGCGCATGGGCCGTGATCTCACGACCGTCCTGTTCCAGAACCGCATCGGACAGGAACCGTTTGTAGCGCCGGATGAGACGCGCAGGCACAAGAGGGGTTTGAAAGCGCATGGCGGGGCCTATACCGTGCGCAGAGCGGCGCGACAACGCCTGCTGCCCAAATGCCAAGGAGCCGCCCCTATGTCCAACCCAACCGCCGCCATGCTTGTCATCGGGGATGAAATCCTCTCGGGCCGCACTCGCGATGCCAATATGCATTTTCTCGCGGGCGAACTGACGAAACATGGCATCAACCTCAGCGAGGTTCGGATCGTGTCGGACAATCGCGATGCGATCATCGCCGCTCTGGATGCGCTGCGGACAAGCTATGCCCATGTATTCACCTCAGGCGGCATCGGCCCGACCCATGACGACATCACAGCCGATTGCATCGCGGATGCCTTCGGTGTGTCGATTGATGTGCGGGAGGATGCCCGCGCGCTGCTGGCGGCGCACTACGCCCGGACCGGGTCCGAGCTGAACGAAGCGCGGCTGCGCATGGCGCGAATCCCCGACGGCGCAACCTTGGTCGACAATCCCGTCTCCGTTGCACCGGGCTTCACGCTGGGCAACGTCCATGTGATGGCAGGCGTCCCGAGCGTGTTTCAAGCCATGGTCGCGTCTGTCCTGCCAACGCTGACAGGCGGCGCGCCGCTTCTGTCGCAAAGCCTGCGCATCATGCGCGGGGAGGGCGATATTGCAGGCCCTTTGGGTCAATTGGCGGAGCGCAATCCCGCCCTGTCCATCGGCTCCTACCCCTTTCAGAAGGACGGCGTTTTCGGCGCGCAAATCGTTATTCGTGGCCATGATGGCGCTCAGGTGGACGCGGCGATGGCCGAACTCAGATCGCTGTTCCCGGCATGACCCTGCTGGACGCGATCGAGCCCACATGGCCCGCGCGGCGCCGTTTTTCGGACGGCCCCTTCGTGCTGCGCGATGGCGCGGGGGGTGGCAAACGTGTCTCTGCCGCGTCGCTGACAGACACCCGCCTGCCCACGGACGCCGAGCTGGCAAAGGCCGAAGCGAAGATGCGGGAGATGGGGCAAACGCCGATGTTTTCCCTCGCGCCCGATCAACAGGAATTTGACGCAGCGCTGGCCGCGCGGGGCTACCAGGTGGTCGATCCAACCCGCGTGTATCACTTGCCCGTCGAGGGCTTCGCCGGTCAACAGGTCCCGCGCGTGACGGCCTTTGCAGTCTGGGAACCTCTTGCAATCATGGAAGACATCTGGGCCGAAGGCGGCATTGGCCCGGCCCGCGTCGCCATCATGCACAGGGCCAAGGGCGCAAAGACCGGCATTCTCGGGCGGCGCGATGATACGCCTGCGGGCGCGGCGTTTGTCGCCCTGCACGGCGATGTTGCCATGCTGCACGCGCTCGAAGTGCGCGCGCGGTTTCGCAGACGCGGGCTAGGCCGCTGGATGGTTGTCGCCGCCGCGCAATGGGCCGCAACCCAAGGCGCCCGAACGCTTTGCCTCTTGGTCACAGACGCCAACGCACCCGCAAATGCGCTTTATCAAGCGATGGGCTTTCTGGCGCAGCCGGGGTATCACTACCGTGTCTTGCAGGAGGACCACCCATGACCGATATGCCAACCGCGCTCAACCTGCCTGAGTTGGACCCGCTCCCGCCAGAGACGCAGAAATACTTCGACATCTGCGCCGAGAAGCTGGGCATGATCCCCAACGTGCTGCGCGCCTATGCCTGGAATATCGAGCAGCTCAACGGGTTCACGGCGCTCTACAACACGTTGATGTTGGGCCAGAGCGGGCTGTCAAAGCTGGAGCGCGAAATGATCGCCGTGGTCGTGTCGTCCATCAACCGCTGCTTTTACTGTCAGGTCGCCCATGGCGCGGCGGTGCGGGCGCTCTCGGGTGATCCGGTTCTGGGCGAACGGATGGTCATGAACTGGCGCACCGCCGATCTGACAGCCCGCCAGCACGCCATGCTGGGCTTTGCCGAGAAGGTCACGAAAATATCGTGCGAGGTCACGGAGGCCGACCGGAAACGCCTGCGTGATGTCGGCTTCAAGGATGCGGACATCTGGGACATCGCCAACGTCACGGGCTTTTTCAACATGTCCAACCGGGTGGCCAGCGCAACGGATATGCGCCCCAACGCTGAATACCATGGACAAGCGCGCTAAGCTTCTGATTTTACTGAGCTGTCTGACAGCTACGCCTGTTGCCGCGCTGGATCTGGCGCTGCCTCAGGGCGCGCGTTTGATGCTGGAAGAAGAGCAATCTCCCGCCTCTTACGCCCTGCCCGTGGCCCCGTTCAACGGCACGGACCTGCCCACGGAACGTCTGGAAGGGTCTGTGCGGCGGGAAGCGTGGCGGCTGGACAGTCAGAGCGTGACCAATCTGCAGATCACGACGCCTTTGCGCGATGCGCTTCTGGCGGCGGGGTATGAGACGAAGCTCGATTGCGCAGACGTCACCTGCGGCGGGTTTGATTTCCGCTTCGCCACCGATGTGCTGCCCCCGCCGGATATGTTCGTCAATCTGGCTGACTTCCGCTTTCTGTCCGCCCGCAAGGACACCGCGGCGGTTGCGATCCTCGTGTCAGGCAACGGCACGGCGCGCTTCATTCAGATCATCCGCGTGGGCAGCGCTGCGGCAGCTCCCGTGCAGAACACAGGCCCTGTCACCACGGCACCGGTCGTGACGGGCGATCTCGCTCAAACCATTGAAAGAAATGGGCATATCACTCTCGAAGATCTCAATTTCGAGACCGGCTCCGCAACGCTCAGCGATGGGCCCTATGCCAGCCTCGATGCGCTCGCGACCTATCTCAGGGCCAACCCGGGACGGCGGATTGCGCTGGTGGGGCATACGGATTCCGTGGGCTCGCTGGAGGGCAATATCGGGTTGTCGCGGCGCCGGGCGGAAGCGGTGCAGACCCGCCTCGCCGAGAGCTACGACATCCCCAGAGCGCAGATGGAAGCGGGTGGGATGGGCTATCTCTCGCCCCGCGCCACGAACCTCACCGAAGAGGGCCGCGCGCAGAACAGACGGGTGGAAGCGGTGCTGACCTCGACAGAATGAGGGGGGCTTTTGTACGAAACACCCCCCAAATCGTACAAGATGGGTGTTGCGCTGCACCGCGGCGCGCGCGGTGGGTGCGCAACACCCTCAAATCAGCGCGTTACCTGTCCAACGTCTCACCCAGACGCATCAGCCGCAGCGCCTCGGCGCGGTAGCCGAAGCGGTCCTCGCCGCGCGCGGATGTGCCGAGATCAATCGCCTGATCCCAACCCCAAACGCCGAGATAGGGTGCATCGCGCAACAGCTGGCCGAAGCCCGCGATGGCGGCGGCGAAGCGCAGGTCGTCATCGGCGCTCAGCTCCGCACCGATCGGCTGTTCGATCAAGGTGCTGTCCTGCGCTCCCGGCGCTTTGTAGCGCAGACGGAAGAAGCCCAGCTCATCGCTCCCGCTCTCGACCGCAGGGGCCGCGTAGCGCAACGGATCGGTCAGACGCGCCTCGGACCCGACCGGCGTGATCTCGTAGAGCGCGGTCACCTGATGGCCCGCTCCAATCTCGCCCGCATCCACGGCGTCATTGTTGAAATCCTCGCGGCGCAGGGCGCGGGTCTCGTAGCCAATCAGACGATATTCCGCGACGGTGCCGGGGTTCCACTCCACCTGAATTTTCACGTCATCGGCAATCGGGAAGAGCGCGCCAGTAAGCTGATCGACGAGCACCTTTTGCGCCTCGCTCAGCGTGTCGATATAGGCCGCGGTGCCGTTGCCGGTCTGGGCCAGCGCCTGCATCGTCGCGTCATCGAGATTGCCGCGCCCGAAGCCCAGCACAGAGAGATAAGTGCCGCTGTCGCGTTTGTCGGCGATGAAATCCTCCAGCGCCTCGGGGTCTGACAGACCCACATTGAAATCCCCGTCGGTGGCCAGCAGCACGCGGGAGACCTCGCCCTCTGCGGCCATGGCGGCGGCAGTGGCATAGGCCTGTTGCAGACCCGCCTGCCCGGCGGTGCTGCCGCCCGCCTCCAGCCGGTCCAGCGCGGCGAGGATCGTGTCGCGCTCAGCGGCGGGTGTGGGGGCCAGCACTTCTCCCGCAGAACCCGCATAGGTCACGATGGCGACCTCATCCTGCGGGCGCAATTCCGAGAGCATGAGCGAGAGCGATTGCTTCAGGAGCGGCAGTTTATTGGGTTGGTTCATGGACCCAGAGGTGTCGATCAGGAAGACCAGATTGAGCGGCGGGCGTTGTTCGATAGCAGGCAAGGTGCCTTGCAGGCCGATGCGCACGAGCTGTGTTCCCGCGTTCCACGGCGTCTGCATCGCGCCCAGAGAGACGGTGAACATGTTCTCGCCCATGGGGGCGGGGTAATCGTAGGAGAAGTAATTGACCATCTCCTCGATCCGCACGGTGTCGGGCTGGGGCAGTTGACCCCGGCTGAGCATATTGCGGATCACGGCATAGCTCGCGGTGTCCACGTCGATGGAGAAGGTCGAGACGGGGTCTTCCGCGGTGACCTTGACCGGGTTAGTGTCGGCCTCCGGGAAGGCCTCTGTGTCGGCTTGCGGAACCGGCGCCTCCAGCATCGGCATAGGCAGGGGGACGGGACGCTCCGCGAGGTAGCCGCCGCCATGTTGCGCCAACCCGGTCCGCGCGCGGCTTTGGGCGGCCATGGGCGCGGCGCTCAGGCTGTCAGACGCGATTGCGGGTGCCACGGCCATGTCTTCCGCGATGATCGGTTCCGCCATCACCGGCGTACCCTGCGTCTCGACGGCCACAGCCTCGCTCTTGGCAGCAACAGGCGCTTGCGGCAGCGGGCCGCCGCCGGGGCGCAAGGCACCCAGATCCAGCACGGGCACGAAGAGCACGGCAGCGATCAGCGCGACGGCAGTGGACCCGGCCAGTGCGGCTTTGTGGGACGCGGCTTTGGGGGACAAGGTGGACAACATGGAAAACACTCCTCTGAGAAGCCCCGTTTTGGGGCGATCAGAGGTTAGACGCGGGCCATCCGCCGATCCTTGGGCGGCGACTGGAGATTTTTCAAAATTTTCCTGCGCGCGGGCCAGAACATCAGCCTTGCGCGCGGCATCGGGCGCGGGCGTGGCGGCGCGCAGCGCTTTGGCGAGATCATCAAGGTCGTCACTCATTGCTCAGCCTCCTTCAACGCCCGCAGACGTTTTTTCACTTCTGACATGCGCCACGCGACCGTCCCCTCGGAGACGCCCAGGATCTCGGCCACCTCTCCTTGTGTCAGCGGCTCCAGCACCAGCACCGCCGTCTCGCGCAGATCATCCGGGAGCGCGGCCATGGCGCGGGTTAGCCAATCCAGCGCGGCGGCGCTTTCCTCTGCCTCCGCGCGCCGGGACAGTTCGACGTCTCCCCAGCCTTCTGATGCCCGCGCATAGCTCTGCGCGCGGCGGCGGCGATCCTGGGCGGCATTGACCGTGACCCGGTAGAGCCAGGTGGAGAACCGCGCGCGCGCGTCATAGCGGGGCAATTTGCCGGGCAGGCTCTCGAAGATGTCCTGCGCGAGGTCTTCGGCCTCCGCGCGGCTGCCCGTCAGGCGGAAGGCCAACGCGAAGGTCCGGTCATAGCAGCGGGCCGCGAGCGCGCCAAAGGCCGCCGCGTCGCCTCCCGCAGCGGCCTGCGCCAGCGCATCTTCTGAAACCTTGTCCCGCATCATTCCTTTAGACGTATGCGGCGCGGCGATCCTTGGGAAGGGCGCAGATTTATTTCAACGGCTCACGAAGCACGCCTGCGCCAGACGCGCGCCACGCATTCGATCACAGCACAGACGGCCCAGACAAGCGGGAACACCGCCGTGAAATAGGCGAAGACCAACAGGCTCGCGAATTGCTGGAACACGGCCACGCGAATGAGCCAAGACCATTCCGGGCAAGAGAGGCCCTTCAGGGCATTGCCAGTACAGCCTGCTGCATCAAGCACATTCTGGCCATAAAGTTCCACGGGCAAGGTGAGCCCGGCCACGATAAGATGTGCGGCCATGATCCAGCGCAGATTGGGTAGTTGCGTGATCCACAAGAGCGCCAGAGCGGCTGCCAGACACAGCAAGATTACGAACCAGAGCAGAGCGATTCCCCTTATCAGACGGCCCGCAGGGCGTGGCATCGGCCGCTCACATGAATATATGAGCGCGCTGTGGCCTGCAAAAGGGGCATGAAAGATGGATCACGACAGTGACACCAGTGTGAAACAACGCTTTGATTTTGGCGCGCGCGGCCCATTTACTCTGAGAACCAAGACGGAGGGCTCCCATGACCCAATATGAAAAGAACCCCGATGTGATCGCGACGCTGGACCCTGTCGAGTATCACGTGACGCAGGAGAGCGGGACGGAGCGGCCCGGGACGGGCAAGTATCTCGGCAACAAGGAGCCGGGGATCTACGTCGATATCGTCTCCGGTGAGCCGCTGTTTGCGAGCGCCGACAAATACGAGAGCGGCTGCGGGTGGCCCAGCTTTACCAAGCCCATCGACAATGTGACCGAGCACCGCGACCTGAGCCACGGAATGATCCGCACCGAAGTGCGCTCCAAACATGGCGACAGCCATCTGGGCCATGTCTTCCCTGATGGGCCGACGGATCGCGGCGGCCTGCGCTATTGCATCAACTCCGCCTCGCTGCGCTTTGTGCACCGCGATGATATGGAGGCGGAAGGCTATGGGGCGTATCTCGATCAAGTGGAGGATGTGACATGAGCGATGCACGCGCTGTTCTGGCGGGGGGATGTTTCTGGGGGATGCAGGATCTGATCCGCAAGCTTCCGGGCGTCATCTCCACCCGTGTGGGCTATACCGGGGGCGATGTGCCCAATGCGACCTATCGCAACCATGGCACCCATGCGGAGGGGATCGAGATCATCTACGATCCGGCAGTGATCACGTACCGGCGGCTGCTGGAGGTCTTCTTCCAGATCCACGATCCGACAACGCTGAACCGGCAGGGCAATGATGTGGGCATGTCCTATCGCTCCGCGATCTACTACGTGGATGAGGACCAGAAGGCCGAGGCCCTGCGCACGATTGCCGATGTGAATGCCTCGGGCCTCTGGCCGGGCAAGGTGGTCACAGAAGTGGAGCCCGTGGGCGATTTCTGGGAGGCCGAGCCCGAGCATCAGGACTACCTCGAGCGCTTCCCCAATGGCTACACCTGCCACTTCCCGCGCGCCGATTGGGTGCTGCCGGAGACAGTGAGCTAAGGCTCAATCCGCCTGCAACAAAAACCAAAGCCGGCCCCGTGAGGCCGGCTTTTTTGTCCAATTGGGCGCGGGGATTTACTTCAACAGCGCCGAGAGGTTTTCGCGCGCGGCATCGTTGAGCCAGTTTGACCAAACATCCTTGTAAGACGTCAGGAAATAGACCGCCGCCTCCTCGTAAGACGCGCCATTGTCGTCCTGCCAGGCCAGAACCTCGTTCATCTGCGCATTGGTGTAGCTCATCTGACGGAAGAACTCGGCCACCTCCGGCTCCCGCTCGACAAAGGCCGCGCTCGCGGTTGTCACGACATCGGCGGGCGGATAGGCGGACAGGCCAATCTCCTCGCAACCCGGCGTCGAATTGCAGGTGTGCAGCGCCTCGTCATACCCCGCCGTCTTGACCTCGACCATCGGGTAGCGGCCCAACACGGAGGTCGGCGCCCAGTAATAGCCGAACCACGGCTCCTGAGCCTCAAAAGCCGAAGCAATTGACGTCGCCAGCGTCTCGCCCGAGCCGTGCTGGAAACGCTCAAGCCCCGAGCCCAAGGCATCTGCCGCCGTCAAATTGCTGAGGTTGGTGACATCACAGCCCCAGCCCACCGGACAGTCGTGAAACCGGCCGCCCACAAGCTCAGGGTTCGCCAAAACGCCCTCAAGCGTTGTCAACTCGGGATGTTTCTCCGCCAGGTACTGCGGGATCCACCACGCTTCAACGCCACCGTCAGAGAGCACTTTGGCCAACTCGACGACTTTGCCTGCATCGCGCAGCTCAAAGTAAATCGGCGTGTAGATCGTCCACAATTCCGTCACGACGTCGGGCGCGCCTGTCTCGGCCAGCGATGTCATGGCCGGGACGGTCGTCGTGGGCACGCGGCTGACCTCACAGCCATAGCCGTTGGTCAGGATGAAATCCGCCACATGGGTCACCACGGCAGAGGACGCCCAGTCCATCTCGCTGATCGATACAGCGCCACACTCGGCCTGTGCCGCGCCTGCGGCGGCGAGGGTTGCGGCAGTGGCTGCGGCGGCAAAAAGGGGTCTCTTGGTCATGCTGGGTCTCCATTCGGGGTTAACCAAGTATTGACCAGACCGGTCCGGGATACCACGCTTGTGTTGTCACACGTGGCACTTTCTTGCGCCCGCCCGCGCGGGATCAAGCCCATCTGCACAAGGAATGCCCATGCCGAAATCCGTGATCATCACCTGCGCGCCCACCGGCGGCATCCACACGCCCAGCATGTCGCCCCACCTGCCCGTGACGCCGGCCGAAATTGCCACCGCCAGCATTGAAGCGGCAGACGCTGGCGCCTCGATCATTCACCTGCATGCCCGCCACCCCGAGACCGGCAAGCCCGATCCGCGGCCAGAGCTCTTTCAGCAATTCCTGCCTGTGATCAAACAGGCGAGCGATGCCGTCATCAACATCTCGACGGGCGCCGGGCTTGGCATGAGCATGGATGACCGGTTGCGCGCCGCCACGTCAACGAGCCCCGAGATGGCCTCGCTCAACATGGGGTCGATGAATTTCGGCATTTTCCCGATGCTCCAGCGCTACACCGAGTTTGAATTTGACTGGGAGCGTGAGTTCCTGGAGATGACCGAGGATTTCATTTTCCCCAATACGTTCAAGACGATCCGCTACGCCATTGAAAAGCTGGGCGGTGAGCATGGCACGCAATTCGAGTTCGAATGTTACGATCTGGGCCATCTGTATAACGTGAAATGGTTTGTCGATCAGGGGATCATCAAGCCGCCGTTCTTCATCCAGATGGTCTTTGGCATTCTGGGCGGCATGGGCGCCGATGCCGATCACCTGACCCATCTGCACAATACAGCCGACAAGCTTTTTGGCCCGGAGAATTACGAATGGTCCGTTCTGGCGGCGGGCCGCCATCAGATGCGTTTTGCAACACAGGCCGCCATGCGCGGCGGCAATTTGCGCGTCGGGTTGGAGGACAGCCTGTTCATCGGCAAGGGCGAGCTGGCCACGTCCAACGCCCAACAGGTGGCGAAAATCAGGACGATCATCGAAAACCTGGGCCTCGATGTGGCCACGCCCGCAGAGGCCCGCGCGCGGCTGGCGCTCAAGGGGGCGGATCGGGTGAATTTTTGACCCCATGCTCTCAAGCTTGAGGTTATAGGTTTCCCTGAAAGCTGATCGCTTTTATGGATCACCCATGACCTTTGACCAACTCAAGACCTTCCTCTGGGTGGCCCGGCTCGGCGGGTTTCGCCGCGCGGCGGAGCGGCTCAACCTCTCGCAGCCCGCCGTCTCGACACGCATTGCCAATCTTGAAGACGAGCTGCGTGTGCCGCTTTTCGAGCGCGGCCCCGGCGCGCTTGTGTTGACCAAACAGGGCACGTTGCTTCTCTCATATGCCGAGCAGATGCTCTTTGTGGAAGAAGAGATCAAAGCCCGTGTGGCCAATCCTTCCGAGGCCGAAGGGCTCTTTCGCGTGGGCGCGTCCGAGACCATCGCGCAAGCCTGGTTGCCGGATTTTCTCAAGGCTTTCAATGAGCACTACCCGCGTGTGAATGTGGATTTGACTGTGGATATCTCGCTCAACCTGCGCGCCGCGCTCCTCGAGCGGAAGCTCGATCTGGCGCTCCTGATGGGGCCGGTTTCGGAGTTCACTGTGGAAAACGTCGAGCTGCCGTCCTTTGATCTGCATTGGTATCGCGCGAGCGCCAATCCGCAGACAGACCTGGCCGAGATCCCGGTGATCTCCTATTCGAGCCAGACCCGCCCCTACCGCGAGTTGATGTCGGCGCTGTCGCGCCGCGTGGGGCCAAAATTGCGGGTCTATGCCTCTGCGTCGCTCTCCGCGAGCCTCAAGATGATTGCGGCGGGAATCGCCGTGGGCGCTTATCCGCGTGCCTTGGCGCAGGCCTATCTGGATGCCGGACAAATCGTTGAATTTGAACCCGGATTTCAGCCACAGCCCCTGGCCTTCACGGCCTCGTACCTGTCGGAGCCGCGGAGCTTTCTCGTAGAAAACAGTGCGGCGATGGCCCGCGACGTGGCCGAGGCCTGGGACGCGCAGCACAATCGGTGACATCAAATTTATCTATCACTCTTGATACAAATTGATAATTTGATTGATGTGCTTTTCCCATGTGATGCTCCCTCTCAAAGGTCTTGAGGGCGAAGGTTTGGGGGGCCATGCCACGATGTCAGCACGTCTACATTCCGATCTGGTGTCTGCCTCGGCCTCCGAGGTCCGCGCGGCCGTGCGCGGCGCGCAATACGCGGGGCATACGGCGGGTCTGGCCGCGGGCAAGTTGCAATGCAATCTCGCCATTTTGCCTGAGGCCCATGCGCTGGATTTCCTGCGCTTTTGCCAGCGCAACCCCAAGCCCTGCCCCATCGTGGGGGTCAGCGATAGCGGCGATCCAAGCTTGCCGACGCTGGGCTACGATATCGATATCCGCACCGATGTTCCAAAATACCGCGTCTTCCGGGATGGGGCGCTGAGCGAGGAACTGACCGACATTTCCGATGTGTGGCGCGATGATCTCGTGACCGTGGCACTGGGGTGCTCATTTACCTTTGAGAACGCCTTGCAGCGGGCGGGCATTCCGGTGCGCCATGTGGAGACCGGGCGGAATGTGCCGATGTATCGCTCCACTATCGATCTTGTGCCCGCCGGGCGCTTTGGCGGGCAGATGGTTGTCACGATGCGGCCCATTCCCGAGGGCCAGGTCGAGGCGGCGCGCGAGATCAGCCGCCGGTTTCCCCAGGCCCATGGCGCGCCCATTGCGGTGGGAGATCCCGCGGCCATTGGCATAGCCGATCTCTCACAACCTGACTGGGGCGACGCCGTTGATATCCATCCCGGCGAGGTTCCGGTCTTCTGGGCCTGCGGGGTGACACCCCAGAACGTATTGCTTGCCGCAAAGCTGCCGCTCTGCATCACCCATTCGCCCGGTCACATGCTGATCGCGGATGTGGCCGAAGATGCCGAAACCCCGATCCTGACCCATTCATAAAACGAGCCAACAAGGAGTTTACCCAAATGAAACAGACACTTGCCATTCTCGCCGCAAGCACCGCACTGGCCGCGCCCGCGTTTGCAGAGACCCTCTCGGTCGTGGGCAGCTGGTCCAGCCTGCCGCTGCACAAGCAATATGAAGCGCCCTTCTGGGGCACGGCTCTGCCGGAGGCCTCGGGCGGTGATCTGACGGTCGAGCTCACGACGCACAACCAGATGAGCCTCGGGCTGGGCGACATTTACCCGCTGCTGGGTCAGGGCGTCTATGACGTGGCCATGACGGTGGCCGATTACGCCGTGGCCGATGCGCCGGAGCTCGAAGGGCTCGACGTGCCGCTTCTGGCGCTGAGTGCAGATGAGGCCCGCGCCATGGTCGATGCGGCCCGCCCGATGGTCGCAGACATCTACCGCGACCGCTTCAACTCCCACGTTCTGGCCATCGCGCCCTATCCGCCGCAGGTCGTTTTCTGCAACCATGAGATTGCCAATCTGGGCGATCTGGAAGGCCTCAAGGTGCGGGCCTCAGGCCGGATGACGGCGAAACTGCTCGAAGCGCTTGGCGCGGAGGGCGTGAACGTCTCCTTCTCCGAAGTGCCCGGAGCCCTGCAAAACGGCGTTGTGGATTGCGCCGTGACAGGCGCAGGCTCGGGCTACAGCGCGGGCTGGTGGGAAGTCTCGACCCATCTGCTGCCGATCCCGCTGGGCGGCTGGGATTCCGTCGTCACCGCGATGAACCTCGACAAGTGGAACAGCCTCGGCGCGGACAAGCAGACGCTGATCCAAAGCGAGATCGCCAGCGGTTTCGAAGACCCCGCATGGGCCAGCGCACAGAACGCACTGGTCAATGACATCGCCTGCCTCACGGGCAATGGCGACTGCCCCGCAGGCGAGGCGCGCGACATGACGCTTGTTGAAGTGAGCGATGCGGACTTTGACCGCGCCCGCGATATCCTGACCGGCGAAGTGCTGCCCGAATGGGCCGAGCGCGCGGGCGGCGATTGGGCGGCGCGCTGGAATGACAGTGTCGGCAAAGTTGTCGGCGTGAGCATCAAGTAAACGCCTGCAGGCAATGGAGCGCCCGTCATGGAACGCAAGATGATCGACAGCCTCCGGGCGCTCAACAGGGGCGTCGCGCTGATCGTGGGCTTTGGCCTGCTGCTCTGCGCGGGCTTCGTTCTGACCGATATCATCTTGCGCCAGACCGGGACGTCGCTGGGCGGCACCGAGGAGATCGCGGGCTACGCCATGGCGCTCGCGACCTCCTGGGGCATGTCCTACACGCTGCTGGAGCTGGGCCATGTGCGCATCGATCTGGTGCGCACCCGGTTTCAGAGCTTTGGCCGCGCGCTCTTTGATGTCTTCTCAATGATCGTGATGTCGGGCGTGATCATCACCATCGCGATCAAGGCCTGGCCCGTGGTCGAGCGCTCGCTCACCAATGGCTCGCGCGCCAATACGCCGCTGGAGACGCCGCTGGCGCTGGTGCAGCTGCCGTGGTTTGCGGGCTGGGTCTGGTTTGCCGTTATGTCGAGCCTGACGACGCTGGCCGCGTTGAGCCTCCTGCTCAAGCGCCGCCATGCGGAGACCGAGGCCATCGTAGGCGCTTTTGCCGAACAGGAGAGCCTGCAATGATCGGCTATGTCTCTGTCGGGCTTTTGGGCCTGCTGTCGCTCTCGATCCCGGTGGGGATTGTGCTCTTCCTGCTGGGATTTGGCGTCGATACCTTTTTCTCCAGCTTCCCGCTCACGCGCGGGCTTGGCAACATGGTCTGGTCCTCCTCCAATTCGGCGACGCTGATCGCGATCCCCTTCTTCGTTCTCCTGGGCGAGATCCTCGTGCGCAGCGGTGTGGCCGCGCGGACCTATGCGGCGCTGGATCGTTGGGTCTCCTGGCTTCCGGGAGGCCTCGTGCATGCCAATGTGGCGACGGCCACGATGTTTTCGGCCACCTCCGGCTCATCCGTGGCGACGGCTGCGACCGTGGCCACTGTCGCCATGCCACAGGCCGAAAAGCTGGGCTATGACCCCAAGCTCTTTTCAGGGGCCATCGCGGCGGGCGGCACGCTGGGCATCATGATCCCGCCCTCGATCAACCTCATTGTCTACGGTTTCCTCACACAATCCTCGATCCCGCAGCTCTTTCTGGCGGGGCTTGTTCCCGGCATCGCTCTGGCGCTGGCGTTCATGGTCATCACGGCGCTCATCTGCCTGATCAAGCCGGACCTTGGCGGGCAGCGGCGGACCTTCCCCTTCCCGCAGATGCTGCGCGCGCTGATTGACCTGATCCCGATCCTGATCCTCTTTGGCCTGATCGTGGGCTCGATCTATCGCGGCTGGGCCACGCCCACGGAGGCGGCCGCCGTGGGCGTCGCGGGTGCGCTGGTCATTGCTCTGGTCTTTGGCGGGGTCTCGTGGTCGATGCTGGTCCAGAGCCTCACGGGCACGGTCAAGATCACCTCAATGATCATGCTGATCGTGATCGGCGCGTCGTTCCTCAACTTCACGCTGGCCTCGGCAGGCCTTGGCCGCGAGCTCACGGAATTCATGACCGGGCTGGGCCTCACGCCGCTCAAGACGATCCTCGTCGTGGTCGTGCTCTACATCGTGCTGGGCTTTTTCATTGAAACGCTCTCGCTCATGGTCGTCACGATCCCGATCATCGTGCCGCTTGTGGTGGCGCAAGGCTATGACGTGATCTGGTTCGGCATTTTGATGATCGTGCTCATCGAAATGGCCTTGATCACCCCGCCTGTTGGCCTCAACCTCTATGTGGTGCAGGGCGCGCGCAAATCGGGCAGCCTGAACGAAGTCATGCTGGGGGCGCTGCCCTATTGCCTGACGATGCTGGCCATGGCGTTCCTGCTGATCGCCTTCCCGAGCATCGCGCTCTTCCTGCCCAACGCGCTGCAATAGGGGGACGGCCATGCGTATCGATCTCAATTCCGATCTGGGCGAAGGCTTTGGGCCATGGTCCATGGGCGACGATGCGGAGATGCTCTCCATCGTGACCTCCGCCAATGTGGCCTGTGGCGGCCATGCGAGCGATCCCGAGACGATGTTTGAGACTTTGAGCCTCGCGAAGGCCCGCGGCGTGAATGTGGGCGCGCATCCCGGCTACAATGATCGCGAGGGCTTTGGCCGCCGGGTAATCCCCATGTCGCCCGGGGAGATCGGGCGCATGTGTGCCGCCCAGATCGGCGCGCTTCAAGGGATTGCCGCGCAGGTGGGCATCCCTGTGACCTACGTCAAACCCCATGGCGCCTTGGGCAATCTCGCGGCGCGGGACCGAGATGTGGCCGATGCCATCATCGCCGCCGTGCAGAAGATCGACCCCACGCTCGCCATCCTCGCCATCTCCGGCACCCAGAGCGAACAGGCCGCGCGCGAGGCAGGCGCGCCCGTTTATTCCGAGATCTTCGCCGATCGCGGCTATCTCTCCTCCGGCCAGCTTGTTCCGCGCGGACAGGAGGGCGCGATGATCCATGATGCGGGCGAGGCCGCCAAGCGCTTGCTGGCCTTTCTTGAAAGCGGGCTGATGCCGGTAATCGACGGCGATCCAATCCCGCTTGCGGCGCAATCGATCTGCGTGCATGGCGACAGCCCCGGCGCGGTGGCCATGGCGCGCGAGATCCACGCCCGGCTGAGCGCGCAGGGCGTTCGCATTGCCCGGTTCGACGAGGGCTGAGACGCGAAATGGACGCGCAGTTCAAGGCCATCGCGGATCATGCCCTTTTGGTCACTTTCGCGGACGAGATCTCCGAGGCGGCCCATGCGCATGTGCTGGCACTGGACGGGCGACTGGCGGACGCCGCCCTGCCCGGTGTGATCGAGACGGTGCCCGCGCTTGTTAATCTGTTGATTTCCTTTGATCCGATGGCCACCGACCACACCGCGCTTGAGGCCGGGGTGCGCGATTGCCTGAAGGGCCTGGAGGCGCAAAGCGCGAGCGGTATCGAGCGCAAGGTGCATGTCTGCTACGAGGCCCCGTTTGCCCCTGATCTGGGTGCTGTCGCGCAGGCCACGGGGCTGACGGAAGAGGCCGTGATCAACGCGCATCTGACGGGTAATTTTCAGGTTCTGATGTATGGCTTCGCGCCGGGCTATGCCTATCTCTCAGGCGTCCCAAAGGCGATCCAGGTGCCGCGCAAATTGCAACCGTTGCGCGATGTGGCCGCCGGGTCCGTCATTATCGCGGGGCCGCAATGCCTTGTAACCACGCTTGTGATGCCCACGGGCTGGTCCATTATCGGGCGTTCGCCCACCTCGGTGCTCACCGGCGATCCCGACCGTCCTTTCCTTTTCGATGTGGGTGACCGGGTGGTCTTTGAGCGGATCGATCAGGCGCGTTTTGAGGCCTTGAGCAAGGAGGCCCGGGATGTCTGACGCCGCCTTCACCGTCTCGTTCGCCGGGCCGCTCGTGACCTTTCAGGATGCAGGCCGACCGGGGAATATGCGCTACGGTGTGGCCGCTTCCGGCCCGATGGACCGCCTGTCCTTTGAGGCCGCCCATGCGGCTCTGGGCAACCCCCCCGGGCAGACCGCCATTGAGATTTCGCTGGGCGGGCTTGTGGTGCAATGCACCGAAGGGCCCGTAACGCTGGCGATCACGGGCGGTGATTTCGTGGTCCAGCTAGGCACCCGGAAGCTGCGCTCCTGGAGCGTGCTGACGATCCAGAAGGGCGAACGCCTCTCAATCACAGCGGGCAAGGCCGGGAGCTGGGCCTATCTGGCCTTCGCCGGTCAGATCGATGTGGCGCCCTGGTTGGGCGCAAGGGCCACCCATTCGACCTCGGGCTTTGGCGGCGGCGCTGTGCAGAGCGGCACGCGGATCACCCTGTCGCAGGCCGATGTCAGGGACGACAGGCTGGGCGACATCGCGCAGCCAGAGCATCTCTCGTCCGGGCCCATTCGCGTGGTTGCAGGCCCGCAGGATCAGCACTTCGCCGATGATGCCGTGGCCAGCTTCACCACCAGCACCTACAAGGTCAGCGATGCCTATGACCGGATGGGCATGCGCCTCACAGGGCCCACGCTGGCGCTCGACGGCGCGTTGTCGATCCCGTCCGAGCCCATTGTGCGGGGCTCGGTGCAGGTCTCGGGTGATGGTGTGCCGACTGTGCTTCTGGCCGATCACCAAACGACGGGCGGCTACCCCAAGATCGCCACAATCCTGTCGTGCGACACCGACCGGCTGGCGCAGCACCGCGCGGGCCAGAGCCTGCGCTTCGCCGCTGTGACCAGCGCAGAGGCCATCACCGCCGCGCGGGCGCATCACGCGCAAAGCGCCGCGTATCTTGCGCAAATTGCCGTCGCACGCGGCTCACTGGAGCAGCGGCTCATGCGCGAGAACCTGATCCACGGATGCCTCTACGAGTGAGCGCGGCTCACGCGATGATGGGCAACGTGGTTACCTCATAGCTCAGCGTGATTGTCTTGCCCGTCACCGGATCGACCATCTCCATCCGGTAGCGGCTGGCCGGGCGCACCCCGCCAAGGGCCGCAAAGGTCCCGCAGAGCATGGCTGTCCTGTCCTCAAACCCCGCCCCGGCGCAGAGCTCGGCAAACGGCCGGATGCCCGCGATTGTGCCCTCCTGATAGAGCACCTCGCGCCCGTCTTCCTCGATGAAACAGCGCAGGATGATGTCCTCGAGATGGCCCTCAACCTCCTCAAACGCCCAGAGCTCGGCGGCCACAGGCTTGGCGCAGGCCTGTTTGGAGGCCGCCACGGAATGGCGCTCCAGATCGCGGTCCGTATGGTCAGAGGCCAGCCCGAGATAGGTCACCCCGCCCGCGCGCAAAAGCAGGGGCTCCACCTCGCCCGACGTGCCCGGCCCCAACACGTCGATGCCCGACGCCTGCGTCATGAGGCCATTGGAGACACGATAATAAAGCGGCACGGCACTGGGCGGCGCAATGCCAATGGCGGCCAGCTCATCGATGTGATGTTGCACGGCCTCCATGTTGCGCCCGGTCCAGCCTGCCACGACAAGACGGTCCAGCGTGAGCGCAAGACGCTCGTCCCCGATGGTGAAATTCATTTCCATGCTTTCGGCTCCCGTGGGTGGTGTTGCATATCTTGGGCGCGCAGGCGCGGGGCCACAAGCCCAGAGTCCCAGAGACCGAGGGGCGCGGCTCAGCCCTCTTCCAGCACCTTGCGCGCCACCCGGAAACATTCCAGCGCTTGCGGCACACCGCAATAAATGCCCACCACATGGATGATCGCCCGGATCTCCTCGGGCGAGACCCCGTTATTGATCGCGCCCCGGCAGTGGATTTCCCACTCATGCATCTTGCCCAGCGCACCAATCATGGAGAGGTTCATCATGGAGCGCGTCTTGGGATCGATCACATCGTCGCCCCAGCCAAAGCCCCAGCACCACGCTGTCATGGCTTCCTGAAAGGGTCGCGTGAATTCATCGGCGGCGGCAAGGTTCTTCTCGACATAGGCCGCGCCGAGCGTGGCCTTTCGCTGCTCCAACCCCTTGAGGAAGAGATCCTCGTCAAATGTGCTCATGGCTCTGTCCTTTTTGGTTGTCTGTCTTTGAAATCTGTAACGCATGGGGCCGTGCGGGCGCAGCCTTTGATCGCAGGGTTCTTTATCGGGTAGATCACAGGGATGATCACGGGGCTGATTATGGGGCCGCGCCCGCGTGTTTGGGCAGGTCATCCTGCACAGTCAGCCAGTCCAGCCGTTCCGCCCAATGCACATGCGCGGTCGGCTGAAAGCGCGCGGGATCATCGAGAGTGGCGGCATAGAGATGCACCTCCCCGGGCCACCGGGTGCTCATATAAAGCATGGGCGTGCCGCACTGGGCGCAAAACCCGCGCGTCACACCTGGCGAGGAGTTGAAGAAGCTGCGTGTGCCCTCCCATGTGACCTGCCCGCGGCCCATGCCGAAAAAGCTGGTCACGGGCGATCCCGTCGCGCGGCGGCAGCTCTCGCAATGGCAATGCATGGACCAGAAGGGCGAGCCCTTGGTGCGATAGCGCAAGGCGCCACAGGCACAGCGCCCATCAAAGCCCGCCATAGATCGCCTCCCGCATCCTGCGCTGCCAATGCAAGACAGGATGTTGCGAAGTCACGCCCCGCTGAGGATCAACGGACAGCGGTTCCGGCCAGCCGCCCCGGGATGACACTCGGCGTTGCACCGATGCTATGCGTTGGATGTCCTCTTGCACATGTGTCTCCCTGTCCTGCACCGCACGGCCGCTCTTTTCAGCGTCTTACCCAATGTCATAATACGACCCGCGCCCGGCCACCAGTTGATGCGCGCAGAGACATCGGACAGGCGCCATCCGAATTGCCACGTCCGCGCAAGCACGCCGTTGGGCTCAAACTTGAAGACCTCGGGATCAATGTCAAAGCGCGTCTCCGGGTCGTGGGACGTCGAGACTGAACAAAGCACGATTTCATGTGACCATGTCGACAAAGCCAATGGTGGGATAGGCGAAAGGTCCGACCGGACCCTGCCGATGACCTCCATGAGACACATTCTCCTTGGGCGCAGGCGTAGACGCGGCGCGCGTGGGGCAGCGGATCATCTCCGATTGCTGGCTCCGTGATGCAAAGGATCCAACTAACCTCGACAAGACCGGGTCGTTCGGCTCAGAGCGCGATGGCGGCTTTGCCGAATACACCACGATGCCCGCCCGGACTGCGCTGGCCATCGAGAGCTCCCTGTCTGCTGCGGAACTGGCGACCTTCTCCCGCTCGTATTCGACCGCGGAAGGCATGCTGACCCGCACCACCTTGACGCTGCGCTGAGGTTTGCGATGGTGGCGCCATCACAACAGATGAGTTGATGCCCCCGTGACCATTTACCTGATCCGCCATGCGCAATCGGCCTTCAACGCCGTCTATGACCGCACCAAGCCCGACCCCATGATCTTTGACGCCCCCATCACGGACCTTGGCGAGACGCAGGCGCTCAGGGCGCGCGAGGCTGTCCAAGCGCTTGATATCGAACAGGTTATCGTCTCACCATTGACCCGGACGCTGCAAACCGCTCATCTGATTTTCGGCCAACGCCTGCCTGTGCGCATCGATGCACGTGTCCGCGAACAGCTGACCAACAGCTGTGATGTCGGGCGCACGCCACAAGAGCTGGCGCGGGAGTATCCCCATCACGATTTTGATCATCTGGAGACCTGCTGGTGGCATGATGAAGAGAAGGACCACCGGGGGATATCGGTTGAATCAGACGCTATCCTGCAAGCGCGCGCCGACGCCTATGCGCAGTTCCTGCAGGAAAGCGGCACACGGTCCACCGCGATTGTCACCCACGGCAATTTCATCCGCGCCCTGACGGGAATCCAGCCGGACAATTGCGATATCCTGCCGTTCGACCCGCGGAAATGACGCCCTGCAAACGCCGCTAAACCGCATCAGATTGTCTCAAAAAAAGTGTTGTGGCAGAGGCCGTTGTATGGTTCTGCGGAGGCATTATGGTACCGGCCAATATCATTGAGCAGATCAAAGACAAGAGCATCGAAGGGCTCGCGCTGGGGCGCGCGGACCCTGACGATGGCGCGATCTTCATTTTTCAATGGTGCAACGCCGCTTTCACCAAGGTCACAGGGTATGACGCCAGCGACATAATCGGAGAGCGCGGCTCGCTCCTCATCGGAGAGCAGATGGCGCAGGGCCAGCATCTGATCATGATCGAAAAGCTCATGAACTGGGAACATTTCTCGGTCACCGTTCTGAACAACCGCAAGAACGGCGATCTGATGTGGCAGCAGATCACGTGGACGCCGCTGACCGATACCGAGACGGGCGACCGTTGGTGGCTGTGCTCGCTCATCGAAGTGACGGACGTGCAGCAAAAGGCGCCAAAGGATCCCACCGCCAGACCGGACGCGAGCGATGGCCAGGACCACAGCCGGTGGGACGTTTTTGCCCAGAAGATCCGGCATCTGGAGAAGGAAAACAAACGGTTGCGCGATCTGGCGCGTGTCGTGTCGCGGGAATCCCAGGAGGACTACCTGACAGGGATCTCCAACCGCCGCCATTTCGAGGTGGAATTGCAAAGCTGGACAGCGCGGCTGCGCCAGAACGGCAAGGAATTTGCTGTTTTCTACATTGATCTGGATGATTTCAAACTCATCAATGACACGCTGGGCCATCAGGCGGGTGATCAGCTGCTGACGCAATTCGCCCAAGCCCTGCGCGATCTGGCGGAGCCGGAGGATTTTGTGGCGCGGTTGGGCGGTGATGAATTCGTCATTTTCAAACGGCTCAGCGAAAGCGCGCTGGATGTGAGCAAACTCGCCGATGACATCGTCCGCAAGACCCAGGGCCCCTACCTTCTGGGAGATCGCAACGTCATGTGCTCGACAAGCGTAGGCGTCGCCATGGCCACACGCAGCACAGAACATCCCGAACGCGTCGTCGCGGATGCGGATTCTGCGCTTTATCACGCCAAGTCGCAGGGCAAGAAGCGCTGGTCCTATTTCACCGAGGACATGCACGCCGCATCCCTCGCGACGAGGCGCCTGGCCGGTGATCTGCGCAACGCCTGCGAGACGCGCGCCTTCGTGCCCTACTTCCAGCCTTTGATCGACGTGGAAACCGGCAAGATGTACAGCGCCGAAGTGCTTGTGCGCTGGCCGCATCCGGAGCTGGGGCTTCTGGCGCCTGACACGTTTCTGGCCACAGCCGCCAATCTCGGCTTTGTCAAAACCATTGACGAGATCGTCTTTGGGCATCTGCGCGATACACTGGATGTCTTTGATGCCTCAGGCGTGGATCTGCCCCGGATCGGGATCAATGTGTCCACGGCCCGTCTCGCCGATCCCACGTTCATTCATGACATCAAAAGCTCGGGCATCGATCCAAAGCGGCTGATCGTCGAAATACTGGAAACGGTCTCTCTGGAGCGCATGAGCGATGTGGTGCGTTGGGCCGTCAGTGAGCTGAACGAGCTGGGTGTGACCATCGCCGTGGATGATTTCGGCACGGGCCACGCCTCGGTGCAGGGCCTGCTGCAAATCCAGCCTTCCGTGCTCAAGATTGACCGGCAGTTCATCGATCCCATCCTCGAAAGCGAAACCTCCCGCAAGCTGGCCGCCTCCATGGTTGGCATCGGCAAGAGCCTCGGGCTGCGCATCGTCGCAGAAGGCATCAAGACCGAGGCTCAGGCCCGCGCGGCGGCCGACATGGGATGTGATTACCTGCAGGGGTTTCTCTTCGGCGCGCCCATGGATGCCACGGAACTGCACGACAAACTGGCTGCCAATGCCGGGCATTTCTGGGCGGCGCATGTGCACTGAGGCAAAGCGCGCGCTAAGGTGCGCGGGATCATTGGTCTAGGCCAAGCCGTCCACGATCTCACGGATGGCCTGCAAAAATTGCGCCACCTCCGCTTGCGAATTGTAGTGACACATGGAGACCCGCACCACCGAGGGCAGGCCCAGCGGGTCCAGAATATTGCCTGAGTAGTGATCGGCCTTGCGCGTATGCGTGCGAATGCCGCGCGCGCGCAGCGCCGTGACCACGTCTGGCGCATCCATGCCCTGAACTGCAATCGAGACGAGCCCTTCACGGCGCGGGTTGTCCACCCCGCCGATCAGCGTGATTTCCGGCATATCGGCCAAGCCCTTAAGATTGCCCGTGCCGTGGATCATCGCCTCACTCAGCGCCGCTTCATGGGCGTGGATGGCCTCTCCGGCCGCTACGATCCGCGCGCGGCGGTCCGTCTCCCCGGAGACCTCGCCGCCCAGCCAGTCAAAGTAATCAACCACATCGGAAAAGGTCACGTAGGCGCCGGTATCCCGAGTGCCGAATTCCCAGGGGTTACCGGGCGCGCCCAACAGGTGCTCATGCGGCAGGGCATGGAGCCTGTCCGACGCCCAGGCCACGCCATAGCCATGGCGGGAGAAGCATTTGTAGGGTGAGACGACATAGCCATCGATGTCATAGCTCGCGATATCGAGCCGGCCATGTGCGGCGTGCTGGATGCCGTCAACGATGATGAAGCTCTCCGGCGCAACCGCCCGGATCGCCCGGCTGATCGCTGCCACATCCATGCCCATGCCTGTCACAGGAGAGGTATGCAGGATCGTGGCCACCCGTGTCTCAGGCGTCACCTGTGCGGCATAGGCCTGAGCCTCGACAGCGCCTGTGGCATCGTCATGCGCGATCAACACATGTGCCTTGCCCATGGTCTGGGCCCATTTCGCGCAGGCGCTGCGCGTGGCGGGATGCTCAACGGTCGAGCCCAGAACATGGCCCCCCGCAGTGCCCACGATGGCCGTCCGGATCAGGCGAAAGAGCAACTCCGTGCCGCTTTCACCCACAAAGAACTGACCCTCGGGCGCATTGAAGAGCACGCGCATATCCGCCTTGGCCTTGTCGATCAGCGCCACAAGCGCATGGGCGGCGGGATTGTCGCGCCCCTGATTGTCGGGGATCGCGGCAAATCTGGCAGATGTCTCCACCACCTTGTTGAGCGTCAGCGCCCCGCCGGCATTCTCGAAAAACACCCGCGGCCCTTCAAAGGGACAGCTGTCAACATGGGCAAACCGATCCCGCACGGCCTGCATGAGAGAGGGTTCGAAATGGGACATGGCTGTCATCTCCAGAAATGGGCGCGCGCGCGGTGGGCGGACAGAGGTTGGTCCTCACAGGCATAAACCGAGCTGCACCCGCAAGGCCAGCCATGTCCGGCATGGCCTGCGCGGAATGCAACCGCTTCTCAGACCATAGCCAAAGGCCAGGGTCAGGTGGCGCCCGCCTCTTTCATCGCGGCGATCTCTGTCTCGGAATAGCCAAGCTCCGCCAGAATTTGCGCCGAATGCTCGCCTGCCAGCGGCGGCGGCGCGGCAATCGTGCTGGGTGTGCGGCTCATCAGGATCGGCTGGCCCACCATTTCCGTCGCGCCGCGCTCATGGCTCTGCACCGGCTGCGCGAGGTCCAGATGGCGGACCTGCGGGGTCTCGAAGACCTGGGCGATGTCATTGATTTCCCCGGCGGGCACCCCTGCTTCCGTCAACCGTGCGATCCAGGTCCCCGTCGGCGCGCCACGCGTCAGCGCTTCGATTTCAGCGTTGAGCGCGTCGCGGTGCTCCAAACGGCTCTCCTGCGTGGCGTAGCGCGCATCTTCGCGCCAGTCAGGTCTGTCCATTGCATCGCAGAACTTGTCCCAGATGGCATTGCCCGTCACGGCGATGTTCATATGCCCGTCCGCTGTCTGGAAAACGCCGGTCGGGATGCAAGTCGGGTGATTGTTGCCCGCCTGCCCCGGCACATGGCCATCCATCAAGACGCGCGCGGCCTGAAAATCGAGCATGAAGACCTGCGCCTGCAACAGCGATGTCTGGACCCACTGGCCCTTGCCGGAGCTTTGCCGCTCAAAGAGCGCAATCAGAATGCCTTGCGCCGCAAAGAGCCCCGCGCAGAGATCGGCGATGGGAATGCCCACGCGCATGGGCCCCGCGCCCGGCTCACCAGTGATCGACATCAGCCCGCCCATGCCCTGCGCGATCTGATCAAAACCCGGACGGTCGGCCATGGGGCCATCCTGTCCAAAACCCGAGATCGAGGCGTAGATCAGCCCCGGATTGCTTTGCGAGAGCGTCTCGTAGTCGATCCCGAGCCGTGTTTTCACGGCAGGTCTGAAATTCTCGACAATGACATCGGCCGTCCGGGCCAGCTTGAGGAAGGCCTCTTTGGCTTGCGGCTTTTTCAGGTCGAGTGTCAGCGAGCGCTTGTTGCGATGCAGGTTCTGGAAATCAGACCCGGCCCGAGGCCCGCCCAGCTCTTCGGTATCAAGCGGTGTTTCCACCTTGATGACATCGGCCCCCCAATCGGCCAGCTGGCGGACGCAGGTGGGGCCGGAGCGCACACGCGTGAGATCGAGCACTTTGAGCCCGCGCAGCGCGGCGCTGGCCCCCGTCAATGCGCCCCCCGGCGCATTGGAATGGTCCTCTAGATCTGTTCGGCTTGCGTCGGCCATGGCGTCTCCCCCCTTTGAAAGCCCTGCTCCAAGAGATATCGGCACAGACAGCGCCGACAAGAATTTTAGGCAGTTCATACGGGAAAAGGCGGCGCGCGGTGCGGCGCGCAAGGACCAAGACGCTCAGGTCACGTTGACCGTCAGACTGCCCAAACCATCAACCGACATGACCATGACGTCGCCCTTAACAACCGGCCCCACGCCCGCAGGCGTGCCCGATTGGATCACATCTCCGGGCGCCAGTTCGAAATACGCGCTGAGATAGGAAATCATCTCCGGCACCTTCCAGATCATCTGATTGAGATCGCCTTCCTGACGCGTCTCCCCGTTCACCGTGAGCTTCAGGTGGCCCTCAGACGGGTGGCCCACGGCAGAAACGGGGTGGATCGGCCCGCAGGGCGCGGAGCGTTCAAAGGCTTTACCGATTTCCCACGGACGACCCATTTTCTTCATTTCGCCCTGCAAATCCCGGCGGGTCATGTCGAGGGAAAGCCCATAGCCATAGACGTGATCCAGCGCGTCTTCGACGGCGATGTTTGTTCCGCCTGTTTTCAGCGCCACAAACATCTCCGCTTCGTGATGCACGTCCGAGCTGTGCGGCGGATAGGGAAAATCGCCCGAGGTATCGAGGTTGTTGGGGTTTTTCTGAAAGAAAAACGGCGGCTCCCGGTCGGGATCATGGCCCATCTCAATCGCATGAGCCGCGTAGTTCCGGCCAATGCAATAGACCCTGCGCACCGGAAAGGCGGCATCCGAGCCCTGGATCGGCAAGCTCACGATTTCCGGTGGTTCAATCACGTAATTGGCCATTGTGCCCTCCGCGTATGTCACGTTCTCGAGCGCCGTGGTAGCCCAGCGCATTTACCAAACAAACCAACCAATTCTCAAAATGGTTGATATCGCCGCAAGAACCCGGGTCAGGCCCAATCCACGGATGGACGCTCCATCATTCGCGCATAGACCGATTGCAGATGCACCGACATGGCGCGGGCGGCCTGCGCCCCGTCGCCTGCAAAAATCGCGGCCAGAATGTCATCGTGCTGCGCAAAGGAGACATAGCCCGGATCAGGCCCGCGGGTCTCGCGCGGGCGGCCCCAGACGATGGACCGGCGCACGGAGTTCAACGTCTCGAAGAAATAGAGGAACAAGTGATTTCGCGTGGCGCGGGCAATGGCGTGATGCAGGTTGTTGTCCCAGGCCTCATAGGTGCGCCAATCCTCGGAAGATCGGCATTTCTCAGCACAAAGCGCCATTTGGTCCCTGTCGGATTGCGTCGCACTGGACGCGGCCAATCGGCACAATTCAGGCTCAATGGCAAAGCGGACGGCCACCAGTTGCTCGGGCGTGACAAGGTCGCCCAGAAAGGTCACATCCTGAAGGTTGAGCACCGGCCGGCTGCCCACGAACGTCCCCCGTCCGACATGCCGCCAGATCAACCCCTGCGCCTCAAGCTCGGCCAGTGCCTTGCGCAGGTGATACCGCTTCGCGCCCAGCGTTTCACACAATTCGCGCTCTGGCGGTATGCGCGCGTTGTAGCGCAAGCCGGAGCCTTCGATGAAGTCTCGCAAACGTTGCACGATGTCGGTCGCGTCAGCCATGGTTCCACCCAATTTCCAGATTGGTTGAATGATTGCGAACATAAGCCAGACGCATGCTTGTGTGAAGAGACGTTGGGTTTGGACGGCGTAGGCAACGGCCGTCCGGCGACGGAAGGAACGGATCATGCGATTGTTGACAGTGTCCAGCAACGGCAAAGCGATCTGCGCGGCCGGTATGGAGAACGGTGCGTTTCTCGATATCGCCAAAGCGGCGCAGAACGTCACCGGGGCCGGTGGTCACGCGCTGCGCGCAGGCAGCATGCAGGCGGGGCATCACGCCGATGCGCAGCTGCCCTCTGACGCACCATTTCTCGCCCCATCCCCAAACCTCTCAAGAACGTCTTCTGCGTGAGCCTCGCGCTCTAAATGATAGTGACCTGGACCCGACGAAAGGTCGTGTTCTGGCACAAGGAACGCGTTGGCTCCTACGATGGCTGACGGCACGACAGCTGTGGATGACCTGCGCCGCTTTGTGGCGCAGGCGCTGGGCAAGATGGGCGTTCCCGATGCTGATGCCACCCGCGTCTCAAGCCATATGGTTGAGGCTGATATCTATGGCTGCGGCACCCACGGTGTCTTTCGCCTGCGCCAGTACATGGCGCGGCTGGCAGGGGCGGATGCAACCCCATGCCCAATGTCCGTGTCGCCCACCAGACCATTGCCACGGCGCTCATTGACGGCGACAACGGGCTGGGCCATCTGGCCATGGCCAAGGCACGCGACATCGCCATCGAGACAGCGCGCACAGCCGGGATCGGCTGGGTTGGCATCAGGCGAGGCAATCACGCAGGCCCCCTCGCGCTTTATGTGCGCCCCCAGGCAGAGGCTGGCATGGTTGGCATGGCAGTCGCCGTGGGCAGCGCAAACCATGTGCCTCCTTTTGGCGGGTCTGATCTCCCGCTGGGCACCAACCCGGTTGCTTTCTGCGCGCCCGCAGATGGCCCTGATCCCGTTGTCTTCGACATGGCAACCACCGTGGCCGCCATGGGCAAGATCAAAACGCTTCTTCAGCAGGGCGCGCCCATGCCTGAAGGCTGGATGGGCAACCGCTCACGGATCCCGCGCGCAAAGCCGAGAACTTTCTTCTGCCCATTGGCGGGCCGAAGGGCTTTGGCCTTTCCGTGGCCGTTGGGATGATGGCTGGCGTCTTGAACGGGGCAGCTTTTGGCTCTGACGTGGTGGATTTCACATCAGACACCACCTCCAAGACCAATACAGGCCAAGTTGTGATGGCGCTCGACCCCGCGGGCTTTGGCATGGGAGACACATTCGCCCGGGAGGCCGCTCGTGTCTTCGCAGAGATGCGCGCCTCCGACCCCCTGCCCGGCCACGACCCGGTGCGTTTGCCCGGCGATGGCAAGACCGCCGCTGCAACGTCCCGCCGTGCGGATGGTCTGGCGCTTACGCCCGCGTTCCGCAAGGATCTCGACGCGCTGGCCGAGGCATACGGGCTGCGCGCGCTCTGCCCCCTTCGGGTCCGTTTGCGCAGTCGCACTATCATGCCGCAACACTGCCGCTCGCGGCGCCCATCGCACAGCGCATCGTGGCCGATCATGGGCGCGAGCGATGACGCACGCCTGCCGCAGACAGGAGCGCGATTTGTAGCGCCTTGTAGGTCGTCTCAAAAGCTGTGCCGCCGAACGCCGTACGCGCCCGCGTCATGCTGTGGCGCTCCCCCAGGGACGACCCGACCCAATGCTCTTGGGCGCGCTTGTCTTGCCGACCCCGGTTGCGATGGCGTTCTTGGGCAGTGCCACCGAACTGTTTTCCCAGTGAAACGAGACACTGTTTCGGCACAGCCCTGAAAGCGCGTCGATTTTACGCTGAAGCCGCCAAATCGTCGTGCAAAATCCCTCAGTCAGACGTCCAAACGCCCCCGCACGGGGCGGTTTGAGCCCTGTCGATCGGCCCATGACGGGCGCTAGTGTGCGCCTGTCGCAAGCCCCCTTTGAGACCCGCGCCAATTCACTCAGCAGCACACAGGGTTTTGCAAAGTTTCGCGACCTTGGGTATTTCGCGCTATATCTCTGCGAACTGTGCCGCGTGGTTCGCGCGCGCATGTAAATCGAAAGGTCACTCGGACAGCGTCGCACACCCGCCGCCGCCGATGAGCCAGACCAACACGGAGGAGGACCATCTCATGCTCAGAAAAATCATTGTGCCCGTGCGCGGCGATGTCATGATCGATACCGTTCTGGAACATGCAACTTCTCTGGCGCGCCAGCACGGGGCGCATCTCGTCGTCGCCCATTGCCGCAAAAGCTCGAAGGATTTGCGTCCCTACAGCCGCGCCCTGCCCGGCTTTGCCCGCAAGACGATGATGGCCCAGGCCGAGACACTGGCCGATCAGGAAGAACAGGATGTGCGCGAGAAGCTGCATCAATTCGCACTCTCCGTGGATATGCCCGAGACGGACACGCCCGTCGCGGGCACGGCCTCCATCGCCTTTGTCGAGGAATACGGACAGATGATCGATGTGATCAAACATAACGGACGGCTGGCCGATCTGGTTGTGGTGAACCAGCCCCGGCGAGATCTCAATATCGGCACCAACGCCCTGCAATCGGCGCTCTACGAGACCGGCCGACCCGTCCTGATGTGCCCCCATGATGTGCATGTGGTGCCCGATCTGGGCGCGCATATCGCCATAGCGTGGAATGGCTCACTGGAGGCCTCCCGCGCCGTGGCCACGACGCTGGATCTCGCGCTTGCCGCACGCAAAGTCACGATCCTCACCGGCGGCAAGGGAGAACCCCACGGGGCGACGGCCGAGGAGCTTGTGGGGTATTATCAGATGCGCGGAATCACCGCCGAGATTAACCGTTTTGATACCCGCAACCCCGGGGCGGAGCTCCTGGCGAAAACAACCGAAGTGGGCGCCAATTTGCTCGTCATGGGCGCCTATGGGCACAACCATGAGCGCGAGACGCTCTTTGGTGGAAATACTCAAGTCGTTGTTGATAAAGCAAAAATACCCGTCGTTTTGGTACACTAAGGTATTCTTTCCTCCAGCAATAAAGTTTTGCTTGAATTAGATTTTCCGCAAGATAATTACTTTCGGAGATGCAGGAACGGTTTGCGTTTTCGCGAAACCCGTGGCTGCCGAAAACCATATGGGAGGACTTTTCGATGAAAGTGACTAAACGCGCATTGCTCAGCATGATGGGTGCAACGCTGCTGACAACAGCCCCTGTGGCCGCTCTGGCCGATGGCTGGAAGCCCCGCAAGCCGATTGATTTCGTCATCATGGCAGGCCCCGGTGGCGGCGCAGACCAGATCGCACGTTTCATCCAGTCCGTCGCAGAAACGAAAGACCTCACGAACCGTCCCCTCGTGCCCAACAACAAGGGCGGTGGCTCCGGCGCAGAAGCGCTGATCCACGTCTCCAACGCGTCTGACCCCGATCACACGATCCTCGTGACGCTGAACTCCTTCTTCACGACGCCGCTGCGTCAGGCGAACCTCGGGATCGACATCCAGACATTCACGCCCGTGGCGATGATGGGCGTCGACCCGTTTGTGCTCTGGGTCCACAAGGACAGCGGCATCACGACCTTTGAGCAGTATGTCGAGAAGGTTAAAAGCATGGGCGGCGAGTACGTCATGGGCGGCACAGGTGCCGGTCAGGAAGACAGCATCGTCATCGCCTACATGTCCGAAGCCTACGGTCTCGACGTGAAATATATCCCCTACGATGGCGGCGGCGCCGTGGCCAAGGACCTCGCTGGCCAGCAGATCATGGCAACCGTGAACAACCCCGCCGAGGCCAAAGGTTTCTATGAAGCCGGTGACTTCGTGCCCCTTCTGGCCTTCTCCGACGAGCGTATGCCCGCCTATCCGGACGTGCCGACGATCAAGGAAAAGGGTCATGACTTCTCCTACTACAACCAGCGTGCCGTCGTCGGCGCACCGGGCATGTCCGATGAAGCCGCAGCCTATTATCAGCAAGTCTTCACAACGATTTACGAGAGCGAAGAATGGCAGGGCTACCTGGCATCCGAGAGCCTCTCGCCGCTGTGGATGAACGCCGATGAGCAGCGCGATTACTGGTCGCTTCAGGTGGAAAATCACAAGAAGCTGCTCGCCGCCCTTGGCGAAAAGCAGAGCTGACCTAAGGTTAACTGCGAGTTAGCGAAGACCTCCGCAAGGGGGCAATGACAAAAGGGAGGGCCAGATGCGCGTTGGTGAACTTATGACCGCGGGGATTCTGGCCCTCCTGTCACTTTACCTGATGTGGAAAAGCACCGAGCTGCCCATCGGATATATTGCAGATCAGGGGCCCGGCGGCGGTGCATGGCCCTTCTGGCTCGCGACCATCATGTTGGGCTGCTGCGGCTGGACCGCGGTCAACTGGTACCGTGGCCTGACCCCCGCCTCCCAATCCGATGAACCGGTCCTCGACAGCTACGGCTGGCGGACGCTCATCTTCGTGGGCGGCGGCATCATCGGATTTGTGGCCCTCGTCAATATCATCTCCATGTACGGGGCGATTGCAGTCTTCCTGTTCTACTACATGTGGTTTCTCGGACGGCACGGGTTGGTCTTCACACTCGCGGTCGCGCTGATCACACCTGTCGCGCTGTTTTTCTTCTTCGAAGGCGCGATGCAGATCACGATGCCCTCGGGCCTGCCGTTTACCGATCCGGTGTTCGATATCCTCTACGACATCATCTACTGACACGACCCGCTCCGATCCCCTAAGGCCCCTCTCGCCAAGGCAGGCCACTTTGAAGAAAGCCTCTGACTATGGAAGTTCTCGCCCTGCTGGCTGACGGCATGCTCCTGTCTCTCCAACCGCTCAACCTCATGATGATCCTGATCGGGGTCACGGTCGGGCTCTTTATCGGTGCGATGCCCGGGCTGGGCTCTGTCAACGGCGTGGCCATCCTTCTGCCCGTGACCTTCCTTGTCCCTCCGGGATCAGCGATCATCTTTCTGGCCGCGATTTACTATGGCGCGATGTATGGCGGTGCGGTCTCCTCTGTGACGCTGGGGATCCCCGGCGCGTCAACTGCGGTGGCCACCACCTTTGATGGCAGGCCACTGGCCCGGCAGGGCCGCGCGAGCCTCGCCCTCGTCACAGCTGCACTGGCCTCTTTCATCGGCGGGACCGTGGCCAACATTCTCTTCACGCTCTTCGCCCCCGTGCTGGCCTCCGTTGCCCTGTCTTTTGGTCCGCCCGAGGTCTTTGCGCTGATGCTGTTGGCCTTTGCCACGTTCGTGGGTCTGGGCGGCGACGATATCCCCAAGACGATCTTTTCGATCTGCTTCGGCCTCGTGCTGGGCGCCATTGGCTTTGACCAGATCTCCGGCGCGCCCCGGCTTGTGCTTTTTGATTACAACGGCTTCCTGCAGGGCATCGGCTTTCTGGTTCTGGCCATTGGCGTCTACGGCATCGGCGAGATGATCTGGACCATTGAGCAAAGCCGCGGCGAGGTGGAGACGACCACGCCCAAGATGACCGTGAAAGGCATGGCGGCAGACACCAAGGAAGCCACGAAGCGCGGCTGGCGCGGGACGATGATCGGCTCGTTTCTGGGCTTTTTCGTGGGCGTCCTGCCTGCGGCGGGCGCGACGCCCGGCTCGCTCATGTCCTACGGTGTCACGAAGATGATCTCCCGCAAGCCCGAGGAATTCGGCAAAGGCTCTCCTGACGGGGTTGCGGCGCCGGAAGCGGCCAACAATTCGGCCTCGACAGGCTCAATGCTGCCGATGCTGACACTGGGCATTCCCGGCTCGCCCACGACAGCGATCCTGCTGGGCGGTATGGTGATCTGGGGCCTCGTCCCCGGCCCGCGCCTCTTCGTGGATGAGCAGGAATTTGTCTGGGGCCTGATCGGCTCGTTCTACATCTCCAATCTGGCCGCGCTGCTGATCAACCTGGCGTTCATCCCGCTCTTCATCTGGATGCTGCGGATGCCGTTCACGATCCTCGCGCCGATGATCTTCGTGCTCTCGATTGCGGGCGGCTATGCGGCGACGCGGGACATGTTCGACATCTGGCTGATGGTGGTCTTTGGCCTGGGCGCATTCTTCCTGCGCAAGTTCGACTACCCGCTGGCCCCCGCCGTGCTGGCCATCGTTCTGGGCCCCATCGCGGAGCCCACGCTGCGCCAGTCGCTGCTCTTGTCCTCGGGTGATCCTTCGATCTTCTTCACCCGCCCCATCGCGGGTCCGATCACGATCATCGCCCTCATCCTGATCTTCCTGCCCGCCGTCAAAGTGATCCGCCGCTGGGCCACAAACAGGAAGGCGGCGGCCTGAAGCGGGCGGCCATCCGTCTAGCGCCTTGCGCGGTGCCGTAAGCAAATGCGCACGAGAGAGAAAGCGTTGCGGCGAGGTGCCTAAAAGAAGAACACCGTCAGCTATGCGGGACGAAGCCGTCATTAGATCTCCTCAACCTAAGGCCCCCTTTGGTCACATCGGAACCCAGCGAGACTTGACTTGGCCGGTCCGCGCACAGGTATTGGGGACGCTTGACCATCCTCGCAACTTGACCTAGCGTCTCATTCGCCAGGGGCGCTGAAAAGCTGAGACGTACCCTTTGAACCTGAACCAGATAATGCTGGCGGAGGGAGGTCACAGTCGCTTTTGACCAAGCTGACAGGTGCTCTTTTTCTTCGCCAAGATGAGAAAGAGACGTATATGTCGTTCAATGACATTCTGACCCCACTGCGTGCGCAAAACCCACTTGTGCAGTGCATCACAAACTATGTCGCCATGAATATAGCCGCGAATGTCGTTCTTGCGGCCGGTGCCTCGCCTGCGATGCTGCATGCTGTCGAAGAAATCGAGGATTTCACGCCGATTTGCGGGGCACTGACAATCAATATCGGCACATTGGACGGCGCTTGGGCGGCCTCCATGATGGCTGCGGCCAAGACGGCCAACGCCAGCGATGTGCCTTGGGTGCTGGACCCGGTCGCGCACTTCGTAAGCGCCTATCGCAAAGGCGTAGCACAGGACTTGCTTGTGCAGCGCCCGACGATCCTGCGCGGCAATGCGTCAGAGATCCTGGCACTTGCCGGTGAGGCAGGCAGCGGCAAAGGCGCGGATAGCGGTGACAGTGTCGATGCGGCCAAAGGCGCGGCTGAGGCCTTGGCGCGGGATTATGGCGCAACCGTTGCTGTCACTGGCCCTGTGGATTTCGTCACGGACGGCACGCAAAGCGCCGAAGTCACTGGCGGCTCGGCGCTCATGCCGCAAATCACGGCACTGGGGTGTTCTCAGACAGCACTCATGGGCGCTTATGCAGCCGCGGGGCCCGCGTTTGACGCCGCGCTCGGTGCGTTGGCGCATTTCAAGGCCGCCGGCAATGTTGCCGCCTCGCAGGCCACGGGGCCGGGCAGCTTTCAGGTCCACTTCCTTGATGCGCTGGCATCGGTCGGGCCGGATGATCTGGCCCAAACGGTGCTGGGATGACGGGGCTGCGCGACAGTCTTGGGTTGTATCTTGTGACCGATCCGCAGCTTTGCGCGCCGCTCGGTGTGGTGGAGACCGTGCGCCGCGCCGTGGCGGGGGGTGTCAGCTTTGTTCAGCTGCGCGACAAGACGGCGACAACGCGGGAGCGTGTCGAACTGGCGCGCGGATTGAAGGACATGCTGTCAGACAGTGGCGTCCCGCTTGTGATCAATGACGATGTGGAGGCTGCTGTCGCTGCTGACGTGGACGGCGCGCATATCGGTCAGGGAGATATGACACCTGCGCAAGCGCGCGCGCAGCTTGGGCCGGGCAAGGTGCTGGGCTTGTCTTGCGAGACGCCTGACACGGTCAGGGCCGCCGATCCGTCCTTGGTGGATTACCTCGGCCTCGGCCCTGTCTTCGGCACAGCCACCAAGACAGACCACGAAGCGCCCATTGGGTTCGACGGGTTGGCATCGCTTGTGGCGCTGACGCCGCTGCCCACTGTCGCCATTGGCGGGCTCAAGGCGGAACACGCAAGGCCGGTGCGGCAAAGCGGGGCGGATGGGCTTGCGGTTGTCTCCGCGATTTGCGGGCAGCCCGATGTGACCGCGGCGGCGCAAGCATTTGCAAAAGAGGAGCGGTTCAAATGATTCCCAATGTTCTCAGTATCGCAGGCTCCGATCCATCGGGAGGGGCTGGTATCCAGGCCGACCTCAAGGCGATGTCGGCAAACGGGGCCTATGCCATGGCAGCCATCACCGCGCTGACCGCGCAGAATACCCAAGGCGTAAGCGGCATTCATCTTGTCCCGCCGGAGTTCGTGCAAGCGCAAATCAAGGCCATTTTCGAAGATATCCGCGTTGATGCCGTGAAGATCGGCATGATCGCCAACGCCGAGATCGCTGCCGCCGTGGCCGAGGCGCTGCAAGGTTGCGATGCACCGATCGTGCTGGACCCGGTTATGATTGCCAAAGGCGGCGCACCTCTGTTGCAACCGGACGCGGTGGGCACGTTGCGGACGCGACTTCTGCCCTTGGCCTTTGTGTTGACGCCCAACCTGCCGGAGGCCGCGCACCTTCTGGACAGGCCGATTGCGCAAACCCGCGAAGAGATGGCGCAGCAGGCCCGTGCGTTGATCGCCCTCGGGCCGAGCGCCATCGTGATGAAAGGTGGCCACCTTGACGGAGCAGACAGCCCTGACTGTCTGGTCACCTCGGACAATGTAACGTGGTTTGAGGGCGCGCGCACGGCGACGCGGAACACACATGGCACCGGTTGCACCCTGTCGGCCGCGCTGGCCGCGCAGATTGCTCGCAAGCAATCTTTGCCCAAGGCAGTCGCTGCCGCCAAGGCCTATGTCAGCGATGCCATCGCCCATGCGGATGACTTGTCTGTCGGGTCGGGCCACGGCCCCACCCATCACTTTGCAAACCTTAAAGGACTGTCCCGATGAAAAAGACCCTCTCTGCCCTTGCCCTGTCCCTTTGGGCCGGACCGCTTCTGGCGCAGGATCAAATGACGCTGCTGCTGGACTGGTTCGTAAACCCCGATCACGGCCCGGTCATCATCGCACAGGAGAAAGGCTATTTCGCCAATGAAAACCTTGAGGTCGAGATCATCGCCCCCGCTGATCCGTCGGCCCCGCCCCGGCTTGTCGCCGCAGGCCAGGCAGAAATGGCAATCTCGTATCAACCGCAACTGCACCTGCAACGCCATGAAGGCCTGCCGCTTCGCCGCATTGGTACGCTGGTCGCCACGCCGCTCAACTGCCTTTTGGTGTTGGAGGACGGCCCCATAGAAACGCCAGCTGATCTGGCAGGACGCAAGATCGGTTTCTCTGTCGGTGGGGTCGAGGATGCGGTTCTGAGCGCCGTTCTGGGCACGCATGGCGTGACGCTGGATCAGGTAGAGCTCGTCAACGTCAATTTCTCGCTCTCGCCTGCCATCATGTCCGGTCAGGTCGATGCGGTAATCGGCGCGTTTCGCAATTTCGAGTTGAACCAGATGGATATCGAAGGCGTTGCAGGCCGCTGTTTCTACGTCGAGGAGGAAGGCCTGCCCACCTATGATGAGCTGATTTACGTGGCCAACCTCGATACGATGGATGCCGATATGGTGCGCCGCTTTCTGGCCGCGACCGAACGCGCCACGCAATACATCATCAACCACCCCGAAGAGAGCTGGGAGATCTTCGCAAGCACCGCGCCCGAGTTGCGCGATGAACTCAACCGCCGCGCCTGGTCTGACACGCTGCCGCGCTTTGCCTTGCGCCCTGCCGCGCTCGACACGGGCCGCTACGCTGCGTTTGAGGCCTTTTTGCAGGAGGCTGGCCTGATCCCGGCGATCCACCCGGTTTCTGAAATCGCAATCGACGTGAGCGCCCAATGAGCGCGCGGGACTATGGCCGCAGCTTTGCGCTCTGGCGCGCGGGATGCGAGGACGACTGGCACACCTACACCCACCATGCCTTTGTCGAAGGCCTGCGCGATGGCACGTTGCCGCGCGCATCCTTCCTGCATTACCTCATTCAGGACTATGTGTTCCTGACCCACTTTTCGCGTGCATGGTCCATGGGCGTCGTGAAGGCGGAAACGCTGGATGAGATGAAAGCCTGCGCCGCGTCGGTCAACGGGTTCGTCAATCACGAGATGGCCCTGCATGTGCAGACCTGTGCGGGCGAGGGGATCGACGAGCAAACACTGTTCAACGCGGCGGAGGAATTCGAGAATCTCGCCTATACGCGATATGTGATGGATGCGGGGCTTCAGGGCGACTTTCTCGATCTGATGGCCGCGCTCGCGCCCTGCTGCTTTGGCTATGCCGAGATTGGCACGCGTTTGGGAAAAGACGCGGCACCTGATACGCCTTATCGGGCATGGATCGACACCTACGATGGGGCGGACTATCAGGACGCGATGACCCGATTGGGTCAGATGATTGACGCAGCTGTCCTGCGCCGTCTGGGTCCGTCGCCGGAAACCTCGCCCCGTTGGCCGGGGCTTCAGAAACGGTTCACGACCGCCACGCAACTTGAGGCTGCCTTTTGGGGCATGGGCCTGCGCGGGGCTGCGTGACCGCGCCGGGGATCAGCGTCGTGGGGCACCATCGTTTGGAAGGTGCTCCCTTGTTTGGCGAGATCGATCTGAGGATCGACGCCGGGCAATGGACCTGTCTGCTCGGCCGGTCGGGCGTCGGCAAGACGACCTTGCTGCGCCTGATTGCGGGGCTGACGTGCGAAGGGGAGTTCCAGGGCACGATCCGCACAAACGACGGGCGGGACATTCAGGGGCGTGCGGCCTTCATGGCCCAATCGGATCTGCTGATGCCTTGGCTGAGCGTGTTGGACAATACGCTTCTCGGGGCGCGTCTGCGCGGGGAGCGACCCGATGCAGACCGCGCCCGTGACCTGCTCGGTAAAATCGGATTGGGCGATCATCTTGGCAAACGGCCTGCTGCCCTTTCGGGCGGTATGCGGCAGCGTGTAGCCTTGGCGCGCACCTTGATGGAGGGCCGTCCGTTCGTGTTTCTGGATGAGCCTTTCTCCGCCCTTGATGCAGGCACGCGCGCGGAAATGCAGGAATTGGCGGCTGAAATGCTGCGCGGCAAAACGGTGCTGCTTGTCACCCATGATCCGTCGGAGGCCATTCGGTTGGGGCATCGGATCATTGTGATCACCAATAAGGGAACGCAAGACTGGCCATTGCCCGACATGGCACCATTGCGGGACCTTGCGGCCGCAGATGTGGTGGCATCACAGGCAGCCCTCCTTGATTTTCTGAGGTCAAGGCCATGATCCGGCTCGCTTATGCTGTTGCTGCGATTTGTGGCGGTCTTGCGCTCTGGCAGTCGCTTATCTGGATCACCGATGCACCACGATTCATCCTGCCTCCTCCGTTTTTGGTGGCCGAAACCGGATGGGAAAACCGCGCCTTGCTTATGGAGCATGCGGCCGCGACACTCACCGCGGTGTTGCTGGGGCTCTCGGTTGGGGTCATATCAGGGGCGTCAACCGCCATTGCACTGGCGCGGTTCGACGGGTTGCAACGCCTGACGATGCCCATGCTGGTATTTACCCAGGCGATTCCTGTCTTTGCGCTTGCCCCTGTGCTGACGCTCTGGTTCGGCTACGGGCTTGCCTCCAAGGTCGTCATGGCGGTGCTGATCATCTATTTTCCGGTCGTCAGTGCATTCTATGACGGGCTCTCGCGGGTGCCTTCGGGCATGCTGGATCTGGCGCAGACAATGGGGGCGAGCAAGACACGCACGCTTTGGTTGATCCGCGTGCCATATGCTTTGCCGACACTGGGCACGGGCATCAAACTTGCCGCAGTCTATGCGCCGATCGGGGCTGTTATTGGCGAATGGGTCGGTTCTTCGCGGGGCTTGGGCTATCTGATGCTCTTGGCAAACGGGCGCGCAAAGACCGATTTGATGTTCGCCAGCCTGATTACGCTCGCTGCAATGGCCATTGCGCTGCACGCCGCAGTGTCCCGCGCGGTGCGAAATTTCAGGTAACACTGAGTTTTTGATCCCTGCATCGGTGCGTCAGAAATCCGCCCTTGGGTAATTGCAATTCAAAACGAACGGCAATTACTGAGTCTGGGCTCTGCTCTCAATGGGCCAATGTCCGGTATATGGCCCGTCGCGGCTCTTGGAATGAAATGCAGCATCGGTCACTTCGGGCTCAAAGCAGTCTCATCTCAAAGACCCACAGAAACAAAAATCCCGGCAGGGTGACCTACCGGGCTTTTGCATTTTCAAGACAGGTGCACTCACGCAGCGCGGCGTTTGATCCGCGTGGCGCCCAATGCGCCCACGCCCAGCAACAACAGCGGCAGGCCTGCAGGCTAGCGGGACCGGGGCTGCGATGGCGGCCTCAAGCGTCGCCTGCACTTGCCGTGCAGGCAGCGCGTGAACCGGCGTCGTGGGTCGCAGCTGTTGGTGCGGTGCGGTCCATGATTTTGCCTATCTCGCTTGTGTGGGCGGCGCTTGTCTGGGCGGGTCTGCTTCCCGCGAGGGCGATTTGAGCAAAATCAAGCCAGCGAGGCCGCGCTGTCTTAGCATTTATTCAATCAAGGGAAAGTACGTCGCAGGCGGAAAGGTGATGCTCTGGAGACTGTCGCCTCCGGCGGTCAGCAATTGCAATGCGGGCCCGATCAGGCCGTCTGGCGTGTCGGCGTCCCCTCCGGAGACGGCGTGTCTGATTGCCATGACACCCTGCTGCACCGGGTCGTCAAATGGCGCAGCCCTGACCTGACCGTTGATCAATCCGCGCAGGACGGAAGGGGTCATGTAGGTGGACACGAGGAGCGGCTGCGCGCGCGCATCCTGCGTCGCAAGCACGCCGAGCGCGGCCTCTATCGCAGGTGCGTTGCCAATCACGTAATCCACATCTGCATGACGGGCCATTGCAGCTTCGACGAGATCAAGTTGCGCGCGAACGCCCGTATCAGCCCGCAAGACATCAACGATGTCAACCGAGCTGTTTTCAAGTCCGGCGCGTAGCCCACTCTCCAACGGGCCTGTCCATCCGGCCTCGCGTGGTCCGTTCAGGAATATGGCTGTCTTTGGTGCGGCCCCCTCGGGGTGCTGGCGCGACAGGAAAGCGCCAATCTCGTGCCCCATGTCGCGCCAATCCACACCGATGCGTCCGGCAAGCTGCTCGGCATGGAGCTCATTGACAAGGGCGATGACAGGTACCTGCCGCGCCGCCCGCGCAACGGCGGCGGTCATGTCCGGATGATCCGAGCTCACGGCACCGATCAGGATCCCATCGACATCCGCTTGGGCACAAACCTCAAGCTGTTTGAGTTGCGCGGCGAGAGCGCGGTATCCCCCTGCCTCGAAGAAACGGAGCTGCACATTTCGGCGCGCCGCCTCGCGTTCCAGCCCGTAGCCGACACTGAGCCAGTAATCGTCCTTGAAATGGGGAACGAGGACGCAAAGCCGGCGCGCCTCCTGCGCCCGCGCAGCACCGACCAGCCCCGCCGCGACCAGAGCGATGACAATGCCGATGGTCAAGATTGTGCAGCGGATCATGGCTCCGTAGGGTTGGGAAATGCGACGCATGAGTTTTGACAGACGGTTGATCCAGATTTTGAGTGCCATGGCGGCATTGGCCGTGATGGTGGGCGTCGTTGCGATTGGCGTCAATCGCAATATGGCCCATACATATAATGCGCTCGTGCGCGCGAACTTTCCCGCGACCCAATTGGCGAGCCGGATCGATGCGTCCGTCAATGTGGTCACAACGCTGCAAACAACGCTGGGCGAGGCGACGACGATCAGGAGCCTTGATGAGGCGTCCGCCGCGCTCCGCGACACGGTTCTGACCATTGAGCGTGCGACGCGCGACATTGAGGGGACGACAGGTTCCGCGCAAGGGGGCGAAGACGCATCGGATGCGGCCCGCATCGTTGACAGGATCACTCTGAATGCGCGCGACCGCCTTACCCTGCTTGATCGCAGCGCTGACGCATCCATGGCGATTGATCAGGCGGGCGCGCGGCTTGCATCGGTTCTCGAAGCAGAGACGGACCTTGCCCGGCTGAGGATCACCGCGGGCATTGCAAGTCTCTATGCCCGCCCGCAGGACGACCCGCGCCCGGCGTTGGATACGCTGGCAGATCGGTCGTTCTTTGCCTTCGAGCGCTTGACGGAGCTGACCCGAACGCTGGATGCCACCCGGCGCCAGATACAGCAGGCCAATGCTCTTGAGACCCCAGCCACAGTTGAGGCCACGCGGGCAGAGGTATCTGCCAGCCTCGATATCATGTTGCGCCGGTTGATCTATTTTCCCTCGCAAGGCGCCACCCGCGAGGCGCGTCTGCTTTTGGATGCGCTCGATCGCCTTGTCCTTGCAGACGGGGGACTGTTGGACTTGCAAAGCGACCGTATCGCGCTGGAGCAGACCCTTGCGCGGGACGCGGCATTTTTGCAAGAGACGCTGGAGACGCTTGCGACCCGCGCCCGCGCTGCGCGGGATGCACTCCAGTCGCAGGGGTTGGAAACGATCGCGGTGGCCGAGCGCCGCGCCTCGGTCATTCTGGCGGGGCTTCTGGCCATGGTCGCGGCCTCGGTCCTAGCGGGCACGATGATGTGGCTTTACGCCCGCCGTCAGCTGATTGCGCGGCTGGCCAATATCTCGCAGCGGATCGTGTCGGTTGCAGGCGGCGACTATGCGCAGCGCATCCCCATCAGCGGGCAGGACGAGATCGGACGCATGGAGAAGGCCCTCAACATCCTGCGCAGGCGGGCGCAGGATGCGGACCGGTTGCGCAACAGCCTCGAAGAGGCCGTCATCGCCCGCACGGGAGATGCCGTGGCCGGGATGCAGGCCTCCGATGCCGCGCGCGCCGAGGCCGAGGCCGCAAACCGCAGCAAGACCGAGTTTCTCGCCCGCATGAGCCACGAAATCCGAACACCGCTCAACGGAATCATCGGTATGCTCGACCTGCTGGAGGCCGATATGGGTGACCCGGGCGGCAAGGCCCGCCTGCGCACCGCCTTGCAGTCGGCCCAGGATCTGCGCGAGATCACCAACGACATTCTGGCCTTCGCCAGCACTGAGGCCACCGAGGACCGCAGCAATCCCGTTCATTTCATGTTGCGCGATCTTGTGGGGCAGTTGGGCCACCAAATGCAATCGCTTGCCGCGCCAAAGGCGTTGAAGACGGATATCGACCTTGCCTCAACCGCGCCGCCTGCGCTCTTTGGCGATGTGGTGAAGATCCGCCAGATTGTGACCAATCTTGTATCGAACGCAGTGAAATACACGGATCGCGGGCGGGTTGCCTTGATTGTGGATCATGCAAGGGATGCCCAGACGGGCCAACCCGTTGTGAGCTTCAGTGTCGCGGATACCGGCGTTGGCATGACGCGCGAGGCCATAGACCACGCGTTTGACGCCTATACCCGTGCGGATGCTGCAAAACGTGCCGGCATCGAGGGGCTGGGGCTGGGGCTGGCCATCTCCCGCAGCCTGACCCAGGCGCTTGGCGGGGCCTTGAGTGTCGAAAGTGAGCCCGGCATTGGCAGCCGGTTTACCTTGACCGTCCCGCTTCTGCCCGGCGATCCGGACCTTGCTGCGCAAGAGGACAGGGCCGACACCCATGCCGCCATGTCGAAATCGGTGCTGGTGATCGACGATCACGCCGTCAATCGCATGGTCGCCCGGGGGTATCTGGAACGTCTGGGCTGTCTGGTGCGCGAAGCGGAGACAGGGCAGGACGGGCTCGATCTGATGCGGGACACGGTCTTTGACCTCGTGTTGTTGGATCTTGATCTGCCCGATATGCCCGGCCAGGAGGTGGCCGCGCAGATCGCAGCGTTTGATACATCTGCCCAGGTCGTCGCGCTGACCGCGCATCTGATCGCGGACACGCCCGGGGATCGCGCCCGTCTTGGTGTGGCACGCGTGCTGACGAAACCTGTTTCTCCCCGGGCGCTCAGCGAGATTTTGGGCGCTGAAAGCCCCGCATCGACGCCGACCGTGAAAGAAAGTCCGGTCCTGCAGACGGTGCGCGCGGATATGACGGATCTCGGGCCGGATATCACGGCGCAGATCATTTCCGAATTTCTCGAGGATCTGCCGCGCAGTGTGCGGCAGATGGAAGATGCCGCCCCATCAGAACGCGGGAAGCTTGCGCACAAGCTCAAGGGTGCTGCGTCAAACTTTCAGCTGGGAGCGCTCTGTGACGCGCTCAAACGCTTTGAGCATGCGCAGGACGATGCCGCAAAGGCCGCCTTGGAGGACGTCAGGACGACGGCAAGAGCGGCAAGCGATCAGCTGGCCGAAGCCGCCAAAACGGTCGGCCTTCAGATCGAGGCGGGATCGACAAAGTGATACCCTTTGCCATGTTCGGTCAGGATCCAGTCCGGCTTGGACGGATCTGCCTCGATTTTCTTGCGCAACCGCCCGACAATCACGTCGATCATCCGGTCGTTTGACCGCATCGCGCGCCGCCCCATCAATTCAGCCAGCTTGGCGCGGCTCAGCGTCTGGCCGGGGTGGTCCGCCAGGGCGGCCATCACGTCGAACTCCTGTTTGGTAAGCACCTCGGTCCGGGCGACCGAGACCAGCCTGCGGCGGATGCGATCAAAGGCCCAGGGTCCGAATTCTTCAACGGGGGGCGCACCTTGCGGAGCCTGTCCAATATCGGCAATCCGCGCCAGCAGGTTCTTGACCCGCGCCGATAGCTCGCGCTTGTCAAAGGGTTTGGTGATATAGTCATCAGCCCCCATCTCAAGACCCACGATCTTGTCAACCTGATCGTCCCGCGCGGTCAACAGGATGATGCCCACGCGGGAGCGCGCGCGCTGTTCGCGCGTGATGGTCAGCCCGTCCTTGCCGTCCAGATTGATATCGACAAGCAGAAGCTCGGCCGGGTCTTCGGTGAGGATTTGCTCCATTTCCTCCGCATCTTCCGCTTCCGAGACCCGGTATCCCTGTTCGCGGAGATAGGCGGCAAGCCGCATGCGCGTCGTGCGGTCGTCCTCGATGATGAGAATATGCTGGGACATGCGATTTTTTACACTTCTTTACATCTTCGCACAATTGCATTTGCTGCGGGTCAACGAGCCCGGTGCACACAGCTTCTAATGTGGCGTCAGATCGTCAGCCACAGGAGGCCAGCATGTCCTTTTCCCAACCGACCCGTCGCGCGTTTTTGCAAGGTGGCGCCGCCGCTTTTGGTGTCGCCAATCTGATGGGATCGACCGCACTTGCATCGATTGACCCCAACTCCCACGCCAACCGCATTTTCCACGCCACCCACTTTGGCCCCTTCGAGGCCGTGGTGCGCGAAGGCAAGCTGATCAACATCTCGTCCATGACGGAGATTGACGCCCAGCCGACCGAGATGCTGGCCTACGGCATCAAGGACCGCACCTATGACAAGAGCCGGATCAACTATCCGATGGTACGGAAATCCTATCTTGAGGGATGGGAGAGCGGCGACATCAAGCCCGAGCTGCGCGGCAAGGAAGAATATGTCCGCGTCGATTGGGATACTGCCTGGGGTCTTGCGGCCAAGGCGCTGCTGGATACCGCGACCAATCACGGCAACGAGGCAATCTTCAGCTCGTCTTATGGCGGCTGGTCCAACGCGGGCAGCTTCCGTCCGAACGTGTTGCAAGGCCGCTTGCTGAACCTCATGGGCGGCTGCACCAACACGCAAGGCGACTGGTCTGCCGGTGCCTCGCAGATCTCTCTGCCCCACATCATCGGGGACATGGAGGTCTATTCCGCGCAATCGGCGTGGGAGACTATTCGCGATGAGGGCGAAGTGTTCGTCCTTGTGGGCTGTGACCCGATCAAGAACAACCGCATCGAATATCGTGTGGCCGATCATGGGATGTATGCGCATTGGAAAGACATCCGCGATGCAGGCGTTAAATTCATCTCCATCAACCCGCAGCGCACCGCGTCTGACGAATATCTCGATGCCGATTGGGTGCAGATCGTGCCCAACACCGATGTGGCGCTGTTCCTCGGCATGGCGCATCACGTGCTCGATAAGGGTCTCGAAGACCGGGCCTATATGGACCGCTACACTGTCGGCGCCGACAAATGGATCGCCTATGTGAAGGGCGAGGATGACGGCGAGGCCAAGACCCCGGAATGGGCCGCTGGCATCACAGGCATTGACGCCGACAAGATCCGCGAACTGGCCGAGTTGTTTGCGACCTCCAACACCAACATCGCCGGCGCCTGGGCGCTGCAACGGGCGCAGCATGGCGAGTTGACCCACTGGGCGATCGTGAACTTCGCAGCCCTGACCGGTAAGATCGGCAAGCCGGGTTGCGGCGTGGGCTTCAGCTGGCACTACGGCAACGGCGGCATGCCCCAATCGGGCAAATCAACGCCATCGGGCATGAGCCAGGGTCGCAACTGGGTCAAGGGCGTTGTCCCTGCGAGCCGGATCACCGAGGCGCTGGAAAACCCCGGCAAGGAGGTCTTCTACAACGGCAACACCCACACCTACCCGGACATCAAGGTTGTCTTCAACGCGGGCAACAACTTCATGAGCCACCAGCAGGATACCAACCGGCTGATCCGCGCGCTTGAGAAGGTCGAGACCATCATCTCGGTCGATGTGTGGTGGACCGCTGCTGTCCGCTGGGCCGATATTGTGTTCCCTGCCGCCTCAAGCCTGGAACAGGACGACATCACCTCCGGCGGGACCTATTCGAACGACAAGGTCTACGCGATGAAAAAGGTCATCGAACCCGTGGGCGAGAGCCTGCCGGACTACGAGATCTTCGAGGGTCTGGCCGACAAGCTGGGTCTGTGGGCGCAGTTCACCGATGGTGAAGACAAGATGTACCACATCCAGCAAGCTTACGCGAAATCCAGCGCGGCAGAACACACCCCGTTCGAGGAGTTCTGGGAAAAGGGCTATGCCTTCATGGGCGTGCCAGAGGAGGCGCGCAAATGGACCCGCCACGGCGCGTTCTATGAAGACCCCGAAGGCAATCCGCTGCACACAACCTCGGGCAAGATCGAGATGTATTGCGAAGACTTCAAGAAATACGAGATCGACGACATGCCCGCCATGCCGATCTGGCTTGAAAAGCACGAATATCTCGGTGTGGCCAAGGAAGGTCAGCTGCACGTGGTCAGCCCGCACCCCTGGCACCGTCTGCACAGCCAGATGGACCAATCCGAAAGCCTGCGCGACCTTTACAAGGTGCAGGGCCGCGAGCCCGTGCGGATCAACAATCAGGATGCCGCGGATCGCGGGATTGCCGATGGTGATCTGGTCGAGCTGTATAATGACCGCGGGACTGTGATTGCAGGCGCCGTTGTCAGCGATGAGATCATGCCCGGTGTCATCTCGATCTATGAGGGCGCATGGCCACAGCTTGACAGCAAGGGGCGGTGCAACTCGGGTCTGGTGAACTTCCTGACCTCGACACAGCGCTCCTCGGGTCTATCCCAGGCGACCACTGCCAACACAACCCTGTGCTACATGCGCAAGTGTGAAGACCCCGAGGGCCCGAACATGGCCTATGAGAAACCCGCGATCATCGAGGATTACGAACTCGCGGCCCTGGACGAGGACAAGCTCGGCCTCGATCGGATCTACGACATCACCGACAAGCTGATGGCGAATATGGGACCGGGCGAGAAAATCTTCTACGAGCGGTGCACCGTCTGTCACGGCCCGCGCGAACCCTCCCACTTCTCGCAGCAGCAGTGGAAAGGCATCACGCCGTCCATGTTCCCCCGCGCGGGTCTCGATGAGGCCGAAGCCACGCTGGTCATGGAATACCTGATGGAGAATGCCTCCGACGCGGCGAATTAAGCTCGGATCACCAACTCAGTGGGAGGCCGGTTCATCCGGCCTCCGTACACAGGCGAGATTTTCATCTTTCTTCTCATCATTTCTCAAGGAGGCAGCAATGCATATGGAGCGTATCGAATCGGGCTGCGGCTGTGACCGTTTGCAAAATACGGCCTCGTTGATGCGCGTTGAGGATGCGGTGAACCGGGCGCTGGCTCTGGTCGCGCCCCTTGCAGAAACCGAGACCCTGCCGCTTGGCAAAACACGCGGTCGCACAAGCGCTGCACATGTTTCGGCCCCCTGCGCGCTGCCCCGTTTCGACAATGCCGCGATGGATGGCTTTGCGCTGCGCGCCGCTGATCTCGAAGGGCGGTGTTGTCTGCCCATCGCCGGGACTGTTGCGGCCGGTGACGTGCCCGGGCCTTTGCCGGATGGCGCCGCTCTGCGCATCTTTACCGGCGCGATGATGCCCGAGGGCGCGGATAGTGTCGTGATGATCGAGGATTGCATCGACAAGGGCCACAAGGTTCACGTTGAGCGAAAGCCAGGTCCCGGCGCAAACCTGCGTCTTGCAGGCAGTGATCAGGCCTTGGGCGCCCCATTGCTGCCCGCAGGCCAGCGCATTGCACCGCATCACATCGGTCTTCTAGCGGCCAATGGGGTCGATCAGATCACGGTGACGCGCCGCCCGCGTGTTGCGGTCTTCTCCACTGGGGATGAACTGCGCAGCGGTCCTTTGGGGCCGGGGCAGATCGCGGATGCCAACCGTCCGATGCTTCTGGCGCTGGCCGCCGAGGCGGGCGCGGAGGTGGATGATCTGGGCATCCTGCCCGATGATCTGGACGCGACGGCAAGCGCGCTGGCGCAGGTTGCCGGGCGCTATGACCTGATCGTGACCTCCGGGGCCGTCTCCATGGGCGGCAAGGATCACATCCGCGCCGCGTTCGAAGCCGCTGGCGGTCAGATCGAGGGATGGCGCGTGGCGATCAAACCCGGCAAGCCCGCCATGTTCGGCAAACTTGGCCCGTCAATCGTGACCGGCCTGCCGGGCAACCCCTTTGCGGTGCATGTGGGCTTTCACCTGTTTGTCCTGCCGCAAATCCAGCGTCTGTCCGGTCAGACCCCCCGCCCCTTTGCACCCGTGCCGGCGATTGCCGGGTTTGACTGGACACGCAAGGCAGGGCGCGCGGAGGTTTTCCCCGTGCGGCGGCGCGGCTTTGACGGCCACGGAACACCCATCCTCGAACGGCTGGGCCGCAGCGTCTCGGCGACGCTTTTGCCGCTCAGCGGGGCGGACGGGCTGGCAATTGTTCCGGCAACCACATCTGAAATCACCTCCGGCGACCGGCTTCTCTGGCGCCCGTTCTGTTATGATGGAGGCGCACAATGACCTTCCTTCCCTTGGCTGCGATCCGTTTTGAGAGTGGTGACATCGACGGCTTTCTTGCCGACATCGCGCGGAGCTTGTCGGAATGCGATATGCGCGTGCGCGGCGCGCTTCAGACCCGCGGCGCGGAGGGCGGTGAGTGCCACTGCGCCGATATGGACCTGACGACGCTCGGCTCGAACCGGACGTTCCGCATCTCGCAACCACTGGGCAACGGCTCGCGTGGGTGCCGACTGCATCCCGGCGCGCTGGCAGAATGCGCGTCGTATCTGGAACAGGAGCTGGAGGCAGGCGCCGATCTGCTTATCCTCAACCGCTTTGGCCGGGGCGAAAGCGAGGGACGTGGCTTTCGGGATCTGATTGGCAAGGCCATGACATTGGGCGTGCCGGTTCTCACGGCCGTGCGGCCAACCTATGCGGAGGCCTGGGCGGATTTTGGTGCGGGCCTTGCCTGCGATCTGCCGATGGAGCGCGCGGCAGTGCTGGACTGGGTCTGCCCGACCGAGGAATTGCGCCATGCCGTTTGATGCCTCCAATTCTGCGCCCTTTGTGGACAGCTTTGGCCGCGCAGTGCGCTATCTGCGCCTGTCTGTGACGGATCGTTGCGATCTGCGCTGCACCTATTGCATGGCCGAAAAAATGACTTTCCTGCCGCGCCGCGAGGTTTTGAGCGTGGGGGAGATGCTGAGGCTGGCGCGCGTCTTCGTGGCCCATGGCACCCGCAAGATCCGCATCACCGGGGGCGAGCCGCTGGTGCGTTCTGATGTGATGGAGCTCTTCGAGGGGCTGGCTGCCTGGCGCGCGTCCGGCAATCTCGATGAGATCACGCTGACAACCAATGGCACGCGTCTCGCCCGCTATGCCGAGGATCTGGTGCGCTGCGGCGTGCGGAGGGTCAATGTCTCGCTCGATACGCTTGATGCGGACCGCTACCGCGCGCTGACGCGGATTGGCACGATCCAGCGTGTGCTGGACGGCATCGACGCCGCGCGCGCCGCTGGTCTGCATATCCGGCTGAATGCGGTGGCCAGCCGGGGCGCCTTCGAGGCGGAGGTCGATGACCTGATCCGCTTCGCCCACGGGCGCGGGATGGATCTTGCGATCATCGAGGAAATGCCGCTTGGGCAGACTGGCTGCGACCGGGGGCAAACCTGCTTGTCCAACGCCAGCCTGCGCAAGGACCTCAGCCAACGGTGGACGATGACACCTGCCCGCAACGCCAGTGGAGGGCCCGCGCAGGTCTTTCGGGTCGCTGAGACCGGCGGCACGCTTGGGTTCATCTCGCCCATGTCCTGCAATTTCTGTGCCGCGTGCAACCGCGTCCGGCTGAGTTGTACGGGACGTTTGTTCACCTGCCTCGGCGAGGAAGGGTCGGTTGATCTGCGCGACGCGGCTCAACGCTCTGACGCCGCCGTGATTGCGGCGATCCGCGAGGCGCTTTGGCACAAGCCGGAACGACACAGCTTCGATCCGGCCACGATTTCAACACCCAACCTGGAGCGGCATATGTCGGCTCTGGGCGGATAAGACCTACAGAAAAAAGGATGAACGACATGAATCTGACACCCACACTGGCCGCACTCGCACTGGCCCTGACCTCCTCGCTGGCCTTCGCCGAAACCCACGAGGTGCGCATGCTGAACAAAGGTGAGGCCGGCGCCATGGTGTTCGAGCCGCGCTTCATTGCCGCCCAGCCCGGTGACACCGTGAAGTTTCTGGCCGTGGACCGCGGCCACAACGCGGAGACCATGAAGGGCATGGTCCCCGAGGGCCAGAAGGCGTTCAAGGGCAAGGTGAACCAGGAGATCGAGATCGAACTGACAGCCGAGGGCACCATCGGCGTGATCTGCAAACCTCATCTCGGGATGGGGATGGTCATGGTGATCCATGTCGGCGATGGTGAGATTGCCGAGGATTTCCTCGACGTGAGGATGCCCAAGCGGGCCAAGGCAAAATTCGAGGACGCCATCGCAGAGCGTCCGCAAAGCTGAGCGAAAGGAAGACCATGTCTAGCGATTTACCAGGGGCCGCCGGAGCGCTGTCCGAAAAACACCCGACAGTCTGGGAGGCGTATGCCGCCCTCGGAGAGGCCACAGCACATGCCGGTGATCTGACCGAGCGGGAGCGGCGGCTCGTCAAGCTGGCGCTTGCCATCGGGGCCGGATCCGAAGGGGCGGTGCATTCGCATACCCGCCGCGGGCTGGAGCAGGGCATCAGCGAGGCGGACCTGCATCAGGTCGCTCTGCTGGCCATCGGCACCCTGGGGCTGCCGCGCGCCGTTGCCGCCGGCACATGGATCGCAGATGTAACCGACGCCTGACCGCTGGCGGCCGGGCCGTCCTGGCCCGGCCCGACCTGCCATGAGGCTCCAACGCGGGGAATGACCGAGAAGCGCCCAAAGCACGCAATCAGGGCGCCATGGCATTCTGGATCGACGCAACGATACCGTCGGCATGAAAGAGCACGTCTTCGCCTTGCTGGCGGCTCACTTTCTTGGCCCTCACCCGCTCTTCCGAACCCGGACCCGACGTCAATGATTGTCTCTTGCAGCAACGCCGCAAAGGACAAGCGCAACAGCGCGCATCATCCCTTTGCCGAGGCTTTCCTTGACGACACTGCTTGATGGATCGTCAACGGACTGGACCGCCGATGAAACAGAACATGGGGCAGGACGAAAACGGTTATTCTCCGCCGACTTATGGGCCACTGGACGTCGTGAAGGCGCCCAGGAAACGCGGTGTTTCTTGGGGCGGGCTCTGGCAGCGCAGAGATCCGACCGTCGGGCGCGTTCACTCGCTCAGCGGGTTGCAACCGGACCCATGCAACCAGTTGGTCAATGTCCGGTTGGGGCCGGAGGCTTACATCCCGCCACCAAAATCACTCGACTTTGAGTAGCTGGGCCATTCTCACACGTGTTGCTCGCTGCCTTTGGCGCAACGAAAGCCGATATGCCCGCAACTTTCCAACGAAGCCAAGTTGAGATCGGAAATGTCGGCTAGGATTTGTTTCCACGGCCAAATGTATGGACCACGCGCGTTCTACGCGGCGACACGCGGAAAGACCATTTGAACGGCTGCGCCATCGGGGTCGTCCAGCAAGTGCAAGTGTCCGTCATGCTGAGACATGACCCGTTGAGCAATCGCCAGTCCCAATCCACTGCCAGGGCCAGCGCCTGCCTGCCCAAACCGGCTGATGGCCACCTGTCTTTGATCGGCAGGAATGCCGATGCCGTTGTCATTGATCTGAACCACCGCATCTGACGTGGTCTGCGACAGACGGATCAGGACAGTGTCTACAGACGGTCCGCCATGGACAATCGCGTTGTTGAGTACGTTGAGGAGCGCTTCCTGAATCATGACCCGGTCACCGACGATCTGCGGATCCTGCTCGGTGAAACTCAAGGAAAGCACAACGCCCTTTTTCGCGGCGTCCGGTCGGAAGCTGTCAGATACGTCATGGATCAGAGCTTTCAGGGAAAGCACTTCGGAACTGGCCGAAAAATCGCTGCCAGCCGCGCGCTCGAACGACAGGAGCTGATTAGTCAAACGGCTGGTTTGCTGGGCCGCTTTTACCAGTTCTGCGCTGCGCGTTCTGGCGGCTTCGGGATTGGGCGCGTTCTCGACGGCTTCTGCAAGGGCCAGGACGCCGGCCACGGGATTTCTCAGCTGATGCGCGGCGTTCGAGATGAATTCATCCTTGGAACTGATGCGCCGTGAAACGCGATCCAGCAGCGTGTTCACCGTGGTGACGATGCCACGGGCTTCCACGGGCACCTGACGGCGGATTGGCTCCAGCTCGGTGGCGGAGCGTTTTGCAATCGCGCTCTCCAGATCAAGCAAGGGGCGAAGGCCAAAGCCCACACCGAACCACACGATGAGGCCCACAGACGCCACCAGCAATGCGATGCCCGTGATCGAGCGGATGACCAACTCGTTCACGAAAGCCTGCCTGAGATCCGCATCTTGCCAGACCGTCACATTGAAGACACCCGACACGTCGCCCACAGTCGTGATATATTGAAACCTGAGAACGCGCACGTCCTCTCCCTGATATCTCGCATCATAAAAGACGGGTTCGGCGAGATTGGCCGCGCTTACCAGGGAAGACACGGGCGGTGTTGAATATCCCGTCACAAACACACCATCAGGGGCGTAGACGTGATAGAAAACCTCTCCGCCCGATGTGTTGTTGATCAAACTTCGTGTGTTCGGGCTGAGCGCGTCGCCGTCAGATATCGCAACATCTCGTGAGATCGCCAGTGCGGCGGATAGCAATCCCCGGTCAAACATGTCCTTGGCGCGCGCGGTCTCTGCCGAGTATTGCCAGATGGCGACGCCCGCCGCGATGATCAAAAGCGGCGTCAGGATGATCGCAATCAATCTGGAGCGCAAAGAGGGAAAGATCATGCGACGTCGTCCACACGCAGTTGATATCCCAAGCCGCGTTGAGACTTGATCTGGACGCCGAAGGGTTTGAGCCTGCCCCGCAACCTGGACACATGCACTTCGACAACGCTGTCTTCCACATCCGCACCTGTCCCGTAACAATGCTCAATCAGGGCCGATTTCGAGACCAACCGGCCATTGGCCATCGCGAGGCATTCGAAGACGGACAGTTCGCGGCGCGGAATGGCAATCTCCTGTCCCGCGTTCAGAAACTGGCGCGATGACACGTCAAATTGCAGCGGGCCGACCGTCAGGACCTGTTGCTGTGGCGAGGGTCTGCGCCGCAACAGGGCACGCACGCGCGCTTCCAGCTCGGCCATTTCAAAAGGTTTGATGAGATAATCGTCCGCGCCCGCATCCAGCCCCACGACGCGGTCTTTGGTGTCTGCCCGTGCCGTCAGCAGGATCACAGGCCGCACATCGCCCCGCTCGCGCAGCTCTTTGAGAAGCGAAAGCCCATCAAGCCCGGGCAGGTTGATGTCGAGAATAATGAGGTCGGAGCGGTCATCTTTCAGGAATTCCTGTGCGTGATCGCCATTGTCGAGATGATCCACGGCATGACCGGCATCCTCAAGGCTGTAGGTTATGCCCTTGGCAAGGCTGGTATTGTCTTCAACCAGAGTGATGCGCATCGCAATTGCTCCCGTGTCGAAAGTTTCACGCAAGGTTCGCAGGTCACTGTAACGCCATCAACAGGGGCGGACACCCCGGGATGATTCGAAAAGTCGCGTTGAGCAAATGCGCAAATTGGGAGGAACATATGTCCATCACAAAAACCACGCGCCGCGTGGCCTGCAGTCTCGTGGCAGCAGCAGCGGCAAGCTTTGCAACCGGCGCGGTTGCTGGCGGCCATGGCATCGATCTTGAAGGCAAAACCGTTGAGTGGATCATTCCATTCTCCGAAACCGGCGGATCAGCGAAATGGGCGAATTTCTATGCGCCGCTTCTGTCCGAGGCCCTGCCCGGTCAGCCGACGGTTGTTGTCAAATTCATGCCCGGCGCTGGCTCGACCAAAGGGGCCAACTTCTTTCAGGAACAGCAATACGACGACGGCACGCTGATCTTCGGCTCTTCGGGCTCGACGCAATTCCCCTTCCTGCTGGGCGATCCGCGCGTCAAATATGATTATGCCGACTGGAATGTCGTCCTCGCGTCCGGTACCGGCGGTGTCGCGTATCTGCCGCCAGAGCTTGCGGCCAAAATGGACGGGATGGACGCCACGGGCCTTCAAGGCGAGGATTTCATCTACGGCAACCAGGGCGCCACGCGGCTTGACCTCGTGCCAACGCTGGCATGGGAAATGCTGGGCCTGAATGTCGAGAGTGTCATGGGCATCAAGGGCCGCGGCGACGGCCGGCTGATGTTTGAGCGCGGCGAAGCCAATATCGACTATCAGACCTCCTCGTCCTACCTCTCCGGCGTCACGCCGCTGGTGGAAGCGGGCACGGCTGTGCCAATGATGACATGGGGCGCACTGGATGATGCGGGCAACATTGTGCGCGATCCGACCTTCCCGGACATCCCGACCTTCAAGGAAGTCTGTGACGCAACGCCCGCCTGCGAGACATCCGGCGAGAAGTGGGATGCATGGAAAGCCTTCTTCATCGCAGGCTTCCCGGCCCAAAAGATGGTGTTCCTGCCCGCAGGCGCCTCGGCGGACGCGATGGCGACCTACACCGCCGCTTTTGAAGCCGTCAAAGCGCGTGCGGATTTCGCCGAGATTTCCAGCAAGCGCCTAGGCAAGTATCCCCAGATGACAGGGGCCGCGGCGGAAACAGCCAAGGCCAGCGCAACCTCTGTCTCCCCTGAAGCCAAGGCGTTCATCGTCAACTGGCTGCAGGAAAAATACGGCGTCTCGCTGAACTGATCCTTGTTTTTTGAGCGCCCCGCCCTCGCGGGGCGTTTTTACAAGCAAGGGGAGAATTGGAGCCATGGACGTTATCATGGAGGCTCTGCCGGCTTTATCAGACGCCTGGGCACTGATCTTGCAGCCCATTGTGTTGGGCTATCTGGTGCTCGGTGTGGTCATGGGGCTGTGCATTGGTGTCTTTCCCGGTCTGGGCGGCATTGCGGGCCTGTCGCTGCTATTGCCGTTCATGTTTGGAATGGACCCGATCCTGGGGCTTGCCCTGATGGTTGGCATGGTCGCCGTGGTGCCCACGTCTGACACCTTTGCCTCCGTGCTTATGGGGATACCGGGTTCCTCGGCCAGTCAGGCCACAGTGCTTGACGGGTTCCCCATGGCCAAAAAGGGCAAGGCGGCGCGCGCATTGTCGGCGGCCTTTGCCTCGTCGCTCTTTGGCGGCTTGGTGGGTGCTACGTTTCTGACAGGTTTCATCCTGATCGCGCGACCGATCGTGCTGGAATTCCGCACGCCTGAGCTGCTGATGATCACGATCTTCGGGTTGTCGATGGTCGGCATCCTCGCAGGCCGTGTTGCGATCAAAGGGATCGTCGCTGCGGGGCTCGGCATGTTGGTCGGCACCATCGGCGAAGGCGCCTCGTCGGGCGATCTGCGCATGTCGTCCTACGACTTTCCCTACCTGACGGACGGGCTGAAGCTTGTCATTGTCGGTTTGGGCATTTTCGCCATTCCCGAGATCATCTCGCTTCTGCGCCGCGACCGCGCCATTTCCTCCGAGCCGCAACTGGGCGGCGGGTGGCTCGAAGGCGTCCGGGACTGGTTCGCCAATATCTGGCTGTCGGTGCGCTGCTCAATCATCGGTGTCGTCGTCGGCGTGATCCCCGGTCTGGGCGGCTCTGTGGTGGATTGGATTGCCTATGGCCATGCGGTGCAGACCACCAAGGACAAGTCCAACTTCGGCAAAGGCGAAGTGCGTGGCGTGATCGGTCCGGAAAGCTCGAACAATGCCAAGGAGGGCGGCGGGCTTGTCCCGACATTGCTCTTTGGCATTCCCGGCTCGGGCTCCATGGCGATCTTTATCGGCGCGATTGCCCTGCTGGGATCGGGGCAGATCGAGGTCGGCCCGGCGATGCTGCAAAACAACCTCGACATCACCTATTCCATCGTGTGGTTGCTGGCCCTGGCCAATGTCGTGGGGACAGTCATCTGCATCGCCGCATCCGGCGGCATCGCCAAGCTGACCACCATCCGCTTTGTTCTGCTCGCGCCCTTCCTGTTCATGATCATCAGCTTTGCGGCATTCCAGTCGGGCCAGAACCTGATGGACCTGGTCGCGCTCTTTGCCATTGGTTTGCTGGGCATCCTGATGCGCCGCTTTGATTGGTCGCGTCCGGCCTTCCTGATCGGGTTCGTGCTGTCGACACCGGCGGAGAACTACGCCAACCAGGCCGTTCAGATTGCCTCATCACGGTTCCGCAAGGGCTTTGAAGAAGGGCTTGAATACATCTTCTCGCCCATCGTCATCGTGTTGTTGATCATCACCATCCTCTCCGTCGTCATTGGCCTGCGTCAGGCCAAGAACATCATGGCGGAGGGCGATGTGCAGTCGGGGAGCAAACGGGCGCCGTTCATCTTCCTGCTCGCCGTGACGGGCTATATCGCCTACGCCTTCTATGATGCGGCGTCTATCCCGTCCTACAGCCGGGACCGCGTCTTCCCGATGTTTGTCGGCGCTGTCTGCCTTGTCGGGTGCCTCGCACTCATCGTGCGCGCGATGCTCAAGCCGGAGACGGACACGATGTTTGCAGATCGCGAGCGGGAGGGAGACGATGCCGAGGCCACTTATGGCCTGTGGCCCACGCTTGCATGGTTTGCAGGGCTGCTGGTGCTGACCTCGGTGCTGGGTTTCGTACTCGCCCTGGCCATTTTCCTGTTCAGTTTCATGAAGATCCGCGCCGGTCTCTCGATCGCGCTTGCAGGCGCATATATGGCGGCAGGGCTGGCGTTCATGTGCTTCATGGCGTGGCTGCTCAACCGCGACTTTCCGCCCGGTCTCTTGCAAGACTACGCTGACTTGCCCTGGCCGCTGGGATAATGCCGATGCCCTCACTCAAGCTCTTGTGTCTGGAAGGCGACGGGATCGGCCCGGAGATCATGCGCGCGACGCTCAAGGTCCTTGAGGCTGTGCGGCCCGATCTGCACCGCGCGGTAGAGATCTCGCAGGCAGATATCGGCTTTGCGGCCTTGCAGCGCGATGGCACGACCTTGCCGGAGGATGTGATCGCGCGGGCGAAGGCATCAGATGCCGTTTTGCTGGGACCGGTCTCCCACAATGAGTATCCCCCCGTCAGCGCCGGTGGCGTGAACCCCTCCGGCGCGCTGCGCAAAGCGCTTGATCTTTATGCCAATATCCGACCGGCAAAATCCTGGGCCGGGCTGCCGCATCCGATTGCCAAACCTGTGGATCTGATCGTGGTGCGCGAGAACCACGAAGGGTTTTATGCCGATCGCAACATGCATCAGGGACCGGGAGAATTCATGCCGGTGCCCGGCGTGGCACTTGCCATGCGGCGCATCACCCATGACGCCTCACAGCGGATCGCCGAACGGGCCTTTGCCATTGCCGCGGAGCGCCCCGCCAAAAAGGTGGCGGCGATTCACAAAGCCAATGTCATGCGGCTCTCTGACGGTTTGTTTCTCGATGTGGTGCGGAGCGTGGCTGCGAGCTATCCCGGCATTGCCTATGAAGAGGTTCTTGTGGACGCCGCCGCAGCGCATCTCGTGCGCAGCCCGGAGCGGTTTGATGTTCTCGTGACCACCAACATGTTTGGCGACATCCTGTCCGATCTGGCCTCGGAGCTGGCTGGCGGCCTGGGGCTTGCCGGCTCGTTGAACGCAGGCCCGAACCACGCCGCCGGACAGGCTCAGCATGGGTCAGCGCCCGATATTGCCGGACAGGACCGTGCCAACCCCGTGTCCCTGATATTGTCGCTCGCCATGCTCTTGCGCCACTTCTGCGAAGATGGCGCCGCCGGGCGTATCGAGACCGCCGTGGCGCATCTGCTCGCTGACCCTGCGACGCGCACGGCCGATCTCGGCGGTGCCTTGGGCACGCAAGCCTTCGCGGATCACCTTGTGTCCGCCCTCAAAAGGAACGCGGCATGACGCAGACGGCCATTCCCTTTCTCTTCATGCGCGGCGGCACGTCGCGCGGCCCCTACATGAAACGCGCTGATCTGCCCGAAGACCGCGAGACGCTCGCGCGCGTTTTGATTGCCATGGTGGGCGCGGGGCATCCCTTGAATATCGACGGGATTGGCGGCGGCGCGGCTGTGACAACCAAGGTCGCCATGCTCGCGCCCTCCGCCGATCCTTGGGCCGATATTGACTACTTCTTTGCCCAGGTCAGCGTCGAAGACGAACTTGTGGATTTCAAACCCACCTGCGGCAATATCCTCTCCGGCGTCGGGCCCGCGGCAATCGAAATGGGTCTGGTTGAACCCACCGGGCCTGAAACGACCGTAAACATCCTGGCGGTGAACACCGGCGCGCGTGTGACGGCGGTTGTTCAGACGCCGGACGGAGCTGTCAGCTACGACGGCGAAGCGCGGATTGACGGCGTGCCCGGCACCGCCGCCCCCGTGGCCCTGCAATTCAAAGACACCGTCGGAGGCGTCACAGGGGCCTTTCTGCCAACCGGGAACCACGTGGACACGATTGACGGCATCGAGGTGACCTGCATGGATGTGGCCATGCCCATTGTGATCGCGCGTGCGGAGAGCTTCGGGCTCACGGGGTATGAAACGGCGGCGGAGCTGGACGCCAATACAGCCTTTTATGACCGGATGGAGCCTCTGCGCCGCAAGGCCGGTGCGCTGATGGGGATGGGCGATGTCTCGGCCTCCGTGACACCGAAATTCGGCCTGCTCGCCCCGGCTCGCGAAGGTGGGACAATTACAACCCGCTATTTCATGCCGTGGAAATGTCACCCGAGCATGGCCGTCACAGGGGCGCAGTGTCTGGCATCCTGCGTCTTGACACCGGGGACCGTTGCGAAGGGCCTCGCACATGTGCCCAATGAGACGCCTGCAAAGATCGTTCTGGAACATGCCTCAGGGTCGATTGACGTGTTGGTCGATTTTGACAACACGTCCGATGGGTTTGTTCTGAATTCCGCCGGACTGGTCCGCACAGCCCGCAAACTGGCCGCTGGACAGGTCTTTGTTCCCAGTGACGTCTGGGATGGGACATGACGGCGGGCCGGATCCGTCACGCTGCGGGAGGCCGGGCCTCCGGGCGGCACAAGGCGCCATCGCGCTTCGACGCGGCGACGCGGATGCCAACAAGGTTTGCGGGGAGTGAACGGCGATGAAAGTACATATTCTCGACGACTGGTTCGACACGCTGCGCGGTCTTCCATGCTATGCAAAACTCGGGGGCCATGACGTAACCGTCTGGACCGACCACCAGCCCGATCCATTATTGCTTGCGGAGCGGGTCCAAGACGCCGAAGCGCTTGTCCTCTTTCGGGAACGCACCAAAATCGGGGCCGATCTGGTATCGCGCTTGCCCAAACTGAAGCTGATCTCGCAGCGCAGCGTCTATCCGCATATCGATGTGGAGGCCTGCACGGCGCATGGTGTGATGCTGTGCTCGAACATGCATGGCGGCACACCCTCCTATGCAGCCGCAGAACATACGCTGGCCCTCATGCTGGCCAGCTACCGGCAAATTCCGCAACAAACCGCCTCGCTCAAAGCGGGCACCTGGCAAAGCGGCGTGGGCCGGACCTTGCGGGGGCGCACGCTGGGTCTTTATGGCTATGGCCGCATCGCGGGCGCCGTGGCGGGCTATGCCAAGGCCATAGGGATGAAGGTGCAATGGTGGTCGTCTGAGGCCGGGCGCGCCCGCGCCGCGCGAGACGGGGAAACCGTGGCCACGTCACGCGAAGCGTTCTTTGCGAGTTCTGACATTGTCAGCCTGCACGTGCGGCTCAAGCCCGAAACACGCGGGATCATCACCGCAGACGATCTGGGCGCGATGCAACCGCGCGCGCTTTTCGTGAACACCTCGCGCTCAGGTCTGGTCGCCGCCGGGGCGCTGGAGGCCGAGATTGCCCAAGGGCGCATCCACGCAGCGGTGGACGTGTTTGACAGCGAGCCGCTGACCGATAGAAATCACTTGCTGCTGACGCATCCCAACGTGCTGGCGACGCCGCATATTGGCTATGTGACCGAGGACGAATTCGACCTGCAATTCTCCGACATCTTCGATCAGGTGAATGCCTTTGCCGATGGCGCGCCAATCCATGTCATCAATCCGGAGGTGGCGACTTAGGACACATGCGCTCCACTCGGGACCGAGGCCACAAATCCATCCGCGATGCACCGCCCGACGAAGGCATCGAGCACATCGATCAAAGGGTGATCATGGCCGGGCAAAACCATCGCTTGTTCCACCTTGGTCAACACGCCGGGCAGAATGCGAAAATCCGGGTCGGCACCAAAGGCCTGTTCGAGCGAAGCGCGCACCCCGGCAACCGCGTCCCACCCCCCACTTCGAAAACGCTCAAAGCTTTCGGACGGGGTGCCCGACCTGTCGTGTTTGGCATGCTGGAGCATCTTGCTCAGATGCAGATCATAGGCCGAGTCTTTGGAGGTCAAAAGCCGCAGGCCGTCGCGGTCCACCTGGTGGACGTCTTCTATCGCTGAGCCCGCGCGCACGGCGAAGGTCGCCTCGATTGTGATGTAGGGCCGCGTGAAGGCCACCTTTTCTGCGCGCTTCGGGTCTACCGCCAAAAACGCCACATCCCAGCGGTCGCGATCTGCATCCTCGAACACCTGTCCTGCACCATCATAAACAACCGGCTCAAGCTGCACGCCAAGCTCAGTGGCCAGACGGCGCGCCAAGGCAGGGCTGATCCCGTGCAAGCCGCTCTCGCCTTGCTGCACGAGAGCGCGATTGCCGGTGTTGATGGCCGCTCTGAGCGCGCCGCCCCGTGGCAGATTTTCAAGCCGCTGGGGGATCGCCGTCTCCTTCATTGCATCCGCGCTTATTGTGTCCGTTGCTTTTCAGCTTCACGTGTCAGCGCCGCCATGCGGTAAAACCCATGCGCCATTTTCGAATAGGGCGTCAGCACGAAAAACGTCAGCACCGTGCCAAGATGGATCGGCAGCAACCAGGCCACCAGGCCTGTGCCCGTTGCCGCGTAGAGGAGCAGTCCTGTCGCGCTGACAGCGAAGAGCAAGAGCACAAAGGCCATTTCGCCGCCCCAAACCCTGGGCGCCCCAAGGTTCCGGTCAGCCTTGGTTTTGAGATAGGCCAGACCGGCGGTCCCGATACACAGAAGGATGCCACCGGGCACTCCGAACAGTTTCGGCAGGCTGAAAAGCCCGTAAGGCGCGTGCAAGCCAAACCCATAGTGCAGAATGGTGCCGCTGGAGGTCGAGGCAAAGCACAGCAAGAAGCCGTAGAGCGTCGCCTGGTGGAAGTATCGCCGCGCGTGGCTGAACCGGTCTTCATCCTCGAAGTTGCACCCCTCCCCATGGCCGCCTTCGAGGTTCTTCATCCGCCCCGCAGATTTCGCGGCCGCGATCAGATCGGCCAGATGGAAGCGCCCGCCGCCAACGCTCTTCCAATATGAGCCAAGCGACATCGCAATCGCGAGAAGCGGGAGAAGAAAGGCAGGCGCAAAAATCGCCACCATCAGGGAGTGGGACATATAGGCATAAAAGCCCTCCCCTCCCGCCGGACGCAGCCCCTGCGCGAGCGCAAAGAGCAAGGCAATGGCCACGGACACGCCCAGCCCAATCGCGACGCCCGAACGATCGAACAGGGCTGCAAATCCCGCGGGCCACGCATGGGATTTCCAGCTCTCCTGCCGCACTTCGGCCAAGGCCTTCGGCAGGTTCAGATCGAATTCATGGGGCGCGGTATATTGGCAGGCATAATAGCAGCCCCGGCAATTGTGACACAGATTGGCAAGCTGCGTGATATCGCCATCCGCAAAGGCGCGTTCGCGGTGCAGCGCGGGAAAGACCGAGCAATAGCCCTCGCAATACCGGCACGCATTGCAGATTTCGGCCTGGCGGCGCGCCTCGGCAAAAAGATCAATTTGCATGTTTTGCGGCCTCCCGCCCTGCGATGCGTCCAAAAACAGTGCCGATGGTCATGCCGAATCCCGCAAGATATCCCTGACCCAGGATCGATCCCGCCATGGTTTCGCCCGCAGCCCACAGGTTGCGCACGGGTCGGTTGCCCACCGAGCATTGCGCGTTCTCGTCCACCTTCAGGCCCAGATAGGTGAAGGTCACGCCAGTTCTGAGCGCATAGCCATAAAAGGGCGGCGCGTTGACCGGCCGGGCCCAGTTGGTCTTCGCGGGCGTGATGCCGGAGGTCGCGACATTGTCCAACTCCGTCGGCTTGAACCCGGAGGTATCGCCGCACGCCGCGTTAAAATGATCGACAGTCGCCCGCAGCGCATCGGCAGGCAGCTCCATTTGAGCCGCAAGGTCCTCAATGGTGTCTGCTTTCAGCGGTGGAAACACGGAGGGCATGAACAGATCAATCGATTTGGCATCGATGATGGCATAAGCCACCTGATCCGGCTGCCCGGCGACCAGCCGCCCCCAGATGGCATAGCGTTTCGGCCAGATGTCCTCGCCCTCGTCGTAGAACCGCTCCGCGTCTTTGTTCACGACAATGGAAAACGGCACGCAGTCCAGACGGGTCACAATGCCGCCGTCGAATTTCGGAGCCCGCCCGTCGATCGCCACGGCATGACATTGCGTCGGATCGCCGACCTGTTCGACCTTTTGCTCCAGCAGATCCGCCAGAACAACGCCGCGGTTGTAGGGCGTGCCGCGGATCAGAAAGTTCCTCGCGGCAGGGCCCCACGCGCGGGCCAGCCAATCGGTATCGGCCTGAAACCCGCCGGAGGCGACCACCACGGATTTGGGCGTGAGCCTGACCGAGGCGCCGTTTTGCGTGTAATCGACCCAGATGACCCGATCGTCCTCCATCTCCAGATGGGTGACTTCGGCATCATACGCGACCTGCACACCCAGCGCTTCCGCCGTGCGGTAATAGGCGTTCACCAGCCCTTTGCCGCCCCCAAGAAAGAAGGCGTTTGTCCGCGCCAGAGAGAGCGTGCCCGACAGCGACGGCTGAAACCGGACGCCGTGGTCCTGCATCCAGGGGAGGCATTCCTCGGAGGTCCGGATGGCCAGGCGGGCCAGATGCTCGTCGGTCTTGCCTTTCGTCACCTTCAGCAGATCGTCAAAGTATTCTTCTTCGCTGTAGCTCTCCACCAAAGGCCCCAGCGGCCCGCTGTGCATGCAGCGAAAATTGCGGGTGTGGCGGGAGTTTCCGCCCCGGTAGGCTTTGGGCGCCGCCTCCAGAATGAGTACGCTGGCACCAGCTTCTGCCGCTGTGATCGCTGCGCAAAGAGCTGCGTTGCCGCCGCCGATAATCACGATGTCTGGTGTATGCGCCATGATATCCCCTGCTTCCCCCGAAGCTCTACCATCCGCCTATTTATTTGACTAATGCAGCTTTTCTCCCCATTGATGCAATATGCGGATTAATTTTGATTTCACGGATCTGGAGGCCTTTCTCGCGGTCCTTGAAACAGGCTCGTTTCATCTTGCCTCAGCGCATCTCGGATTGTCGCAATCATCGGTCACCCGGCGCATCCGGAAGCTTGAAGTCGCGCTGGACACTCCGCTTTTCAACAGGACGACGCGCGATGTCAGGCCCACACTCGCCGCAAAACGATTGAAAGTGCGCGCCGAGCATATCCTGGGCGAAACGCGGGAAACCGCCCGCGCCTTGCGGGACGAAAGCTCAGCCTATGCGCATCAGCTGTCTCAATCCCTGACAATCGCGACCGTTCCGACCGTCATTGCAGGGCTGCTCGCACCGGCTCTGAAATGCCTGCAGCAGGAGTTTCCGTCGGCGCGCTACCGGGTTCTGGACATTGGCGCCAACGAAGTGGCCGAAGCAGTGGCCGAAGGCGAAGCTGATATCGGCATCTGTCCGGTACCCGCGTTCGAACCGACAACCACCTTTGAGTTCATATTCGATGATCCCCTGGTCATTGCCCTGTTGCCGGAGCACCGGCTGGCCTCCAGACCAAATGTGAGCTGGGCGGATGTGTCGGAGGAAAACCTGATCTTGCCACGGCGCGGGACTGGAAACCGCATGTTGATCGACGACGCCTTGGCGCGGACCGGAGTGCCACTGGTCTGGACCATTGAAGTTGGCAGAACAACCACGGCTCTCGACTGTGTCTGCGCCGGTTTGGGCATCGCGCCACTGCCAAAATCCGCCATCATTGCACAGGAGCGCGCGCCTTTTCTGGTCAAACCCGTGGCCGCGCCCGCAATCGCCCGCCCTATCGGATTGCTCAAAAGGAAAGGCTATCGCGATGGCGTGCTGTCGCGGCGGTTTTCCGAGGCGATACGGGCCTCAGCTGCACCTGACTTTGCTTTGGATGCTGACGCATGAGGCCGGGTGCGCCTGTGTGATCCCGATGCGGCAACGTCCTTGCGTGCCCGGGATCGGACGGGTGGTCGGGCGCAGGCCTCACAAGGGCGCAGCAACCAGACTGTGCGCTGAACATCCCCTTTGGGCTGTCCTTGCGCAGATCAACGCCGGCTTTTTGCCCATCACAGCTCTGCGCGCACGGCGCGGCATCTGGCAAGGCTTCGGCTCAAAGCAGAGGATGCTCTCCATGCCAAAAGAAAACAGCCCGGCAGGTGCGCGGGCTGTTTTGGGTTTGAAGCAGGGTGGCGTCAGCCGTAGAGCCCCGCAACCTTGCCGCGCAGCTGGATCAGCGCCAGCACCGTGTCGATCGTGGGCGTGGGCGTGCCTGTCACCCGGCCCAACTCCTGCACGGAGCCAACGAGCGCGTCGATCTCCATTGGGCGGCCCGCGTCGAGGTCTTGCAGCATGGACGTCCTGTGCGCGCCAACATCCGCGCCGCCCTGAATGCGACGATCCACGTCGATAGGGAACTTGACGCCCAGCGCCTCTGCAATGGCCTGCGCCTCCAGCATCATGTTGCGCGCCACCTCCCGCGTGCCAGGCTCGGTGCAGAGCACATCGAGCGTCGCATGGGTGAGCGCCGAGATCGGGTTGAACGAGAGGTTCCCCCAGAGCTTGACCCAGATCTCATCGCGGATCTTGGGGCGCACCGGCGCCTTGAGCCCCGCCGCCGCCAGCGCCTTGGACAGCGCCATGGCCCGCTCCGATTTTGACCCGTCCGGCTCACCCAGAGAAAACCGCGTGCCCTCGATGTGGCGGATCACCCCCGGCTCGCTGACCTCCGCCGCCGGATAGACCACGCAGCCCAACACGTTGTCGGGGCCAAAGCCCTCCCATTGCGCATTGCCGGGATCGACGCTTTCCAGCCGCGTGCCTTCCAGATCGCCGCCGATCTTGTGGAAATACCACCACGGCACACCGTTCACGCCCGAGACAATCGTCGTTTCCGGCCCGATGAGCGGCGCCATCTTTCCCACCACAGGCGGGACGGAGTGCGCTTTCAGCGTCACGATGACATAGTCCTGCGGCCCGATGTCTTCGGGATTGTCAGAGACCGTGACCTTGTGGGTCTTCGTTCCGCTTTCCTCGATGAGCGTGAGCCCATTGGCCTGCATCGCGGCCAGATGCGGCCCGCGCGCCACGAGGCTCACATCCGCGCCCACTTCCGCAAGCTTCGCGCCCATATATCCGCCGATGGCACCGGCGCCAAAAATGCAGATCTTCATGACGCGGCTTCCACCAGACCCAGCTTCTCAGCCAGACCAATGCGTTGCAACTTGCCCGTGGCCCCCTTGGGGATTTCATCCAGGATGATGACCTTGCGCGGGACCTTGAAATCCGCGAGCCGCTCGGAGGCGAAATCGCGCACGTCCCGGTCGGTGATTTCCTCGCCTTCGCGCAGGACAACCGCCGCCGCGACCTCTTCGCCGAGCTTTGGATGCGGCAACGCGAAGGTCACGATCTGCGCAATCGCGGGATGGGCAGACAGCACACCATCAACCTCCAGCGGGCTGACCTTCTCGCCGCCCCGATTGATGATCTCCTTGAGCCGCCCGGTCAGCGTCAGGTAGCCATCGGCGTCGAACGTGCCCTGATCGCCGGTACGGAACCAGCGCTTGCCATCGGCCTCAAAGAAGTTTTTCTCATTGGCCTCCGGATTGCCCTCATAGCCGGGCGTGACATTGGGCCCGGAGATGACCACCTCGCCAATCGACGCGCTGTCGATGAGCACGGCATCCTCCTCATGCGCGATGCGCACTTCCGGCCCCGCAGGCACGCCGACAGCGCCGGGTTTCTGCGAGCCCGCACGCAGCGGGTTGGAGCACATCTGGTGCGCGGCCTCGGTCATGCCATAACCCTCGACCACGGGCGCGCCGAAGGTCTCGTAGAGCTTCTCCATGACAGGGCCCGGCAGGGAGGCAGAGGACGATCGCAGGAAGCGCAGGCGCGCGTTCTCGATCACATCCGCATTGCGCCCGGCGCGCGACAGGATCGCCTGATGCATCGTAGGCACGGCGGTGTACCACGTGGGATCGCTATCGCGCAGCCAACCAAAGAAGCGCAGCGCATCAAAGCCCGGCGCGCACCAGACCTGACCACCGGTGGACAGGGTCGAGGAGACGGCCGCCAACAAGCCATGGATATGGAAGAGCGGCATGACATTCATGCAGCGATCCTCCGCCGTCAGCGCCAGCGATGTCGCGATGTTATGGGCCGATGCCGCCACATTGGATTGCAGGAGCGGCACGATCTTGGGCCGCGAGGTGGTGCCCGATGTGTGCAGGATCAGGGCGACATCGCCTGCCTCGGGTGCGGAGGTATCCGCCGCAACGCCCGGCGCGCCGGTCAGGCTGAACTGGCCCGCAGGCGCGCCCTCTTCCACGCTGACCCGCAGGACCTTCACACCAAGCTTTTTCGCAGCCGCGTACGCCGGGCCTTCGTCGCCCTCCATAAGGACCACGGCCTTGGCCTTGAGGTCTTCGATATAGAAAGCAAACTCATCTTCCCGGTAGGCCGGGTTGAGCGGCGCGGTTGTGGCGGTTTGCGCAATTGTCACGAAGGCCGCGGCCATTTCCGGCCCATTGGGCAGGACGATGGCCACACGATCAGACCGCCCGACACCAGCGGCATGAAGAGCGCTTGAAACGCTGCCCGCCAGGGCCCGCAGATCTGCGTAAGTCAACCACTCCCGGTCCGGTGCGCCAATTGCAAGCGCCGCATCGGGATGGCTCGCGAGAAACCCTTTTAGCGTATCAGCCACGTTATCCTCCTACCTTAATTGATGCAGACAGTAGCGCCTGCCTGCGCCATTTCAACGCGGGCAGACAAAAGCCTGAAAGGCGCGCGCAATGCAACCAACCAAAGGATCGATTGGGCGCGCAAGACTAGAGGACGGGAGAGGTCAGGATGCGCTGTTCAAACACATCCACAAGACCCACATCGCTGAGCCGTGGCCCGGCATTGCAGACGAGCGAGGCACCAAAGAGCGCCTTGAAGACGAGGTAGGGCGGCTCCCAGTCCACCAAATCATCGAGCGTCTCGCGCAGATGGCTGAGCGCGGATGCCACGTCCTCCAGCGGTCTCGCGCTGACCAGACCACCGAGCGGCAAGGGCAGATGCGCCTGTACCGCGCCATCGGCCACCACGCAGAGACCCCCGCCGCTCTCGCGCAGCGTATTGGCGGCCAGCGCCATGTCCTGCGGCTCACGGCCAAAGAGCGTGAGGTTATGGCTGTCGTGCGAGACGGTCGTGGCAAATGCGCCGCGCCAGGTGCCCCAGTTTTCCAGAAAAGCCACGCGCATCGGCGCGCCGGCGGCGTAGCGGTTCAGGATCGCCATGCGGATCATGTCCTCGGGCAAGACCAGACGCCCGTCCTGCACGCCGACAATTCTGCGCCCCCAGACGGGAAAGCGGGGTTTGCAGAGCGTCGCGATCTCCGCCTGTGGCCCCTCTGCGGCGACCTCGAAATCCTGCGGCGCCACCGCGTTGATCTGCATGGACCCAGTCAGCGCGGCGGGGGGCGCCACCTCGGGGGCGGAAACGGTGAGCCGTCCGTCCAGGGCCACCTCCTGCCCGTCGGCGAAGACACGGGCCGCGCGCACGCCCTCCAGATCATCGAGCAGCACGATATCGGCGCGTTTGCCCGGTGCGATAAGTCCCAGATCAGGCCGCCCGATCCGCGTCGCCGCATTCAGCGTTGCCGCGCGGTAGGCCCATGCTGGCGGCAGGCCGTGGCCGATCATCCGGCGCAGCATGTGATCGAGGCCGCCGTAGCTGTGCAGATCGTCGGGAAAGACATCGTCGGTGCAAAAGGTCACGGTTTGCGGCAAATGCCCTAGCGCCAGCAGCGCCTGCGCAAAGTCAGGCAACAGATGGCCATGGGAGCCGCGCAGCTCGACCGTCATCCCCGCCTCCAGCCGCGCCATGAGATCCTCGGCCGAGGTCAGTTCGTGATCCGTCTCAACCCCCGCCGCCGCATAAGCCGCCAGCGCGCCGCCCTGAAGCCCGCGCGCATGGCCGCAGACACGTTTGCCGCGGGTCAGACCGGCGTTCACAATGCCTGTTACCCGGGCATCTCCCTGCAACAGGGGCTGCATCGTCATGAGCTCTGCAGCGCCATAGATATCGTCCCGCGCCAACAACTCGGCCAGAACCTCCGGGCCAAAATCCCCGCCGCTGGCCTCATATCCCGGAGCCGAGGGCACGCAGGTCGGCGCGAGCGTCAGGCAACGCAGCGGCAGACCGCGCCCGGCATCCGTCGCAAAATCCACCCCCGCCACACCGCAGACATTGGCGAATTCATGGGGGTCCCAGACCACCGTTGTGACCCCGCGCGGCACAACAGCGTCCGCATAGGTCGCAGGCGTCACCATGGAGCTTTCGACATGCATATGCGTATCGATCAACCCCGGCACGGCCCAGCGGTGCGCCGCATCCATGGTCACCTGCGCTGCCTGCGCGCGACCGGGCGGTTGCACGCTGGCAATCAACCCGCCCACACAGCCAATCTCCGCCGCGCGCTCACGCCCCGTAACCATGTCCAACAGGCGCGCGTTCGTGATCAACAGATCGAAGGGCGCATGCCCCTGTGCGGCCTGCACAGCCCGCGCGCGTAGCGCCGCTGCGTTGAGATCACACTCCATGAGCCATCAAAACCTCTCCCTCCAGCGCTTGCAGACAGATCCGGGCCAGATCCGCTGTGGGCGCGGTGGCCAATCGCGTGCGTGCTCCGGCCCCTTCCGGCCCCGGATCAATCCGGGTCGCGCCGTAGGTCTCATCGGCGCGCGTGGAGACGCTCACATGACAGGGCGCAAATGAAATCCGGTCCGGCGCGGCAATCGCCAGCGCGGCCAGGGGATCGTAGATCGCCATACCTGTCCGGCCCCGCTCCAGCGCGATATCGAGATACCCGCCCAGCAAATCCTGCGTCAGAGGATCCGTCGCGGGCATGTCCGCGCCAGTGTAGACCACCTGCCTGCAAAAGGTCAGATCAACGATATCAAGCGGCAGGTCCATGGACAGGACCGTCTCCAGCGCCTCGGCATCCGCGACGGCATTGAACTCGGCCATGGGCGTGTGATTGCCGGGCCCCGCGCTCCCGCCCATCCAGACCAGCCGCGTGATCCTACACGCCGCATCGCGGTGGCGTTCGATGAGCCTTGCGATATTCGTCAGCGGGCCAATGGCAAGAACCTCGCGCGGACCCGGCTGCTCCAGCCATTGCGCCAAAGCGGCAATGGCCTGCACGGGCAATGTATCCTCTGCCACGATGGGCAGCGACAGCCCGCGGGTGCGCATGCCCTTGACGCTGAGAATACGTTCCGCCGTTTCAGGATGGCGCACCAGCGGCTGCGCCTCACCGCGCCACATCGGCTGCTCGAGCCCGTAGGCCACGCGCGCGCCCAGCGCATTGGCCACGACCTGATCAAGCGGCGCATTGCCCGCCACCAGCGAGACTCCGTCGACCGCGCAGCCCAGATGCCGCAGCAGCAGCAGGGCCCACAGGTCATCAAATCCGAAATCCGTATCCACCCAAATTCCGCTCATTGGCCCAACTCCCGCGCCGTCTCCAGCGGCAGGTCGAAGCCCATCGTCGCACCCAGAGGCACTTCGGGCACCGCGATGGGCGCCTCCGCCTTGAGCGGGCCCAGCGCGGTCTCCAGCACATATTCGCGATGCGCACCGGCAAAGCTGCTGGCCAGAACGCGCCCCTCATAGGGCCCCTGCCCCACGGTCACTGCGCCCGGACGCCACGCCAGAATGGGCGCATCAGTGCGATAGGCCACAGGCAATCGGCCCGTCTCGGAGACAAGCGCCCCCGCCTCCAGCCGAAAGATATTCTCAAACCCCATGAACTCGGCGGCAAAGGCCGTGGCCGGTTCGGCATAGAGCTCGGAGGCCGTGCCCAGCTGTTCGATCTCACCGTCTTTCATCAGTACGATCCGATCCGCCAGCGCCAGCGCTTCGGATTGATCATGGGTCACGAAGACCATGGTGATCCCCGTCTCCTTCTGCACTCGCTGCAACTCGTTGCGCATCTCAAGGCGCAGACGCGCGTCGAGATTGGAGAGAGGCTCATCGAGCAGGAGCACCTTGGGCTCCATCACGAGGCTGCGCGCCAGCGCCAGCCGCTGCTGCTGCCCGCCTGACATCTCGGCGGGCTTGCGGCTCTCAAAGCCAGTGAGGCCCACGGTCGCCATCCCGGCCTCCGTCTTGGCGCGCACCTGCGCATCAGGCAGCTTGCGCAGCCGCAGACCAAAGGCCACGTTCTCAAACGCGCTGAGATGGGGAAAGAGCGCATAGGATTGAAAGACCAGCCCGATGCCGCGCTTGTTCGCGGGCACCCGGGTCATGTCGGCCCCGTCAATCTCAATGCGCCCCGCTGTGGGCGCGAGAAGTCCTGCGATGGCGCGCATCGTCGTCGTCTTGCCGCAACCCGAGGGGCCCAGCAGCGCGATCAACTCGCCCTCGCGAATATCGAGGTTGAGGCGCGGCACCGCCACGGTTTGCCCATAGCTGAGCGTCAGATCGGTGAGAGACACAAAAGCATCAGACATAACGGGAAAATCCAAGGAGCCGTTCGGCGAGGAACACAATGGCGACAGACATGAAGGCCAAGAGCGCCGACAGCGCCGCCACGGAAGGATCAAAGGTGATCTCCATGTAGCTCAGCATATCAATGGGCAGCGTGCGCACGCCCGGGCCGGAGAGGAAAAGCGATGCAGGCACCTCGTTGAACGAGGTCACGAAGCCCAGAATGAAGGCCGCGAGGATGCCGCCGCGGATGTTGGGCAGGACGACCTTGGTAAAGGCCTGAAAACGCGTGCAGCCAAGGATGACTGCTGCCTCCTCCATATCGCTGCGCAGGTTGTTGAGGCTGGAGGAGACCACGCGCACGGCGTAGGGCAGCACCAGCGCGGTATGGGTCACGAAGAGCGCCATGGTGATCGTCACGTCGAGCGGCACCACGAAGTAGCGCAGAAGCGCAAGGCCCACGATGATGCCCGGCACGATGATCGGCGCGGCGACGATGGTGCGGATAGTTTCCGCACCCGGCAAATCATAGCGGTTGAGCGCGTAAGCCGCGGGGATGCCGATGACCAGCGCGGCCAGCGTGCCGAAGATTGCGAGGAACATCGACAGCGCGAAGCTCGCCCGGAAGCTCTCGACGGTGAAGACCTTGGCGTACCATTTGAGCGAGAGCCCCTGCGGCGGGAAGGCCAGCGCCTCGCCTGCCGATAGACCTGCAAAGATCACGATCAGGAAGGGCCCGATCAGGAAGGTCAGCGTCGCGCCGAGGATGAGCCAGATGGAGAGTTTCGACATCGCCCTACCCCTTCACCGACGCAATGCGCTTGAGCACGAGATTGGCCGAGAAACACATCACGATGAGGATCATGGCAATCACGCTGGCGGAGACGAAATCATTGGAGACATTGACCTTTTGATAGAGCAACGTCTCCAGCATCAGGACCTTTGAGCCGCCCAGGATCGCGGGCGTGATGTAGGCCGTGAGCGCGCCGGTGAAGACGAGCGTGCCGCCGATCACCAGCCCCTCCTTGGTCAAAGGCAGGATCACCCGGAAGAAGACCTGCAGCCAGCTGGCCCCCAGCACGCGGGCCGCCGGGATCACATCGCGCGGGATGTTCTCCATGGCCGAGACCAGCGAGATGATCATCAGCGGCAGGAAGAGCTGCAACAGCCCGATAAAGACCGCCGTCTCGGTAAAGAGCAGGCGGATGGGCGTGTCCGACAGGCCAAGGCCCACAATCGTGTCGTTCACGATGCCGGTCCGGCCCAGGATCACGATCCAGGCATAGGTCCGCGCCACGGGCGAGATCATCAGCGGCAGGACCACGAGGCCAAAGATCCGCCCCCGCGCCGTGGGCTCCAGGTTCACAATGCAGAACGCCGCCACATAGCCGATCACCGCCGAGGCCCCGGCCACCAGCACGCCGAGTTTGAGCGTGCGCAAAAAGACCGTCTGGTTCAGCGGCTGGGAGAAGAAATCCACATAGCCCTGCAGGCTCCACGCCCCGCCCTCGGTCTGGAAGGCCACGGAGAGCAGGATGCCCACGGGCATCAGGAACACCAGCGTCGTGAACAACGCGGCAGGCAGGGCCAGCGCCAGACCTTCTTTGCGATTGAGGAACATAAGGGATTTACTCCGCAAAATGCGGGAGGCCCACGGCGCGCGCGGGCCTCGGACGCGTTTAGCGGATCACCTCGTTGTTCCACTGATCGACCCAAGCGTCCCGGTTCTCGATGATCTGCGCAGGCGGCAGGATGTTGAGCGAATTGATGAGATCGGCGCCATAGGTCAGGTTGTCGGCCACCTCGTCGGAGACGACGACATCCATGTTGGCGGGGCTGTCGATCAGCGCTTCGGCCACGCGGGTCTGGACTTCCGTCGAGAGCCAGTAATCCATCAGCTTGTAGGCCAGCTCCTCATTGCCGTTGTTGGCGGTCATGATCATCACGTTCATGCCGCCCGCTTGCCCCTCCTTGGGGTCCGCCCAGGCAAAGGGCAAAGGCGAGCTCTTGAAGCGCGACCAGGCAAAACGGCCCACAGGCGCGGCAATCACCTCCTCCTGGTTCATCAACTGCGCCAGTTCCGAGGAGCGGGAATAGAAGGTCACGATGTCATCGGCGCTCGCGCCAATCTCCGAAATCGTGCCGGAGAAATCCGCGCCATCGCCGCCCGCGGCCTTGTTGAGCATCATCAGCGTGAGCGGGCCTTGCGTGCCCGTGATATTGGGCAGGGCCACATTGCCCGCGAGCCCCTCGCCCAGCAAATCCGCCCAACTCTCGATGCTCACCAGATCCTCGCGATAGACGATGGAGCTTGCGTAGAACGTGTAGCCCACGGCCATATTGCCCCCAATCGGGTCCTGCGCGGCGGGGTAGAGCCGGTCAAAACTGGAGAGTTTGGAGGTATCGAGCGGCTGCAACAGCCCCTTCTGCGCAAGGCTCAGCGCATCATGGGAGGAGATCACCGCCATATCGATCACAGGATCTGCCGCATTGGCCTCGATTTTGGCCATGCGCTCGACGGAATTGCCCGTCTCGATGACCAGCTCACAGCCGCAAATCTCCTCGAACGGGTCATAAAGCGCCTCCTTGTAGGCGTCCTGCGCGAAGGAATAGACGGAGATCGTGAGTGTCTCCTGCGCGCTGGCAGAGCTTGCGACAAGCGCCGCGCCAAGGGCCAACAGGGAAAAGGATTTGGTCATGCGAGAGATCTCCTTGAAAGGTGGGACTGAGGCAGTTGGGGGCGCATGACGGCGCCGTCTGAGCAAAAGTGGCAGGTACCGCAGACAAGCGCGCAGGCGGCGCACATGTGCTGCATGTCGCCGCGCCGAAACCACGCCGCGCAAGGATCTGGTGAGACTTTCGAATTGCTCAACACGTTGGCCATAGCCCCCAAGACACCCCGATAAACTACCACGGCGCCCAAAGTGTCAAATAATTCTTACGGATTATCAGGGCTCTAAACCAACCAGCGGCGCGCGATGCACAGTTTCAAAGCGCCCATCGGCGCGCTCCCCCACGAGGGTAATCGCATCGATCGTCAGGCCCGTGCCGATCTGAGGCAGGTGGTTTTCCAAAACCGCGCGCCAATGCGGCAACTGCGCTTTGGGCAGACGGTCCGTGAGCGTCATGTGAAACCGGAAGGCCTCCATGACATGGGGGTAGCCCCATTGCTCCAGCATCGCCGCTTTATACGGGGGCAGCCCCTTGCCCCGTCGCCGGTCCAGCTCTGCCTCCGTGAGCGGCGCGCGAAAGGGATCAAAGGCGCGGACGCAATCCGCCGCCAACGCCTGTACCGCGCTGACATCGCCCCGCAGGGTCAGCGCCAGAAACCGGCCAAGTGTCGTGAGTTCCAGACCGTCTGTGACGATGCGGCCATGGCGCCGGGCCACATGCTCCAACGTATCGCGCAGCGCGGCTTCATCGGCGCCGGGCACCAAACGGAAAGGCGCTTTGAGCGTGGCGTGAAAGCCGTATGTGCGAGGGCGCGTCGTGATCTGTGCAAGCTCAGGCAGGTCATACTGGCGCGCGGGCGCACCGGACGTGATGTCCCACCCCAACCAGCGCGCACCAAAGGCCGCCAGCGCGGTGTCCTGAGGGACAAAGTAAATCCCGTAGCGTGCGTATCCTGCGCTCACCGATACGCCGCCAGCCAATCCAGTGTGTCCTCCGTGGCGCGCCCGGGCTTGTATTCCGCGCCCAGCGGCTGCGCCCAGCCCATGGCGTCGATCTGGGAAAAGAGCCACGGGTAGTTGATCTCGCCATGATCCGGCGCGCCGCGGTCCGGGACAGAGGCAAACTGGATATGGCCGATGATCTCGCGCAGATCGTGCAGGCGGGAGATCAGGTCTCCCTCCATCCGGCCCACATGGTAGCAATCAAACATCAGCCTGAGATTGTCCGCGCCGACCTCCGCGATGAGGGCGCGAGCCTGATCTGTTGTCTGCAGGAAATAGCCCGGCGCGTCATGGCGGTTGAGCGGCTCAATAAGGATCATACGGCCCGTTTGCGCGGCCTGTTCGCAGGCATAGCGCAGGTTTTGCACGAAGGCCGCATGGGCCGCCGGGCCAGAGGCAAACCCCGCCATGACATGCACGGCCCCTGCCCCCACGACGGCCGCATAGTCCAGCGCTTCGTCAATGGCCGCGCGCGCCTCTGCCTCACGACCGGGCAAGGCCGACAGACCATTCTCCCCCCCGGCCACATCGCCGCGCCGTGTATTGAGCCCGAGCATTGGCAGCCCTGTGTCTTGCAGCGCGCGGGCCACATCTGCGGCGGGCTGATCATAAGGCCAGTGGCATTCCACGGCCTCAAAGCCTGCGGCATGGGCCGCGTGGATCGCCTCGCTCAAGGGCCGATCGGTCCACAGGAACCCAAGGTTGGCTGAGAATTTTGGCATGGCCCGCTCCCCTTTTTGCGGCTGGTTGGATGTCACCGCGTGCCGCTGCACAGCCCGGGCTTTGTGCACAGCTGCGCCTCATAGGGCAAGGGGCATGGCCCAGCGCCGCAGGCTCTGTTCAATTCGTGATAGGGCGCTGTGGCAGAATCAGGCATAGTGGCCCCATGCGTATGATCCCCTCTCTTCTCTGTCTCAGCCTGGCCAGCCAGGCCGGTGCCAGCTGTACGGAAGATGCCATGATCGTGTTTGACGCCTCGGGCTCCATGGCGGAGATGGGTTACAATGGCCTTGACGAGCCGCGCATTATCGAGGCCCGTGTTGCCATGCATACCGTCCTGCCGGACGTGGCACCCCTGCGCCGGTTGGGCCTGGTGACCTATGGCCCGGGCGAGAATTCCTATTGCGAAAACGTCAAACTCCGCATGCCGCCGCAAGCGGATGCCGCCGGGCCGATCCTGCAGGTTGTGGACACCATCGAACCCTCAGGCAACACGGCGCTGACAGATGCCGTTCGCGATGCCTCCGAAGTGCTTGGCGGAGGTCAGGTGCCGGGAACCGTGGTGTTGATCACCGACGGCAAAGAGACCTGCGGCGGCGCGCCCTGTCAGCTGGCCGCACAGCTGGCCGGAACGGGGATCACGGTCCATGTGATCGGCTTCAGGGTGCGCGCGGATTTCTTCAACTGGGAAGGCGGCGATGCTGCGCCCGAGATCGACCGGGTCCCCACCGTGGCGCGCTGCCTCGCGGATGCGACGGAAGGCGTGTATGTCTCAGCGGAATCGCTCGATGAGTTGATCACCGCCCTGCGCCAGACGCTGGGCTGCAACTTCTTCAGCGCCCTGCCACAGACCCGCGCGCAGCGCGGCCCGATCCAGCGCTAGGCCCGTCAAACAGAGCCCCCCCGTGCGGCGCGCGCCACAGGTAACCCGCGATATGGCCCAACCACAGCGGCAGCGATTGCACCCGATGGCCCGCCTTGCCTATAAGCAGGCGAGTTTTCAGAAGGGACGAGGCCATGCGCTCCGCCACGATCAGCCGCAAGACGGCAGAGACCGACATCACCGTGACCATCGCGCTGGATGGCACGGGCCAGTATGACAACCAGACCGGCGTCGGCTTCTTCGACCATATGCTCGACCAGCTGGCGCGCCATGCGCTGATCGACATGCAGGTGCGCTGCACCGGCGATTTGCATATCGACGATCACCATACGGTCGAGGATGTGGGCATCGCGCTGGGTCAGGCGCTGACCCAGGCCATGGGCGACAAGCGCGGGATCGTGCGCTACGGCTCCTGCCTCCTGCCAATGGATGATGCGCTGGTGCGCGCCGCGCTTGATCTCTCCGCGCGGCCCTTCCTTGTGTGGAATGTCGACATGCCCACCGCCAAGATCGGGACCTTTGATACAGAGCTTGTCCGCGAGTTCTTTCAGGCCTTCGCGACCCATGGCGGCATCACCCTGCATGTGGACCAGCTGCACGGCCTCAACAGCCACCATATTGCCGAGGCCGCCTTCAAGGCCGTCGCCCGCAGCCTGCGCGACGCATTGGAGACAGACCCGCGCAAAAGCGATGCGGTCCCCTCCACCAAGGGCATGCTCTGAGCCATGCTGACGGCCATCATCGACTACGAGAGCGGCAATCTGCACTCTGCTGAGAAAGCCTTCCAGCGCATGGCGCAGGAACGCGACGCGGGCGATGTTGTCGTGACCTCGGACCCCGATGTCGTCGCGCGCGCAGACCGGCTTGTCCTGCCCGGTGACGGCGCCTTTCCCGCCTGCAAAGCCGCGCTGGCCGATCGCTCGGGCCTCTATGCGGCGCTCCGCGAAGCGGTCGAGGTCAAGGCCCGGCCGTTCCTTGGCATCTGCGTCGGCATGCAGCTGATGGCTGAATGGGGCCGGGAATACACAGACACGCCCGGACTTGGCTGGATCGGCGGCGAGGTGATCAAAATCACGCCCGACAACCCCGCGCTCAAAGTCCCGCATATGGGCTGGAACGATCTGGTCGTTGAGACGCCGCACCCCATCCTCGATGGGCTGCAAACCGGTGCCCATGCCTATTTCGTCCATTCCTACCACATGGCGGTCACACGCCCGGAAGAGCGCCTCGCCCATGTGGATTACGGCGGCGACATCACCGCCATCGTCGCCCGCGACACGATGGTTGGCCTGCAATTCCACCCCGAAAAAAGCGCCCGCGATGGTCTCAAGATGATCGGCAACTTCCTGACCTGGACACCCTGATCAAAACGCCCGCCCGGTCCGGGACCAACGCCCCACCTTCGCCTTGCCAAGAATACTCTGGGGGGAGGCGCGCAAGCGCCGGGGGGCGAAGCCCCCCACCCCGGCGACGCGCGCCAGCGCGGCGCAATCACATCATGTCATGCGCAGGCCTGCCCATCACACAGACAGTAGCTCACCTCACCCGCGTCCAGGTCTGCCCGCGGCAAATCCCCAACACACAGCCCTGAACCTTGAGCGCATTGCCCGAAAGCGTCATGCGCGAGTTGTAGGTCTTGTCGCGGTCCGGCGCCCAGATCTTGCCACCGGAATACTTGCCGCCACCGTTGGACTTCATCGCCCAGATCATGCGCTTGCCGATATTGGGGCTTTTGACTTCCTTGCCGGATTTGTCAAAGCCCTTGCCCAACGTCCCGCAAATCTCCGACCCGCAGGCCTTGATCGTGACCAGGCCGTAAGCCCCATCATCTCCCGGCTGGGTCTTCCACGTCCCAAACACCGGATCCGCCGCCACAGCGCCTGCGCCAAAGACCAAGGCCGCTGCCAAAACGATTGTTTTCATCTCTCATCCTCCCTGAGTAGGCCAATCCTGAGCCAAAGGGTCACATCCAATCAAGCATGACGTGAGGTCCGTTGCCATCACCTGCGTATCATGCCAAAGCCCCGGCAAAGCGCATATCATGGAAGAAGACGATGATCCTCTACCCCGCCATTGATCTCAAAGACGGCAATGCCGTGCGCCTCGTGCGCGGCGAAATGGAGCAAGCGACGGTCTTCAACACCGATCCCGCCGCACAGGCCCGCGATTTTGTCGAGGCCGGGTGTGCTTGGTTGCATCTGGTCGATCTCAATGGCGCATTTGAAGGCGCACCGGTCAACGCAGGCGCGGTCGAGGCCATCCTCGCGGCGACCGCCGTGCCCGCGCAGCTGGGTGGCGGCATCCGCGATATGGCCACGATCGAGAGCTGGCTGTCCAAGGGCCTGGCCCGGGTCATTCTGGGCACTGTCGCGGTCGAAAACCCCACCCTCGTGCGCGAGGCCGCCCGCGCCTTCCCCGGTCAGGTGGCCGTGGGGATCGATGCGCGCAATGGCCGGGTGGCGACGAAGGGCTGGGCGGAAGAAACCGATGTTATGGTGACCGATCTGGCCAAGTCTTTTGAAGATGCCGGCGTGGCCGCGATCATCTACACCGACATCAACCGCGATGGCGCCATGCAGGGACCCAATATCGAAGCGACGGCCGATCTGGCCCGCGCGGTCTCGATCCCGGTCATCGCCTCAGGCGGCGTCTCCTCGCTGGAAGATCTGATCGCCCTGCGCGATTGCGGCGCGGAGCTTAACGGCGCGATCTCGGGCCGCGCGCTCTATGACGGGGCCATCGACCTGCGCGCCGCGCTCAAAGCGCTGGCCAGCTGAACCCGCCTGCTGTCGCGACCGGCCCGGAGGTCGGACGCGACGGGCATGGTCTGACCCGCCGGTCAGTTCATCGCCATATCGGTGAACTTGCCCAAGGCCCCGGTCATCACCTTGAGATAAGCCGCATCCTCCGAGACGCCGCCCAGCTTGCCCAGCATCGCTGTCGGATCCTCATAGGCAATCGTCGTCTTGCCCATGCCATCCTCAAACACCAGAACCTTGAGCGGCAGGAAGAGCCCGGCCATCGGATCGTCCTTGAGCGCAGGCGTGCCCACCTTTGGATTGCCAAAGATCAGGAGTTGCGACGCGCCGATATCCTCCCCAATGGAGACGGCCCCCGCCCCGTGATCGACGCGCGCAAAAATCTTGAGGCCCGCCTCCCGCATCGCCGCTTCCATCGCATCCACCGTCTCGGTCACACCAAGCGCGCTTGGTTTGGTGATCATGCCATTGTCGCCTGCTGCGCTCATGTTGGCCAAAGCCATCGCCGTGGCAAATCCTACTGCCGCCATCATCCGTTTCATCTTGATCTCTCCCGTGTCATTGCCCGATGACCCTACAGGTGATCGCAGCGCGCCCCTCCTCACAAAACCGGCATCAACATATCATCAATACAGCGTGCGCTCCGCGCCGCGCGGGCGAGGGCTTTTGTGCGATTTGGAGGG
>NZ_JBNAGA010000002.1:1010000-1044868 GCF_049800955.1 Primorskyibacter sp. S187A | reverse complement strand
TTGGAGGGTGAATCGCACAAAAGCCCCCCCTCCCTTCCCTCCGGGATCAAATCACAGTAAGCCTCTGCCCATGCTCAAGACCCGGATCATCCCCTGCCTCGATGTCGCCGATGGGCGCGTTGTCAAAGGCGTGAATTTTGTCGATCTGCGCGATGCAGGCGACCCCGTGGACGCCGCCCGCGCCTATGATGCAGCAGGCGCTGATGAGATCTGTTTTCTCGATATTCACGCCACCCATGAAAACCGCGGCACGATGTTCGACGTGGTCAGCCGCACTGCCGAGCAATGCTTCATCCCGCTCACCGTAGGCGGCGGCGTGCGCAGTGCCGGCGATGTCAGAGCACTTCTGCTGGCGGGCGCCGACAAGGTCAGCTTCAATTCCGCCGCTGTGGCCAATCCCGATGTCATCTCCGAGGCCGCTGATCAATTCGGCGCCCAATGCATCGTCTGCGCCATCGACGCAAAGACCGTGGAGCCGGGCCGCTGGGAGATTTTCACCCACGGAGGCCGAAAGCCTACTGGGATTGATGCCGTTGAATTTGCTGAAAAAGTTGCCGCGAAAGGCGCGGGAGAGATCCTGCTGACCTCAATGGACCGGGACGGCACGCGCGCCGGCTTCAACCTGCCGCTGACGCGCGCCATTTCCGATGCCGTTTCCGTTCCCGTGATCGCGTCGGGCGGTGTGGGCACATTGGATCACCTCGTGGATGGCGTCCGTGAGGGCGGCGCCTCTGCGGTTCTGGCGGCCTCCATCTTCCACTTCGGTGATTACACCATTGCTGAGGCCAAGGCGCATATGGCCGCCGCTGGCATCCCCATGAGGCTGACATGAGCACCCTGCACGATCTGGCCCAAACCATCCAATCGCGCATAAGCGCGGACCCCAACAGCTCCTGGACCGCCAAACTGCTTGCCAAGGGCCCGGAGAAATGCGCGGAGAAATTTGGTGAGGAAGCCATCGAGGCCATCATCGAAGCCATCAAGGGCGACAAGACACGCCTGACCTCTGAGGCCGCCGACGTGTTCTATCACTTGCTGGTCATGCTGGCCGCACAAGGCATTACGCTCGCAGACGTCGAAGCCGAACTCGCCCGTCGCGAAGGCACGTCCGGTCTCGACGAAAAAGCCAGCCGAAGCTGACGCGCCTTCATCTTGCCAGATAAACTCTGGGGGGAGGCGCTTCGGCGCCGGGGGGCAACGCCCCCTGCCCCCGGCGACGCGCACCAACGCGGCGCAATCAAAGCTTGCTGGAAATCACGCCGGTATTGAACCCGCCCATCCGCAATTCGCCGAACAACCGTTGATACTCGATCTTGGGGCAGCGGTTCTCGATCACATCAATGCCGCGGGACCGAGCCAGAGCCGCCGCTTCCGCATGAGACACGCCAATCTGCATCCAGATCGTCTTGAGATTGGGCAAATGCGTCAACGCCGTCTCGACAATCTCGGGCACGAATTCCGAGCGTCGGAACACATCCACCATATCGACATCTTTCGGCACGTCTTCGAGCGTCGCACAGACGCTCTCTCCAAAGAGCTGCTTGCCCGCATGGCCCGGATTGACCGGGATCACCCGCATGCCTCGCAGACCGAGGTAACGTGCCACGAAATGGCTCGGACGCACCGGGTTGGGCGACACGCCAACTCCCGCCACAACACGCGTCCGTTGCAGGACCCTTTTGAGAAATTCGTCACTGTACCCGGTCATGAACGGAACCGTAACGGAACAGCGGGCAAGAAAAAAGCGCCCAAGGAGATCCTTGGGCGCAAGTGCGGAACGAGGGACAGTGAATAACCAAACGGAGGTTCCGGCTCCATTCGTCACGCCTAGAAAGGTAGGTGTGAAAATCAGCTTTCCAAGGGTAAAACACTCAGGAATATGCCTTCCTAACGGTGCGACATAATGGCACTCACCCGCGCGCGGATCGTGACGGGCGATTTTCGAGCCAAAACAGAGGCATGCAGCCGCTCGGACCGGTCTTGCAAGACAGGGCGTTTCTTGCGCAGCACAAAGAGTTTGGACCAGCCCACCCATCGCCCCATGCTGGGTGCTTGCGGGTCCGCTGGAAAACGCGCGCGCCATCCCTGCGGCAACGCCAAGCCACAGGCCTCGGCGCGCCCCAACAGCCAGACCAGCGATAGATTGGCCAAGGGCCGCGCTTGCTCGCGCCCATCAATCTGGCCGCCCACATCCCCATGATTTCCCGGAAACCACACTTGCTCCACACGCCCCTCATGGGCCGCGGGCACAGCCCAAAGCACGGGCGCGTAGGCCTGACGCCGCTCGTCATGGGCCAGTGCATGAAATCCATGTTTGATGGATGCACCCAAGGCATGATTATGAAAGGCATGGCTCGGATCGGAGAAGCGCCACAGAAGCGGCAGGCGAAGTCCCAGTGCTTTGACAGTGTCCCAGACGCCAATCATCTCAATGGGTGTCGCCTCGTGGCACAGATGCGTGCGAAACGATGTGGCCGCCGTGCCATGCGGCGCGCATTGATAGTGCCTGTAGGCCATATCGATGTTGCGCTGCGTCGCGTGCCGGGGTTCGAGAAGGCCCACCTGATCGATCAGGCCGGCCAGAGAGCGCACGGCATAGGCCCCGCGCGAATAGCCAAAGAGGAAGATGCGATCTCCCGGGCGATAGCGGGAGGCAAGATAGCCATAGGCCCGTCGGATCTGTCGATTGATGCCCTTACCTGTCATGATGGACCACGTGGCGCGCCAATCGGTCCATTGCAAACCCGGCTCATAGTAAATCGAGACGTCGCTGCCCGCTTCGCAGATCAGCTTGTAGGTCATGCCTGCATGGGTTTCGCAGCCCTGCCGCAGGGACGACATTGTGCCATCGAGGATAATCACGTGAGATCGCGGACCACGGCGCGGCGCATGGGGCCGCTGGCGGCGCCAAACCTGGCGCCGAAGCCACTTGTAGAGGCCTTTATTCCGCAGCCTTTGGCGCATCCTCCAGATATCTCCAAACTTTTTCAGGGGTGAAGGGCATATCGACCTGCGTGACACCGCGCGCCCAGAGCGCGTCCTGCACTGCATTGGACACGGCCGCCAACGCGCCCACGGTGCCCGCCTCGCCGCAGCCCTTCATGCCAAGCGGGTTGTATTTCGATGCCGTGGGTTCTGTCGCAAATCCGATCATAGGCATGATATCAGCACGCGGCATCGCATAATCCATAAACGTTGCCGTGAGCAGCTGTCCGTCTTCATCAAAAACCACGCGCTCCGTCAGCGCCTGACCGATGCCCTGCGCCACCCCGCCGTGGATCTGCCCTTCCACCAGCATCGGGTTGAGAAGATTGCCAAAATCATCGACGACCTCATAGCGGTCTACCCTGACAATGCCTGTTTCGGGATCAATCTCAACCTCGGCCACATGAGCGCCATTGGGGAAGGAACGGCTATCGAGCGTGATCGTTTCAGAGGTGTCCAGAAGATCCTCGCGCCCATGCTCGCGGGCCAGTTCGGCCACCTCAAGCATCGTTGGCGTCATGTTGCTGCCCTCGGCGCGGAATGTCTCGTGATCAAAGTTCACCTTGTCTTCCTCCACCCCCATGATGTCCGCCAAAAACGGCGTGAATTGGGCGATCATGGTTTCCACAGTCTTAAGGGTCGCCGTAGATTGCACTGTGGCCGAGCGTGAGCCGCCCGTTCCGCCGCCCGATGGGATGGCATCGCTATCCCCCTGCACGACGTGAATCGCCTCCATAGGAATACCGGTTTGATCCGCGAGATAGGCCGCAAAGACCGTCTCGTGACCCTGACCATTTGATTGCGTGCCGACATAAAGCGCCACCGACCCGTCCTCCTCGAAGACAACGCGGGATGTCTCGGAAGGATCGCCCAAAATACTTTCGATATAGTAACACAGGCCCTGGCCGCGCAGCTTGCCTGCCGCCTCAGACGCGGCCTTGCGCCCGGCAAAACCGTCCCGATCGGCCTTTTGCCCCACATGCGAGAGCACGGCATTGAAGTCACCGATGTCATAGGTCACGCCCGAAGGCGTCGTGTAGGGGAATTGATCGGGGCGGATAAAGTTGCGCTGGCGCAGCTCCCAAGGATCCAGCCCCAGCTCGCGGGCAGCCCGGTCCATCACGCGCTCCAGCACGTAGATCGCCTCGGGCCGTCCCGCCCCCCGGTAGGCATCCACTTGCGTTGTGTTGGTGAAGAACCCTTCCGCGCGCATATAAGCCGCAGGAATATGATACACACCTGTCAGGACTTTGGAGAAAAGCTCGGTCTGGATGTTTTGCGCAAAGCCAGAACAATACGCGCCCATGTTGGCGCGCGTATGCAGCCTGTATCCCGTCAGCTTGTGATCGGCATCAAAAGCCAATTCCGCCCGCGTGGTCAGATCCCGTCCGGCATTGTCGGTCAACATGGCTTCCGTCCGCTCGGACATCCAGCGCACGGGCCGCCCCAACGTCCGCGCGGCCTGGGCCACGCAGAAATACTCCGGATACATGAAGGCCTTCATCCCGAAGCCGCCGCCAACATCGGGATTGGTCACGCGGATCTGGTCTGCGGGAATATCCAGCGCCTTGGCGAGCTCTCCCTTCGCGCCCCAGACACCCTGACCATTGAAGGCGAAATGCAGACGCCCGGCGTCCATCTCCGCATAACAGCCGCGCGTTTCCATGGCGTTGCAGATGATGCGGTTGTCCTCCACATCCATCGACACCACATGCGCGGCCGCCTCGAACGCGGCTTGGGTCGCGGCCTCATCCCCCAGTCCGAAATCAAACACCACATTGTCTGGCGCCACATCATGAACCGCAGCACCGCCCGGCGCGAGATCGAGCTTGGCGGGCAGATCGTCATAGTCCAGCGTGATGAGTTCGGCGGCATCCCTCGCCTGTTGCAGCGTGTCCGCGATGATCATGGCGACAGGCTCACCCACAAAGCGCAGCTTGTCCTTGGCAAGGATTGGCCGCACATCCTTCGCCCCCTTGGAGCCATCGCGGTTTTGGATACGCGACGCTGTCATGGCAATGCTGAGCCCGGCCTCTTCAAGATCAGCACAGGTCAGCACAAGGTGCACACCCTCAGCCGCGCGGGCCTCAGAGACATCAAGCGCCGTGATGGCGCCATGGGCCACGGGCGAGCGGAACACAAAGCCATGCAGCGATGCTTCGGGCGCAATGTCATCGACATAACGGCCCTGCCCGGTCAAAAACCGGACATCTTCGACCCGTTTGACCGGCTGGCTTTTTCCGAACTTTTCCATGGTGTCCTCCACGCGTTTTTCCATTGAGGACACTAGCTTTTTCGCGCGCAAGGTCCATAGCCTCAATGCAGCTCTCCGAGCTGAAAGAAACGGCATAGCTTGCCCAAGCTTGGGCGCGGCTCTTTTCCTTCCCGCGCGGCTTCGCTAAGTGATCCCTAAGCAACCCCGAGGGGAACAGAGACCATGGCACTGGACAAATCATTTCAAGCCCAAGAGGCGGAAGCCCGCATCTACGCCGCCTGGGAAAAGGCGGGCTGCTTCAAGGCGGGGGCACATGCCAAGCCCGAGGCGTCAAGCTATTGCATCATGATCCCACCACCGAATGTCACCGGCGTCCTGCATATGGGCCATGCCTTCAACAACACGTTGCAGGACATCCTGATCCGCTGGAAACGCATGCAGGGATTTGACACGCTCTGGCAGCCCGGCACGGACCATGCCGGTATCGCGACCCAGATGGTTGTCGAGCGCACGCTGGCCGAAACGCAGCAGCCCGGGCGCCGCGAACTGGGCCGTGAGAAATTCCTCGAGAAGGTCTGGGAGTGGAAAGAGCAATCCGGCGGCACAATCAAGGGCCAGCTTCAGCGCCTTGGCGCGTCCTGCGATTGGTCACGCGAGGCCTTCACCATGTCCGGCGCGCCCGGCGCACCTGCAGGCAATGAGGGCAATTTCCACGACGCCGTGATCAAGGTCTTCGTCGAAATGTACAACAAGGGCCTCATCTATCGCGGTAAGCGGCTGGTGAACTGGGATCCACATTTCGAGACGGCGATTTCCGATCTGGAGGTCGAGAATGTCGAAGTTGCGGGCCATATGTGGCACTTCAAATACCCGCTTGCAGGCGGCGCGACCTATGAATACGTGGAGAAGGATGAGGACGGTAACGTCACCCTGCGCGAGACCCGCGACTACATCTCCATCGCCACGACCCGCCCCGAGACGATGCTCGGCGATGGCTCGGTGGCGGTGCACCCGTCTGACGCGCGTTACGCCCCCATCGTGGGCCAGCTCTGCGAGATCCCGGTGGGCCCGAAAGAACACCGCCGCCTGATCCCGATCATCACCGATGAATACCCCGATCCCGATTTCGGCTCCGGCGCGGTGAAGATCACCGGCGCGCACGATTTCAACGACTACCAGGTCGCCAAACGCGGCGGCATCCCGATGTACCGCCTGATGGATACACGAGGCGCGATGCGCGACGACGGCGCGGCGTACGCAGAGGCCGCCGAAATCGCCATGGCGGTGGCACAGGGTAAGAAGACGCTCAGTGAAGCGGAAGCAGATGCCGTGAACCTCGTCCCCGATCACCTGCGCGGAATGGATCGGTTTGAAGCGCGCAAAGCCGTGGTGGAGGAGATCACCGCCGAGGGCCTCGCCGTGATGACGACCTCAGACGATCCGCGTTTGGGCAAACCCAAGAAGAAAGGCGCCGAGGAGGAAGAGATCACCGCCGTGCCTCTGGTGGAAGCCAAACCGATCATGCAGCCCTTTGGCGACCGCTCCAAAGTGGTCATCGAGCCGATGTTGACCGACCAATGGTTCGTCGACACAGCCAAGATCGTCGGCCCCGCGCTGGACGCGGTCAAGGATGGCACGGTCAAGATCATCCCCGAGAGCGGCGAGAAGGTCTATTACCACTGGCTGGAAAACATCGAGCCCTGGTGCATCTCCCGCCAACTCTGGTGGGGGCACCAAGTGCCAGTGTGGTATGGCTTCAACTTGGGAAGCAATCTAGCTGAAGGCGACAGTTGGACAGACTTGGATTTTGATCCAGAGAGCCTTCAAACGGCTACCGCAGAACCGCTGTTGATTTCAGAATGCTCGGATAGCTTTGAGGAAGTCGCTTTCAAAGTCACCGCGTACGTAAGCGGTTCTCCAACACCTTTCAATGACCCGAAAGTGGTCCAAGTCGCTGATCGCGAGGCGGCATTGGCGTTGCTTTCAAAACAGATCGAGACTTTCAAAGCATCTGGTCAAATCGAAGTTTTCGAATACCCAATGTGGCGCGACCCCGACGTACTCGACACCTGGTTCTCCTCCGGCCTCTGGCCCCTGGGCACGCTCGGCTGGCCCGAAGAGACCGAGGCGCTGCAAAAGTACTTCCCCACCTCCACGCTGATCACAGGCCAAGACATCCTCTTCTTCTGGGTCGCCCGAATGATGATGATGCAAATAGCTGTGATGCCAGAGGACTTGCCGATCCAAAAACGCATTCCGTTTGACACCGTCTACCTCCACGGCCTCGTGCGCGATGCCAAGGGCAAGAAAATGTCGAAATCCACAGGTAACGTGATCGACCCGCTCGACATCGTCGACGAATTCGGCGCCGACGCCCTGCGCTTCACCAACGCTGCCATGGCATCCATCGGCGGCGTGCTCAAACTCGACATGGAACGCATCAAGGGCTACCGCAACTTCGGCACCAAACTCTGGAACGCCGCGCGCTTTGCGGAGATGAACGAAGCCCTCCACGGGCACGCCATGCCCAAACCGGAGGCGACACTCAACAAATGGATCATGGGCGAAACGGCCAAGGTCCTCGAGGTCGTGAACCCCGCGCTCGAAGAGTTTCGCTTCAATGATGCCGCCAACGCGCTTTATGCCTTTGTCTGGGGCAAGGTCTGCGATTGGTATGTGGAACTCTCCAAACCACTTCTGAACAGCGATGACGAAGCCCTCAAATCTGAAACCCGCGCAACCATGGGTTGGGTGATCGATCAATGCCTGATCCTGCTGCACCCGATCATGCCCTTCATCACCGAAGAGCTCTGGGGCAAACTCGCCACGCGCGATGACCACCTGATGCTGACCGATTGGCCAGACTACAAAGCCGCCGATCTGGTGGATCCCGCGGCGGATCGCGAAATCAACTGGGTGATCAATCTCATTGAGGCCACCCGCTCCGCCCGCGCCCAAATGCACGTGCCCGCAGGCGCCTACGTTCCCATGATCGTGACCGACTGGGACACCGCAGCGAAAGCGGCATTTGCAGGCAACGAAACCCTGATCAAACGCCTCGCGCGGATCGAAGGCGTGACCGAGGCCGATGATTTCCCGAAGGGCTGCGTCACAATCCCCGCCGCAGGTGCAACATTCGGCCTTCCTCTCGCTGACATCATCGATGTGGACGAAGAAAAAGCCCGCCTCGAGAAAACCCTCGGCAAACTTGCCAAGGAACTTGGCGGTCTGCGCGGTCGCCTGAACAACCCCAAATTCGCGGAAAGTGCCCCCGCCGAGGTGGTCGAGGAAACACGCGCCAATCTCGCAGCACGGGAAGAAGAAGAAACAAAACTCAAAGACGCGCTCGCGCGCCTGCAGGAAATTTCCTGACCCTTCTTTTGTCACCAAATACCTTGGGGGCGCGCCAAAGGCGCGGGGGCAAAGCCCCCAACCCGCGCGCAAGCGCACATCCGGCGTGTCGCCCGCAAGGGCGGCACACCATCAGATCATTTTGACATCGGTCTGGGCATCCAGCGCGCTGGCCAGCGATTGGAACCGCGCCTCTGCCACCTCACCGAAAAGCGGCCAGGCCGGTTTTGACAGACGCAATTCCAGCACCTTCTTCTTGGGCCGCCACCGCATCTGCCCCATCGCCGCCTCGTCCGACATCCACAGCATCGCGCCAAACCGCAAGGCTTTCCCAAGAACCTCCGCCTGTTGCTGATCAGGACCAGACAACAGATCGTAGAGCTCCTCAAAGCGTGTGCCTTCGCGCTTGTTGCGGTACCGATACAGAAGTGCCATCCCAAGGAAAACGCGTTCGGAATGCTTCAACCCGCCCAAATTGGCACGGGTGGCATTATCAAAGCAGGTTTCCGCCCGATAATCGGGATGCGCGCGCCAGCTCACGTCATGCAGCAGACAGGCCGCCTTGACCAAACGTATCCGATCCGCCGGCGCATTTTTGAAAAGCGGCTGGATGAATTGGTACAGCGATTTGCCAAAGCCCGGTAACCGGGCATCCTTGGCTTCCGCAAACCTGCAGGCCTCAATAAGCGGATCACGGTCTCGCAGCTTCGCAGGCATTTGCTCGTAAAGCATGCCTTCCCGGATCCCATAGCTCGACACGGCAATATCTTTCGGACCAAACGTGCGCAGCAATCGCCGCAGGACGTCAATGGCATACGGCACAAGCGACATGCGCGCGCCTGAGATCCCGCATTCCTGCCGGAGCTCCTCCAGATCCCGCTCTGCGATATATTTCGCCGTTTTGCTCACCGCGCGCGATGTCATACGGTATTCGTGCAAAACATGCAGCGGATAGCCGCGCCGGTGCATGTCGATCCGGGCAATCGCCCGCCACGACCCGCCCACAAGAAAGAGCCTGTTGCCTTGCTCGCCCATCTCATCGCGCAGGGCTTCCATGACCGTCTTGATATGTCTGCGCCGCCCCTTGGCGCCGCCGGGCAGCTCGCGCAGCTTGAGCGGGCCGAGACTGGACGTCACACGACGGCCCACCTCACCGTTGGAAATCTCGGCCAATTCCATGGACGAGCCACCAATGTCACAGACCAGCCCGTAAGACCCGGGCCATCCGAGCAATACTCCCTGCGCAGACAGACGCGCCTCTTCCCGGCCATCGATGACGTGGATTTTCAGCCCCGTCTCGCGCAGAACATCCTCGCAAAACGCGGGCCCATCCTCCGCATCGCGCACAGCCGCAGTGGCCACGGCCGTCAGAGGCGGCAGATCCATACCCTGCGCCAGATACTGAAAGCGTTTGAGCGCCGCCAGGGCGCGGACGCGACCTTGAGGATTGAGCCTGCCCGTCTCGGACATGCCTGCCCCCAAAGCGCACATGATCTTTTCGTTGTAAAAATAAGCCGGGCTGCGGGCCGCCCCGTCAAACACAACCAACCGGACTGAGTTTGATCCGATATCCACGACCCCGACGCGCGAGAGCGCGCGACTTGCGGGATCGTTGAAAAGAGGCCGGCCAAACGGCCCCCAATCGCGGGTGTCGCGGTTTTGTGCGCTTCCGTCCATCTTTCCCCCGGGCGTGAGCTCGCGCGCAACATGCGGCACGGGAGGTCTGCGTGTCAATTGCGATAACCCGATGGGGCGGATCAAAATGGCGCGTTTCTTTCGGCCCTCACGTCAGGCCTGCTCGAAGCGATTACAATATCCTTAACCCGTTGATGACGCAGCCTTCTCTTCATCTGTATGCGTCAACTTCGGGACATCTTTTGCGCCAGCGGATCCCCGCCCGGACAGGGAAGGATTTTCCATGAAGAACCGGTGACAGTTGAACGCAAAAGTGCCTTCCTGCGTAGCTGCCCGCGCAAATGCGCCATCGGGCCCCATGACCCAGCTTTGGGCCACATCGGCCATATTGGCCGCCATGATCTGGCTCACGATCTGCGCTTTCACGGTTGCATTGTTGATCTCGACCAACGTCTCGACGCGCCGGTTCAGATTGCGTCCCATCCAATCCGCCGATGAGATAAACACGCGGGCCTTCTTCGCCGGTAGCCCGTGTCCGTTGCCAAAACAGACAATGCGCGAATGTTCCAGAAACCGCCCGATGACGGATTTCACACGGATGTTCTCCGAAAACCCCTTTATGCCCGGCCGCAGCCCACAAATCCCCCGCACAACCAGCGAGATTTTCACCCCGGCCTGGCTTGCTGCATAAAGCGCGTCGATCACTTCCGGCTCGACCAGCGAATTCATTTTGGCCCAGATCATCGCAGGCTTGCCTGCGCGCGCATGCGCGGCCTCAGCGTCGATCATCGCCAAGAGTGAGGATTTCAAATCCAGCGGCGAGATCGCAAGATTGTCGAGCTTTTCCGGCTTGGCGTAGCCAGAGAGGTAATTGAAGACCTTGGTTGCATCGCGCCCGAGCCGCGCGTCACAGGTAAAGAAGGACAGGTCCGTGTAGATGCGGGCCGTGATCGGGTGGTAATTGCCAGTGCCGTAGTGGGTATAGGTGACAAGCTCATCGCCTTCGCGGCGCACGACCGTCGAGATCTTGGCATGGGTCTTGAGATCGAGAAACCCGTAGACCACATGGGCGCCCGCCCGCTCCAGCCGCCGCGATTGGCGGATGTTGGCGGCCTCGTCAAACCGGGCCTTAAGCTCGACCAATGCGGTCACGGACTTGCCATCCTCCGCTGCCTCGCAGAGCGCCTCCACGATGGGGGAGCGTTTTGACGTCCGGTAGAGCGTCTGTTTGATCGCCACCACATCGGGATCGCGCGCCGCCTGTTGCAGAAAGCGCACCACCATGTCGAAGGTCTCGTAGGGGTGATGCAGAAGCATGTCCTTTTGCCGGATCGCGGCAAACATATCGCCATCATGATCCTGAACGCGCTCAGGCACGCGGGGAGTGAAGGAGGGCCACAAAAGATCGGGCCGCGCATCCAGCACAAGCTCCGAAAGATTGGCGAGGCCCAACATCCCGTCAAGCTCCACCACTTCTTCATCCGTGACGCCAAGTTCTTGTTTGACCATTTTCACAAGCGGGCCGGTTGCGCCCGCGGACATGGTCATCCGAACCACCTCGCCGCGCCGCCGCCGTTTCAGCGCGACTTCGAATTCGCGCACCAGATCTTCGGCCTCGTCTTCAACTTCGAGATCACTGTCGCGCAGAATGCGGAAATCGAAATGGGATTTGAGGCGGTAGCCTGGAAAGAGGCTCTCCACATGCAACAGCAGGAATTCCTCCAGCGCGATGAACCTTGCCTGACCAGGCGCCGATGGCAACGGCCAGAAGCGATCAATCTGCGTGGGGATGGGCAAGAGCGCCTCAAGCCGCTTCTTGCCATCCTTGCTCTCCATCTCAAGCGCCAGTGAGTAGCCCATGTTGGGAATGAACGGAAAGGGATGGGCGGGATCAATGGCCAGGGGCGAAAGAACCGCAAAGACCCGGCGCAGGAAGACGTCAGCCAAGTGGGTCTTGTCTTCCGGTGTCAGCTCCGCAGGATCCACGATCACGATGCCCGCCTCGGCCATGGCGCGCCGCAATCCTTCAAACACTTTTTGCTGCGCATTCAGAAGCGCGCGGGCATCCTCATTGATCAGCACAAGCTGCTCGGCTGGGGTCAGACCGTCCACGGCGGGCGTTTGATTGCCCTCGCGTTTCAGCTCGCGCAAACCCGCCACACGCACGGTGTAGAACTCATCGAGATTGGCCGAGGAAATGGACACGAAGCGCAACCGCTCCAACAGCGGCACGCGCGGGTTCTCCGCCTCTTCCAGAACACGCCAGTTGAACCCCAGCCAGGACAGCTCGCGATTGAAATACCGCCCGGGCCCCTGCAAATCGACATCGGGTAAGTCGCGCGCGGGGGGGAAGTCTGCGGTCAGAAAATCTGCATGTGTCATGGGCCTGCTTTCTGGCGCGGGTTTGCAACAGCTGCGTGACGTCTCACGGCGCCTCTTGCGTCAATTGCTGGATGACAGAGCGGGCGAGATCGCGGGTCAATCGCCGGCCTGTTTGCAGCGCGAGGCGATCGATAGTCTCCACAATCTCGCGCGCCACGTCAAACCGGCGCGGTGCATGGCGCGCCAGATAGGGCAGCACGTCGGGCTGAGGGCTCAATTGGCGGTCCTCGAACAGCTTCATGAACAACGCCCCCAAAAGCGCATCATCCGGCGCATCGATTGTCACGGCGGCGGTGCCTTGCAGCCGGGACGCCAGATCGGGCAGGGCCAAAGTCCATGTCTTTGGCGCGCTTTGCGCGGTCATGAGCAAAACATGCCCTTGCGCGAGCGCAAGGTTGTGCAAGTGAAAGAGCTGGGTTTCGAGCGCGAGGTCTCCTGCAAGGGTTTCGACATCCTCGACGCAGACAGGCCCACTCGCCAGGGCTTCGATATCCTGCGCGACAAGCTCAGCGGCGGCGACCAGCGGCGCCCCTGTTTCCGCTGACCAGACATGGGCCAGATGGGTTTTGCCAGCCCCGGCTGCGCCCAGCAACAAAAGCTTGCCATTGGGCCAGCGCGCCCAATCGTCGAGCATCGCCACCGCAACGGCATTTGCCTCCGAGACGAAAAAATCTTCCCGCCCCAGTGCGGGCCGCACCGAGAGATCAAAACTCAGCTGCTGCGCCATTACTCGTCGCGCCCCTCAAGGCCGCGGTAGAGCCGTCCATCCTTGTATTGCGAGACGGCAAAGCGTGCGAGTACGCCCATCGCTGCGGCCACGGGCACGGCAACCAGCATGCCCGCGAACCCAAAGAGCGCCCCAAAGACCGAGAGAGCCAAGAGAAGCCAGACCGGGTGCAGGCCAACAGACGATCCCACCAGCTTGGGGGTGAGCAAATTGCCCTCGACCATCTGCCCGATGGCAAATATCGCCGCGACCAGACCGATGGAGACCCAATCCCCCCAGAACTGAAAGAGTGCGAGCCCGATGGCCAGCGCACCGCCGATCAACGCGCCCAGATAGGGGATGAAGGTCACCAAGCCCGCAATGAACCCGACAACCAGCCCGAATTGCAGCCCAACCACCATGAGCGCCACGGCATAATAGGTGCCCAGAATGAGGCAAACCGTGCCCATGCCGCGGATAAAACTGGCCAGCACGTCGTCGATATCTCCGGCCAGGCGGCGCACAACGGGTGCATGATCGCGCGGCAAAAGATCATCAATGCGGGCAATCATCCGATCCCAATCCAGCAGCAGATAGACCGCCACAACCGGCACGATGACAAACAGAACGGCAATATTGACGATGCCCAGGGCGGAGGAAAGCAGTGTCTCCAGCAATTCCGCACCGCGGCTTTGGATCGTCTCGCCGACACTGACAAGGGACTGGCGCAACGGGCTTCCCGCATCCATCAACTGCGGGAAACGCTCCGTCAGAAAATCACGCAAGTTGCCGAACAAGGTCGGCGCCACGTCAAAGAGCGATATGGCCTGCGAGACGAGCGTCGGGATGACGAGAAGCAACATCACGACGAAAATGATGACTGCAACAACCGTGATGATGGCAGTGGCCATCGCGCGAGAGCACCCCGCGCGCTCGAGCCTGTCGGCCACGGGATCAAGGAAATAGGCAATGGCGCCGCCAATGATGAACGGCAACAGAACATCTCCCAGCGCCCAAAGCACCACCGCAAAGGCAATGGTCGCTATGCTCCAGTACTTGACCTGATCTCCAACCGGTAATGCCATAGGGACCCCTTTCCCTTTTCTAAATCGCCCGGTTGAGGCTGACTTTCAAGGGGCGCGCCAAGTGACGGCGCAAACCAACACCGGAGCCGCTGTCTTGCGCGAGGGGCCGGATTTGCAAAACTGACCAAACGGGAGGCCCGCCAAAGCCCACAGCAGTCAAAAAGAAAGGCGGCCCAAAGCCGCCTTCCGTTCTCGCAAAGTCTTTGCGCTTAGTGACACGCAGGGCGCTCGCCCGGCAGCAGAACCTTGTCGATCACATGGATCACACCATTGTCGGCCACGATGTCAGCAATAATGACGTTTGCGGTCTCGCCGCTGCCATCGGCAATTGTCACGCCGGAATGCGATGTGATGCACAGACGCTCCGATGCCAGAACCGGCTTGAAGTAATTGGAACCCGAGGGGAAATCCGCGGCTTTCAGTTTGCGGTCATCCACATGGTAGAGCAGCACGTTGGTCAGCTGGTCCTTGTTTTCAGGCTTGAGCAGCGTCTCGACAGTGCCCTCGGGCAGCGCCGCGAAGGCGTCATTGACAGGCGCATAAACCGTGAAGGGCCCCGGGCCGGAGAGGGTTTCAGCCAGACCGGCGGCTGTGACGGCGGCCACAAGTGTCGAGAAGCGCTCATCGCCCGCGGCGATATCCACGATCGTGTTGGCCGATGCGGCGGATGCTGTAAGCGCCAGCGCGGCGATGGTTGTTTTGATGGTCCCGAACATATCAATCTCCCTGATTGTGATATGCGAGGGGTACGGAGGCTAAAACGAAACGGACCACAGATTACAACGCACACACGGCACCGTGACCTTGTGTGATCAGATCACCGTCTCTCCGGCGAGGAAAACAATACCGCCATAGACCCCTCCCCACGCGGCAACAAAGGCAAGGATGCGGTACCTGCGACGCTGGACGAGCGCGAGGCTCTGACAGCTTACGATATAGGCAATAGACAAAGGGATGATCGCAGACGTCAAGAGAGACTGAATGGCTTGGGCATCGCAGCAATTTCCGTGTATCGCGCGCGTCGCGCTCTGAACCAGCACGAAAAGAACTGGGATTGGCACGAAAAAAATCGCAGCAATTGGCAAGATGAGCGCAAATGCGATCGCGGTGCGCACCCGATTGAGACGCGGTCGAAAAACCCGGGCTGGCGCATGGCATGCGGCGCGAAAAAGCGCGGTGTGTACGCCCATGCCGATGCCACACAAAAGCCCTGCGGCCAGGATGATCGTCCACGGCAAAGGAAGCGCCTTCCCTGCCCAAATGGGTCGAAAATCGAAAACAACGGGCTGGACGGATGATCGATGGCCAACCCTACGGCCCAGAACAGAGCCGTGCAGATCATGATGTGGCTCACCACAAGGCGCCGTGCCATTTTCATGGCATCGGTATGGGGTCAGCGACGGCGCGTGTAAAGGACAGGCTTGCCGGGCCGTGTCGGTTCCTCTATCCGAAAGACCGCACGTTTTTCGGAGTTCCCCATGCGCCTGAGCCGCTATTTCCTGCCCGTCCTGAAAGAAACCCCTGCCGAGGCGCAGATCGTGTCGCATCGCTATATGCTGCGCGCCGGTATGATCAAACAGGCAAGCGCCGGGATCTATTCCTGGCTGCCGCTGGGGTTCAAAGTGCTCAAGAAGATCGAGGATATCGTGCATGAAGAGCAGATCCGCGCGGGCCATATCCCGATGCTCATGCCCACGCTGCAATCGGCCGATCTGTGGCGCGAGAGCGGTCGCTATGAGGATTACGGGCAAGAGATGCTGCGCATGTCCGACCGCCATGGCCGCGACATGCTCTATGGACCCACCAATGAGGAGCTGATCACGGACATCTTCCGCTCCCATGTGAACAGCTACAAGGATCTGCCGCTCACGCTCTACCACATCCAGTGGAAGTTCCGTGACGAGATCCGTCCGCGCTTTGGCGTGATGCGGGGGCGCGAGTTCTACATGAAGGACGGCTATAACTTCGACCTGACCAAAGAAGACGCGCTGCATGCCTATAACCGCCATCTGGTGAGTTATCTGCGCAGCTACGAGCGCATGGGGCTGCAAGCGATCCCGATGCGTGCGGATTCAGGGCCCATCGGCGGCGATGACACGCACGAGTTCCTCGTGCTGGCGGAAACCGGCGAGAGCGAGGTCTTCTACGACAGCGCGGTCACCGATCTGACCTTTGGGGATCGTGACATCGACTATGACAGTGTCGAGGCCTGTGCGGGCGTGCTTGAAGAGTTCACGTCCAAATATGCCCGCACTGATGAGACCCATGACGAAGCCATGTTCAACGCCATTCCCGAAGAACGCCGCCGGGTGGCGCGCGGGATCGAGGTCGGGCAGATTTTCTACTTTGGCACCAAGTATTCCGAGGCCATGGGCGCCACGGTCGTTGGCCCTGACGGCGCGCGCGTGCCGGTGCACATGGGCAGTCACGGGATTGGCGTCTCGCGCCTGCTGGGCGCGATCATCGAGGCCAGCCACGACGACAAGGGCATCATCTGGCCCGAAGGCGTGACGCCGTTCCACTGCGGGATCGTGAACCTTAAACAGGGCGATGACGAGGCCGACGCCGCCTGTCAGGCGCTCTACGACAGCCTCACGGCTCTGGGGCTCGAACCGCTCTACGACGATCGCAACGAGCGGGCGGGCGGCAAGTTCGCCACGATGGATCTGATTGGCCTGCCCTGGCGGATCACCGTGGGGCCGCGTGGGCTCAAGAACGGCGTGGTCGAGCTGACCTCCCGGCGCACAGGTGAGAGCGAGGAGATGCCGCCTGAAGAAGCTGTCGCGCGGATCGCAGGCATTTATGGCGTGGCGCTGACGTAGCGGGTTGGGGGCTCTGCCCCCTTGGCCTTCGGCCAATTCCCCCGAGGTATTTTGAGACAAAAGAAGGGGTGTGACGTGCAACACGTTTTGTGTTTCGGAGATAGCCTGACCTGGGGCCATTGCCCCGCCACATCAGGCCGCTTGGCTTTTGAGGATCGTTGGCCCAACGTGTTGGCGGCCGGGCTGGAGAATGCGCATGTCATTGCAGAAGGCCTGCGCGGGCGCTCCACGTGCCGGGACAATGACGCGATGCCCTGCGATATGAACGGTGCGCGCGTTTTGCCAATGCTGCTGCACAGCCATGCGCCGCTTGATCTCGTCGTCATCATGTTGGGTACAAATGACATCTACCAGGGCTATCGGCCGGATCAGGTCGCGGCAGGTTTGCGCCGCCTTGTGGAGATTGTGCAAACACACCGGCAATCGCGCCATGTCGCATGGGCCCAGCCTGACGTTCTGCTCGTGGCCCCGCCGCCGCTCGTGGCCGGAGCTGATCCTGTTGTCTCCGGACCTTTGATCGCGGCGTCCCGCAGGCTTGCGCGGATGACGGAAATGGCTGCCATGGACATGGGTGTGGACTGGGTCGATATGCGCGAAGTCGCACAGGCCTCAGAGCTCGATTCCGTTCATCTTGATGCCCAGAACACCCGCGCCATCGGTATGGCTTTGATTGCACCCGTCGCACGACTTCTGGCGGCGCGCGCGCACCCGTGATCCTGCGCAGCATCAGCCTCGCGCTTGGCGTTGCAGGGGCGGCGGGCTTGTCCCAATTCCCTGAATTCTCGCAGCAATACACGCAGCGTTTGGGCGGTGCTGTCGATGCTTTGGAAGAGGTGGTCGCAGATTTTGACGCCTCCGCTGCATCTGCGGGGCTCACACGGGAAGCGGCCTTGGCCGAGCTCTCCGGATCGGCGTTTTTGATCCAACGGCAAGCGGACATGACGCGGACCATCGAGCGGGCCGAAAGATTATCAGCCGATCTCGAGCTCCTGTCCGCGGCGGGCCCCTTCACCCGCGCCTATTACGCTGCGCGGCTGACGGATACAGATATCGCGCGCGCCGCATGGGCCGCCTACAAACCCGCAGCGCCGCTTACGTTCGAAGGCATGGTCTTTGCCGTGATTGGCTTTCTGGGGGGGATTGCCGGGGCAAAGGGGATCGCTCGTCTGATGGGCCTTTTATTGCCCCGACGTACGCGCGGCTCAGATCTTTAGCTCAGATGTCTATGGCGTCGACGACTGGCGGCTGCGGCTCAGGCCGCGTCTCAGGCTCTTTTCGGCGCAGGATGATATCGCCATTCTCAAGGATTTCCGGAGGATGATAGGCGCTCCAATCCTCAATCTGGGTCATCAAATCCCGCAAAACCGGCCCCATCTCATCAGCAAAAGAGCGCAAGCCGGGCTCCAGACCATCGGTCAGATCCTGCAATTGCCGAAGCGCCGGGTCGAACTCTTCGAAAAGATGCTCAAAGAACAACTCGGCCCCACGTTCCAAAGGCGACGGGGCCACCTCTTCAGCAGTTAAAGCAACGGGCATAAGGCCCATGATCACAACGAAAGCAGCATGTTTCATGCGCCAAAGGTAGTGTGCCGCAAGCCATTTGTCAGCCTCAACGCATCGCAGCTGCGGTCGTTAGAGACGGCGATACCAAACCTGAAGCCGTTTGATATCCTCCTCGTCCTTATCGAGATCCAACCAGGAAAAGCCGATCGTTACGCCCTCAAGAGGCGCATAGCCGCGATTGCGCCAAAAGCCATCCAAAGGCCGGTAGACACTGGGACGCAGCGGATGGGTCTTCGGGCGGATGACCGAACAAAAAACCGATGCCTGCGCACCAAGTCCTCTGGCATGGTCCTCGCGCGCGTCAAAAAACGCGTGTCCGAGACCTCTGCCTCGAAACTCCGGCAAGAGCACACTCTCGGCGCAATAGAACACATCTTCCAAAGGATCGGGAAGATGCTGTGCCGCGTCCTGAAATTCATCCGCGTGATCCGCCAGCGGGGTGCCTGTGGACGCGCCAACCAGCCTCGCGCCATCAAATGCGCCCACGAGCACAGCGCCCGACGACGTGCTGTAGCGCTCAAGATACGCCCGTTCGTAAGACAGATCGCCTTCGTAGAGATAGGGCCATTCATGGAACACGATCATCCTGAGCCGTGCCACATCATCCAAGGCGTTGGACAAGGCCGCACCGGTCAGGACACGGGTCTCAACCATTGGAGACCTGCGCCATCCAATCCGCGAGATTGTAGTAGGTCACAACGCGCGTGATCTTGCCATCCTTGAGACTGAAGAACGAGCCTGCTGGAAGTCGGTAGCTCTGCCCATGGGCTTCCGGCAAGCCCGCATCAGTTGCGAGGTAAGTTCCGTTGACGGTGTATTCCGCCGCAGCGCGTACGCCGCCTTCGGCCTCAAATATCACCATGTCGGTCAGCGTCTCGCGGTAGCAGCGCGCCATATGGGCACAAAACGCAGCAAAGGCTTCTTTGCCACGTCGTACCTGCCCTTCATTCACGTGATGCGCCACGTCCTCGGACAGGCACGCCAGCATGCCATCCACGTCGCCTCGATTAAATGCGTCAAAATACTGTGCCACGACATCACGCATGAGCGCCCTCTCCCCAATTGTCTTTCAACCGCGCCAATATCTGGTCCCGGGCCACCCGGTATGAGGCCAGCTTCGCCTCGCGCCCCTCCCCCAACCCGGTTGGATCAAGGATCGGCCAATACTCGACCGTAAGGTGAAAGAACCGCGTCAGCTCCAGCGCACGGCGCTGCGATGCAGGCGACAGCGCGACGACCAGATCGAAAGAGGAGAGATCATCGCCCCACTCCTCCATTTCGTCAAAACTACGCGAGCGATGGCGCGACAGCTCAACTCCAATCTCCTGACAAACGGCAATCGAAAAGCCGTCAATCTCGAGACTGTTTTTCACCCCCACGGATTGCACATAGGTTTGCATGCCAAAAAGCTTCTTCATCATGCCTTCCGCCATGGGCGATCGCACGGCGTTGTGGTCACAACAAAACAGAATTGACTGAGGCAGCTCCCGCGTCACCTCAGCCCCCGAAATGCAAAACGCAAATGAGCGTGAACAGGCGTCGTGCGGTGTCCGTGTCGATCTCCGCCTTGCCCTCCAAGCGTTCCTGCAAAATACGTGCGCCTTCGTTGTGAATGCCGCGCCGCGCCATGTCGATCGTTTCAATTTGGCTCGGCGGCAGTTTCTTCACCGCATCAAAATAGCTTTCGCAGATCTGGAAGTAATCCTTCACGACCTGCCGGAACGGTGTCAGCGAGAGCTGAAAGACAGCAGCCGTTTCATGGGCTTCTGTCGCAACATCAAAGACCAGCTTCTTGTCGCGGATCGACAAACCCAGCCGGTAGGGCCCCGGCAAGACAGGGCGCGCCTCGCGGGCGGGTAACACAAAGCTGTTGGCTTCCATCAGGTCAAACATCGCCACCTTGCGTTCCTGCTCAACCTCTGGCGTGGGCCTTGGCAAATTGGCATCATCAAGTTCAATGTGGACAATCCGGGGCATGGCACCCTCCGTGAAGCGTATTGACTGGCATGCATACTGGAGCACACGCGGTCACGCAATCAGGCCTTGAGTGCAATTTGCTGAGGCGCGCCGCGGGCCTTTGGGCGGATGTGCGCATTGGGTCAGTGTCGTTGGGCCCAACTCTAGGCGCAGTGTCTCTCTAGCTCTTTCCCCCAGACAGTGCCTGCGTGCAGAGTGCCACCGGGCGTGATACTCCGAGAGCCGCATCAAGGCAGTCATGACAGCGCCCCTTTGAACGGCGAGACCAAGAGACACAGCATCGCTGCGGGACATATTTGCGGGGTGAGCTGGGAAATGGTGCTGCTGGAGAGAATTGAACTCTCGACCTCTCCCTTACCAAGGGAGTGCTCTACCTCTGAGCTACAGCAGCGCCGATAGGCGGGGTTCGTAGCTTCAAAACAGGACTCGCGCAAGCGCAATCTGGACGCTTTTTCCGCAGTGCGATAGACACATCCCATGACAGGCAAATCCCCCCCAACCAGACCGGACAAGCAAAGCGCTGCCAGTGCGCGCGACGAACGGTTGAAAGCAGCGCTCAAGGCGAATATGGCCCGCAGGAAAGCACAAGCGCGCGCCCGGGGAGAGCAGAACCGCCCTGATGACGGCGCAGAGGCAAAGAGCGAGGACAGTTAACCATGGATTCCATCATCGTGACCGGCAACGGCCCCCTGAACGGGTCGATCCCGATTGCCGGAGCAAAGAATGCCTGTCTGACGCTCATGCCCGCGACCTTGCTGAGCGAAGAACCCCTGACGCTGACGAACGCGCCCCGGCTATCTGACATCCGCACGATGACAACGCTGCTGCAATCGCTGGGCGCGGAAGTCTCCGGTTTGCAAGACGGTCAGGTGCTCGCCATGTCGAGCCATGACATTCACAATCACACCGCCGACTACGACATCGTGCGCAAGATGCGCGCTTCCATTCTTGTGCTGGGCCCGATGCTGGCGCGCGATGGTCATGCGATCGTCTCATTGCCGGGCGGCTGTGCCATCGGCGCGCGGCCTGTTGATTTGCACCTCAAGGCGCTCGAAGCCATGGGCGCGGAGCTGGACCTGCGCGAGGGCTATGTGCATGCCAAAGCGCCAGGCGGGCTCAAAGGCGGCACGTTTGAATTTCCCTTCGTTTCTGTGGGCGCAACCGAAAATGCTTTGATGGCCGCAACGCTGGCCAAGGGCACAAGTGTTCTGAAAAACGCCGCACGCGAGCCGGAAATCGTCGATCTGGCGCGCTGCCTGCGCAAGATGGGCGCGCAGATCGAGGGCGAAGGCACCTCAACTCTGACCATTCAGGGCGTTGACCGTTTGGGCGGAGCCACGCATCCGGTTGTCACAGACCGGATCGAGCTGGGCACCTACATGCTTGCTCCCGCTATTGCCGGCGGCGAGGTCGAGCTTTTGGGAGGGCGTCTCGATCTTGTGGGCGCCTTTGTCGAGAAGCTGGATGCCGCGGGTATTGACGTGACAGAAACCAGCACGGGTCTCATGGTCAAACGCCGGGGCGACCGCGTGCAGGCCGTCGATGTCGAAACCGAACCCTTCCCCGGATTTCCCACAGATTTGCAAGCGCAGATGATGGCGCTCCTGTGCACGGCGGAGGGCACCTCGGTTTTGCAGGAAAAGATCTTCGAAAATCGCTTCATGCACGCACCAGAACTCATTCGCATGGGCGCCGAGATTGACGTTCAGGGCGGCACTGCTACCGTCACCGGCGTGAACCGCTTGAAAGGCGCGCCCGTCATGGCCACCGATCTGCGCGCGTCCGTCTCGCTCATTCTGGCTGGTCTGGCCGCGGAGGGTGACACAACGGTCAGCCGCGTCTATCACCTCGATCGCGGGTATGAACATGTCGTGCGCAAACTCTCCGGCGTTGGCGCAAAGATCGAACGGATTAAAGGCGAATGACACAGGACGCGGCGTTTGAAGATGGTGGGGAGAAACCCCTCAACCTTGGCGCGCTGGATGCTGATGATCTGGGTGTGATCTCCGCTCTGGTGCAAGACGCCGTCTTCCCCGTGACCGAGATGACATGGAACGCCAAACAGCGTCGTTTCGCCTTGCTGCTCAACCGCTTTCGTTGGGAAGACCTGCCAAAGGCAGAGCGCCGGGGCCGCAAGCCAGAGCGTGTGCAAAGTGTGCTGGTCATGGAAAACGTCATGCGGGTCGCGTCCTCCGGGGTGGACCGCGCGGACAAGGATATCATCCTCTCCCTGCTCGCTCTTGAGTTTGAAGCGGGCGAGGACGGCACCGGCGCCCTCATCGTGACACTGGCGGGAGACGGCGCCATTCGACTGGACGTTGAAGCACTGGAGGTCACACTCAAGGACGTGACCCGACCCTATCTTGCGCCGTCGGGTCAAGCGCCCCGTCATCCGGAATGATCAGGCGCCTGACGCCTAGGGATCTCGAGGCATATCGCAAGCTCTGGCTGGAGGGGTTGCGCCTCTTTCCCGATGCGTTCCTGCTGACAGAATCGGAAGCGCGCCTTGTCTCTGATGCGACTCTGACCCGCGCTTTGGCCGCTGGGCATCATTGGGGCGCAGAGCAAGACGGCACCGTCGTGGCCATCGCGACATTGCGGCGCGCGGGGCCGCATCGACTGCAACACACCGCCGATATCGGCCCGTTCTACGTTCAGCCCGCAGCGCAGGGCCGCGGGCTGGGGCGGCAATTGCTGGACGCCATGCTCGCCAGCGCCAGAGAAGAGGGGCTGTTGCAGGTCGAGCTCTGTGTGGATGCCGAAAACAAGCGTGCGCAGCAGATGTACCGCAATGCTGGTTTTGAGCAGTTTGGCCGCCGCCCCCGGTCCGTCATGATCGACAACACGCCCCGCGACGATCTGTTGATGCTCTGCAAACTGGACGATGCCACGCCTTGAGCCTGCCCCGTGAGAGCGCTAAAGCACGCAGGTCAAAGGAGCCCTCTCATGCCAGTCTTCCTGTCTTCGACAGCTTCCGATTTCGAAACGCAGTTCACAGCGCTTTTGGGTGCAAAACGGGAAGACAGCCCGGATGTGGATGACGTTGTCGCAGGCATCATTGCGGATGTGCGCGCACGTGGCGATGAGGCGGTTCTCGACCTGACCAAGAAATTTGACCGGCTGGACCTGACGCCTGCCTCCATGGCGTTCACGCAGGACGAGATCGAGGCGGAATGCACCAAAGTTTCGCAGGGTGACAGGGCCGCTCTGGAGCTCGCGGCAGATCGCATCCGCGCCTATCACGCCCGGCAATTGCCAGAGGATGCGGAATGGGTCGATGAAAGCGGTGCGACGCTTGGATGGCGCTGGACGCCTGTCAGCGCAGCTGGTCTTTATGTTCCGGGCGGGCTCGCCTCATACCCCTCTTCTGTTTTGATGAACGCCATTCCTGCCAAGGTTGCAGGCGTGCCGCGACTGGCCATTGCAGTGCCGACGCCCGATGGCATCGTGAACCCCCTGGTCCTGCTGGCCGCGCGAATTGCGGGCGTCGATGAGATCTACCGGATCGGCGGTGCGCAAGCGATTGCAGCGCTGGCCTATGGCACCCAGACCGTTGCCGCCGTCGACAAGATCACAGGCCCCGGCAACGCTTTTGTCGCCGCCGCGAAACGGCGCGTGTTTGGCAAAGTCGGCATCGACATGATCGCAGGCCCCTCGGAGATCCTCGTGATTTCTGATGGGACAGCTGATCCGGATTGGCTTGCTCTCGATCTCATGAGCCAGGCAGAACATGACGAGAGCGCCCAATCCATCCTGATCACCACGGATGAGGCCCATGGCCGCGACGTGGCGGAGGCTGTGACGGAGCGCCTCAAGACACTGGCACGCCGCGACATCGCAGGCGCCAGCTGGCGCGATTTCGGCGCGATCATCACGGTGCGTGATCTGGACGAAGCAGCCCAGCTCTCTGACCGCATTGCGCCTGAACATCTGGAGCTCTGCGTCGATGATCCGAATGCGTTGAGCGCAAAGATCACCCATGCAGGTGCCATTTTCCTGGGCCAATGGACCCCGGAAGCCATTGGCGATTACGTGGGCGGGCCAAACCATGTTTTGCCAACAGCCCGTTCCGCCCGGTTCTCGTCCGGCTTGTCTGTTCTCGATTTCATGAAGCGCACCACTTTGGCCCAGATGAGCCCCGGCGCGCTCGCAGCCATTGGCCCGGCCGCTGAAGTGCTGGCCGCCTCGGAAAGCCTAGAAGCCCATGGGCTTTCGGTTACGGCACGCCTGCAGAAGCTCAATCGTTAACCAATTTCACAGAAGCGCACCGAGCGATCACGAACCCGTCAGAGGCGGGCAAAAGATGCATTGAAAAATAAGCATTTATTCCGGACCGGCAAAATGGCGCCGAAACTCTCGACATCCAATCACGCCCTCCTCACGTAGAGGCTACATCGCGATATCGGAGACCGCCCATCGCGTGTGTCAATTCAGGGGGTCCAGCCGCGACGCGCGCATGGTTTCGCCGCACAGGGACGCTGCCCCCCTGCCGAAAATGAGGAGAGAACTACATGGCCACCATCGTTGGGATCGCTGCAGGCAATCCAAATTTTTCCATCCTTGTCGCCGCAATCGGCTTCATCGACAGTGAGAAAGGCACATCTTACGGAGCGACATTGGATGATCCTCTCCAAAGCCTGACTGTATTTGCCCCCACGAACGATGCCTTCGCAAGGCTGGCCAGTGATCTGGGTTTTGCGGGCGACACAGGCGATGAAGCCGCTGTCACAACCTTCCTCACAGGTCTGGGCGCCGATCTTCTGGAAACCGTCGTCACTTATCACGTCTTGCCCGGCGCGCAGAGCGCGGCTGACATCAGCGCTGCTGGAACGCTGACAACGCTGCAAGGCGGCGTTATCGATGCGGGCGAGTTGCCGACGCTGGGCGATCTTGAGCCCGACCTCATCAACCCCTCCCTGATCGACACGGACATCGCAGCTGACAACGGCATCGTTCATGTCATTGACCGCGTGTTGATCCCGGAAGATCTGGCGGGCAATGACGCGAAGACGATCACGGGCATCGTCCTGGAATCGGGCGAAGGGTTTGACAGCAATGGCGAGGATTTCGACCTGCTGCGCGAGGCGGTTGTGGCCGCTGGTCTTGCAGGAACGCTTGATGACGTGGCCGCAGACCTGACGGTCTTTGCGCCAAATGATGCAGCTTTCATCGGCCTTGCCCAGGATCTTGGCTATGGCGGCAGCGATGAAGAAGGCGCCTTCGGCTATATCGTCGATGCACTGACATTGCTGAACAATGGCGAAGATCCCATTGGTCTGCTCACGCAAATCCTGACCTATCACGTGGCGGGCGAAAGCCTGCAACTGAGCCAGGTCGTGGACGCGGGCTCTGTCACAACGCTGCAAGGCGGTACGCTGACCGTGGATGGCACGAGCCTTGTGGATGCAGATCCGGACATTGCCAATCCAAACCTCGTGGCAACCGATATTCAGGCCGCGAACGGCATTGTGCATGTGCTGGATGGTGTGCTTCTGCCCGTCGATGTTCTCACAGATGAGGATGGCGACGCCGCGCAAATTGACCTTGTGATCAAGGGCGATGGGGTCGATCTCGTCGTGACAGGTCGCGGTGATGACCTGATTTCAACCAAGGGCGGGAACGACATTGTTGAAGCCGGTGCAGACGACGATCTGGTCCTCGCAGGCGCGGGCAGTGATTTCGTGTTCGGCGATGACGGTGACGACAAGCTGCTCGGCGAGAGTGGCAACGACATCCTGATCGGATGGGATGACGACGACACGGTCGATGGCGGCACAGGGAACGACTTGCTGACCGGCGATGGCGGCGACGACATCATGTCTGGTGGCGCGGGTGATGACGACCTGCTCGGCGGCAGCGGCGATGATGACATGTCTGGCGATGGCGGCACAGATATCATGCTTGGTGGTCGCGGCGACGACACGGTCGATGGCGGCGACGGAAACGACATCGTTCTGGGCGGTCGCGATGACGACATCGTCCTGGGCGGCGCGGGCGACGACATCCTGCTCGGCGAAAGTGGCGACGACACGATGACAGGCGGCACGGGCGACGATTACCATATCGGCGGTGGCGGCGATGATGTCTTTGTCTTTGCCTCTGGCGACGGGACAGACATCATTCAGGATTTCCGCTTGGGCCATGATGATCTTGATGTGAGCGCGTTTGGCTTCGAAAGCTTCAGCGCCCTGTCCGGCGCAATCGATGGCGGCTTCGGCTTCACCGAGGTCAAACTGGATGCCGAAACGAACGTGATTTTGCTCGGCGTGAACGCCAATGCGCTCGACGCGGACGACTTCATTCTCTGATCAACGCATTGGACTGGGCCGCTCCCTCGGGGCGCGGCCCATGCCTATTTCAATGTCAGATCTGACAGGGTCGCACGGATACGGCCTTTGGTATCATCGCTATCCGCTGTGATCGCGAGACCCACCAACACCCCGGCTTCTCCGTCAAACGCGCGACGGTAATCCGCCGCCAAATCTACATTCTCCGAAAACGATCCTTGCGCATTCGTGCGCATGATCTTTGTCCGGAGCCCCGCAGAATAAGGGCTGCGCAACAGATCGCCCCGCGCATGATCTCCGCCCCAAACGTAGACCAACGCGCGGGTATTCGGGTTGCGCAAGAGTTTGCGGGCCGATGTCCGGGACAGGTTGTCCGCCGATTGCGGATCAAGAAAGACAAAATAGAGCGCCAGATTGCGATCATCGCCCCCCTTGCGGGTCAGATCAGTCGGCGCGACGCCTTCCTGAACGGCCCAATTCCACGACGCCCGTTTGGCCTGCCTCAACCCCGCATCCACCGGTCGCCATATCACAGAGACCGTGCCATCAGACGACACACCAAGAGACCGCCCCTTCAGCGCATATTCATTGCCAAACAGCCGCAGGAGCCCCTGCTCTTTCCATGATTTGTCAAAAGAAATGCTGTTGGCAAAAACAGGCCCGGTGACCATGGCAGAGCATAAGGCCAATGCGCCAACGGCCGTTTTGATGAACGTAGATTTCATGTGATCGCCTCTCTAGCTGGGGCGCTCGTCCCTGGCAGGATCGGCCAGATCATTCAGGATAGGGCAATCGGGCCGCGCATCGCCATGACACGCCTCTATCAAATGAGCTAGCGTGTCTCGCATGGACTGTAATTGCACAATCTTGTCATCAATCTCCGCCAGATGCGCTTGCGCCAGCTGTTTGACCTGCGCGCTCTCGCGTCCCTGATCCTCGTAGAGCGCGAGCAAGTGCCTGCAATCCTCCACGGAAAACCCCAGCGCACGGGCGCGCCCGAGAAAGGCGAGCTTGTGGATGTCGTGTTCCACAAACGCCCTGTACCCGTTGGCGCCGCGAGACGGGACGACAAGCCCAATATCTTCATAGTATCGGATGGTCTTTGCGGGCAAACCGCTGCGGGCCGCAGCCTCTCCAATATTCATGCCGCTTGCTCTTTGGACACGACTTCAACGCCCAGGTTGCCTGAGGCGCTCTTGCTCCGCGCTACAACAGGCTTGAGCCCGCGCAGGCGCAGCGCATTGCTGAGAACAGATACGGAGGACAAAGCCATGGCGCCCGCTGCAAAAACAGGGGACAGCAACAGCCCAAAGACCGGATAGAGAACACCCGCCGCCACAGGAAGCAAAGCTGCGTTATAGCCAAACGCCCAGACCAGGTTCTGCCGAATATTGCGCAATGTCGCGACACTGATGGCCATGGCGTTCACAACGCCGTGCAGATCACCGGACATCAAAACAACATCCGCGCTTTCTATGGCCACGTCCGTTCCGGTTCCAATGGCAATGCCCACATCCGCGCTGGCCAAGGCTGGCGCATCGTTGATGCCATCTCCGACGAAGGCCACCTTGTGCCCTGCAGCTTTCAAAGCATCGATCGCCTCGACCTTACCTTCGGGTCGCACTCCCGCCACGACGTCATCAATCTGCGCATCCTGCGCGATTGCCTGCGCCGTTTCCTGACGGTCGCCGGTAATCATGACGACATGCAGGCCGCGCGCCTTGAGCTGCGCAATCGCGTCTGCGCTGGTGGGCTTGATCGGATCTGACACCGCCAGAAGCCCTGCGAGTTCGCCGTCTATTGCCACGAAAAAGACGCTGCGCCCCGATGCGGCAAGCTCATAGGCAGGTTGGCGCAGGTCCTCCGACGCAATCCCCTGTTTCTCAAGAAAGGCCGCCGTCCCGATGATGACAATGCTCCCCTCGACGTCGCCTCTGACACCAGCGCCCGTAGTGGTTTGAAATGCGGTGGCCTCTGAGCGACCGACCCCTTCCCTTTCGCACGCCTCTACAATGGCCTGCGCCACTGGGTGTTCGGACTTTGCTTCAACAGACGCCGCCAGCCGCAACACATCTTCGCGCGACCATCCATTGGCCACGACGATGTCGGTCAAATGCGGTGCGCCTGCTGTCACGGTCCCGGTTTTGTCGAAGGCTACGGCCGTGACGTCGCTCAGTCTTTGCAAGGCCTCTCCTTTTCGAAACAGGATACCCATTTCCGCCGCGCGGCCTGTGGCCACCATGATCGACGTTGGCGTCGCCAATCCCATCGCGCAGGGGCATGCGATGATGAGCACCGAAACCGTGGCCACCAGGGCAAGTCCCAAAGACGGGGCGGGGCCAAACGTCAGCCAGACCATCAACGTCAGCACGGCAATGGTAATTACACCCGGCACGAACCAGAGCGTCACACGATCGACCAGTGCCTGAATGGGCAGGCGCGCGCCCTGCGCATCTTCGACCATCCGAATGATCTGGGCCAGCGTCGTGTCAGCGCCGACACGTTCCGCCCGCACCAATACATGCCCGTTGCCATTGACCGTGCCACCGGTAACGGCATCGCCGATGGACTTGGCCATGGGCATGGCTTCCCCGGTGATCATGCTTTCGTCAACATGGCTCGCCCCTTCCAGGACGGTGCCGTCAACAGGCACGCGTTCACCCGGGCGCACCGACACCACATCGCCCACACCGACCGTATCGATATCAACGTCCAACTCCGTGCCCTTGCGAATGACCCGCGCGGTGCGCGTTTGCAGACCCATCAGCTTTTGGATCGCAGCGCCCGTCTGCCCCTTGGCCCGGGCTTCCAGCCAGCGCCCCACAAGGATCAGGACGACGATAACAGCCGCAGCCTCGAAATAGACAGCGCGCGTCCCTTCGGGCAAGCGGGATGGAAACAACAACGCAAAGACAGAGAATGACCATGCAGCGCCTGTGCCAATCGCAACAAGCGCGTTCATATCGGGCGCGCGTTTGATTAACGCGGGGACCCCCTTCGCAAAGAAGATCCGCCCGGGCCCGAACAGGACAATGCTGGACAGAATGAACTGGATCCACCACGACGTTTCCAGCCCGATGGTACGGGCGATCCAGTGATGCATGCCCGGGATTATATGTGCGCCCATTTCGAGAATGAACACCGGCAGCGCCAGCAAAGCCGCGAAGAGAGCCCGGCGTTTGAGGCGCGCGGCTTCCTCTGCCTGTTGCTCGCCCTGGCTTGCGCCCTTTGACTGCGACACGGGGCGCGCGGGATATCCCAGATCGGTGCAGACTTTTGCCAGGTCCTGTGCCGAATTGCTGCCTTGCGCATAGATCACGGAGGCGCGGCCGGATGCCAGATTGGCCGTTGATGAGACAACGCCGGGCTGTTTTTCCAAAGCCGCCTGCACACGCGCGGAACACGCACCACATGTCATATTCTGAACGTCTAGCGTGAGCCGCTCTTCTCGCGGCGGATAGCCAGCCGTCTGCAACGCCGTCATGGCCTGCGCCACGCCTGACGGATCAGACGCGTCAAATCCTGCGGTGTTGGTTGCGAGGTTGACCGATACGTTGTCAATTCCCGGCACTGCGCGCAAAGATTTATCGGCCCTGGCAACGCAGGATCCACAATTGAGACCATCGAGGATCAACGTGACGTGTTGTGACTGGGACATGGGCGCTCCGTGATCGTTGATGAGAGGATATAGGATCCTTCCAGTAACTGGAAGCTCACAAGTGTCACACTCGGGCACGCGAACGACTAGGGACGGTTACCGACCCAGCCCCCTGAAGTGATGGTAATCCGTCCCAAGAGAGGATGGGCTATGACACGCAGATTTAGTGATGAACAGATCATTGGGATGATCAAAGAATACGAAGCCGGGGTGAAGGCGCAGGAGTTGTGTCGGAAGTACGGGATCAGCGACGCCGCATTCTACAAATATAAGGCCAAGTTCGGCGGGATGAACGTGTCAGACGCGAAGAAGCCGCGGGCGCTTGAGGATGAGAACAACCGGCTGAAGCGCATGCTGGCGGATGCGATGCTGGACAATGCCGCGCTGAAGGATCTCGCCACAAAAAATTATTGGCGCCTGATGTGAAGCGCAGGGCTGTGTCGGACGTGATGGATCGGCGCGGTCTGAGAGTCGGGCATGCAAGTTAGCTGATCTGCACAGGTCCCTCTTCCAATATCAGAAGCAGGATCAGGGCGATGAGCTTCTACGCAAGTGGCTGCGCGAATTGGCGAACGAGCGTCGCCGGTTCGGGTACCGCCATTTGGGCATTCTGCCTGCCAGAGAGGGATTTGAAGTGAACCACAAGAAGCTGTTCCGGCTGTATCGCGCAGAAGGGCGGGCAGTCCGTCGCAGACGGTCGTGTAAGCGGGCTTTGGGGACGCGCTGGCCAATTCTGGTGCCGGATCGCGCCAATCAGCGTTGGTCGCTCGACTTCGTGTCTGATGCTTTTGAGGATGGTCAACGGTTCCGGGTGCTCTGGAGAGTGGATGACTGCACGCGCGAGGCATTGGCAACGGTGGTGGATCGTTCCCTGTCTGGTGCGCCGATGACCCGCGAACTGGATGACCTGATCCGCATGCACGGCCAACTCGACATCATTGTCAGCGATAATGGCACAGAAATGATATCTCACGCCGGGCTTAGGTGATGCCAGGATACTGGCCTTGAACACACCGCAAGTTCAGCAAGCGCGACACAGTCGCGGCGCGGATGGACACGCGATCGAAATATATAGGGAATTGGCGGAGTGTCGACAACAGCCAGCTCCCCAAAACGACCAACCCCGCCTTTTTACGGGCGGGGTGTCGATTGAGATGGTTGCGGGAGCAGGATTTGAACCTGCGACCTTCAGGTTATGAGCCTGACGAGCTACCGGGCTGCTCCATCCCGCGCCAACCAGTGTGCGCCTCAGGTCTTTTAGAACGTGATCTGTGGCGCATCGTTAGAGAGATACGTAACTTGGACCTTACTAGGTTTGGCGATGACCTACTCTCCCACACCTTAAGATGCAGTACCATCGGCGCTACGGCACTTAACGACCGGGTTCGGAATGGAGCCGGGTGTTTTGCTCGTGCTATGATCACCAAACCAAGAAAAGTCCAAGTTTCCAAGTCAGTACGCTGATTAGGAGCGTATGCTTCATCGTCCATAATAGCCTGGCTATTACTGGATCAAATCAAGCCTATCGAGCAATTAGTACCGGTCAACTGAACATGTTACCATGCTTACATCTCCGGCCTATCGACGTCGTAGTCTACGACGGCTCTCAGGGATACCTTGTTTTGAGGGGGGCTTCCCGCTTAGATGCCTTCAGCGGTTATCCTGTCCGATCATAGCTACCCTGCACTGCTGCTGGCGCAACAACAGGTCCACCAGTGGATCGTTCACCCCGGTCCTCTCGTACTAGGGGCAACTCCTCTCAAGTATCCTACACCCACGGCAGATAGGGACCGAACTGTCTCACGACGTTCTAAACCCAGCTCACGTACCTCTTTAAACGGCGAACAGCCGTACCCTTGGGACCTGCTCCAGCCCCAGGATGAGATGAGCCGACATCGAGGTGCCAAACACTGCCGTCGATATGGACTCTTGGGCAGTATCAGCCTGTTATCCCCGGCGTACCTTTTATCCGTTGAGCGATGGCCCTTCCACTCGGGACCACCGGATCACTATGGCCGTCTTTCGACTCTGCTCGACTTGTCAGTCTCGCAGTCAGGCTGGCTTCTGCCATTGCACTCAACGAGCGATTTCCGACCGCTCTGAGCCAACCTTCGCGCGCCTCCGTTACGCTTTAGGAGGCGACCGCCCCAGTCAAACTACCCACCACGCAGGGTCCCGGATCCGGATAACGGACCGCGGTTAGACATCAAGCAGAATAAGGGTGGTATCTCAAGGGAGGCTCCACAGAAACTGGCGTCTCTGCTTCAAAGCCCACCACCTATCCTGCACATATTGTGCCTGATGCCAGTGCGAAGCTGTAGTAAAGGTGCACGGGGTCTTTCCGTCTAACCGCGGGAAACCTGCATCTTGACAGGTAATTCAATTTCGCTGAGTCGATGTTGGAGACAGCGGGGAAGTCGTTACGCCATTCGTGCAGGTCGGAACTTACCCGACAAGGAATTTCGCTACCTTAGGACCGTTATAGTTACGGCCGCCGTTTACCTGGGCTTCAATTCGGAGCTCTCACCCCTCCTTTTAACCTTCAGGCACCGGGCAGGCGTCAGACCCTATACGTCGTCTTGCGACTTCGCAGAGCCCTGTGTTTTTAGTAAACAGTCGCCACCCCCTGGTTTGTGCCCCCAGCCCCTAGTTGCCTAGGAACCGGGCCTCCTTCTCGCGAACTTACGGAGGTATTTTGCCGAGTTCCTTCAACATCGTTCTCTCAAGCGCCTTGGTATTCTCTACCAGTCCACCTGTGTCGGTTTAGGGTACGATCTAATGATGGAGCTATTTCCAGGGACCAATTAGCGGCCCACCCAATCCAATAAGGGTGAACAACCTTCATGATCCGTCACTTCCATCTGGCCCAGGAATATTAACCTGGTTCCCATCGACTACGCCTTTCGGCCTCGCCTTAGGGGTCGGCTTACCCTGCTCAGATTAGCTTTAAGCAGGAACCCTTGGACTTTCGGCGAGAGTGTCTCTCACACTCTTTGTCGCTACTCATGTCATCATTCTCGCTAGTGATCTCTCCACCGGATCCCTCACAGGCCGGCTTCACAGAAAGCTTCTCTCCTCCAGTGATCCCTAAGGATCTAAGGAGGAATGAAGCTATGTCACACTACGCTCCGCTACCATGCCTTACGGCATCCTAAGCTTCGGCTCATGGCTTGAGCCCCGTTACATCTTCGCCGCAGGACAACTTATTTAGACCAGTGAGCTGTTACGCTATCTTTAAAGGATGGCTGCTTCTAAGCCAACCTCCTGGTTGTTTTGGTCGTCCCACCTGCTTTCCCACTTAGCCATGAATTAGGGGCCTTAGCTGTAGGTCAGGGTTGTTTCCCTCTCCACAACGGACGTTAGCATCCGCTGTGTGTCTGCCATCTAGTACTCCCGGGTATTCGGAGTTTGGTTAGGATCAGTAAGCCTGTGGGGCCCCATTACCCATCCAGTGCTCTACCCCCCGGGGTATTCGGATGACGCTCTACCTAAATAGATTTCGCGGAGAACCAGCTATCTCCGAGTTTGATTGGCCTTTCACCCCTAGGCACAACTCATCCCGATCTTTTTCAACAGATGTGGGTTCGGTCCTCCAGTAAGTGTTACCTTACCTTCAACCTGGTCATGCCTAGATCACTCGGTTTCGGGTCTGATCCATCTAACTCGACGCCCTATTAAGACTCGCTTTCGCTGCGCCTACACCTATCGGCTTAAGCTTGCTAGATAGACCAAGTCGATGACCCATTATACAAAAGGTACGCCGTCACAAGACTGGACACTGATAACAATCAATTAGTTGGTTGGTATCGACACTCGGAATTGAACCGTTTCAATACCGGGATTGTCTTCATAGATACCTGCATTTGATCTATGATCGAAACTCAGACCAAACTGCCATCCACGGCGGTTCTCAAATCCAACTTCGATACCCGATCTAAATGCGATTGGACCGCCTAGCTCGAAACCACCACCACTGGAATATAAACCAGGCATGGCGTGAAGCTCGGCGTAGAATGGTGAAGACCCCCACTGCATCGTGTAAGTCTGACCAAATCCGATCCATGCCTCTCCATCTTCTGCAAGGGAGAGGCCCACGGCCGGTTGAAACGGTCCGCGTTTCGAACCCATCTTGTAGCGCAACATTAGCTCTGACTTGCTGTCAGCTCGCCGCTCCACAACTTGGCCCGCAGAGAATTGCAGTT